>NZ_CP075564.1:3680000-4022500 GCF_020423125.1 Aeromonas media
GCTGATAGTTGTCCGTCATTTCGGTCACCAGCACTATGCCGGTGATGGGGGCCCGCACTGTGGCGGCAAACAGCGCTCCCATGCCGGCGATGGCGAAGGCGCCGGGCTCTATGCCCAGATCGGGAAAGGCCGCATGGAACAGGTGGCCGAAGACCACCCCGAACAGGGTGCCGAGTGCCAGGGTCGGGGCGAAGACGCCGCCGGGGGCGCCCGAACAAAAACAGACGAGGGTGGCGATCAGTCGCACCGAGAAGATGAGGAAGAGGGTCGCCATCCCATAGTTACCCCCCACCAGATGAGGGATCAGCTCGGTTCCCCCACCGGTCACCGAAGGGGCAAACAGCGAGAGCACGCCGAAGGTGCCTGCCACCAGCATGCCGATGGCGACGAAGCGGTGACGCTTGTTCTGGTGCAGAGCCAGATAGCCGTCCTGACAGGCGAGCACCAGCTTGTTGAACACGAAGCCCAGCACGCCGAAACAGCCCCCCATGAAGAGGAAGAGCCAGAGCGCCTTCAGGGCCGGGCCGTCGTAGTGGGGCAGAGTGATGACAGGTGCCTGCCCCTTCATGTTCTGCAGCATCAGGGTCGCCATGACGGCCGAGATCCCCACCGCCTTGATGGCTAGGAAGGAGTAACGGAACTGCGGCCGCATCTCCTCCATCACGAAGAGTATTCCCGCCAGCGGCGCGTTGAAGGCGGCAGCCAGACCGCCCGCCGCCCCCGCCGCCAGCAGGGCGTGACCATGCTCCTTCGGCAGGCGGAAGATGTCCGCCACCATCTTGCCAAGGTTGCCGCCGATCTGTACCGAGGGCCCCTCCCGCCCCAATACCATGCCGGAACTCAGGGTGCAGATGCCGCCGAAGAACTTGACCGGCAAGACCCGCCACCAGCGCACCGGGCGCAGTTCGTCCATGGCCCCTTCGATCTCGGGAATGCCGGAGCCACCCGCTTCCGGGGCGAAGGTGTGAGTGAGGAAGTAGCCGACAAACCCCAGCAGGGCGCTGAAACCAAAGCCCAGCAGCCCGAGCTGCCACCAGGGGCGATCCGCCAGTAGCAGGACTCGCTGCTGTGCCAGCCAGTGCACACCGGATTCAAACAACCCGCAGACCAGTCCGGCCAGAACCCCGACCAGGGCGGCCAGCAAGAGCACCAGCAGCGGCATCTTGTCCCGCTGGATCAGGCGCTGAAGGACAGGCGGGCCGCCTTGTGTGGTCGCCTCGCGAGGGGGGATAGCTTGTTGCACCATGGGTATTCACGCTCATCTGACGAGGGTCGAAAACACCCGGCCTCGGCTCGGCTGCCCAGCACAGGGCCTTTCTGCTATAGTCGGCCCGTTTCATTTATCACGGGTGCAGTCCGGGAGTCCGGGTGGCGAGAGCGCAAAGCATACTCCTCCCACCGCAGCCTGCCGAGCCGCAATCGACCGCCTGCACCCGGGTGACGACCAAAATCCCATTAAGGATGATCCATGTCAAAATCAGATCAGCTGTTTGAACAGGCCCGCCAGACCATTCCGGGCGGCGTCAACTCACCGGTCCGCGCCTTCAATGGGGTCGGCGGCACACCCCGCTTCATCGATCACGCCGATGGCGCCTACCTCTATGACGTGGACGGTCAGGCCTATGTTGACTACATCGGCTCCTGGGGCCCCATGCTGCTGGGTCACAACCACCCGGCCATCAAGGCCGCCGTCATCAAGGCCGTTGAGAAGGGGCTGAGCTACGGTGCGCCGACCGAGATCGAAGTGCTGATGGCCGAGAAGGTACGCCAGATAGTGCCCTCCATGGAGCAGGTGCGTATGGTCAACTCCGGCACCGAAGCCACCATGAGCGCCATCCGCCTGGCCCGCGGCTATACCGGCCGCGACAAGATCGTCAAGTTCGAAGGCTGCTACCACGGCCACGCCGACTCCCTGCTGGTCAAGGCAGGTTCAGGCGCCCTGACCCTGGGTCAGCCCAACAGCCCGGGCGTCCCGGCTGATTTCGCCAAGCACACCCTGACCTGCGTGTTCAACGATCTGGACTCGGTGCGTGAAGCCTTCACTCAGTACGGCAGCGAGATCGCCTGCATCATAGTCGAGCCGGTGGCAGGCAACATGAACTGCATCCCGCCGGTGCCCGGCTTCCTGGAAGGGCTGCGCGCCATCTGCGACGAGTTCGGCGCCCTGCTGATCCTGGACGAAGTCATGACCGGCTTCCGCGTCTCCCTGCGCGGCGCCCAGGGCCACTACAACATAGACCCGGATCTGACCACCCTCGGCAAGATCATCGGGGCCGGCATGCCGGTGGGCGCCTTCGGCGGCAAGAAGAAGGTGATGCAATACATAGCGCCGACCGGCCCCGTCTATCAGGCTGGCACCCTCTCCGGCAACCCTGTGGCCATGGCCGCAGGTCTCACCATGCTGGACCTGCTGCTGGAACCGGGCCTCTACGAGCAGCTGAGCGACAAGACTGCGCGTGTTGCAGAAGGACTGAAAGCGGCCGCCACCAGGCACGGTATCCCGCTTGCCATCAACTACGTGGGCGGCATGTTCGGCTTCTTCTTCACCGAAGAGACCGAGATCACCCGCTACGAGCAGGTGACCCGCTGCGACATGGAGCGCTTCAAGCGCTTCTACCATCTGATGCTGGAAGAGGGTGTCTATCTGGCGCCGAGTGCCTACGAGGCGGGCTTCCTGTCACTGGCTCACGGCGACAAGGAGATTGAACACACCCTGGCCGCCGCCGAGCGCAGCTTCGCCAAACTGGCGGGCTGAGCCCTGCCAGCATGAACCAAGGGCCCGCGAAGGGCCCTTTTTTGTGACCTCTGTCGTCTCGCCTTGCCAGAGCCCCCTTCTGGTGCAGCCCCCTATCTCTTCTCGTCGGCGTTTGCCACTTGCTGGTGCATCCGCGGCCACACTGGCTGTCATAAAGCGGGCCCACTATTTGCACTGCCTTACTCAGGAGCCCACTTGACCGAGGTCCATATGGCAGAGATGAGCCCCATCGATGTGCTGCGGCGCTATCAGGAGTACGAAACCGAGTTGACCCCCCTGTTGCTGGGGCTGCTCACCCTCCCCCAGGAGGCCCTCAAGGGCTATCCCTTCGTGCTGAGCGTGCTGAGTCTGGGCCAGATCCAGGCAAGAGCAGTGATCCTGCCCCCCATTCCGGCCCCCCAGGGGCAGTTGCGGCTAAGGGTGCAGGGTCATGGTCGGGAGCTTGAGATCAATCTGCACCAGCTGATCGCCTGGCTGATGGGGGACAGGGAACGGCGCCGCGCCATCCCCTGGTTCAGGGCCGTCTACGTGATCCTGAGTCTGGCGCTGTTTCTCATCGTGGGAACCCTGATCTGGCATGGCCTCGAGCAGCTCTATCTGCTGCTGTGCGGCACCCAGCAGAACCGGCTCGGCGCCTTCAGCGCCATCATCTTCCTGACCCTGGCGCTGGCGGTGTTCGATCTCGGCAAGACCATACTGGAGGAGGAGGTGTTGCTGCATAAGGACATCTTCCGTCACAGCGCCATTCGCCGCACCATCACCCGCTTCATCGCCGCCATCCTGATCGCGGTCTCCATCGAGGGACTCTTGCTGCTGTTCAAGGGATCCCTCGGCCAGAACGAACTGCTCTGGCCTGCGGTGGGGGTGATGGGTTGCGCCGTGGGATTGCTGCTGGCGCTGGGGCTCTATGTCTTCCTCGGGGCAAAGGCCGAGGCAGCCCTGGTCGCCTCCAGTCAGCGGCCCCTGACCAGTGGCGGCGAGTCAGGGGCAGGCATTCTGCCTCGGCGACGCAGTGGCTTCAGACGGGCGAGATAATTCCTCGCCCTGACAGGCTTCCTGTGGATAGGAGACGGCTAGCGGGGAGCCTCACTCAGCTGGGCTTGTGCTTCAACCTGGAGGTCGGGTTGACGGCGCGCCGCCTGCCAGGAGGCGTACATGGTCCAGGAGGTGTAGATGACGATGAAGGCCACCAGCCATTTGAGCATCTCCATGTCCATGGACTGTACCAGCATGGCGGCCAGCACCACGCCGATGGGGCCGAAGAGGGCCACCGCCAGCACGGCCCTGGCATCGAAGGCCCCCTTGCGGATGAAGGTGCCCGCCGAGAAGACGCTGAGCACGGCGGTGGACCCCATCATGATGGGGAAGGCCGCCAGCGGGTTCATCCCCAGCAGATAGACCAGCGTCATGCAGGGGGCGAACAACCCTATACCCACATTCATCAGCACCCCGAACAGGAAGTTGCCGAGCAGGGCTATTCCCAGCTTGTAGCCACTGAGCCCCATCGCATCTCCGCCAACGGGGAAAAGGCCCAGCAGACCGGCGAAGATGAGCCCGGCGACGACCAGCAGGGAGACCGCCATCACCAGCCTGATGGTCTGGCGATCGAACGAGGCCACATGACGGGCCCCCCAGGCGGCGCCCGCTGCGGCGGCGGCCATCATGCTGATGAGGGTGAGCGGATCCACTTTGACTACGCCGATGAAGATGAGGGACTGGGTCACGGTCGGCAGCACGCACTGACCGTTGAGGGTACCCGGCAGCAGACGATCGTCGATCAGCTTGAACTGCTTGTAGCAGGCGGTCTTGACCGCGAAGCTGCCGACCCCAAGGGTGTCGAGAAAGTTGGCGACGAAACCGATGACCGCCACCGGCCAGAAGGGGGTGGATTCCAGCTCGCCCCGGCGCCGCTTGTGCCACCAGGCATGGATCAGCATGAAGATAAAGACCAGGGCGCAACCGATGAACAACAGGCGCAGAAAAGTGACAAGCATAGGGGGACCTCCAGCAACGGGCGGCGATTCTAAGGCAGCCCACAGAAAAAATCCTGGTCTGGATCACGCTTTCATCGGATGCAAACGTTTGGCCCCGTCAGTTTCTGATGGTAAAGCTCGAATGACTCTGCCAATACTTGTCGTTGAGGGCGCAAGCCCGCACTCATCGGGCGTAGTCCTGGTCATTTCGCGACGACCACAGCACCGATGGGCATAAGCAAAAGAAGGCGGTCACCCGCCTTCTTTTTATTGCCCTCCGCTACTCAAGCAGCAAGGAGTTCCGGCGATCCAGCGGGGCAGCCTGGGGGCCAGGCGCTCGATCAGTCGATCCGAGAGGGGGGTCAGCAGCAGGGGCGGCAGACAGATGAGAGCGAGGCAGAGGGCGCCGACATAGACATCCGTCAGCCAGTGGGCACCGGCGAGGATGCGGGGGGCCGAGAACAGAGGCACCATGAGCACGGCGATCACGGCGGCCCGGCGCGGCAGGTAACGCAGGGCAAAGCTGGCGAAGATCATCAAGAACAGGGCATGATCACCGGGGAAGCTGTCGCCCGCAGAGTCCTTGGTGGGAATGGCACTGATCTCGGTCAGGCGCAGCGCCCCGTCCACCATCAGGGTGGGGCTGGGACGGCTGACCGGCAGCAGGTGGCCGAGTTGATTGATCACCAGGGCCCCCAGCAACATGACGATCCCCATGGCCACCAGACGACGGCGCCCCTCAACATGTGCCCGGAAGAAGCAGGCGGCCAGGATCAGTCCCATGCAACCCAGGGCGACCAGATCGAACAGGCGATTGTTGGTGATGGCTACCAGATCGGCCCAGCGGGCGGATTCACCCAGCCAGCCATTGACCAGCTGGAAGGTGGCGAGATCCCAGTGATCCCAGGGGCCATGACCCGGCAGGGTGGCCCAACTGAGGGCAATCAGGCCCCCGATCAGATAGAAAGGTATGAACTTGCTCATGCCGAGTCTTCCTTCAAAAAGCGGTGATTCTAGGTCAGCCTCCGAGTGACTTGCATCACAAAAATGTAAGAATTCATGTAACAAACAACATCCTGTTGACTCCTTTTTGACCCAACCCGCTATCACCGGATACCGGGGCCGTCAGCGCCACCTTGGCGCGCCGAGGGCTTGCGGCTAGTATGAGGCTCCTTTTACTCAGGATGATGGCTATGCGCAGTTACCTTCGCATGATGTTGTTTGCCCTCGGTTTGCTGGCGGGCGTGCAGATACCGGGGATCGTCGATCTCTACTACCAGCGGCTGGATGCGCGCCTGCAGCAGGCCAGCCTCAGCATGGAACCCTTCCAGCGCACCGCGGATCAACACTTTGGCGGCGACCTCGACGCCCTGGTCGCCCATTACGGCGCCAGCCAGGATCCCGTCTTCACTCAGGATGCCACCAGCCTCCAGCAGCTGGTGAGCCAGCAGCGCCACCTGCAGCAGGAGCGCGCCTTCCAAGATAGGCCCTGGTACCTGCAAGTCTCCCACCTGCTGTTGCAGGCGGACTCCCAGCTCTGGCAGGACACCCTGCGCAACTACGGCTATGTGGTGCCCCTCAAGCAGGCCGCCATCTTCTGCGGGGTGACGGTGGGGCTGCTCGCGTCCCTGCTGGGGGATCTGCTGCTCAGCCTGCTCCTGCTGCCCTTTCGCCAGCGCCAACCCGCCCCCCGTCACGCCCTGCGCTGACCTCCAGCCGTCTCAAGCAACAGGGGCCAGCGGCCCCTGTTGCTGTACTCCTGGTTACTCGAAGGGTTCGAGATAGGCCTCGATGGCCTTCTTCAGCCAGGCCAGCACCTTGCCGTGATGGGCGTTCTCCGACAGATAGACCCCGTAATCGCGCCACTGCAGGCTGAACTTGTGCTTCAGGGTCAGCAGCTCCCCCTGGCGCAGCTGGCTCTGGATCAGCGGTGAGGGCAACACCGCCCAGCCGAGACCGTCCAGCACCGCATCCCGCATCAGCTCGAAGCTCGACAACCCTATGTGCTGGCCACCGATGGGGAGCAGGCTCTTGACCGAGAACTCGTCCACATAGGAGAGGGTGACCTGGGTCTGATCGGTGAGATCCTGCTGCAGCACCCGTTTCAACCCCGCCAGCGGGTGGCTGGGCGCCACCACCATCAGGGTGCGGATCGGGTTGAGCACGTCTATGTTGAGGCCGCTGCGCTCCTGATCCTCGGTGATGAGGCCGAAGGCGGCATCCACAAACCCCTCCTCCACCAGGGCAGGCAGTTCGGGGGGCGAAGCCAGCACCAAGGAGATGCTGGTGCCGGGAAACTGCTGGCGCAGTGCCCCCAGCATCTCGCGCCAGACCGGCTCCGGGATGGCGTCATCCCGCGCTACCCGCAGCGCCACCTCGGCCCCTGAGGCGTGGTGCTCGCACTTGAGCTTGAGACTGTTGGCCGCCTGCAGCAGCCGCCGGCAGTCGTCCAGCACCTGCTCCCCTATCTCGGTGAGTCGGCTCTGGTTGGCACCTCGTTCAAAAAGGTCGACGCCAAGCTCCACTTCCAGGGAAGCGATCGCCGTGCTGACGGCGCTGCGGCTCTTGCCAAGGCGTCTGGCGGCATTGGCAATCGAGCCACTGTCTGCTGATTCGACAAAGAGTTGTATCTGATAAAGCTTCATGGTCACGCTCTGGCGGCAGCTTGTTCCATCCTCACCTTACGCCGCCACTCTCCTCCGAGGCAAACTATCAGCGCCTGAATTCTCGACGCTCAGCGATTCTGCCGACTGAACAGGCTGCGGCTATCCTCTCCCTCGTCGCAGCAACAGAAGGAAACCCCATGTTATCCAGTCCCCTGCTTTTGACCCGCCTCTTCCTGACGGGGGCCATCCTGACCGAGGTGGCAGGCACCTCCACCATGGCCCTGATCCCGGAGAGTGAGACCGGCTGGCTCCACCATCTGCCGATGTGGCTGCTCATCGCACTCTCCTACCTGCTGCTGGCCAAGGCCGCCAAAACAATCTCCATTGGTATTGCGTTCGCGTTGTGGGAGGGGCTGGGAATCGCCCTGATCACCGCCGTCTCCGTGCTGTTCCTGGGCTACGAGCTGAGTGTGCAGGAGTGGATCGGGCTGGCGCTGGCAATAGTGGGCATTGTTATGGTGACCCTGGGGGAAACCCATGCCGAGCCGGTTGAGCCGACCCCTGCCAAGGAGGCCCCATGCACCCGTTGATCATCGTACTGGGCGCCGCCCTGCTGGATGTGGGGGCCAACATGGCCATCAACCGCTCCCTCGGTTTTCGCCACAAGGGCTGGGGCCTGCTCGGCATACTGCTGGTGCTCTGCGCCTTTACCCTGCTCAGTGAGGCGGTGAGCACCGGCAGGATAGATCTCGCCGTGGCCTATGCCACCTGGGGCGCCATCGGCATCCTGGGCACCGCCCTCGGCGGCCTGCTGCTGTTTGGTGAGCGCCTCAAGCCCGTCGGCTGGGTTGGCATCCTGGTGATGGCCGTCGCCGTCGCCCTGCTGACCACGGCCTGACGGACGGCCTGACCCCATGAAAAAAGCCGCCCGGTGTTCGCCGGGCGGCTTTCTTGCGCACTCATGCTGCTGCAAAGCCCGCTCATGCCGGCTCCGCATCGACCTCGTAGAGCTCCAGCGGCAGGCCGTCCGGGTCTGCGAAGAAGGTGAAGCGACTGCCGGTCAGCTCGTCCACCCGCACCGGCTCCACGGCCACCCCGTGGCGCTCCAGATGGGCGATGACGGGATCGAGCGCCGGCACCCGAAACGCCAGGTGCCTCAGACCGCACGCCTCCGGCCTCGAGGGGCGCGCAGGGGGGGTGGGAAAGCTGAACAGCTCCAGCTGGCCGCCGTCAGGCAGCGCCAGATCCAGCTTCCAGGACTGGCGGGCCTCCCGCAGGGTCTCCGCCAGGATGGGCAGCCCCAGCACCTGGTGGTAGAAGTGGCGCGAGCGGCCATAGTCGCTGGCGATGATGGCCACATGATGAATGCCGCCGAGCAGGGAAAGTGTCATGGCAATCCTTGTAAAACGGGCAGCCTGGGCTGCCCGCTTCCGTTAGTTGAAGAAGCCGCCGAACCACTGATCCAGCGCGTTGACCGGATTGGATACCGGGCTGGCGCAGCTCATCGGCTCGCTCAGTCCCGCGAGCTTGGCCGGCACCTGCAGACTGCCGGGGCAATCGCTCGCGACCCGGGCGCCGCTGCTGCGGGAGAAGCTGGCCCAGCTCACCCCTTCCGGCATCTTCAACCCCAGGCTGTTGACGCCGCGCTGGCTCATGTAACCGCTGAACAGCTGCAAGGCACCGCTGGCCCCGGTCAACCCGGCGGGCTGGTTGTCATCACGACCCACCCAGATGCTCACCAGTTCGTTGTTGTCCATCCCGGCAAACCAGGAGTCCCGCAGCTCGTTGGTGGTCCCGGTCTTGGCGGCCATGGTGGCGCCGGGGAACTTGGCACCGAGCGCCCGGGCCGTGCCCTGGCTCACCGTCTTGGTCATGGCGAACAGGGTCAGCCAGCTGGCCTGGGGATCCGTCACCCGCTTGGCGGTCTCGTCATGCTGATAGAGCTGGCTGCCATCGCCGTTCACCACAGCGCGGATCGCTGACAACGGCTGGGTCAGCCCCTGGTTCGCGATGGGCAGATACATCTGGTTCACCTCCATGGGGGAGAGCGCCACCGCCCCCAGCACCAGAGACGGGTAAGGCTGGATCTCCTGCTGGACCCCCAGCTTGTGCAGGGTGTCCACCACCTTGTCGAGCCCCACCTGAAGACCCAGGTTGACGGTCGGCACGTTGAGGGAGCTGGCAAGCGCCTCCATCAGCGGCACGCTCTGGCGGAACTTGCGATCGTAGTTCTGCGGCGTCCAGATCTGGCCATCCTGACCGCGGATGCGGATCGGCTGGTCCTTGAGCGGCGTGCCCAGGGTCAGGCCGTTGGAGAGGCCGGTGAGATAGACCGCCGGTTTCACCAGGGAGCCTATCTGGCGACGGGCATCCAGGGCACGGTTGAAGCCGGCGTAACGGGGATCCCGTCCCCCCACCATGGCGACCACCTCGCCCTTGTGCCAGTCGGAGACCACCATGGCCGCCTCCAGCTTCTTCTTGCCGCGCTGCTTCTCTATGGTGGCCAGGCCGGTCTGCACCGCCTGCTCTGCGGCATGCTGGGCGATGGGATCCAGGCTGGTGAAGATCTTGAGGCCGGACTGCTTGAGCAGATCCGGGCCGAAGCGATTCTGGATCTCCCGCTTGAGCAGCCCCATGAAGGCCGGGGTGCGACCATAGCTCATCTGGCCCCTGGCTATGATGCCAAGGGGCTGCTTGCTGGCCAACTCATACTCGGCCTGGGTCAGGCTGCCGTGCTCCATCAGCAATTTCAGCACCAGATCCCGGCGCGCCTTGGCCCGCTCGGGGAAGCGCCAGGGATCGTAATAGGAGGGCCCCTTCACCATGCCCACCAGCAGGGCCACCTGATCGATGTCCAGCTCGTTGACCGGGATGCCGAAGTAGAAGTAGGAGGCGAGCCCGAAACCATAGACCCCTTGGGAGAAGTTCTGCCCCAGATAGACCTCGTTGAGGTAGGCCTCCAGGATCTCGTCCTTGCTGTAGCGGTAGTCAATCAGCACCGCCATATAGGCTTCCTGCGCCTTGCGCCACAGGCTGCGCTCCCGGGTCAGGAAGAAGTTCTTGGCGAGCTGCTGGGTGAGGGTACTGCCCCCCTGTACGGTACGACCCGCCAGCAGGTTGGCTACCATGGCGCGCATGATGGCCACCGGCGAGACGCCACCGTGCTGGTAGAAGTCCCGATCTTCGGTGGTCAGCAGGGTCACCAGCAGGCTGTCCGGCACCTCGGCGATGCGCACCAGCAGGCGATCTTCCCGATCCTCGGTGTTGAGACGGTCCAGCAACACCGGGTCCATCTGGGCATAACCGAGCTGACGCTGGTTCTCCAGCGACTGGATCCCCTCCAGCCGTGCACCGTTGAAGGTGAGGCGCAGGCCGCGGGCGCCGTCTGCGCCGTCATGGAATTCGAACGGACGGCGCACCAGCTCGATGCGATTGCCGTTGACCGCATACTCTCCCGGGGTGTGGGGCTGACGCACCTGCTTGTAGCTCAGCATGTTGAGCTCACGCAGCATCTGGGTCTGGGAGAGACGCTGGCTGGGGTAGAGCTCCAGTGGACGGCTGTAGACCATCACGGGCAACTGCCACTTCTCCCCGTCGAAGCGCTCGCGCACCTTGGTATCGAGGTAGATACCAAACACCACCATGAAGGCCGCCACCACCAGGGAGAGCTTGAAGCCAAGCCAGAACAGGGTGCGCCAGATGGTGCGCTTGGGAGCTGCCTTCTTGGGCGGGCTCTTGCGTCGTTGGGTTGCCATAATTCCTCTTTGCTTTCCTTTCTACTTGTGATGTCGCATTCGCGAACGGCCGATCGGGCTTAACCAATCGAACCTGGATCCTGGGTTTCGCTTCGCCAGACAAATGGATGCCCAGCCCCTCATCCCCCACCCTTCTCCCATGTCTTTGAAAAAGGAGAGGAGAAGGGCGTAAACACCAACCTCACCCTAACCCTCTCCCTCTCGGAGAGGGTTAGGGTGAGGGCTGTCTGCTGGAGTTGGGCTTCGCCATGCCAGCCCCCACCTACGGCCCCATCTTCTTCTTGGTGACTTTGGTCGGCATCGCCTCCAGCGGATTGTCCGGCCAGTAGTGGCGGGGGTAACGCCCCTTCATCTCTTTCTTGACCTGCTCATAGGATCCCGCCCAGAAGGCGGCGAGATCGGCGGTGATCTGCAGCGGCCGCTGGGCCGGGGAGAGCAGCTCCACCACCAGGGGCACCCGGCCATCGGCCACACAGGGGGTGGTGCCCTGCCCGAACATCTCCTGGATGCGCACCGGGATCACCGGGGCCTGCCCCGGCTGATAGCGGATCCGCACCCGGCTGCCGGTCGGCGCGCTGAAGTGGCTCGGCAGCGCCTCGTCCAGCCGTTTTGGCAAGGGCCAGGGCAGGGACTGGCGCAGCAGATCCGAGAGGTTGAGCCTCTTGAGCTGCTCCAGCCGGGTCATGCCGCTCAGGGCTGGCAAGAGCCACTCCTCCAGCCGGGCCAGCAGACTCTCGTCGTCCACGGCGGGCCAGCCCTCGTCCAGCAGCCAGTCGGCAGCGCAGCGCAATCGGGCCAGCAAGCCTTCACTGCCCTCGTCCCAGGGCAGCACGTGCAGCCCCTTGCGACGAATGCCCTGCAACAGGCAGCGCCCCTTCTGTTCGTCGGAGAGATCCGTCAGCGGCCGCTGGCTCAGCACCAGTTCGCCGATCACCTGCTGGCGCTCGGCCCGGACCCGCTCCTCGCGCTCGTCCCAGTCGAACCACTGGCGCTCGCTGACCAGCTCCGGCAGTTGGCGTACCAGCTCGTCCAGCGCCACCGGCTCGGCGATGAAGATGCGGCTGCCGCGATCGTTCTGCCCCATCTCGATGGCGATCAGGGCCCCCTGTCCCTGACATGGGTGACCTTCTACCAGATCGCAGCCGATCCCACCACTGAGTTGATAGCGGCTGCCGCCGCGCAGCTTGCCTATCCTGTCCGGCCAGGCGAGGGCGCACAACAGCCCCAGCCACTGCCCCTGTGCATTGGCAGGGCGGACCCCCAGCCGCTCGAACCAGCGGGCGGCCCCCTGACGCAAGGCCCCCTGGCGGCGATGGAAGAGCACGGAAAGGCGCTCAGATCCTCGCAGATCTTCTTCCAGCAGCGCCACCAGGAATGCCGCATCGGCGACAATCCCTGTCAGACCCTCGGCCTCCAGCTCCCGGGCCCGCAACAGCATGCGCGCCAGACGGGGATGAGTGCCGAAGGCGGCCATGGTACGGCCGGCCGGGGTGAGTTGTTGCTCAGCCTCCGGTTTCATGGCGCCAAGGGCCACCAGCAGGCGACGGGCACTCGCCACCGCGGCGGCGGGGGGCATGTCCAGCAGCGGCAGGCTCTCCACCCTGGCGCCCCACTGGGCGGCGTCCAGCAGCAGGCCGGTCAGCTCCTGGGTGAGGATGTCCGGCGGGCTCTGCTCGGCGAGGCGCTCCTGCACCTCGGCGCTCCACAGCCGGTAGCAGACCCCGGGGCCGAGACGGCCGGCACGGCCCGCCCGCTGGGTGGCGGAAGCCCTGGCAATCTGACGGGTCTCCAGCCGGGTGACGCCACTTCTCAGATCGAAGGTGGCGCGCCGCTCCAGCCCACTGTCGATGACCACAGAGACCCCCTCTATGGTGAGGGAGGTCTCCGCCACATTGGTGGTGAGCACCAACTTGCGGCTCCCCGCCGGAGCGGGCTCTATGGCCGCCTGCTGGGCTGCCATGTCGAGACGCCCATAGAGGGGGGAGAGACGCACATCGTCCGGCAGGCGCCCTTCCAGCCACTGGGCGAGCCGCTCTATCTCCCCCTGTCCCGGCAGGAACACCAGGGCACTGCCCGCGTGGGCCGCCAGCGCTTCCAGCACCACGGCGCCCACCTGGGGCTCCAGCCACTGCTGGCGATTGGCGGGACGGTAGTGGTAGTCGATGGGAAAGCCGCGCCCCTCGGAACGAATGACGGGGGCGTCCGGCAACAGGGCCTCCAGCGCCATGCCCTCCAGGGTGGCGGACATGATGAGCAGCTTGAGATCCTCTCTCAGCCCCTGCTGGCTCTCGATGGCAAAGGCCAGTGCGGTATCGGCATGCAGGCTGCGTTCGTGGAATTCATCGAAAATGACGAGCGACACCCCGGCAAGCTCAGGGTCCTGCTGCAACATCCGGGTCAGCACCCCCTCGGTCACTATCTCGAGCCGGGTGGCGGCACTGGTGCGACTCTCGCCCCGCACCCGCAGCCCGATGCGCTCACCCACCTTCTCCCCAAGCTGGCGCGCCAGAAAGCCTGCTATATTGCGCGCCGCGAGGCGGCGGGGCTCCAGCATGATGATGCGGCCGGGCAGCCGGTTTCGGCGCACCAGCTCCAGGGGCAGCAGGGTCGACTTGCCCGCGCCGGGAGGGGCCTGCAGGATCACGCTGGCGTGGCTGTCGATGGCATCAAACAGCTCGGGCAGCACCGAGACGATGGGGAGTTGGGACAAAACGGTGGAGCCCTTCTGTGATGACCAGGAAAACGGCGCCCATTCTGCCACAGCCAGCCGCCCACCGTCAGCAGCCGTGCCGGGTGCGCGCCAACCGGTTGCCTGGGTGCCCCCACCGGTACGACTGCCATGCCCGGACAAGGGTGAGACGCGACCAGGAGACATCCGCAAACGAGCTGCCATAGAATGGCCCTTTCATGTGAGTACCACGAGGATCGACGCTGCGCATGCCCAGACTCTTCTTTGCCCTGCCCCTGCACCAGCTTGCCCCCGCTCTGATCGACTGGCGCGAACGGCGCCCCTGGCCCGGCCTGCCGGTGCCCGAGCATAATCTGCATTTGACCCTGGCCTTTCTCGGCGAGGCCGACGAAGCCACCCAGGCCAAGCTGATCACCGCCGCCGGGCAGCAGCGCTGCCCCCCTTTCAGCGTCCATCTGGATCAGACCGGCTGGTTTGCCCGCGCCAAGGCCGCCTGGGTGGGGCCGAGGGAGTGGCCAAATGAGCTGAACGTGCTGGCCAGGGCGCTGCGTCGCCACGGCGAGAAGCTGGGGCTCGGCAACGGCGAGCAGGGCTATCGCCCCCATATCACCCTGTCGCGCAAGGCGGCCGAGGCCCCGGAGGCGCTGCCGGCGCCGGACTTCGTGCTGCAGGCGGACAGCTTCTGCCTCTATCGCTCAGTCAGCACGCCGGACGGGGTCCACTACGAACCGCTCGCCTGCTGGCCCCTGCGTGCCCGCGCCAAAGCAACAAGCAGCGAGGAGCTGACCTCATGATTTTCGATCCCCCCTTGCAATCCGGTCTGCTCATCGCCCGCTACAAGCGCTTCCTGACCGACGTGCAGCTCGACAACGACGAGGTGATCACCCTCCACTGCGCCAACACCGGTGCCATGACGGGTTGCGCCGATCCTGGCACCCGGGTCTGGTACTCCACCTCAAGCAACCCCAAGCGCAAGCTGGCCCACAGCTGGGAGATAGCCGAGAGTCCGGCGGGTCACTTCATCTGCGTCAACACCGCCCGGGCCAACCAGATCGCCCGGGAGCTCATCGAGCAAGGGGCGCTGGCCCCGCTGGCGGGTTATGCCAAGCTGCGCACCGAGGTGAAATACGGGGAGGAGAACAGCCGCATCGACCTGCTGCTGGAAGACGAACATCGGCCGAATTGTTACATCGAGGTGAAATCCGTCACCCTGCTCGACGAGCGGGAGCAACCGGGCATGGGCTATTTCCCCGATGCGGTCACCACCCGTGGCGCCAAGCACTTGCGTGAATTGATGGCCATGAAGGCGGCCGGACACAGAGCCGTGCTGCTGTTCATGGTGTTGCACTCCGGCATCGCGAGAGTGCGCCCTGCAGCCCATATCGATCCGCACTATAGTCAGCTTGTTGAGCAAGCAATTACGGCAGGGGTTGAAATTTTATGCTATCGCCCCCATGTTGGGGGGCAGGGCATGGTGGCTCAAGATTTTATTCCATTTGAATCTGGTCACCTGCTACCCGAGGGCTGAGAATAAATGCTGAAGTGGGTAACAATATTGACAAGGCTTGTTTGCCTCCCGTTGACCCTTCTGCTATAGATACCGCCCTCAATTTATGGATGGCACGGGTAGCGTGCTGAATTAGGAGACAGGGCATGCCAACAGGCGAAAACAGGAAATCTCTGGGCCCCCTGGCCATTGCGGGTGTAGAGCCTTATCAGGTGAAAGCCGGTGAGGAGTACATGAATGACCAACAAAAGGTACATTTTCGCAAGATCCTGGGAGCCTGGCGCAACCAACTGATGCAGGAAGTTGACCGCACCGTCGACCACATGAAGGATGAGGCTGCAAACTTCCCGGATCCGGTCGATCGCGCCGCGCAGGAAGAAGAGTTCGCACTCGAACTGCGCACCCGCGACCGTGAACGCAAGCTGATCAAGAAGATCGAGAAGACCTTGCTGCTGCTCGAAGAAGACGACTTTGGTTACTGCGAACATTGCGGTATCGAAATCGGCATTCGTCGTCTGGAAGCCCGTCCGACTGCCGACCTCTGTGTCGACTGCAAGACGCTGGCTGAAATCAAGGAAAAACAGATGGCTGGCTGATGCCGCCCATCGACATGGAAAAAAAAAGGGAGCTCGCAGGCTCCCTTTTTTATTGAGCTTTTCCCACGACCATCCCAGAATGCAACCTCAATGCATCGTCTACCCGAATTCCCATGGCCATGACTCCCTCCTCCCCTCTCCGCCCCCATGTCGGTCGCTTCGCCCCCTCCCCGTCCGGTCCGCTCCACTTCGGCTCCCTGGTCGCCGCCCTTGGCAGCTTCTTGCAGGCGAGATCGCAGCAGGGGCGCTGGCTGGTGCGCATCGAGGACATAGATCCACCGCGGGAGATGGCCGGGGCCAGCGAGCTCATCCTCCAGACTCTGGAGGCCCATGGCCTCGGCTGGGATGGCGAGGTGATGTACCAGAGCCGGCGCCATTGGCGCTACGACGAGATCATCGAGGGGCTCTACCGGGCCGGAGATCTCTACTGGTGCCGCTGCACCCGGCGCGAGATCATGGCGGCGGGCGGCTTCTACAACGGCCATTGCCGCACACTGGGGCTGACCGCAGAGGGCTGCGCCGCCCGCCTGCGCCAGCACCATCCGGTCTACCACTTCGAGGATCAGCTGCAGGGCCATATTGCGGTGCCTGCAGCGCTCGCCGAGGAGGACTTCATCGTGCGTCGCAGGGACGGGCTCTACGCCTACAACCTGGCGGTGGTGGTGGATGACATGGAAAGCGGCATCACGGAGATAGTGCGCGGCGCCGATCTGCTGGAGCCCACGGTGCGCCAGATTGCCCTCTACCAGACCCTGGGTGCGGACGTCCCCGCCTGGGTACACCTGCCGCTGGCGGTGCTGGCGGATGGCAACAAGCTGTCGAAACAGAACCACGCACCGGCGCTGGCACAGGATGATGTCAGGCCCGCCCTGTGGCAGGCCCTCACTTTCCTCGGCCAGTGCCCGCCGCCTTGCCTGAGAGAGAATACCGTCGACGAGATCATCGCCTGGGGCATTGCCCACTGGCAGTTGGCCCAGGTTCCCCGCCAGCAGAAGATAGTGCTGGGGGCCAGGTAAACCGGCACGCAGAGCAAACGCAGGCCGCCGCGTCATTTATGTCACCGGGCCCGAATCGGGGAAGCAGACCGCAGCGTTTCTCATTTGGTCGGGCCTGAGCTATGATAGGCCGCTATTTTTTGGCCTCCCGTCAATTTGAAGTCATGAAGAGGTGTACCATTTTTTCCCAGATCGCAAACTTTTGCCGCAAGGTGCTCGGCAAGGAAGACGGCGAGCAGTCGATAGAGTCTCCCATTCCAGCCCGTGTCGCAGGTCAACGCCGAACCTTGAGCCGTGACCAGCACCCCATCTCGCGCAAAGAGATCAGCGAGAATGCGCTCAAGGTGCTCTACCGCCTGAACAAGGGTGGCTACGAAGCCTACCTGGTGGGTGGCGGCGTCCGGGATATTCTGCTCGGGAAGACGCCAAAGGATTTCGACATCGCCACCGATGCGACGCCGGAGCAGATAAAGGCCTTGTTCAGCAACTGCCGCCTGATCGGCCGTCGTTTCCGCCTGGCCCACATCGTCTTTGGTCGTGACGTGATCGAAGTGGCTACCTTCCGTGGTCACCACCATCAGGTCAATACCAGCAAGCACGTGTCGGCCCAGTCGGATGAAGGCATGCTGCTGCGCGACAACGTCTACGGCACCATCGAAGAAGATGCCGAACGTCGCGACTTTACCGTCAACGCCCTCTATTACAGCGCCAAGGATTTCACCCTGCATGACTTCGAGGGTGGCATCGAGGATCTCGCCGAGCGCAAGCTGGTGCTGATCGGTGACCCCGAGACCCGCTACCGGGAAGATCCGGTGCGCATGCTGCGCGCCGTGCGCTTCGCCGCCAAGCTGGAGATGACCATCAGCCCGCGCACCGCCGCCCCCATCCGGGAACTGGCACCGCTGCTGCAGGACATTCCGGCCGCCCGTCTGTTCGAGGAAACCCTCAAGCTGTTCCTGGCCGGCGACGGTCTCGCCACCTACAAGCTGCTGCGGGAATACGGGCTGTTCCAGCCCCTGTTCCCCCAGGTCGCCGCCCTGTTTACGCCCAACGGCAACTCGCCCTACGAGCAGTTCATCGAGCTGGCGCTGATGGACACAGATACCCGGGTCCGTGAAGACAAACGCGTCACCCCGGCCTTCCTCTATGCCACCCTGCTGTGGGGCGCCGTCGAGGCCCGTGCCCGAGTGCTGGAAAACGAGAGCGGCCTGCCCTGGCACGACGCCTTCATGCTGGCCATCAACGAGGTGCTGGATGCCCAGGTGCGGATCATCGCCGTGCCGCGCCGCTTCACCACGGACGTGCGCGACATCTGGGCCCTGCAACAGCGCCTGACTCGTCGCCAGGGCCGTCACCCCGAGCGCGCCATGGAGCATCCGAAGTTCCGCGCTGCCTTTGACTTCCTGCTGCTGCGCAACCGGGTCGAGCGTGGCCTCGGCGAGCTGGCCAGCTGGTGGGAGCGCTATGTGGCCTCCAACCCGGATGTGCGTCCGCAACTGCAACGGGAAGCGACCCGCCGCCCGGCGAGCGGTGAACGTGCCCCGGCGGCCGAGCCGCGCGGAGACGGTGAGAAACGTGGCAGCAACAGCCGCAACCGCCGTCGCCCCCGTCGTCGCAAGCCGAAAGCGGCAGAATAAAGGCCACCCGATGATCGAGGTCTTCGTTGCCATCGGATCCAACCTGGGCAATCCCGTTGCCCAGGCCAGACAAGCCGTCGCCGCCCTGGGCAGGCTGCCGGAATCCGTATTGCAACAGGTCTCGCAGCTTTACGGCAGCCGCCCCATGGGCCCTGCGGATCAGCCCGACTACGTCAATGCCGTGGTGCGGCTTCATACCCGGCTCAGCCCCCTGGCTTTGCTGGACCAACTGCAGAAAATCGAGCGGGAACAGGGACGTGTGCGCAAGGACGAGCGTTGGGGTCCAAGAACCCTGGATCTGGATCTGCTGCTGTACGGCGAGCAAGTCATCCAGCATGAACGCCTGATCGTTCCCCACTACGGCATGAAGGAGCGGGAGTTCGTCCTGCTGCCCCTTGCCGAAATCGCCCCCGCCCTGGTGCTGCCCTGCGGCACCCCGCTCACCGAACTGGTTGCCCGCTGCCCGCGCAATGGTCTCGAGATCCTTGCCGATGCCACGGGTGAGTAGACGAGTAGGAGCAACGTAATGAGCAAGATCACCATCACCGACCTGCAGAAGATGAAGCAGGACGGACAAAAAATCACCGCCATCACCGCCTATGACGCCACCTTCGCCAAGCTGTTCGACGACGAAGGTGCCCAGGTGCTGCTCATCGGTGATTCCCTCGGCATGGTGCTGCAGGGAGGGGACGACACCCTGGCCGTCAGCATGGATGAGATGGTCTATCACACCCGCTGCGTGGTGCGCGGCGCCAGCAAGGCGCTGGTGGTGACCGACATGCCGTTCATGAGCTATGCCACTCCCGAGCAGACCTATCAGAACGCCGCCCGGCTGATGGCCGCCGGCGCCCGCATGGTGAAGATGGAAGGGGGCGACTGGCTCTGCGAGAGCATTCGCCACCTGACCCGCAACGGCGTGCCTGTCTGTGGTCACCTGGGCCTCACCCCGCAATCCGTCCACGTGTTTGGCGGCTTCAAGGTGCAGGGGCGCGACGAGTTCCACGCCCAGGAGATCTACCGCCAGGCCCTCGAGCTGCAGGCAGCTGGCATCCAGCTGCTGGTGCTCGAATGCGTGCCGGTCGCCCTGGCCGAGCGCATCAGCAAGGCGCTGCGCATCCCTGTCATCGGCATAGGCGCGGGCCCGGCCACCGATGGCCAGATCCTGGTGATGCACGACGCCTTTGGCATCACCTCCGGCTATGTGCCCAGGTTCACCAAGAACTTCCTGGCCGAGACCGGTGACATGCGCGCCGCCATCCGCCTCTATGTGCAGCAGGTGAGCGAGGGTACCTTCCCCGGTCCCGAGCACTGCTTCAACTGATTACTGGCCTCATGAACCGCAACGGGGGCTCGGCCCCCGTTTCGCATTCCTCTCTGGCCCATGTAATCCCTGTTTCTTTGACCCATTCGAAGGTGAACCGCTGATGATGTTGCTCGTGAACTATCCCGTGCCATCCACTCGGGTCCTTTCAATCCCTGTTTCCTTGACCCATCCGAAGGTGAACTGTTGGTGATGTTGCTCGTGAACTATCCCATGCCATCCACCCGGGTCCTTTCAATCCCTGTTTCCTTGACCCATCCGAAGGTGAACTGTTGATGTTGGTTGTGAACAATCCTGCCGCTCTGCGTGAACAGATCGGCCAGTGGCGCCGCGAAGGGCGCGCCATCGCATTCGTGCCCACCATGGGCAATCTGCACCAGGGCCATCTCACCCTGGTCGATGAGGCCCGCAGCCACGGCGAGAAGGTGGTCGTCAGCATCTTCGTCAACCCCTTGCAGTTCGACAAGGCCGAGGATCTCGCCAACTATCCCCGTACCCTGGAGCAGGATTGCGCCGCCCTCGAGGCCGCCGGCGTGGATCTGGTGTTCACCCCGACCCCGGAGATCATGTATCCCCACGGGCTGGCCAGCCAGACCTTCGTCGAGGTGCCGGGTCTCTCCAGCCTGCTGGAAGGAGCGTTGCGCCCGGGGCACTTCCGCGGTGTCAGCACCGTCGTCACCAAGCTGTTCAACCTGGTGCAACCCGACGTGGCCTGCTTCGGCCAGAAGGATTACCAGCAGCTGGCGCTCATTCGCAAGATGGTGGCCGACATGGCCATGCCAGTCGAGATAGTCGGCGTACCCACGGTGCGGGCCGAGGACGGGCTGGCCCTCTCCTCGCGCAACGGCTACCTGACCGCCGCCGAGCGGGCCCTGGCCCCCGAGCTCGCGCGCACCATGAACTGGATAGCCGAGCAGATAGAGGCGGGGAGCCATCACCTGCCCTCCCTGGTGGCCCAGGCCAGTCAGCGTCTCGACAACGCCGGATTCAGGACCGACGCCATCGACATCGTCGACGCCGACACCCTCGAATCGGCCAGCGCCGCCAGCAAGCGGCTGGTGATCCTGATGGCCGCGTATCTGGGCAAGGCCCGCCTTATCGACAATCGTGTCGTCACCCTTCAGGGTTGAGACACGGCAAGGAGACAAAGATGTCCAAGAAGGTTTATTGCATCGCCCAGTTCCTGCCCAAGCCGGGCAAGGAGCAGGCTCTGTTCCAGGTATTGCAGGGGCTGGAGCCCAACACCTTGAGGGAAGACGGCTGCCTGCAGTACAGAGTCACCCGCCACATTGCCAGCCCGTTTGCCGAGGGGGAGAGCTTCCCCATCGTCTTCAACGAGATCTGGCAAGACATGGCCAGCTTCGAGGCGCACTGCCAGCGCGCGGAGATCAAGGCCTTCTTCGAGCGTTACTGTCTGGCCGAGGATGGCCTGGCGGCCAAGTGGAACGTCTGCGTCTACAGCGACGAGCCGGCGGACTATGACGCCCCTGCCCTCTGAGGCAAACCTGGAACAAAGAAAAGGCGCCTTTCGGCGCCTTTTTCATGGGTAAAACCTCAGTGCCGTAGCCCGGTGCCGCGGGAGATGAGCCACCAGGCCAGCCCGTAGAGGGCGACGATGAAGCCGATGATGATGAGGTAGGCGGTGCCGAGCGGTACGTCGGAGATACCGAGGAAGCCGTAGCGGAACGCATTCACCATGTAGATGATGGGGTTCACCTGGGAGACCCCCTGCCAGAACGGCGGCAGCAGGCTGATGGAGTAGAAGACCCCCCCCAGATAGGTGAGCGGCGTCAGGATGAAGGTCGGAATGATGCTGATGTCATCGAACGACTTCGCGAACACGGCGTTGATGAGCCCCCCCAGGGAGAACAGGATCGAGGTCAGCAGCACGGTGAAGCAGACGCTGAACAGGTGGTGGATCTGCAGCGGCACGAAGAACAGCGACACCAGAGTGACGATGAGGCCGACACAGAGGCCCCGGGCCACGCCGCCGCCCACATAGCCGGCGATGATGATGTAGTTCGGTACCGGCGCCACCAGCAGCTCCTCCACGTTGCGTTGGAACTTGGCGCTGTAGAAGGAGGAGGCGACGTTGGAGTAGGAGTTGGTGATGACCGACATCATGATGAGACCGGGCACGATGAACTCCATGTAGCTGAAGCCCCCCATCTCACCGATGCGCGAGCCGATGAGGTTGCCGAAGATGACGAAGTAGAGGCTCATGGTGATGGCCGGCGGCACCAGGGTCTGGATCCAGATCCGGGTAAAGCGGCTCACTTCCTTGGCCAGTATGCTCTTGAAGGCGATGTAATAGGTCATGGGGTTCATGCTTTGCGACCCTCCTCTACCAGGTTGACGAACAGCTCTTCCAGCCGGTTTGCCTTGTTGCGCATGCTCAGCACCTTCACCCCCTGGGCGGAGAGCTGCTCGAACAGGCTGTTGAGGGACTGGCTCTTGTCCAGCTCCACCTCCAGGGTGTGCTCATCCTGCATGCGGCCGTTGAACTCGGGCAGGCTCGGCACGGCAGAGCCTGGCACCAGATCCAGCAGGAAGGTCTCCCGCCCCAGCTTGCCGAGCAGGCTCTTCATGCTGGTGTTCTCGATGAGGCGCCCCTTGTCGATGATGCCGATGTTGCGGCACAGCATCTCCGCCTCTTCCAGGTAGTGGGTGGTGAGTATGATGGTGACGCCCTGCTCGTTCAGATCCTTGAGGAAACTCCACATGGAGCGACGGATCTCGATGTCCACCCCGGCAGTCGGCTCATCCAGGATCAACAGTCTGGGCTCGTGCATCAGGGCACGGGCTATCATCAACCGGCGCTTCATGCCGCCGGAGAGGGTGCGAGCCGCCATGTCGCGCTTGTCCCACAGATCGAGCTGACGCAGGTATTTCTCGGCGCGCACCTTGGCCTCGGCCCTTGGCACGCCATAGAAACCGGCCTGGTGAGTCACTATCTGGCTCACCTTCTCGAACATGCTGAAGTTGAACTCCTGGGGCACCAGGCCGAGCTGGGCCTTGGCCAGCTCCAGATCGGTGTCGATGTCATGACCGAACACCTTGACCTTGCCGGCACTCTTGTTCACCAGCGAGCTGATCACGCCGATGGTGGTGGACTTGCCCGCCCCGTTCGGGCCGAGCAGGGCGAAGAAATCTCCCTGCTTGACGGTGAGATCTATGCCCTTGAGGGCTTCGACGCCCCCCTGATAGGTCTTCTTCAGACCGCTGATTTCCAATGCGTTCATTGCAACCCCTGTGATGGATGAGCCCATCTCGAGACAGAAAAGGCGGCTTTAGCGCCGCCTGAAGACAGTCGATGGCGGGCGGCCAAGCTGCCCTGCCACGTCCGAGCCTTGCTTACTCTTGCGGAACTACCTTGCCGATGAAGGGCAGATTACGGTACTTCTGGGCGTAGTCGATACCACAGCCCACCACGAACTCGTCCGGGATGGCGAAGCCAATCCAGTCTACCGGCACCTGGACCTCACGGCGGGACGGCTTGTCCAGCAGGGTGCAGATCGCCAGGGACTTTGGTTCGCGCAGGGAGAGGATCTCGCGCACCTTGTTGAGGGTGTAGCCGGTATCGATGATGTCCTCGACGATCACCACGTCCTTGCCTTTGATGTCGTCATCCAGATCCTTGAGGATGCGCACGTCACGGGTGCTGTGCATGCCGGAGCCATAGCTGGAGGCAGTCATAAAATCCAGGGTGATGGGCAGCTGGCACTGACGGCAGAGATCGGCCAGGAAGACGCAGGAACCGCGCAAGAGGCCAATCATCACGACTTCATCGGAGCCCTGGTAACGGGCGGTGATCTCTTCACCCAGTTTGGCGATCCGGGCGGCGACCTCGGCCTCGGAGATCATCACCTCGACGTTGTGTTTCATCACATACTCCAATAATGGCCAAAGGGTTATTGGCCGTTCATTAACATCAAAACCGATGATTCTACCACTCCAACCGGAAGGCGTCAGGCATACGTGATGCTTTTATCGGCTTATTTTAATTGATAGAGTTAGCAAGCCTTCGGGCATTATCGGTGACAATACTATAAACACCATAATCAATAACTATTAGATGAAAAAACTATGGAACCACGCGCAGAAATAAGACGTCGGACCCGGCTGTCGCCGGAGGCTCGTCGTGATCAATTGATGGAATGTGCCATCGAGGTATTTTCCCGTCGTGGCATTGGCCGCGCGGGACATGCCGAAATTGCCGAGCAGGCCAAAGTCTCGGTTGCCACCGTCTTCAATTATTTCAACACCCGTGAAGATCTGGTCGATGAAGTGCTGACCGAAATTGAAGGCTTTGTACAGCAGATCCTCGAGCAGGCTTATAACGGGCAGGGCTCGGTCAGGGACAGCATCCACCGCCATGTGAAGCTGTTCGTTGACGCCGCCTACGACAAACCGGACCACGCCAGTATCTGGCTGGAATGGAGTTCATCGGTACGGGAAGAGGTCTGGCCCCGTTACACCCGCCTGCTGGACAAGGCGTTGGAGCGCATCGCCCCCCACCTGCAAGCGGCTATGGACAGCGGCGAGATCCAGAGCGTGCTGTCGGCGCAGGATTTGGCCCGCTCCCTGACCGGATTTGGCTACGTCATGATGCAGATGATCAATCAGCCACAGCGCCCAAGCCGGGAAGAAGTGACCGATTTCCTGTTCAAGTACGTGACGGCCCCCCTTCAGGTGGCCTGATCCTCTTGCCAATAAAAACGGCGCCGACTGTTCAGGTCGGCGCCGTTTTTTTGTCTGTCTTCCACCTCGCTGACTCAGTGCTTGGCATAGCCCCAGCGGCGGGTCAGCTCGTGTTCGACGCCCAGATGATCCAGGATCCGCGCCACCATGAAGTCCACCAGATCCTCGATGCTCTTCGGCTCATGGTAGAACCCCGGCGCGGCGGGCATGATGGTCACCCCGAGCCGCGCCAGTTTCAGCATGTTCTCCAGATGGATCGCCGAGAAGGGGCTCTCGCGGGGTACCAGAATGAGCTGGCCGCGCTCCTTGATCACCACATCCGCCGCCCGCTCCAGCAGGTTGTCGGAGGTACCGTTGGCAATGGCCGAGACGGTGCCCATTGAGCAGGGGCAGACCACCATCTGCTTGGGCGCCGCCGAGCCGGAGGCCACCGGCGAGAACCACTCCTCCTTGCCGCAGGCGACGATCTGCCCATCAATGGCGCCGTACTGGCGACAGAGATAGGCGGAGAGCTCTTTCGGCGAGCCTGGCCACTCCTGCTGCTGCTCGGTCTTGAGCACCACCCGGGCGGCCGAGGAGGCGAGCAGGTAGACCCGGTAGTCCGCCTGCACCAGACACTGCAGCAGGCGCAGGGCGTAGGGGGCACCGGAGGCGCCGGTCAGCGCCAGGGTGATCTGCTTGTTCATGATGTGCCTTGCTTGAGGCGGGCGATCAGCTTGTCGTGAATGCCACCGAAGCCGCCGTTGCTCATGATCAGAATATGATCCCCCGCGCGGCTCTCGGCCACCAGGGCGCCGATCAGGAGCTCCAGATCGTCAAACACCTGCGCCGGACGGCTCATGTGGGCGGTCACCTCGCCGAGATCCCAGCCGATGTTCGACGGCTGGAAGAAGAACACCTCGTCAGCGCCATCGAAGCAGCCGGCCAGCTCCCCCTTGTGTACCCCCAGCTTCATGGTGTTGGAGCGCGGCTCCAGCACCGCCAGGATGCGGGCCTGACCCACCTTGGCGCGCAGGCCGCCGAGGGTGGTCTCGATGGCGGTGGGGTGGTGGGCGAAGTCGTCATAGACGCTGATGCCTGCCACCTCGCCCTTGAGTTCCATCCGCCGCTTGGGGGACTTGAACTGGCAGAGGGCGGCTATGCCGTGCTCCACCATGACACCGGCATGGCGGGCGGCAGCGATGGCCATCAGACCGTTGTTGACGTTGTGCTCGCCGATGCACTCCCAGTGCACCTCCCCCTGCTTGACGCCATCCAGCCACACCTCGAAGGCGGAGCCGTCGTCGGTCAGCTTGACCGCCTTCCACTTGGCGTCGTCCTGACCCACCAGCTCCACCTCGCTCCAGCAGCCCATTTTGCGCACGGCGGTGAGGTTGTCATCGGCCTGGGGGAACAGCACCCGGCCGTTGCTCGGCACGGTACGCATCAGGTGATGGAACTGGCGCTGGATGGCGGCGAGATCCGGGAAAATATCCGCGTGGTCGAACTCCAGGTTGTTCATCACCAGGGTACGCGGGTGGTAGTGAACGAACTTGGAGCGCTTGTCGAAGAAGGCGCAATCATACTCGTCCGCCTCGATGACGAAGAAGGGGGCGGAGCCCAGACGAGCGGAAACCGGGAAGTTGCCGGGCACACCGCCGATGAGGAAACCGGGCTCGAGTTTGGCATATTCCAGTACCCAGGCCAGCATGCTGGCGGTGGTGGTCTTGCCATGGGTGCCCGCGACGGCCAGTACCCAGCGATCCTGCAACACGTGTTCCAGCAGCCACTGGGGGCCAGAGATATAGGGCAGGTTGCGATCCAGCACATACTCCACACAAGGGTTGCCACGGCTCATGGCATTGCCGATCACCACCAGATCCGGCGCCGGATCGAGCTGGGACGGATCATAGCCCTCGGTCAACTCGATGCCTTGCTGCTCGAGCTGGGTGCTCATGGGGGGATAGACGTTGGCATCGGAGCCGGTGACTCGATAACCCAGCTGTTTTGCCAACACCGCCAGACCACCCATAAAGGTGCCGCAGATCCCGAGAATGTGAATATGCATACCGCTTCCTTTCGCAGTAAAGGGAAGTGCGCATTCTAGGGTCTGTTGACCCGGTGGCACAAGCCGCGACCATGGCAAGAGCGCTGTCGAGTCCGGCAAGGCGACAGAAATCGGACGGCACCAGGTTGCACGGCATCCGCCAGCACACTCCCCTGCCCGCGAAATATGGTCATTTGACGGGACATCGCTATAATGTCGGCCTGCAAACTTGACTCCAACACGCAAAGGAAACGTCATGAGCCTGAACCTGGTACCGGCTGGCAAGAGCCTGCCTGACGACATCTACGTCATCATCGAAATCCCGCAGAATGCCGACCCGATCAAATACGAAGTCGACAAGGACAGCGGTGCCATCTTCGTTGATCGCTTCATGTCCACCCCGATGTTCTACCCGTGCAACTACGGTTACGTGAACGCCACCCTGTCCCTGGACGGTGACCCCGTCGACGTGCTGGTGCCGACTCCCTACCCGCTGCTGGCCGGCTCCGTCATTCGCTGCCGTCCGGTTGGCGTGCTGAAGATGACCGACGAATCTGGCGAAGATGCCAAGATCGTGGCCGTTCCCCACTCCAAGCTGACCAAGCAGTACGATCACATCCAGGATGTGAACGATCTGCCCGAGCTGCTGAAAGCCCAGATCCAGCACTTCTTCGAGCGTTACAAAGAGCTGGAAGCTGGCAAGTGGGTCAAGGTGGAAGGGTGGGGCGACAAGGCTGCTGCCGAAGCCGAAATCCTGACTTCTGCCGAGCGTTACGCTGCCAAGTAAGCGTCTCTCTCGCAAAAAAAGGCGCCTTATGGCGCCTTTTTTATTGGCCGTTGCGGGGGCTGGTCTGGCGGATCCCCCTGGATATAGAGATCGCGCCCGTCCTGTCGATAGGGGCGGTAATAGTTGTCACCACAGCGATATTCCTGCCCGGCGCCCCCCACCAGATCGCAGTTGACCGGCAGCACCTCCAGCCACTTGATGGCCTGCTGGAACCGCAGCCACTCCTGCCATTCATGCTCTCGCGCCAGTTGATCCCGCAGGGCAAAGGTATCCGCCGTGGACATGCCCTGATTGACGATCACCTGGCCCGCCAGTGTCGGCAACGAGAGCAGCATCAGCAAAAACAATGAAACAGGCTTCATGGTTATTTCCGACATGACTTATTTCCCTGACTAAATTTACCGCTGGATCAGATAATTACCAATATCGTCATCACTAAACCAATCCAAATCCCGTCGGCTCACCTAGTTGTTTAGTATCACCCAGGCAGGATGCACACCATGAAACTGGCACAATGCCTGCTGTGGAGTCTACTCTTCGGCTCTGCTGCAGTGGCCAATGAGGTCAACATGAGCTGGCAGTGGCAATCCGCCGACGGCCAGCGCAAGCACCTGCAACTGACCACGGACGAGCGCGTCCTCTCTGCCAGCCGCCACGAGATGACGCAGCTCGATACCGCACTCAACTACCCGCTGGAGACCCTCTACTCCTACATCAGCCCCCGGCTCTACAACAGCATCAACCAGATCAACCACTACAGTCCCGAGACAGCCACCAAGTTTCGTGACCTGGAGCAGGCCTTTACCCTGCACGACAGCAGCCTCGAGTCCATCCAGTTCTGGCAAGCCTACCAGCAATACCAGGAGGATGCCTTCTACGAGATGCGGGTCTTGCCCTGCGTACACCCGGCCAATCGCAAGCTGCCCTGCGTGAGGCCCAACTACTCTCAGCTGTTCTACCAGTTCAAGGGGGATCTCAAACCCCTGGCAAGGCAATTTTCGGCCAAGGATCTGGCCACCAGCGTCAACCTGCTGCAGGAGTGGTTAAGCGGCATCCCCACCCCGTCCGAGCAGATGGATCACTTCGCTCCTCCCTTGCAGGCCCTGCAAGAAAACAAGGCTGACAGTGACGAGAAGGCGCTGCTGATGGCGAGCCTCCTGGCCGAGTTGGCACCGCAATACAACCTCAGCATCATCTATCCGGACATCAGCATCGGCAGCGTCTCGCCAGCCTGGCTTGCCATCACGGCCGACAGCGGGCTGGAAGGGGATACCCTGGTGATCGGCAACCAGCGCCACGTGCTGCTGACCGGCTCCCCCCTGCTGGCTCAGCAGATGACCATGGCCCAGATCCCCCTGATCAGCGAACCACTCTATTGAGTCCACTGTCTCAGCACATGGGCAATCAGTTGATTTTTATCGGCCTAATGCCATCCTTGCCGCCGTCATTCGCAGGTTCAAGACAGATTGATTCTGCGAACGGATAAATCCTCGCGTTTATTTAACACTTTTTAAACAGATCCGATCAGTTTAGGATGTTCAGGGTCCCATTCCCTCGATCCCAAAATCGTTATAACATCACAAAGGAGTGTCATACGGATGAAACATCTCGTACTTACCCTGGCGCTGCTGCCAACCCTGGTTCTGGCCCACAACATCAAGGAGTCGACCCAGGTACCGCTGGTCAACATCGGCGACAAGGGTGAGCTGGTGCTGAAGGATAAAGAGGTCAGCTATCAGCCCTGGCAAAGCAAGGTACTGACCGGCAAAGTCTTTCTGATACAGCATATCGCGGGTCGCTCCAGTGCCAAGGAGCTGAACGCCCCCATGATCGAGGCGATCAAGGCGGCCAAGCTGCCCCATGACAAGTACCAGACGGTCACCATCATCAACAGCAATGACGCCATCTGGGGCACCTCCGGCTTTGTGAAGAGCAGCGCCGAAGACAGCAAGAAAGAGTTCCCCTGGTCCGCCATGGTGCTGGATGCCAAGGGCATGGCCCGCAACGCCTGGGATCTGGCGCCGGAAAGTTCGGCCATCATAGTGCTGGATAAAGAGGGCAAGGTGCTGTTTGCCAAAGATGGCCAGCTCGCTGCCACCGAGATAACCAAGGTGATGGGGCTCATCCAGTCCCATCTCTGAATCAGAGAGAAGGGCGCTGATGGCGCCCTTTCCATAAGGGTCTATGGGTCGTACCACGTTGACAATCTGGATGTTGCTGCTGGGCTGGTTGTGGATGCAACCGGCGCTGGCACAGCATCCGCTCGAAGCCGACCTGCCCGAACATAACCATGCCTGCACTCTCTGCGCCCTGCATCTGGATGGCAAGCTGGCACTCACCCCGCCCCCCCTTGTCCCGACCCAGTCCTCTGTCATCGAGCTGTTTATCGGCACCACCTTGCCAACCGTCACCACCACGACGTCAGGCCATAGCCGCATCAGAGCCCCGCCATACCTTCATCGTTCCTTCCGTTGAATCAGTTTCTTATCAATTTTTCAAAAGGATTAACGATGAAAGCAGTCACCCTGTTGCTGGCCGCAGCCGCTTTCGGCGCCCAGGCAAATCACGACGAACACGAGAGTCACAGCCATGGTGCCCACGAGCACGGCCATGGCCACCTCAATCTGGTGGTGGATGGCAACCAGCTGATGATCGAGCTGCAGGCCCCCGCAGCCGACCTGGTGGGCTTCGAACACGCCGCCAAGAGCGATGAAGATAAGGCGCAACACGCCAGGGCCGTGGCCCGCATCCAGCAACCCGACATCCTGTTTCGCCTCGACCCGGCCGCCGGCTGCAAGCTGACCCAGCAGGAGTTGCAAGCCGCCAAAGAGGATCACGACCATGAGCATGACCATGACCATGACAAGGCTGCCAGCGAGCATGATGAGCACCACGATGAGGCGGGCCATGCGGACCTAGGGGCCATGTATACCTACACCTGCGCCACCCCGGCCAAACTCAATGGTCTTGAAGCCACCCTGTTTGCCGTCTATCCGAGCCTGGAGAAGCTGAGCGTGCAGGGGATCCTGCCCACCGGCCAGACTGCGGCCGAGCTGACCCCGTCCGCCAACAAGCTGAGCTGGTAACGCCATGAAAAACGCCGTGGTTGAGATCTGCGATCTGGCCTTTGCCTGGCCAGGTGGCGACGCTGTACTCGATCTGCCCGCCCTGCGCATCCGCGAGGGGGAACGGGTGTTTATCAAGGGCCCGTCGGGCTGTGGCAAATCCACCCTGCTCGGCTTGCTTGCCGGGATCCAGACCGCCAACCACGGCACCCTGGAGGTGCTGGGCCAACCATTGGCCCGGCTTTCCGGCCGCGCCCGTGACCAGTTCCGGGCGGCCAATCTGGGGTACATCTTCCAGCAGTTCAATCTGCTGCCGTTTCTATCGGTGCAGGACAACGTCACCGCTGCCCTCACCTTCTCGCCCGCCAAGCGGGCCCGCCTGAAAGGAAGCCCGGAACAGGAGGCGCGCCGCCTGCTGGCTGAGCTGCAACTGCCGGACGAGGCGCTGCATCGCCCCGTTCACGCCCTCAGCATCGGCCAGCAACAGCGGGTCGCCGCCGCCCGGGCGCTGATCGGCTCGCCGCCGCTGGTGATCGCCGACGAACCAACCTCGGCCCTGGATACCGACAACAGAGCCGCCTTCATCAAGCTGCTCTTCGAGGAGTGCGACAAGCAGGGCTCGACCCTGATCTTCGTCAGCCACGACCCCTATCTGGAGCCCCTCTTCCCACGGGTAGAGAACCTGCAACTGCTCAACCGGAGGGCCGCATGATGAACACCGCAGATAAGGGCCTCTGTCCGGCCATGCCGGGAAGCCATGACCTCCTCTTCCCCCTGGGCTGGAGGAGCATATGCTGAAACTCGCCCTGCAAAGCCTCTGGGCCCGTCGCCTCACCGCCGGACTTACCCTGCTGGCCGTCGCCATCAGCGTCACCCTGCTGCTCGGGGTGGAGCGGGTGCGCAGCCAGGCGCGCGAGAGCTTCTCCAATACCGTTTCGGGTACCGATCTCATCGTCGGCGCCCGCTCCGGTCAGGTGAACCTGCTGCTCTACTCGGTGTTTCGCATCGGCAATCCCACCAACAACGTGGGTTGGGACTCCTACCAGGCCATCAAGACAAAGCCTGGCGTCGCCTGGACCATCCCCTTGTCACTCGGTGACTCCCACAAGGGGTTCAGGGTGCTCGGCACCAACGGCGACTACTTCACCCATCTGAAGTACGGCCAGCAGCAGTCCCTGCAACTGCGCGAGGGGCGCCCGTTCGAGACGCCGTTCGAGGCGGTGCTCGGCGCCCAGGTGGCACAGAAGCTGGGCTACAAACTGGACCAGCCCATCGTCATCGCCCACGGCGCCGGCAACACCTCGTTCAGCCAGCACGACAACCTGCCGTTCAAGGTGGTGGGGATACTGGCACCGACCGGCACGCCCATCGATCGCACCATCCATGTGCCGCTGGCGGGGATAGAGGCTATCCACCTTGGCTGGGACACCGGCCGTCACAGCAAGAACGTCACCCCGGAGCAGGCGCTGGCACTGGATCTCACCCCGAAAACCATCACCGCCTTTATGGTGGGCCTGAGCAACCGCATTCTGGCGTTCCAGCTGCAGCGGGGCATCAACACCTACCCCAGGGAGCCGCTGATGGCCATCCTGCCCGGAGCCGCCTTGCAGGAACTGTGGAGCCTGATGAGCGTGGCGGAGACGGCGCTGTCGGTCATCGCGGGCTTCGTGGTGGTGGCGGGCCTCATCGGCATGCTGACCACCTTGCTGGCGGGGCTCAACGAGCGGCGCCGCGAGCTCGCCATATTGAGATCCCTGGGCGCGGGCCCGGCCCACCTGTTCCTGCTGCTGGCGCTGGAGGCGATGGCGCTGACCACCCTCGGCATCGCCCTCGGGGTAGCCGTGCTCTATCTCGGCCAGGGGCTTGCCACCCCCTGGCTGCTCAGCCACTATGGCCTGCAATTGAGCCTGGGGCTGCCGAACGCCTATGAGTGGCAGTTGCTGGGGCTGGTGTGGCTGGCAGGCATGGTGATCGGTCTGCTCCCCGCAGCCCGCGCTTATCGTTACAGCCTGAGTGATGGCATGAGCATTCGCATCTAGCGACATGCCGCATAAAAAATTGAGAGAAGGACAGATGATGAAGTGGAAGATAGTGGCGCTGCTGGCAAGCCTGCTGGTACTGCCTGCCATGGCCGCCGATTACAAGACCATCGACTGGGATGTGCTCATTCCCGAAGGTGAGAAGCTGCTTCCCCCGCCCCAGGTGAGCCACGACGGCGACCTTTCCTCGGTGCCACAGCCGGTGGGGGGCGTAAACAAGAAGCTGGACAATCAGGAGGTGCGGATCCCCGGCTTCGTGGTGCCGCTGGAGGGGGATGCCAAGACCATCACAGCCTTCCTGCTGGTGCCCTACTTCGGCGCCTGCATCCACGTGCCGCCGCCCCCCACCAACCAGGTGATCTACGTGAGCTACCCCAAGGGAGCACCGGTGGACGATCTCTGGGACGCCATCTGGGTCAAGGGCAAGATGCACACCGTCAGCTCCAGTCACGAGATGGCCACCGCCTCCTACTCCATGGAGGCGGTCGAGGTCAGCGTCTACGAAGAGTAAGCCATGCCGATGGCCTCCTGCGGGAGGCCATTTTTTTATCCTGAACCCATACCCTGAACCCCATGACGCCGTGCCCGCCTGAGGGATTGTTCATGGGCCCGGTTGGAGTAACATTCAATACCAGACCCTGCGATCACGGAGCCAGCATGGCTGACCTGCCCCCCAAGAAAGAGAGTGCCATCCTGAGCAGCCAGGAGCAGACCCTGCGCCTGGCCCGCAGTCGCGGCATAGACGGCATGCTGACCCGCAACAGCGACAGCACCTTCGAACAGCGCGCCACCTTCCGCCATCTGGCGGATCAGGCCGCCCGCCAGCGCAACCTGGAAGCCATCATGGTAATGGCCGCCCGCCACTGCGAAGAGACGGCGGCCGGCGGCGAGATGGACAGCGACTGGCTGACCCGCTTCCTGCAACTGGCCGAAGACATCAGCATGGTGCCCATGCAGCAACTGTGGGGGCGGATCTTTGCCCTGGAGGTCGCGACCCCCGGTCGCTTCTCCATCCGTGCCCTCAACACCCTCAAGGAGATGACCCAGCGCGAAGCCCAGCTGTTCCAGCGGATCTGTGCCCTCTCCTGTCACTACGAGGGCAGCGACGAGCAACGCCTGCTGCTGGGCATGCACAAGGGGGCCGGCCTGCTCAGCCGCGCCAGGGTCACCCGCATGGGGCTTGGCAAATACCGGGTCCCCTACAGCGCCCTGCTGCTGCTGTGTGATCTCGGCCTGCTGCACCGCGGCGAATTGGAATCCGGCCCCCTGCCTGCGGACGGGGTCGAGCTGGCCTTCGGCAATCAGCGCTGGCGCCTGCGCCAGCGCCAGAGCAACCTCACTCTGCTCTATTACCGTCTCACCCCCATCGGCAACGAACTTGCCCTGCTGCTGGAAGAGCCACCGCTGGAGGAGTACCTGCAGGACTTGAAGACCCTGCTCTCCACCCACCTGCAGATAGAGACCCTGATGCTGGCCCCGGCCGGCGAGCCTGATCTCCCCAGCTGATCCCGGCGGGGCCCCGGCCCCGCCTTGCTAAATTGCGAAACTCGTCAGGCCGTTGCCAAAACGGCTCCCAAAAAGCGAATCGATTCAGCAGGTGGAGACGCTGGCCCGGATCGTTTTCGTCCATCCCCAGGTTTTGGGCAAATAAGATGCATTTTGCACGTAATTTAAGCGATTCCTGGCACTCTGGTGCACGGCTTGCAATGGGACTACTAGTCCCAAATTGTCGGGACTCATCATCCCACCACAGTCGGAAGCCGCCATGAGAGTCAACCAGCCCGTTACCCAGCGTGAACGCCTCTACCCGGCGCATCAGAACCTGATCTCCACCACGGATCTGGAGAGCCGCATCACCTATGCCAACGACGAGTTCTGCCAGATAGCCGGCTTCACCCTGGAGGAGCTGCAGGGATCACCGCACAACCTGGTCCGCCACCCCGACATGCCACCCCAGGCCTTCGCCGACATGTGGCGCCATCTGTGGGAAGGCAAGAGCTGGATGGGCCCGGTCAAGAACCGCTGCAAGAACGGGGATCACTACTGGGTCAATGCCTTCGTGACCCCCATCCAGGATGCGAGCGGCAAGGTGGTGGAGTACCAGTCGGTACGCACGGCGCCGGATGACGCAGTGAAGCAGCGCTCGGAGCGGGTCTATGAGGAGATGCGCAGCGGCAAGACCCCGCGGGCCCTGCGCCTGCCCCCCTTCTCCCACACGCTCGCGCTCACTCTCTGCCTGCTGCCTTGTCTGGCGGCCCTGGTGGCTCTGGGCTATCAGCACGGCCCTGGCTGGCCTCTTCTGCTCGGCGCCCTCTCCCTGATGCTGGCGCTCGCCATCAACCAGACCCTGTCTCGCCGCCTCGCGCGGCTGGATACCTTGGCCCGCAGCCGCTTCGACAACCCCTTGATGCAGCTGATCTACACAGGCCGGGTCGATCGCCTCGCCGCCGTCGAGCTCGCCATGCAGATGAATCAGGCGGAGTTCAACGCGGTGCTGGCCCGCACCCAGCAGACCTGCCAGCAGATCCTGACATCCGCCCAGACGGATCTGCACAACGCCGAGACCATCACCGACAACCTGCAGCAACAGCAGGCCCAGACCAACCAGATGGCGACCGCCATCACCCAGATGGCGGAGTCCATCCGCGAGGTCTCCCACAGCTCGACCGCCGCCTCCGATCGGCTGGACGAGACCGCCGATCTGTTCAGGGAGGGCAACCGCAGTGTGCTTGATACCGTGGCGGCGGTGGAAGGAGTGCACGGCGAGCTGATCACCTCCCGCGCCGTGATAGAGGCGCTGGCCAGCCAGTGTCGGGCCATCGACGGCATCCTGGACGTCATCAACAACATCGCGAACCAGACCAACCTGCTGGCCCTCAACGCCGCCATCGAGGCCGCCCGTGCTGGCGAGGCGGGTCGCGGCTTCTCGGTGGTGGCGGACGAGATCCGCACCCTGGCCATCAAGACCCAATCCTCCACAGGCGAGATCCAGAAGATGATCACCCTGCTGCAGGGCAGTGCCGTGGATGCGGAGCAGGCCATGGCGCAGGGGGAGCGGCTCTCCGCCAGCTGCCGCCTCAAGGCCGCCGCCACCGGCGACGTGCTGCAACAGATCAGCGATCGCCTGCTGCAGGTGGCCGCCGGCAGCAACCAGATAGCCCAGGCGGTGCAGGAGCAATCCCAGGTCACCGCCGACATAGACCGCAGCGTGCTCAGCATCAAGACCCTGGCCGACGACTCCAGCCTGGGCAGCCGCCACGCCGTGCAGGGCATAGTCCAGCTGGTGCGCCAACTCGGCGAACTGGATCGGCTGGTACGCCAGTTCCAGCAGCATCCCGCTGCACATACCGTCAGTACGTCCTTGCCTGATGGCCAACCCCTGCTGGCACGCTAAGCCTTCACGGAGGAAAGCAAACCCCATATTAAAGACCGTGCGCTAATACAAAAAAGCATGGGCCCCGTCTCGTGAGAGACGGGGCCCATCGACATTATGAGGCTGGGGCAGCACCCTAGATCCAGCTCCACTGTTACGGGGCGGCCAGCCACTTATCCCCCCCGCTGCCACCGGCTTACCCTTGCCGCGTTTTGAATGGCTGCTGCGCGACACGGCACTCAACAGGGTGATCGCCCCGATTTCACTACCCTGCTCTGATGCGCTGCCGATGCTGAGACACCCATCCCCACCGACTTATTAATAAATTTGTTGATCTTGCCCAGAAAACACCCCTCTCCCACTTCTATCCCCAGCCCCGTTCGGTAACATTGTCATCAGAACCACCTCTTGTCGGAGTCAGCCATGAGCCAGGGAAGGTGCGAACAAGTCCCTGATATGAGATCATGTTTGTCATCTGGAGCCATGGAACAGGGTTCATCATGAGTCATCAACTTACCTTCGCCGACAGTGAATTCAGCAGTAAGCGCCGTCAGACCAGAAAAGAGATTTTCTTGTCCCGCATGGAGCAGATTCTGCCATGGCAAAACATGGTGGAAGTCATCGAGCCGTTTTATCCCAAAGCCGGTAATGGTCGTCGGCCCTATCCGCTGGAAACCATGCTGCGCATTCACTGCATGCAGCATTGGTACAACCTGAGCGATGGCGCGATGGAAGATGCTCTGTACGAAATCGCCTCCATCCGTCTGTTTGCCCGGTTATCCCTGGATAGCGCCTTGCCGGACCGCACCACCATCATGAATTTCCGCCACCTGCTGGAGCAGCATCAACTGGCCCGCCAATTGTTCAAGACCATCAATCGCTGGCTGGCCGAAGCAGGCGTCATGATGACTCAAGGCACCTTGGTCGATGCCACCATCATTGAGGCACCCAGCTCGACCAAGAACAAAGAGCAGCAACGCGATCCGCAGATGCATCAGACCAAGAAAGGCAATCAGTGGCACTTTGGCATGAAGGCCCACATTGGTGTCGATGCCAAGAGTGGCCTGACCCACAGCCTAGTCACCACCGCGGCCAACGAGCATGACCTCAATCAGCTGGGTAATCTGCTGCATGGAGAGGAGCAATTTGTCTCAGCCGATGCCGGCTACCAAGGGGCGCCACAGCGCGAGGAGCTGGCTGAGGTGGATGTGGACTGGCTGATCGCCGAGCGCCCCGGCAAGGTAAGAACCTTGAAACAGCATCCACGCAAGAACAAAACGGCCATCAACATCGAATACATGAAAGCCAGCATCCGGGCCAAGGTGGAGCACCCATTTCGCATCATCAAGCGACAGTTCGGCTTCGTGAAAGCCAGATACAAGGGGTTGCTGAAAAACGATAACCAACTGGCGATGTTATTCACGCTGGCCAACCTGTTTCGGGCGGACCAAATGATACGTCAGTGGGAGAGATCTCACTAAAAACTGGGAATAACGCCTTAAATGGCGAAGAAACGGTCTAAATAGGCTGATTCAAGGCATTTACGGGAGAAAAGATCGGCTCAAACTGAAAAAATGAAATGACTGAGTCAGCCGAGAAGAATTTCCCCGCTTATTCGCACCTTCCTTAGACGAGGATGAACTTCCCTTTATCAAACGCTACGCTTTTCAAGATGAAAAGGAATTCAGGATATTTTGGGGTTCTAAAAAAACATCAGCAAAAACATATAGACTAAATGTTCCGTTGATTGCAATAAACAGAATAATTTTGAGTCCTTGGCTTCCGATTGAAGTCGTAGAACATGTTAAAGCAACACTAAAATCAATGCCTGGGTGCAAATCATTAAAAATTTATAAGTCAAGCTTAGTGGAAAACGACCAATGGAAGAGTTTCGCAATGAAAAAAGACATAACAAGTAAAGCGAGCGTGACAGGATAGTATGACACTCACCTTTTTATGTGCTTAAGCAAAGAACCGCTGACGACAAGGGAAATAGCCGGCAAGCAATAAACAAGGGGGCCAAGGCCCCCTCTGCTATGAATGATCGGCGGATAACATGGGCATCAATCGATTAACCCCCGCAGCCGCAGGGCGGTCAGCAATTCATCCACCAGCACTGCCACCGGCTTGCCGGCGTTCAGCAGATGGATTTCCGGCTGTTCGGGGGCCTCGTAGGCGGAGTCGATGCCGGTGAAATTACTGATCTCCCCCGCCCGCGCCTTTTTGTAGAGCCCCTTGGGGTCGCGCTCTTCGCAGACGGCGAGCGGCGCATCCACAAACACCTCGACAAACTCGTCGGCGCCCAGGAGGTTTCGCACCAGAGCCCGCTCGGCACGGAACGGCGAGATAAAGGCGGTGAGCACGATAAGCCCTGCATCCACCATGAGTTTCGCCACCTCGCCGACCCGGCGGATATTCTCCTGACGGGCGGCGTCATCGAAGCCGAGATCGCCGCACAGGCCGTGGCGCACATTGTCCCCATCCAGCAGATAGGTGTGCTTGCCTTGCGCCGCCAGCGCCTGCTCCAGGGCCCCCGCCAGGGTGGACTTGCCCGCCCCGGAGAGCCCGGTGAACCAGATCACCAGGGGCTTTTGCCCCTTCTGATCTGCCCGGCTCTCTTTGTCGACGGCATGGGCATGCCACACGATATTGCTCATTCAAACTCCTTGCGAGGCATCAGGGCCCCAAAACGAAGAGGGTTGCGCCTTAAAACGGAAACAGCAGGGGCACCATGACGATCACCCCGATGCTGTAGGCCAGGGAGACAGGCACCGCCAGCTTGAGGTAGTCCGGCATCTTGTAGTTGCCCGCCGCATAGACCATGAGGTTGGTCTGGTAGCCGTAGGGCAGTATAAAGCTGGAGCTGGCCCCGAACAGCACCGCCAGGATGAACGGCATGGTGGAGACGTCCATGCTGAGCGCCAGCTGGTAGCCCATGGGGAAGGCCAGGGCCGCGGCGGCGTTGTTGCTCATCAGCTCGGTCAGCACCAGGGTGAACAGGTAGATGCCGATAAAGGCGATGATGGGGCTAGAGCCGTTGAACTCCCCCATCAGCCAGTCGGCAATCAACCTGGCCAGCCCGCTCTTCTCCAGCTGATCCGCGATGGCCAGCGCCCCGCCCACCACCAGCCAGATGTCCAGCGGAAAGCGGCGACGGATCTCGTCCAGGGTCAGGATACGGGTGAGCAGCAGCGCCACCAGCATCAGCAGCAAGCCCTTGAACAGCGGCACCAGATCGAACACCGAGAGCGCCAGCACCCCGAGAAAGCCCAGCACCACGGCGGCGCTGCGCTTGCCATCGAGGCGGGTGGAGGCTTCCAGCCCGCTCACCACCACGAACTCCCGGGAGAGGGACTTGTTGCCCGCAAACTTGGGGCCGGGGGCCAGCAGCAGGGTATCACCGGCGTGCAGTTCAATCTGGCCGAGGCCGCCAGTGAGCTGGGTCTCGCCCCGGCGCACCGCCAGCACCACCGCATCGAAGTGGGTGCGAAACTCCGCATCCTTGATGGTCTGACCCACCAGGCGCGAGCTGTGGCTGACGATCACCTCCACCAGATGCTGGCCGTTGAGGCGGTGCTGGCCGTAGAGATCCAGCCCCTTGAGCTCCTGCAACACGCCGACACTCTCCACGTCGCCGCAAAACAGCAGCATGTCCCCTTCGTGCAGCTCATGCTCCGGCTGCACCGGGCAGATCACCTGATCGCCGCGGATGATCTCGGCAAGATAAAGGCTTTTCAGGCTGCGCAGGCCGTTCTCCTTGACGCTGCGCCCGGCCATGGGGGAACCGGGGCCCACCTTGGCCTCGAGAAAGTAGCCGGATTCCCGGCTCATCTCGGTGTCCTGCTCCGGCAGGTGACGGGCAAACAGCAACACGGCGACCAGGCCGGTCAGCAATGTCCCTGCTCCCACCATAAAGAAGTCGAACATACCGAGCGGCGGCGCCCCCATCTTGATGAGGAAGCTGTTGACGATGAGATTGGTGGAGGTGCCGATCAGGGTCAGCACGCCGCCAAAGGTCGCCGCGAAGCACATGGGCAGCAGCAGCCGGGAGGGCGCATGGTTGGGGTTGCGTTTGACCGCCCCCAGCATGGAGGCCACCACGGCGGTGTTGTTGACGAAGGCCGACAGGAAGGCGGTGGAGAACCACACCTTCACCAGCACCTTGTTGAAGGAGCCGGTGCCCACCAGGTTGGCGAACCAGCTCATGACCCGGGTCTTCTCCACCGCGAGCGACACCAGCAGCAGCAACACTAGGGTCAGCAGGGCGCTGTTGGTGTAACCCGCCACCACGGCGTTGATGTCCGCCAGGCCGCTCAGATAGGTGATGAGCACGGCGCCCGAGAAGAGCAGCGCCGGCCGGAGTTTGCCCTGGATCAGCAGGGCGACGAGGGCAGCCAGCAGACCCAGCACCAGGGATTGTTGCCAGGTCATGGGCTTACTCCTTGCCGGAATCGTTGCTGATGGTCAGCGCCTGCCAGTGGGGGAAGTGCTTGCGCACCAGGGCGTTGAGCTCCACTTCGAACTCGCTGTATTGCCCTTTCACTGCCTTGGCCGCCAGCCCTTCCACTATCATGCCCGCACCCACGGTGACGTTGGTCAGCCGATCGATCAGGATGAAGCTGCCGGTATCGCGGATCTCTTTGTAGGGGTCGAACGCCACCGGGTCGGTCAGGCTGAATTCGCACAGGCCGATCTCGTTGAGCTTGAGCTCGGAGGCGGGCAGCTCGTCCAGCTTGTTGATCTCGATGCGGTGGCGAATGGCCTCCACCTGGCCGCGGCTCTTCTTGGTGGCCAGCTTGACGTCATAGACCCGGCCCGGTTGCAGGGACTCTTCCCCCATCCAGACGATGTGAGCCAGCACGTTCTGAGTCACCTGTGGCTTTTTCGCCGCATCCACCAGCAGGTCGCCCCGGCTGATGTCGATCTCGTCCGCGAAGGTGACCGTGATGGCCTGACCCGGTAGGGCATATTCCAGATCCCCGTCGAAGGTGACGATGCGGGTCACGGTGCTCTCCTTGCCCGACGGCAGCACCGCCAGCCGGTCGCCAACCCGCAGGATGCCGGAGGCCAGGGTGCCCGCGAAGCCGCGAAAATCGAGGTTGGGGCGGTTCACGTACTGCACCGGCAGGCGCACCGGGTGACGCTCCAGCTCGCGCTCCACCTCGGCGCTCTCCAGCAGGGAGAGCAGGGTCTCGCCTTCGTACCAGGCCAGCTTGTCGCTCGGGTTCACCACGTTGTCACCGTCCAGAGCCGAGACCGGCACTATGTGGATGGTGTCGACGCTGAGCTTCCTGGCGAATTCACGGTACTCGGCACTGATGCGATCGAACACCTCCTGGCTGAACTCCACCAGATCCATCTTGTTGACCGCCACCACGAACTGCTTGATGCCGAGCAGGCTGGCGATAAAGCTGTGGCGACGGGTCTGATCCAGCACTCCCTTGCGGGCGTCGATCAATATGATGGCGAGATCGCAGGTGGAGGCGCCGGTGGCCATGTTGCGGGTGTACTGCTCGTGGCCCGGGGTGTCCGAGATGATGAACTTGCGCTTGGCGGTGGAGAAATAGCGGTAGGCCACATCAATGGTGATGCCCTGCTCGCGCTCCGCCTGCAGGCCGTCCACCAGCAGTGCCAGGTCCAGTTTCTCGCCTGTGGTGCCGAGCTTCTGGCTGTCGGACTCCAGCGCTTTCAACTGATCTTCATAGATCTGCTGGGAGTCGTGCAGCAGGCGGCCGATGAGAGTGCTCTTGCCGTCGTCCACGCTGCCGCAGGTGAGAAAGCGCAGCAGGCTCTTGTGCTGCTGGGCGTGCAGGTAGGCTTCAATGCCCTGTTCGCTGATGGCGGTCTGAATGTGGTTGTTCATGTTGCGATTCCTTAGAAATATCCCTGACGCTTCTTCTGCTCCATGGAGCCGGCCTGATCGTGGTCGATGAGCCGCCCTTGCCGCTCGCTCGAGGTGGTGATCAGCATCTCTTCGATGATCTCCGGCAGGGTGGTGGCATTGGAGTCGATGGCACCGGTCAGCGGGTAGCAACCCAGGGTGCGGAAGCGCACCAGCTCCTGCTTCACCTCGTCTTCCGGGCCTATGGGCATGCGCTCGTCATCCACCATGATCTTGATGCCATTGCGCTCAACGACCGGGCGATGGGCGGCAAAGTAGAGCGGCACAATGTCGATGTTCTCGAGGTAGATGTATTGCCAGATGTCGAGCTCGGTCCAGTTGGAGAGCGGGAACACCCGGATGCTCTCCCCCTTGTTGACCTGGCTGTTGTAGACGCGCCACAGCTCCGGGCGCTGGTTCTTCGGATCCCAGCGGTGGGACTTGTCGCGGAAGGAGTAGACCCGCTCCTTGGCACGGGACTTCTCCTCGTCGCGGCGGGCGCCGCCGAAGGCGGCATCGAAGCCGTATTTGTTGAGCGCCTGCTTGAGCCCCTCTGTCTTCATGATGTCGGTGTGCTTGCCGCTGCCGTGCACGAAGGGGTTGATGTCCATGGCCAGGCCGTCTGGGTTCTTGTGGACGATGAGATCCAGCCCGTACTTCTTGGCGGTCTCGTCCCGGAACTTGATCATCTCCTTGAACTTCCAGTTGGTGTCCACGTGCAGCAGCGGGAAGGGGATCTTGCCCGGATAGAAGGCCTTGCGGGCCAGGTGCAGCATGACGGAGGAGTCCTTGCCGATGGAGTACATCATCACCGGGTTCTCGAACTCGGCGGCCACCTCGCGGATGATGTGGATGCTCTCGGCTTCCAGCTGTTGCAAGTGGGTAAGTCTTTCACGGTCCATGTCTGGGTCCTCGGTTCATTGCTATCGCGCCTGCTCGGGGCGCAGTTCTGGTTCAGTTCGGTGCCGCCTTGGCCACACCGTCAAATCGGTTCGGGTCACAGCCCTCAGGCCAGGGTCACCAGCTTGAGTTCGTAGCGGCTCGCCTCTGTCTCGGCCTGTTCGCCACCCTGCTCGCCAAACCAGGCAAGTTGCTTGCGCAAGGCCACCACCTCGCCGATGACGATGAGGGACGGGCTCACCGCCTGCTGGGCCAGTTCGGCTAGTTCGTCCAGGGTGCCGGTCAGTACCCGCTGCCGCGCCGTGGTGCCCCGCTCGATGATGGCGATGGGGGTAGCGCTGCTTCGGCCATGGCTCACCAGCTGCTGCTGGATATGCTCGGAGCGCATCAGCCCCATGTAGATGACCAGGGTCTGGTTGGTGGCCGCGAGCTGCTGCCAATCGGGCTCCTTGCCCTCCTTCTGGCAGTGGCCGGTGATGAAGACGGCGCTCTGGGCATGGTCACGGTGAGTGAGCGGAATGCCCGCATAGGCGGTGGCACCGGCGGCAGCCGTGATGCCGGGCACCACGGAGAAGGGAATGCCCTCCTCTGCCAGCACTTCCAGCTCCTCGCCGCCGCGGCCGAACATGAAAGGATCCCCCCCCTTGAGCCGCACCACCCGGTTGCCCGCCCTGGCGTATTCCACCAGCAGGCGATTGGTCTCTTCCTGGGGCACGCTGTGGGCACCGGCCTTCTTGCCAACCGACAGCAGGGTGGCGTCGCGACGCACCAGATCCAGGATCTCCGGGGAGACCAACTGGTCATAGAGCACCACTTCGGCTTGCTGGATCTGTTGCAGCGCCTTGAGGGTCAGGAGGCCAGGATCCCCTGGGCCCGCCCCTACCAGCACCACCTCTCCCACTTCGGTTTGGGCCTTGTCCAGCCCCTCATTGAGCCAGTCCTCGGCCCCCTGCCAATCGGCTTTCTCGATCAGACCGGCGAGGGTGTTGGAGGCAAAGGCTCGCTCCCAGAAGCGGCGGCGATCGGAGAGAGAAGCGAGCACCCGCTTGGCCTTGACCCTCACCCGGCCCGAGAGTTCAGCCAGACCGCCCAGATGGCGGGGCAGCAGGCTCTCGAGCCGTTCGCGCAACAGGCGCACCAGCACGGGGGCCTTGCCACCGCTGGAGACGGCCACCATCAGGGGCGAACGGTCGATGATGGAGGGGAAGATAAAGCTGGAGCGCTCGGGATCGTCCACCACATTGACGAACAGACCGAGCTGGTTGGCGCTCTGATAAACGAGGGCATTGACCTCGAGATCGTCGGTCGCCGCCACCACCAGGATCTGGCCGGCCAGATGGGCAGGATCGAAGCGCGCCGCCACATGGGTGAAGCGACCGGCAAACTCATGGAATTCGGGCTCGAGCTCGGGAGAGACCAGGGTCAGCCGGGCACCTGCCGCCAGCAAAAGGCGCGCCTTGCGCAGGGCGACCTCGCCCCCGCCCACCAGCAATACCGGGCGGCCTTCCAACCTGGCAAACATAGGTAAATAATCCATCAGGGCCCACTCCTCGGCATACGACGACATCTGGGGCGACTATAGGCAGGAGTCCTTATCCCTCAAAATAATAAAAAATGCTCTTTAATGCGTTTTAGTAATTAGCAAAACCATGTCGTGGCAAAGGGGAGCGAATGTCCTTGTGGTGGTTCGCACCAGACTCTAGGCTAGTGAAAGTGTTTCATAAGGAGCTTTATCATGAATGAGTCATTGATTGTGCTGGGGATCTTCGTATTCCTGGTGCTGGCCACCCTGAGTGCGGGCATCAAGATAGTGCCCCAGGGTTTCAACTGGACTGTGGAGCGCTTCGGCCGCTACACCCGTACCCTCTCCCCCGGTCTCAACCTGCTGATCCCCTATGTGGACAGGGTCGGCCACAAGATCATCATGATGGAGCAGGTGCTGGACATTCCGGCCCAGGAGGTGATCTCCCGGGACAACGCCAACGTCACCATAGACGCCATCAGCTTCGTGCAGGTGGTGGATGCCCGCAAGGGAGCCTATGAGGTCAACGATCTCACCAGTGCCATCCGCAATCTCACCATGACCAACATGCGGACCGTGCTCGGCGCCATGGAGCTGGACGAGATGCTCTCCCAGCGCGACACCATCAACGAGAAGCTGCTGCGCACCATGGATGCCGCCACCGCCCCCTGGGGCATCAAGGTGACCCGGATCGAGATCAAGGATGTGCGCCCGCCGCTGGCGCTGGTGGAAGCCATGAACGCCCAGATGAAGGCCGAGCGGCAGAAACGGGCCGAAGTGCTGGAGGCCGAAGGGGTACGCCAGTCCAAGATCCTGAAAGCCGAAGGGGAGAAGCAGTCCCAAATCCTGAAAGCCGAGGGGGAACGTCAGGCCGCCTTCCTCGCCGCCGAGGCGCGGGAGCGTGCCGCCGAGGCGGAAGCCAAGGCGACCCATATGGTCTCAAAAGCCATAGCGGAAGGAGACATGCAGGCCATCAACTACTTCGTGGCCCAGAAATACACCGAGGCCCTGGCCCGCATCGGGGAAGGCCCCAACAGCAAGATCATCATGATGCCGCTGGAGGCAGGTAGCCTGATTGGCTCGGTGGCGGGCATGGCCGAGCTGTTCAACAAAGATGGCAAGGTCGGCAAGTCATGACAGCCCTGTTCGAGGGGCTGACCCACTGGCACTGGCTGGGGCTCGGCTTCGTGCTGCTGGCCATCGAGGTGCTGGGGTCGGTGGGGTTTCTGCTCTGGACTGGCATCGCCGCCCTGGAGGTGGGGATCTTGCTGCTGATCTGGCCCTTCGGCTGGCAGGCCCAGTTGTTGCTGTTCGCGGCTCAGTCCCTGGTGACCACCTGGGCCTGGTGGCGCTGGCAGCACAAGCGCGACCGCTCGAGCCGCGATGCGGCCGCCCCCATCAACGAGCGGATGCAGAGCTATCTGGGCCGGGAGCTGACCCTGCTGGATGAGGTGATCCAGGGGACCAGCCGGGTGCATCTGGATGACACCGTCTGGACGGTGCGCTGCAACCAGCCGCTGACGGCGGGCAGCAGAGTCCGAGTGACGGGATATGACTCCCATATCCTGCTGGTGGAGCCGCTACCCTGACCGGGGCATCTGCGCCCGCAGTGGCCATAAAAAAACGGGCCCGGCGTTACCGCCGGGCCCGTTTTTTTATGAGGTGCAGGCTTAGTTGGCCTTGGCATCGCTCACAGCAGCTTCTGCCTTGGTGGCCACGTCAGCAGCAGCCTTCTCGACGGTAGCAGACGCTTCGGAAGCGGCCTTCTCTACGGTAGAGGCAGCTTCGCTAACAGTTGCAGCAACGTCGGCGGCCGGAGTAGCGGCCGGAGCGGCGGCTTCTTCTTTCTGACCACAGGCGGTCAACATCAGACCCAGGATACCGGCTACCAGTACTTTGTTCATGTGCATACCCTCAAAAAAAGATGGAGAGATGGTGTCAATGACCATCACTGTGCGTCTTCGCTCCCGGTAAAAAAAACCAGCCACCGGGAGTCAGGAGGCGCGCGAAATATATCCCCATATGCGGCCAATGAAAACGCGTATCACAATGATATTTTCTCGTTGGCTAGATAAAAAGAACTACTGCAACGACAAATATTAATACAATACGCCTTTATTGACGCAAGACAGCACAATTAAACACCAACAAGAGGACGGTTGTCAGTCAATCGTTGCCATTTTGGTTGTCGTCACCCGTGACGGGAAAGAGTCCTCAGTCAGACAGCTTCTGACAGCTCAGCCGCCGCCCCTGGCTATCGCTCTCTCTGGCCAGATCCAGCAGTGCCATCACCGCCAGAGCCTCCACCGCAGGCACCGGATTGCCGGCTTCCCCCCTGATGGCGGCGCAGACACCGCGGTAGTAGGCACCATAATCCCCGGCCTCCCCGCTCACCGCCTGCACCCGGGACTGTCCCTCCACCATGCGGCTGAGCTGGCCGGGCTCAGGATCCAGGCCCCAGTTCGCCGCAGGCGGGCGCAGACCGAGCTTGAGCTGCTCCTCCTGCACATCCATGCCGAACTTGATGAAGGATCCTTCGCTGCCATGAATGACGAAGCGCGGCATGATGGCAGAGACCAGGCAACTGCCGTGCAGCACGACCCTCATTTCGCCATAGCCCAACACCACGTGGAAGTAGTCATCGCTCAGGGCGCCGGGGCGCTGGGCGGCCAAATCAGCCTGGATCCAGTCCGGCTGACCGAACAGCTGCAGCGACTGATCGAGGATGTGGGGACCGAGATCGAACCAGAGCCCGGAACCCGGGCCGCCCGCCTCGCGCCAGCGTTGACGCACCTCGGGGCGGTAACGATCGAAGTGGGATTCAAACTGGGCGATCTTGCCCAGCGCTCCTTCTGCCAGCAGGCGGCGTACCGTGAGGAAGTCCCCGTCCCAGCGCCGGTTGTGGAAGATGCTGAGCAGCCGCTGCTGCTTCTCGGCCAGCTCGACGAGCGCCTCGGCTTCGACCAGATCCAGCGCGAACGGCTTGTCGATCACCACGTGCTTGCCCGCGAGCAACGCCTGACGAGCGATGGGGGCATGGGTGTCGTTGGGTGTCGCTATCACCACCAGATCGACCGTGCTGTCGGCCAGCACCTCGTCCAGCGAGCCGACGCGGCAGCCGGGCAGCTCGGCCTGTACCTTGGCGGCATCCCGACTCACCACCCAGCGCAAGGCAAGCCCGGGAGTGCTGGTCAGGAAGGGGGCGTGGAAGGTCTGGCCTGCAAAGCCATAGCCCACCAGGGCGGCGTTGATTGTCTGACTCATGGGATTCTCCGCTGAACTGTCCAATATGATAGGCACCTGGCAACTGCGCGCCCAAAAAAGCAAGGGGGCCAGAAGCCCCCGCTTGCGCTCATCAGAGCACAGGATTTATTGCAAACACAAGCGGCGTCCCTGCCGTGTCATCAGCATCAGCAAGGGGGGCAACAGTAGCCACATGTGCAGCGCCAGCTGGCTCAGGGGATCCGGCATCAACCATCCGGTGATCCCCACCAGGGCGCCTGAGCCGCTCATCTGGAACAGGCCGAGCAGGGCGGCGGCGGTACCGGCGCAGTGACCGAAGGGGGCCAGCGCCATACCGGCCGAGGCCCCAAGTATCATGGCAAAGCCGATGCTGGAGAGGAACACGGGCCCCATCATCGCCAGCGGGTGCGCCAGGTACATGGTCAGCGTCAGCAGGATGGCCGACAGCAGCAATACCAGCAGGCCGATGCGCAGGGTGCGTCTCGGTCCCACCCTGGCGATGAAGCGCGGCGCCAGGAAGCAGGCCAGGATGTTGAGCGCCGCATTGGCGGTGAACCAGTAGCTGAACCCGTTCATGTCCAGACCCAGCTTCACCATCAGCTGTACCGGCGCCGCCGTGACATAGGCCAGGATCACCGCCATCGCCAGCATGCAGAGCGCCGCGTTGAACAGGAAGCTCGGGGAGCGTAGCACAGGGCTGTAACGGGACCAGCTGATGAGCGGGCCGCTGCTGCTGGTCTCCTCTGGACGGGTCTCCGGCATCCGCCACAGCAGCCAGCTGCCTACCACAACGGCATAACCCGCCATAAACCAGAAGTTCGCCGACCAGCCCGCCTTGGCGGTGAGCCAGCCACCGAGCAGGGGCGCCAGGGCGGGAATGAAGCAGATGGCGCCGTTCAGGTAGGAGATCATCTGGCCGCTCTTCTTGGGGCCATAGCTGTCACGCACCACCGAGAAGGCGGCCACCGAGGTGGCACAGGCACCGAAGCCCTGCAGCACCCGCGCCAACATCAGCTCACCCAGGCTGGCGGCAAAACCGGCTGCCAGGGCGCTCAGCCCGTAGAGCAGCCCCCCCCCCAACGCGATGGGTTTGCGGCCATAGCGGTCGGCGAGCGGCCCCACCAGCAGTTGGCCCAATCCCATGCTGAACAGGAACCAGGTGATGGTGCCCTGCATCAGGGTCACCTCGGCTCCCAGTTGCTCGGCCATCTGCGGGATGGCAGGCAGATAGATGTCGATGGCCAGCGGGCTGAACAGCACCAGGAGTACAAGCAGAAGAATCAATGGCATCAGTCACCTCAAGGCCTAGGGGGAAAATCGATTGGGGCGCGAGTCTACTGACTCACAGTAATGAATTGAAATGGTATTTAATCACTTTGGTTATTCCTTCCGGGAAACATGTATCCATTCTACCTCTCAGGGGGTGGAACCCGGATCGTCCGTCGGCACCGGATCCCGGGCAATTGGCGCTTTTACTAAACCCCTGCCCCGCATAGAATGCGCAGATTATTTTTGCGGAGGTGTGTGATGAACAAGCTTGTCCTGGCAACAGGGAACCAGAAAAAGGTGAAGGAATTGGCCGCCATGCTGGCCGATATGAAGATCCAGGTGATCCCACAGAGCGAGTTTGCGGTCTCCGATGCCGACGAGACCGGCACCACCTTCGTCGAAAATGCCATCATCAAGGCACGCCACGCCGCCCGCATCACAGGCCTGCCCGCCGTCGCTGACGACTCAGGCCTCGAAGTAGACCTGCTGCACGGTCGCCCCGGCGTCTACTCCGCCCGTTTTGCCGGTGCCGGTGCCAGCGACAAGGAGAACATCGACAAGCTGCTGGCCGAGCTGCAAGGCGCCCCCGACTACCTCAAGAGCGCCCGCTTCTGGTGCGTGCTGGTCTACATGCGCCACGCCGACGATCCCACCCCCATCATCTGCCAGGCGAGCTGGGAGGGGATGATCATCGACGAACCCCGCGGCCAGCATGGCTTTGGCTATGACCCCGTGTTCTTCGTCCCCGACCACGACTGCACCTCGGCCCAAATGCCGGCAGAGCTCAAGAACCAGCTCAGCCATCGCGGCCAGGCCCTGGTCAAGCTCAAGGCGGCGCTAGCCGCGGCGCACTGAGACCCGACCGGGCGCCGGGATACGCCGGCACGCATTTCATCTACAATGGGGGCCACCCGACCGGCCCCCATTTTGATTTTTTGAATACTGGAAACACCATGCTGCAACTGCCGCCCCTCTCCCTCTATATCCATGTGCCCTGGTGCGTCCAGAAGTGCCCCTACTGCGACTTCAACTCTCACGCCCAGAAGGGGGAGCTGCCCCACCTCGAGTACGTGGCCGCCCTGCTGGAGGATCTGGATAAGGATCTGCACTGGGCCCAGGGGCGTCCCCTCTCCTCCATCTTCATCGGCGGTGGTACGCCGAGTCTGCTCTCCGTGGAAGCCATGCAAGCGCTGCTGGACGGGGTGCGCGCACGCATCGCCCTGACCCCGGATTGCGAGATCACCATGGAGGCCAACCCGGGCACGGTGGAGGCGTACAAGTTCGCCGGCTTCCAGCAGGCAGGCATCAACCGCATCTCCATCGGGGTGCAGAGCTTCCAGCAGGAAAAATTGACCCGCCTCGGCCGCATTCACGGCCCGGAAGAGGCGCGCAAGGCAGCTGAGCTGGCCCACGCCATCAAGTTGCCCACCTTCAACCTGGATCTGATGCACGGCCTGCCGGATCAGAGCCTGGAGGACGCCCTCTATGATCTGCAGCAGGCCATCGACTGCGCGCCGCCGCACCTCTCCTGGTATCAGCTCACCATAGAGCCGAACACGGCGTTCGCCTCCAAGCCCCCCAAGCTGCCGGAGGACGACACCCTGTGGGACATCTACGAGCAGGGTCACGCCATGCTCACCGCCCGGGGTTATCAGCAGTACGAGATCTCGGCCTACGCCAAGGCGGGCTATCAGTGTCGCCACAACCTCAACTACTGGCGCTTTGGTGACTATCTGGGCATCGGCTGCGGCGCCCACGGCAAGGTGACGGATCTCGCGAACCAGCAGATCCTGCGCACCGCCAAGGTGAAGCACCCCAAGGGGTATCTGGCCCCTGCCCGCCCCTATCTGGACAGCCAGTGGACGGTGACCGAGGACGATCTGCCGCTGGAGTACTTCATGAACCGCTTCCGGCTGTTCGAGCCCGCCCCCAAGGCGGAGTTCGAGGCCTATACCGGGCTGCCGCTGGAGCGGGTGGAGACTATGCTGGCCATCGCCCAGACCAAGGAGCTTATCGAGGATCTCGGCGACAGCTGGCAGTTGACGTCCCTCGGCCATCGCTACCTGAACGTACTGCTCGAGCTCTTTATGGACGAATGAGGTAACCGCCTTTAACCAGATGGAACACAAGCGGGGCGCCATGAGCGCCCCGCTTGTTTTGGTTCCAAGAACCTGTTCACGGTCTGTCGCGAGAGGCTGTCAGCAAGGTGAAGAGCAGCGCAGGAACCGGAGTGTGTAAGTACACATGAGGATTCCGAGCAGCACATGAGCCTTGATCACGGCCTCGCAGCAAGATCGTGGACAGGTTCCAAAGCAGAAACCCGCTCAGCAGCAGATGCACACCATCTGCTGTTGACCGGGCTCCCACCGCTTGCCGTGCTTGGCCTTGCGCTGGTAGCTGCCCTTGCCCTTCTTGCTTGGCTCGACCCTGGCCTGAAACAGGGTTGAGGTCACCAATGCCTTGAGGTGGTTGTCCTGGATGACCCCGCGCTGATGATCGTGGACGGGTTCAGTGGTGGCGAGGGCCACCTTCTTCTTGGCCATGCTGGCTCCTTTGCAGTGATGGTGATGAATGGCACTTTGCCGAACGAGAGGCCGGGGCGGCAGCTCAGGACGGCGAAAAAACGCACCGATTGTGCGCCTCTTGCCGCCCGCCTGCAAGGGCTCAGGCCGGGTGATAGACCACCCGTACCAGGCCGCTCGGCAGCACTGTGCTGGACACAGGCACCAGGCGCCCGGGCAGGGCGCCGGCAAACAGGGAAACGCCGCGTCCCAGGGTGACTGGCACCCAGAACAGAATCAGCTCGTCCACCAGCCCGGCCTGCAGGCCCTGCCTCACGACCTCGCCACCATCCAGATAGATGTGGCGCGCCCCCTCCTGCCACAACTCCCCGAGCACCTGCGCCAGCGCCCCCTGCCGAAAGGAGACGTGAGGCCGAGGCTCGGCGGGCCTGTGGGTCAACACCACCACGGGTTTGTCGCCGTAGGGCCACTCGGGGAAGGTGCGCACTATGTCATAGCTGTTACGCCCCATCAGCAGCAGATCGGTGCTGGCCATCAGGGCGCTGTAGCCGGTCTCCTCCTGGGAGTCGCCGTTATAGGGATCCAGCCAGGCAAGATCGTTCCCCTCCCCCGCGATAAAGCCGTCGAGGGAGAGGGCAAGGAAGGCAGAGATCCGGGGGCGATGATGTTCAGTGTTCATGGTCGTGATGCTCGTGACGGGAAGGGGCGCCGGATTCCAGGGTTTCCAGGATGGCGCAGTGCTCCGCCGAGCGCGGGCCGCCGCAGCAGATGTCGGAGAGCGACTTCAGGTTCTCGCGAAAACGGGTCAGCTCCACTATCTTCTGCTCCACCTGTTCAAGCTTGGCATCGGCCACCGCCTTCACCTCCTGACAGGTCACCCGCGCCTTGTTGGTGTCGAGCGAGAGCAGTTCACCGATATCCGCCAGGGAGAAGCCCACCGACTTGGCGCGGATGATGAACTCCAGCCGCCGCCTGTCCTGCTCGCCGTAGAGGCGATAGCCCGACTCGTTGCGGATCCCCGGCGAGATGAGTCCGTTCTTCTCGTAAAAGCGCAGGGTGTCCGCCTTCACCCCGCACGCCTTGGCCAGTTCCCCGATCCGATACATCCTTCCTCTCCCGCCAGACATGGTACTCAATATAAACCGGCTTCCACTATCGCCCCTTTGCCCGGCGATTGCCAGCCAAAGGCAGGAAAGCAGTAGACAACCCGGGCCATCCCGACCCTTTACCCTCAAAACACTGAAAAGACAAACGTTTCGCAAAAATCCACCAGAAAACGTTTAACACCGCACCACACAAGGCTTTGTCTCTTTAAAAAATCCACCACAGCTCACATTTTTTGTGTAGAATACGCGCCCACAAGAGAGCGTCGCGTCAAGCGGGCATTTCCTAAAACGCTTTTGCCGGCTCGCCGGGCGAGAGTGGTTTGCGAAATCCCCCACTTCCATTTATTTGGGGACTCTCTGTGTTGAGCCTCGCCTCCCATGGAACGGTCCCCGTTATGCTGAGGACGATAGTGTGATGGAACAAGCTCGACCCATTCGCCGTGCGCTGCTGAGTGTGTCTGACAAGACTGGCATCCTGGAATTTGCCAAGGCACTCAACGAGCGTGGCGTGGCCCTGCTCTCCACCGGTGGTACCGCCAAGCTGCTGGCCGACGCGGGCCTGCCGGTGACCGAGGTCTCCGACTACACCGGCTTCCCCGAGATGATGGATGGCCGGGTCAAGACCCTGCATCCCAAGGTACACGGTGGCATCCTCGGCCGCCGCGACCGGGATGACGCCATCATGGCCCAGCACGCTATCTCCCCCATCGACATGGTCGTCGTCAACCTCTATCCCTTCGCCGCCACCGTGGCCAAGCCAGGTTGCACCCTGGAAGACGCCGTCGAGAACATCGACATCGGCGGCCCGACCATGGTTCGTTCCGCCGCCAAGAACCACAAGGACGTCACCATCGTCGTCAAGGCGGCCGATTACGGCCGGGTGATCGCCGAGATGGATGGCAACGGCAACAGCCTGACCCTGGCTACCCGCTTCGATCTGGCCATCGCGGCCTTCGAGCACACCGCCGCCTACGATGGCATGATCGCCAACTACTTCGGCACCCTGGTCCCCTCCTACGGTGACAACAAGGAGGGTGACGCCGAGTCCCGCTTCCCGCGCACCTTCAACGCCCAGTTCATCAAGAAGCAGGACATGCGCTACGGCGAGAACAGCCACCAGGCTGCCGCCTTCTACGCCGAAGAGCAGGCCGCACCGGGCTCGGTGGCAAGCGCCGTCCAGCTGCAGGGCAAGGCACTCTCCTACAACAACATCGCCGACACAGACGCGGCGCTGGAGTGCGTGAAGGAGTTCGCCGAGCCGGCCTGCGTCATCGTCAAGCACGCCAACCCCTGTGGCGTCGCCATCGGTGAGGATCTGCTGGGTGCCTACGATCGCGCCTACCAGACCGACCCCACCTCCGCCTTTGGCGGCATCATCGCCTTCAACCGCGAGCTGGATGGTGCCACCGCGGCGGCCATCGTTGCCCGTCAGTTCGTCGAGGTGATCATCGCCCCCAGCATCAGCCAGGCGGCCCGCGAGGCGGTGGCAGCCAAGCAGAACGTGCGTCTGCTGGAATGCGGCCAGTGGACTGCCCCGGCCCAGGGCTTTGACCTCAAACGCGTCAACGGCGGCCTGCTGGTGCAGGAGCGGGATCACGGCATGGTCACCCTGGGGGATCTGACCGTGGTCAGCCAACGCCAGCCGACCGAGGCTGAACTCAAAGACCTGCTGTTCTGCTGGAAGGTCGCCAAGTTCGTCAAGTCCAACGCCATCGTCTATGCCAAAGACGGCCAGACCATAGGCGTGGGTGCCGGCCAGATGAGCCGGGTCTACTCCGCCAAGATCGCCGGCATCAAGGCCGAAGATGAAGGGCTGACCGTCGCGGGCTCCGTCATGGCCTCCGACGCCTTCTTCCCGTTCCGCGACGGTATCGATGCCGCCGCTGCCGCAGGCATCTCCTGCGTCATCCAGCCAGGTGGCTCCATGCGTGACAACGAGGTGATCGAGGCCGCCAACGAGCACGGCATGTGCATGGTGTTCACCAACATGCGCCATTTCCGTCACTGATGAGTCAGGGCCGCCACTGGCGGCCCTTTTGTTGTCTCTTTTCAACTGACTATTTTCAACCGCAGCCCCAGGCGGTTATCACAAATAGAAGCGAGCGATACGATGAAAGTACTGATCATTGGCAACGGCGGCCGTGAGCACGCCCTGGCCTGGAAAGCCAAGCAATCCCCCATGGTGACCCGGGTGTTCGTCGCCCCCGGCAATGCCGGCACCGCCCACGAGGGCAGCATAGAGAACGTCGCCATCGAGGCGACCGACATCCAGGGCCTGCTGGCCTTCGCCAAGGCCCAGCAGATCGGTCTCACCATCGTCGGGCCGGAAGCGCCCCTGGTGAAAGGGGTGGTGGATGCCTTCCGTGCCGAAGGGCTCGCCATCTTCGGCCCGACCGCCGCCGCCGCCCAGCTGGAGGGCTCCAAGGCCTTCGCGAAGGACTTCCTGGCGCGCCACGCCATCCCCACCGCCGAATACCAGAACTTCACCGAGGTGGAGCCCGCTCTTGCCTACCTGCGCGAGAAGGGTGCCCCCATCGTCATCAAGGCTGACGGTCTGGCGGCAGGCAAGGGCGTCATCGTCGCCATGGAGCTCGAAGAGGCGGAAGCGGCAGTGCGCGACATGCTCTCCGGCAATGCCTTCGGTGACGCAGGTGCCCGTGTGGTGATCGAGGAGTTCCTGGACGGGGAAGAGGCGAGTTTCATCGTCATGGTGGACGGCGAGCACGTGCTGCCCATGGCCACCAGCCAGGATCACAAGCGGGTCGGCGACGGCGACACCGGCCTCAACACCGGCGGCATGGGGGCCTACTCCCCGGCGCCCGTAGTGACAGATGCGGTGCATCAAAAAGTGATGGAGCAGGTGATCATGCCGACAGTGCGCGGCATGGCGGCCGAGGGCAACGTCTACACCGGCTTCCTCTACGCCGGCCTGATGATCGATACCCAGGGCAACCCCAAGGTGATCGAGTTCAACTGCCGCTTCGGCGACCCCGAGACCCAGCCCATCATGCTGCGCATGCGCTCCGATCTGGTGGAGCTGTGCCTGGCCGCCTGTGCCGGCAAGCTGGATCAGGTCGAAGCCATCTATGATCCCCGCGTCGCCATCGGCGTGGTGCTGGCGGCGGGTGGTTACCCCGGTGACTACCAGCAGGGCAAGCCCATCAGCGGCCTGCCGGTGGAAGAGGCGAGCGGCGAGAAAGTATTCCATGCCGGCTCCCAGCTGGCAGGAGACACCATAGTCACCGCCGGTGGTCGCGTGCTGTGCGCCACCGCGCTGGGCCACACCGTCGCCGAGGCGCAGCAACGCGCCTACCAGCTGGCGGGTCGCATTCAGTGGGACGGTGTCTTCTACCGCAAGGACATCGGCTGGCGCGCCATCGAACGCGAGCAAGCCAAGTAAAGGCTGCCTCTCCACACCGAACACAAGGGCCTGCGGGCCCTTTTTGCTGCCCGGGCCACCGGGAACCGCCCTGCCGGCACCAGACTTACCCCCAAGCCCGGCATGGTAGTGGCAGGTGGCATCCATCCCCTTCGCACCTCTCGCCGCCTCGGGCCCACGGCCCCGGGTTGCCGCCCTGTTTCCGCCCCCGGCTCATCTCCTTCTGACTACATATGTACAGCACAATGCACACATTTCGTCACAATTGGTCGCACTTTCCCCATACAATTGCCCCGCTTTCATGGCATCATGCTGTATGATACCGCACTCAAATGAGTGCCATAAGAACCTGCAATCTCGTCGTCTCATAAGGAAATCCCATGTTGAAAACTGTACGTCCCCTGCTGCTGCCCCTGATGTTTGGTCTGATGACCCTGCCCGCCATGGCTGGCGATCTGGAGCAGCCGATGAAGAAGATCGGCTTCAACTACAAGCAGGCCGTCAAGGCAGATGATGCGGCCACCATGGAGAAGCACATCAAGGAGATGAAGGCTCAGCTCGATGTGGCCAAGGAGAGAAACATGCCGACCGCCAAGAAGGAGAAGTTCCTCGAGGGCATGAACAAGGTGCAGAGCGAGCTGGATGCCAGCCTGGCGGCCCTGCAGGCCGGTGATCAGGAGAAGGCCCAGGCCCACCTGGCCAAGGTCAATGACCTGAAGAAGGAGTACCACCAATATGCCAAGCAGAAAGGCTGACCCCTTCCACTGGGATGGTCTGGTCCGCCTCACCCATTGGGGGGTGGCGGCAGTCTGCATCGGCAACCTCTGGCTCAACGAGGCGGGTGAGGAGTGGCATGAATGGCTGGGCTATGGCGCCATGGCCCTGATCGGGTTGCGCCTGCTGTGGGGGCTTACCCTGGCTCGAGGCCATGCCCGCCTGCGCGCCCTCATCCCGAGCCGGGACGATTTCCGCCAGCAGGCCGTGGCGCTACGCGAGCGCGCCCCTGCGGCGCCCGGCCATCACGGCAGCGGCAAGCTGGCGGTCTGGGTACTCTGGCTGCTCGTCCTGGCCACCGCCGGTAGCGGCTGGTTCCAGAACACCGAGACCGGCTTCGAGCTGGGGGCGGACGACTGGCACGAGTGGTGCACCTGGGCCCTGCAGGCCATGATAGCCCTACACCTGTGCGCCATCGTCTACACCTCCTGGCGCCAGCGCAGCAACCTGGTGACCCGCATGCTGCCCCGCCGTCGGCGCCAGGTATCGCAGCACCAGCAGGAGCCCCATTTCTGAACCAGACGGGCATCATTGTGCCCGTCTTTCCTTACCCGCTCATCCGTCTGCAGACCGCCCCTTTCCGGTGGCCACAGTTGCTCTAGCCCCTCATCGGCCACGACGCTTCCCCTCTTGCCCCCCGCTGTCATGAAAGCATTTTCATTCACAATTCTTAACTAATCTCCGCTGTTCGATTTTCAATCGCCTCGATTTCATGAATGCTACAGAGCCGAACGAGGTTGTTTGTGGTCCGTTCGAAATAAAGACAGTGACACGTCAATTACAAGATCGAAGGGAAAATCGTCATGCACAACACAGTGTTTCGAACCGCCATGCTCGCCGCGGTGCTGGGCTCTTTCAGCCACACAGCCGCCGCCGAAGGGGTCATGGTCCATCTGTTCCAATGGAAGTTCAACGACATCGCCACCGAGTGCGAGACCGTGCTCGGTCCCAAGGGGTTCGGCGGTGTCCAGATCACCCCCCCCGCCGAACACAAGCAGGGGAGCCAAGTCTGGTGGACCGTCTATCAGCCCGTCAGCTTCAAGAACTTCAACAGCTTCGGCGGCAGTGAGGCGGAACTCAGGAGCATGATCGCCCGCTGCAACGCCGTCGGGGTCAAGGTCTACGCCGATGCCGTCTTCAACCAGCTTGCCTCGGGCACCGGGACCGCCACCGGCGGCGGCAGCTACAACTCGGGGCAATATCAGTATCCCCAGTTCGGCTACAACGACTTCCACCACAGCGGCGACATCACCAACTACGGCGACAGCAACAACGTCTGGAACGGCGCCCTCTACGGCATGCCGGATCTCAACACCGGCTCGCCCTACGTGCAGGATCAGATCGCCACCTACATGAAGACCCTGCTTGGCTGGGGCGTGGCGGGCTTTCGTATCGATGCGGCCAAACACATGGCCCCGAGCGAGGTGAAGGCCATCCTCGACAAGGCAGGCAGCCCCAAGGCCTACCTGGAGGTGATCGGCGCAGGCGGAGAGTCCCCCGACATCCAACCGGGCCGCTACACCTACATCGACACCGTCACCGACTTCAAATACGGCACGGATCTGGCCGCCAACTTCAACAGCCAGATCAAGAATCTCAAGACGCTCGGCGAGAGCTGGGGTCTGCTCCCCTCCAACAAGGCCTTCGTCTTCGTGGTCAACCACGACCGCGAACGTGGCCACGGTGGCGGCGGCATGCTCACCTTCATGAGCGGCGCCCGCTACGATCTGGCCAACACCTTCATGATGGCCTGGCCCTATGGCTGGAAGCAGGTGATGTCGGGCTACCGCTTCGAAAACATGGGCACCTATGAAACCGACAAGGGGGCACCGGGCAGCACGCCCTGCACCGATGGCCAATGGAACTGCGAACAACGTCGCCCGACCATCATGAACATGGCCCTGTTCCACAACAGGACCGAAGGCCAGCCAGTCAGCAACTGGTGGGATAACGGCAACAACCAGATAGCCTTCAGTCGGGGAGACAAGGGCTTTGTCGCCATCAACAACGAGAGCGGCAGCCTGATAGCCTCGGTGCAGACCGGCCTGCCAGCGGGCGAGTACTGCAACCTCCTCGGCGGCAATGACTACTGCAGCGGCGGCTATGTCACCGTCGACGGCAGCGGCAAGGCCAGCCTGAACGTGCCCGGCATGAAGGCGGCCGCCATCATTGCCGGTTGCACCAAGGCCAGCCCCTGCGGTGGTTCTGCACTGCCGGGCAACAAGTTCAGCAGCATGAACCTGCGCGGCACCCCCAACGCCTGGGGCAACACCCCCATGACAGTCGATGCCAACCGTGTCTGGTCCGCCACCCTCACCCTGACCGGCAACGGTGACGCAACCGGTGCCCAACGCTTCAAGTTCGACGTCTTCGGCAACTGGGCCGAGAACTACGGCGACAACGAAGGGGACGGCATCGCCGACAAGGGCAGCAGCAAGGATATCCAGGTCAGCGGGGCGGGCACCTACCGCATCACCCTGAGCGAAGGCGACCTGCGCTATACGATCACTCCCCTCACCAGCAACCAGGCACCGGTCGCCGCCCTCTCGCCCAAGAACCTCAGCATCAAGACGGGGGAAAGCGTGGTGTTCGATGGCTCCGCCTCCACCGATGATGAAGGTGTGGCGAGCTACAGCTGGTCCACCGGCGGCAGCGCCCCTACTGAAACCGTCCAGTTCGATACCCCGGGCACCCATACCGTCACCCTGACGGTCACCGATGCCGAAGGGCTGACCGCCAGTGCCAACGCCACGGTGACAGTCACCGACAGCAACGGTGCCTACAACAGCGTGCTACCCACCCTGCACCTGCGCGGCACCCCCAATGCCTGGGGATCCCTTGCCATGACGCTGGTTGCCGACAATCAGTGGGAGGCAATACTCACCTTCGACGGCCAGGCCAACCAGCGCTTCAAGTTCGACGTCAAGGGAGACTGGACCCAGAACTACGGTGACACCAACAAGGATGGCGTAGCCGAACAGGGGGGCGCCGACATACTGACCCAGGTCACTGGCCAGTATCGGGTGCGCTTCAACGACCAGACCCTGCAATACAGCCTGACCCCGGTCAGCGTCGGCTATGCCAGGAATGTCGTCAGCCTGAATATCCGTGGCACCACCAATGGCTGGGGCACCACCCCCATGACGCTGGTGAGCGATCACCTCTGGCAGGCCAACGTCAATTTCACCGGGACCGGTGATGCCAGCGGCGGCCAGCGCTTCAAGTTCGACGTCAAGGGTGACTGGACCCAGAACTACGGCGACACCAACAAGGACGGCGTGGCCGAGCTGGCCGGGACAGACATCACCACGGCAGTAATCGGTGCCTATGTGGTGCGCTTCAACGACCAGACTCTGACCTACAGCCTGAGCGCCCAGTAAGCCTGAACACTAGCCCCAGGCTTTCACACTCTCGGGCACTGAAACAGGCCTCCTGCCATATCGGCGGGAGGCTTTTTCGTATGGCGGGCCCCCACTTGCCGACGGGCAGGCATACTGCGTCTTCATCCCCCGAGACGCGCCTCCCCTATCGGCGCGCATGGCGCCCTATGGCTAGGATCTGGACCGGCGCTGGTGAGCGCCAGAAACGACAAAGCCGCTCACGAAGAGCGGCTTTGTCTGAATGTGGTGGCCCCTGCCCGACTTGAACGGGCGACCAATCGATTATGAGTCGACTGCTCTAACCAACTGAGCTAAGGGGCCATGATGTTGGTTTTGCGGCGTGGATTATAGGGGATGCAGGATAAGCCGTCCATAGGCAGATCAACCACTTGGCGAGTTTTTGTCCATCTATCACCCAATCTGTGCTCCGGAGCAACCATAGCGCCAAACCGGATAAAACAAAGCCCCGCATGGCGGGGCTTTTGAGACGGCTCAGGGAAAAGCCTCTGGACTATTCGTCCAGGAAGCTGCGCAGCACTTCCGAGCGGCTCGGGTGGCGCAGCTTGCGCAGCGCCTTGGCTTCGATCTGACGAATACGCTCACGGGTAACGTCAAACTGCTTGCCCACTTCCTCGAGGGTGTGGTCAGTGTTCATGTCGATACCGAAGCGCATACGCAGTACCTTGGCCTCACGAGCGGTCAGGCCAGCCAACACTTCGCGGGTGGCGTTGCGCAGGCTCTCGCTGGTGGCAGCATCCGCTGGCAGCGCCAGGGTGGTATCTTCGATGAAGTCGCCCAAGTGGGAATCTTCATCATCACCGATGGGCGTCTCCATGGAGATGGGCTCTTTGGCGATCTTCAATACCTTGCGGATCTTGTCTTCCGGCATGCCCATGCGCATGGCCAGCTCTTCCGGGTTCGGTTCACGACCCATCTCCTGCAGCATCTGACGGGAGATACGGTTGAGCTTGTTGATGGTCTCGATCATGTGTACCGGGATACGGATGGTACGGGCCTGATCCGCGATGGAGCGGGTAATGGCCTGACGGATCCACCAGGTAGCGTAAGTCGAGAACTTGTAGCCACGACGGTATTCAAACTTGTCCACCGCCTTCATCAAACCTATGTTGCCCTCCTGGATCAGATCCAGGAACTGCAGACCGCGGTTGGTGTACTTCTTGGCGATGGAGATAACCAGACGCAAGTTGGCCTCGACCATCTCTTTCTTCGCACGGCGGGCCTTGGCCTCACCAATGCTCATGCGACGGTTGATGTCCTTGATCTGGGCGATCGACAGACCTGTCTCTTCTTCGATCTGCTGCAGCTTGCCGATGGAACGCAGCACTTCTTCGTCCATCTCGACCAGACGCGGAGACCAGGCCTTGCCAGCCTGTTTCTGGTATTCAAACCAGGCAGTTTCGCACTCGTTGTTGGTGAAGGCCGCGACGAAGGTCTTCTTCGGCATCTTGGCCTGCTCAACGCAGAGCTTCATGATGATGCGTTCCTGCACGCGGACCCGTTCCATCATCTCGCGCATGTTGTTGACCAAGCGATCGAACTGCTTGGGCATCAGGCGGAATTGACGGAACACATCGGCCAGCTGGGCGATAGCGGCCTGGGTGTCGTCGTGGGCACGACCATTCTTCTGGATGGAGAGACGGGTGACTTCGTACTGGGCACGCAGTTCACCGAACTTCTCGCGGGCGACTTCCGGATCCGGACCACCGTCCCCGTCGTCGTCGGAGCTGTCGCCGTCTTCGTCTTCATCCTCGTCTTCATCTTCGTCTTCGTCAGCGAGATCGTCTTCACTGAGTTCGGAGCCGATGTGGGTGGCGGTCGGCGCCACGTCGTCCGCTTCGTTCGGATCGATAAAGCCGGAGATGATGTCGGACAGACGCAGTTGCTCGGCTTCGTACTTGTCGTACTGTTCGAGCAGGTAAGTAATGGCTTCAGGGTACTCGGCAACGGAGCTTTGTACCTGATTAATACCGTCCTCGATCCGTTTGGCGATGTCGATTTCGCCTTCACGGGTCAGCAGTTCGACGGTACCCATTTCCCGCATGTACATGCGGACGGGATCGGTCGTGCGACCAATCTCAGATTCAACAGATGCCAGAGCCTGGGCCGCTGCTTCGGCAGCGTCCTCATCGGCGGTACCACCTTCGGCCATGATCAGATCATCGGCGTCCGGGGCGTTTTCCACTACCTGGATACCCATATCGTTGATCATCTGGATGATGTCTTCGATCTGGTCAGAGTCGACAATGTCTTGCGGGAGGTGATCGTTCACCTCGGCATAGGTCAGGTAGCCCTGTTCTTTACCTTTGGCAACGAGGAGTTTAAGCTGAGACTGCGGGGTTTGCTCCATAGAACTCATCCGGTTGGTGTTGCTAGGTTGCGCGTACAGTGCGCTGCTGCGCAAATAGCCAATTCTAATAGAAAACCGCCAGACATGCTATGTCTGGTTGCGGCGTCGGTCATGAGAAACCCCTGCCCGCAGTATTGTCGGGGCCAGGCGGTTATAAAATGTTTGCTTTTAATCCCGTCGATTCGGGCAACGGTATTCATATTGGGACTAATCACTCAAATATCAAGCCCCGCTCTCATTTCTTTTCTCAATCTGTACCTCTCTGATCAGCATCATCAGCTCCTGTGTTTCCTCAGAGCTTAGCCCTTCCTGAGCCACCTTGGCCTGCAATTCTTCGATTCGTTGCTTCAGAAACTGGTTGATGAAACCGACGAAGGTATCCTGCAATTCTCCCAGAATATCCGGCCCCTGGTCGAGCTTGATCTCTTCAAACAGGTCGTGCATGGCCAATTGAGCCAGGATCTCCCCCTCCTTGGTGCCACGCCAGTGCTCCAACAAGATGCCGGTAGTGATCCCTGGCTGAGTCAGGATCTGCTGATGCAGCTGCAACAGGAACTTGATGCCCTGCACCCGCAGTCCAGCCAGCTCCGGCATGGGGGGAAGCTCGGCCGTCACCGCCGGATATTGCACCATCAGAGCCAGTGCCCGGCGAATGGGGGTCAGCTTGGCGGCCTTGGGCTTGTTGACTTCGCCCTTGGGCTGGCTATTGCGGGCAAACAGCTCGGCGATCCGCTGCTTGTTCTCCCCCCAACGCATCATGCTGGAGAGCCGGGTGATCAATCCTTCCCGGGTAAAGCCCTCCGGCACGCGACGGATCAGTTCGGCAGCCTTGTTGGCCACTTCAAACTTGCCCGCCTCACCAGAGAGGGCGGCATCACGCCCGAGACGCTCGAACATGAAATCGGCGAAGGGCTGGGCCTCGTCCAGCAAGGCCTCAAACCCCTCCTTGCCAATCTGGCGCACCAGCGAATCCGGATCTTCTCCATCGGGCAGGAACACGAACTTGAGTTCGCGCCCGTCCTGCAGATGGGAGAGTGCGTTGTCCAGCGCCCGCCAGGCCGCCTCACGGCCGGCGTTGTCACCGTCGTAACAGCAGACCACCTCGGCCGTGGTGCGAAACAGGGTGTGGATATGGTCGCTGGTGGTGGCGGTGCCCAGCGCGGCCACCGCATAGTCGATGTCGTACTGACCGAGCGCCACCACATCCATGTAGCCCTCCACCACCAGGATCCGGCGAGGATCCTTGTGTGCCTGCTTCACCTCGTAGAGGCCGAACAGTTCACGCCCCTTGTGGAAGATGGGGGTTTCCGGGGAGTTGAGGTACTTGGGAGTGCCGTCCCCCAGCACCCGGCCACCGAAGCCGATGACCCGGCCCCGCTTGTCACGGATGGGAAACATGATGCGATCGCGGAAGCGATCATAGCTGCCTGGGCCGCTGTCGCGGGGGATCAACATGCCGCCGGAGATAAGCAACTGCTCGTGATCCCGGCTGGACCCGAAACGGCGCCTCACCTGATCCCAGTCTCCCGGGGCATAGCCTATGTTGAAGCGCTTGACCACTTCACCGGTCAGACCGCGCCCCTTAAGGTATTCCACCGCCTGCGGCGCGTTCTTGAGATTGCTCTCATAGAAGCGGGCAATCTGATTCATCAGCTCGAACAGATCCTTGCTGACGGCAGGCTGAGAGCTTGCAGAGCCGCCTAGACTCTGCTCGCGGGGTACCTGCATGCCCTGCATGCTGGCGAGCTCTTCGATGGCGTCCGGGAATTCGAGTCCGTCGTACTCCATGACAAAGCCGATGGCATTGCCGTGAGCACCGCAACCGAAGCAGTGGTAGAACTGCTTCTCCTGACTGACGGTGAAAGAGGGGCTTTTTTCGTTATGAAAAGGACAACAAGCCTGATAGTTCTTGCCAGTCTTCTTCAGCCGCACTCGCGAGTCGATCAGCTCGACTATGTCTGTGCGTACGAGCAGATCATCGATAAAGGATTGTGGGATCCTGCCTGCCATAACCGTCCTGTTTCACTGCAGAGAAAATAAAAAAGCCGCGCATTCACAGGGAAGCACGGCTTCTTTCGACTAACAAGAGAAATGCCTGTTACGCCAAGCGGGTTTTCACCTGAGCACTGACGGCGCCGACATCGGCACGCCCCTGAATTTTCGGCTTCAAGACAGCCATGACTTTACCCATGTCCGCCATGACGGCAGCCCCACTTTCGGTGATGGCTTGCTCGATCAACACGGCAATTTCCTCTGCGGTCAGCTGTTGCGGCAGGAATTCCTGCAGCACCAGAATCTCGGCGGACTCTTTGTCGGCAAGATCCTGACGACCGGCAGCTTCAAATTGGCTGATGGAATCGCGGCGCTGTTTGACCATCTTGGTCACGACAGCGAGGATATCCTCATCATTGAGCTCGACACGGGTATCGACTTCACGCTGCTTGATTTCTGCCATCAACAAACGGATCGCTCCCAAGCGAGCCTTGTCTTTGGCCAGCATGGCGAGTTTTTGTTGATCCTTGAGTTGATCCTTCAGAGACACGGCATGATCCCCCGATTAGTACAGGCGGATACGACGTGCGTTTTCGCGGGACAGCTTCTTGGCGTGACGCTTGACGGCAGACGCTTTGGCACGCTTGCGAATGGTAGTCGGCTTCTCGTAGAACTCACGGCTACGAACTTCAGACAGGATACCGGCCTTTTCGCAAGAACGCTTGAAGCGACGCAGAGCAACGTCAAACGGCTCATTTTCACGGACTTTGATTACTGGCATGTGCCTTTCACCTCAGTGATATATGGTTAGCTGATCTTCAATCGATCAGCATGTCTTAAAATGGTGCGAAATTATACTCTGGACAGGGAATGAAAGTAAACCCGCAGAGATCGCTCTGGTTTAAAAAACCCGCGAAGGTTACCATAGCCGTCTCATTTTAGCAGTGAAATTTTTTAGCAATGCGTGTATTGGGCATAGAGACATCCTGTGACGAAACCGGGATCGCGATCTTCGACGATCAAAAAGGGATCCTTTCCCACCAGTTGTACAGCCAGGTCAAGCTGCATGCGGACTACGGTGGCGTCGTCCCCGAGCTCGCCAGCCGGGATCACGTCCGCAAGACGATCCCCTTGATCCAGGCCGCATTGCAAGAGGCGGGACTGGGTAAAGATGACATCGACGGCATCGCCTACACTGCGGGGCCGGGTCTGGTTGGCGCCATCCTGGTGGGGGCGACCATAGGCCGCTCCCTCGCCATGGCTTGGGGTAAACCCGCCGTGGCGGTGCACCATATGGAGGGCCACCTGCTGGCTCCCATGCTGGAGGAGCGGGCCCCCGAGTTCCCCTTCGTGGCGCTGCTGGTCTCCGGCGGTCACTCCATGCTGGTGCGGGTCGACGGCATAGGTAGTTATCAACTACTGGGAGAATCCATCGACGATGCCGCCGGCGAGGCCTTCGACAAGACAGCCAAGTTGATGGGACTGGACTACCCGGGCGGCCCTCTGCTCTCCCGTCTGGCCGAGAAGGGCACCACGGGACGCTTCACCTTCCCCCGCCCCATGACAGACAGACCCGGGCTCGACATGAGCTTCTCCGGCCTCAAGACCTTTGCCGCCAACACCATAGCCGCCAATGGTGACGATGAGCAGACCCGTGCCGACATCGCCCGGGCGTTTGAGGATGCTGTGGTCGATACCCTGGCCATCAAGTGCCGCCGCGCCTTGAAAGAGACCGGGCTCAAGCGCCTGGTAGTGGCCGGGGGCGTCAGCGCCAACCGTCATCTGCGCGCCCAGCTGGCCGAGCTGATGGAGAGCCTCAAGGGCGAGGTGTTCTATCCGCGCACCGAGTATTGCACCGACAACGGCGCCATGATCGCCTATGCCGGCATGCAACGCCTCAAGGCGGGCGTGTTCGAGCCGCTGGTCGTCAAGGCGGTGCCGCGCTGGCCGCTGGATACCCTGGACCCCGTGTGATCCCAAGGATCCTCTCGCAATGAAAAAGGGGCCTCTGGCCCCTTTGTTGTGACTGTCCTCGGCATAACAGCCGTCAGCTAGTTCGGATCAATTGGTTCTAAACAGGGCCTCGATGGAGAGCCCCTGTCCCAGCAGGATCTCCCGCAGGCGGCGCAACCCCTCGACCTGGATCTGGCGCACCCGCTCCCGGGTCAGGCCAATCTCAGCCCCCACGTCTTCGAGCGTCGCTGGCTCATAACCGAGCAGACCGAAGCGGCGAGCCAGTACCTCACGCTGCTTGGGATTCAGCTCTTCCAGCCAGTGGACTATGCTGCTGCGCATGTCATCTTCCTGGGACTCCAGCTCTGGCCCCATGCCTCGCTCATCGGACAGGACATCGAGCAGGGCCTTGTCGCGATCGCCGCCGATGGGAGTATCCACCGAGGTGATCTTTTCGTTGAGCTTGAGCATGCGGTTCACATCGTCGACCGAGCGATCCAGCGCGAAGGCGATGTCTTCGGCGGTGGGTTCATGGTCTAGGCGGTGGGAGAGTTCGCGCGCGGTGCGCAGGTAGACGTTCAGCTCCTTCACCACATGGATCGGCAGCCGGATGGTGCGGGTCTGGTTCATGATGGCCCGCTCTATGGTCTGGCGGATCCACCAGGTGGCATAGGTGGAGAAACGGAAGCCGCGCTCCGGGTCGAACTTCTCGACCGCGCGGATGAGACCGAGGTTGCCCTCTTCGATGAGATCCAGCAGCACCAGGCCGCGGTTGTTGTAGCGCCGGGCAATCTTGACCACCAGGCGCAGGTTGGATTCGATCATGCGCTTGCGCGCGGCTTTGTCACCGCGCAAGGCACGACGGGCGTAATAGACTTCCTCTTCGGCGGTGAGCAGGGGGGAGAAGCCGATCTCCCCCAGATAGAGCTGGGTGGCGTCCATCACCTTGTTCAGTTCCGGCACCATGAGCTCATCGGAAATGGTCTCCTCAGCCTCGGCGGCAACCTCCTGAACCTCTTCTTCCTCCTGGGCCTCCAGCTCTTCGTCGAACTCTAACTCTGCATCCTGCATTACCAGTTGTTCTTGGCTCATGATATGTCTCCCTGACCTGAACCAGAGTAAGACCTAGCTCTCTGGGTTAACGCTTTGGCAAATAGCCCATCGGGTTGATTGACTTGCCTTTGTACCGGATTTCAAAGTGCAAGCGCACATCCGGCGCATCCGTGCTACCCATGTTGGCGATGACGGCTCCGCCTTTGACGGAGTCTCCCTCCCTGACCCTCAGCTCGTCGTTGTGGGCGTAAGCAGAGAGGTAGTCATCGTTGTGCTTGAGAATAATCAGCTTGCCGTAACCCCTGAGTGCACTACCCGCGTAGACCACTTTGCCGCCGCTGGCGGCGTAAACGGGTTGACCCTTCTGGCCGGAGATGTCGATGCCCTTGTTGCCCTGTTCTGCAACGGAGAAGCCTTCAACGACCCGTCCTTTCGCTGGCCAATGCCAGGAGAGAGTTGACTGGGAACTGATGTTTTTTTGTTCTTTCGCCTGAGCGTATGCTGTTGACGGTGCAGGAGCAATCGTTTTCTGAGCAATAAACGGTGTGGTCGTACCTGCCGGCGCCGTCGCCAGAGGTTTGGGACCTGTGCTGGTCACGACAGGCGTGGTTGCCGCCACCATCTGACCAGTCGAGGACCCCGCGCCCCCCACGTTGAGCACCTGGCCAACATGGAGTGAATAGGGTGCCTGCAGGTTGTTGCGCTGTGCCAGAGTCTGATTGGACACATTGAACTGGCGGCCTATGCTGCTCAGGGTATCGCCACGACGCACCTCATAGGTACCGTTGCCGCTAGTGACAGGGCGGCTCATCGCTATGCCGGTGCTGACCACAGCGCCGGAAGAGCCATCCAGCCTGAGCTGCTGGCCCGGATAGATGTTGTAGGGGGGGCTGATCCCGTTGAGGCTGACCAAGGATGCGACATCCATGCCCGAACGGAATGCGATGGAGTACAGGGTATCCCCCTTCACCACTGTGTAACTGCCACCCTGCATGCCCGAATTGGCCATGTTTTGACGAGTCGGGATGGTCGAGGCAATGGGGTCATTGCCCAGACTCTGTACCGGGGCAGCAGTCTTGCTGGAAGAGCAGGCAAGCAGTAGCCATGACAATACGATGACACTGCTTCCTTGCCAAACACGCGAACGCATAGTGGATCCTTAACGACTAAACCAGAAATAGGCCGCAATGGCCAAACCAATACAGAGCCAACCGAGCACATCCACATAGTGCATCAGCTTGCGCTCCATCTTCTCACCACCCCACCGCATCAGACCCGCTACCAGGAAAAATCGCATGCCTCGGCCGATCAGCGAGGTCAGGATAAAGGGCAGCAGTGCCATGTGGAGCAAGCCCGCCGTAACGGTAAACACCTTGTAGGGGATCGGCGTGAAACTGGCAATAAAAATCACCCAGATCCCCCACTGCGCAAACCACTGCTCAGCCAGCGCAATCTTGTCTTCATAGCCAACCGAGATCACCAGCGGCTGGACCACGGGTTCCCACAGGGCATAGCCAAGGGCATAACCAAACAGCGCCCCCAGCACAGAGAAGAGGGTTGCCAACCCGGCGTAGTGCCACGCCTTGTGTGGCTTGGCGAGCGCCATGGGGGCCAGCATCACGTCCACCGGAATAGGCCAGAACACCGACTCGATAAAGGCGGTGATGGAGAGATACCAGGGGGCGTGCTTGTGGCGGGCCCACTGCATCACCAGTACGTACAAACGGGAAAACAACTTCACTCCACATCTCCGTCAATCAGGGGAACAAAACGCACCGGCTCCAGGATCCGGCTGGTCAGCTGGGAGCCGGATCGCTCGATCAGCTGCAGAGTCTGCTGGCTATCCCCCACCGGCAGTACCAGACGCCCGCCTTCGGCCAGCTGATCGGTCAGGGCCTTGGGCACCTCGCTCGCCGCGGCCGTCACCAGGATGGCATCGAACGGTCCCTTGTTGGGCCAGCCCAGCCAGCCGTTGCCGTGCTTGGCCGAGACATTGTGCAGGTCGAGCTGGCGCAGCCGGCGCCGGGCCTGGAACTGCAACGACTTGATCCGCTCCACCGTGTAGACATGCTCCACCAGGTGGGCCAACACTGCGGTCTGATAGCCGGAGCCAGTGCCGATCTCCAGCACATGGGCCGGATCGTTCTGGATCAGCAACTCTGTCATCCGCGCCACTATGTAGGGCTGGGAGATGGTCTGGCCATGGCCGATGGGCAGGGCCGTATTGTCCCAGGCCTTGTGAGCCATGGCTTCATCCACAAACAGCTGGCGCGGCACTTTCGCAATCGCCGCGAGCACACGGAAATCACGAATGTCCTGGGCAATCAGTTGATTCAACAGGCGCTGTACTATCACAACGTCATCCCTGCAGATCCAGCCAGGCACCCAGACTCGCCAGACTGTCATAGGCAGTCATGTCGATGGTCAACGGGGTGATGGAGACATAACCCTGCTCGATGGCGGCGAAATCCGTGCCGTCACCGGCATCCTGCTGGCTGCCGGGAGGGCCTATCCAGTAGATGGGCTGGCCACGGGGATCCTCGGTGCGGATCACCGACTCGGCGGGATGGCGGTTGCCAAGGCGGGTCACCCTGATCCCCTTGATCTGCTCGAGGGGCAGGTCCGGCACGTTGACGTTGAGGATCTGGTCGGCAGGCAGGGGGTGTTTCATCAGACCCTTCACCAGCAGGGCCGCGTAGTGGGCCGCCGTGGCGAAGTGGGTCTTGCCCACCAGAGAGATGGCGATGGAGGGGAAGCCAAGGTGACGCCCCTCGGTGGCCGCAGCGACCGTGCCCGAGTAGATGACATCATCCCCCAGGTTGGCGCCGTGGTTTATTCCAGCCACCACCATGTCCGGCTCCGGGCGCACCAGCTCGTTGACCGCCAGGTGCACGCAGTCGGTCGGGGTGCCCTTCACCGCATAACTCTCGCGGCCATTAAAGCCGGTTTCGCCAAGGCGCGTAACCCGCAGCGGCACTTCCAGCGTCAGGGAGTGACTCGCGCCGCTGCGGTTGCGATCCGGCGCCACCACAATGACTTCGCCGCAGGCAGTCAGCGCCTCGCTGAGGGCACGAATGCCCTCGGCATGTACTCCATCGTCATTACTGACCAGAATTCGCATCGGTTGGGTTCCTGAAACCGTGATCGGCCTCTTCGGCCTGCATTAACTCGCGCACCACGCTGGTGGCAAAGGCACCGGCCGGCAGGAAGAAGGAGAGGGTCAGCACCTCGCCATCCTGCTGCCAGCTCATCTGCTCCGGCTTGAGCAGCAGTGGACGCCTGTCCTGATCCAGTCCGGCCTTCTCCAGTCCGTCACACCATTCGGCGTAAGGGGCCAGCACTGCCTGTTCAAACTCGGCGGCGGCACCCTGGCTCGCCAGTCGGCCACGGCCCCACTGGGGGGCGGTGAGCTGCACGTCGCCGGAGGCGAGGCGCGCCTCCAGCTCGGGAGTCAGCACCTCTTCACTGAAGATGGAGTGGCTGCCCCTCAGCATCACACAGTCACCGGCCAGCAGCTGGTGTGCCAGCCCCTGTTCGATGCGGGCGCTGACAATGGCGTTGAACAGCATGCTGCGGGCGGCGGAGAGATAGAGGGAGCGCTTGTTGCGATCCTTGATCCGCTTGCCGGCAAACATCGCCTTGGCCGCGTCCAGGTTGTTGCCATCCCGGCCAAAGCGCTGCTCGCCGTAGTAATTGGGCACGCCCTGAGTGGCGATGGCCTGCAGCCGGGCTTCCAGATCGCCTGCCTGTTCCAGACCGGTGAGGCGCAGGGTGAAGTGGTTGCCCTTGAGGTAGCCAACTCGCAACTTCTTGTTGTGGCGCTTGGCCTGCAGGATCTGGATGCTGTCGCTCTGGATGACAGAGAGATCCGGTTCGCCCTTGCCCGGCAGATGAATGCCGAACCACTGCTCGGTCACCGCGTGGCGATCCTTGAGACCCGCCCAGGTCACCGCATTGCGGTTGACACCGGCCGCATCGGCCAGCAGGCCCGCGACCCAGGCGGTGTTCTCGCCGGTTTTGCGCACCCGCACGAAGATGTGCTCCCCTTCCCCGCAGGGTTCGAAGCCGAGATCTTCATTCACCACGAAGTCGGCGGCCTCGGCCTTGAGGATACCGCGGGCGACCGGCGCCCCGTGCAGATAGCTCAGCTGTTCCAGCATCATTGTTTCACCAGTAAGACGACGGCTTCGGTGGCGATCCCTTCCTTGCGCCCCGTAAACCCGAGTTGTTCTGTGGTGGTCGCCTTGACATTCACCCGGTTCAAATCACATTGCAGATCGGCCGCCAGCACGGCGCACATAGCCCCGATATGTGGCGCCATCTTGGGAGCCTGGGCGATGATGGTCACATCCAGGTTGCCGATGGCATAGCCCGCCTGCTGTACCCGGGCAAAGACGTCCCGCAGCAGGATGCGGCTGTCGATCCCCTTGAACTCGGCGGCGGTATCGGGGAAGTGACGGCCGATGTCACCGGCGCCTATGGCCCCCAGCAGGGCATCGCTCACCGCATGCAGCACGACGTCACCGTCGGAGTGGGCCAGCAGGCCCTGCTCATAGGGTACCGGGACGCCACCCAGCATGCAGGGGCCAACCCCGCCAAACTTGTGCACGTCAAAACCATGTCCAATTCGCATCATGCCTGATCCCCCCTCAATACACAGAAATCTGTCTCATCAAAACCATGTCCAATGCGGATCATGCGGGCCCCTCTGCGGGTCAATCGGGTCGCACCTGCTGGCGCGCACTCTGTTGTTGTAAAAAGAGCTCGGCCAGGGAGAGATCTTCCGGGCGGGTCACCTTGATGTTGTCGGCACGCCCCTCCACCATCTTCACGGTAAAACCGGCGCGCTCCATGGCGGAGGCTTCGTCTGTGATGAGGGCCCCCAAGGCCAGCCCCTCCTCCAGCGCCCGCTTCAGGGTGCCGGTGGGAAACATCTGCGGCGTCAGGGCATGCCAAAGCTGTTCGCGCTCGACGGTAGCCACTATGTTGCCAGCCCCGTCTGTGCGTTTCATGGTGTCGCGCACCCGGCTACCGAGGATGGCGCCATCGCACGCCATGGCACTGGCTATCAGGGCATCGAGATCCCCCTGGGTCAGACAGGGGCGGGCGGCGTCATGCACCAGTACCCACTTCCCCTCTACCACATGCAGGGCGTTGAGCACCGAATAGGCACGCTCGCTCCCCCCTTCCACTCGCAGCACCCGCGGGTCGGCCGCCACGGCCAGTTGCTCGAACCACTCATCGTGCGGCGCCAGCGCCACTATCACCCGGGCTATGCCCGGATGGGACAGTAAACAGCCGAGCGTATGCTCCAGGATGGTCTTCCCTGCCAGTGTCAGGTACTGCTTGGGGCAGTCTGCTCCCATGCGGCTGCCGATACCGGCGGCCGGAACTATGGCGGTCAGCCCGCTGTGGCAATCAATCATCGTAGGGGACGCCGTCCGGCTCCGTTGCTTGGTCTTTGTCTTTGGGAATGATCCGGTAGAAGGTCTCGCCCTGCTTGATGTAGCCAAGATCGTTGCGCGACAGCTCCTCGATGGCCTCAAGGCCCGAGGTCAGATCGTCGATCTCCCGGTAAATCAGGTTGTTGCGGTCCTTGAGAACCAGATTGTCCTGCTGTTGCCGCTCGATGGCATTGGAGAGCTCCCGATAATCGGATAGGCCGTTTTTCCCCAGCCAGAAGTCATATTGCAGCCCTCCCAACAGGAGGAGCAGGATAAGAGTGAGTAGCCGCATGCACTGAGTCTCCTTCAAGCGGCCTAGTTTCCCATATTCGCAGGCAAGACAAAAGAAAGCCGGTGTGCCAGACGGGGCGGGGGACTAAAAAAGATGACGGGCCGAGCAGACGAGGGCCAAAAAACCGCGCAGTTCCCAGGACGGGCGGCCTTGGCGCCAGATTGGCGGCAACCATACGAAAACCGCCGCAGATCAGCGGCTGGCCTGACAATGGGGTGGCGACAGATACAAAAAAGCCCCGCCAGAGTGGCGGGGCTTTTCAACAGCTTAAGAATTGCAGGCAGTAATTACTGGCCTTTGACTTCTTTCAGACCGCGGAACGGAGCCTTGGCACCCAGGGCTTCTTCGATACGGATCAGCTGGTTGTACTTGGCAACACGGTCAGAACGGCTCATGGAACCGGTCTTGATCTGGCCAGCAGCGGTACCCACGGCCAGGTCGGCGATGGTCGCGTCTTCGGTCTCACCGGAGCGGTGGGAGATGACGGCGGTGTAGCCAGCGTCCTTGGCCATCTTGATGGCAGCCAGAGTTTCGGTCAGGGAACCGATCTGGTTGAACTTGATCAGGATGGAGTTGGCGATGCCGTTGTCGATACCGCGCTTCAGGATCTTGGTGTTGGTTACGAACAAGTCGTCACCCACGATCTGGATTTTCTTGCCCAGTTCAGCAGTCTGGTAGGCGAAGCCTTCCCAGTCAGATTCGTCCAGGCCATCTTCGATGGAGACGATCGGGAACTTGGTGGTCAGGTCAGCCAGGTAGTCAGAGAACTCGTTGGAGGTGAAGATACGACCTTCGCCCTTCAGGTTGTACTCTTTCTTCTCGGCGTCGTAGAACTCGGAAGCAGCACAGTCCATGGCCAGGGTCACGTCGGTGCCCAGCTTGTAACCGGCAGCAGCAACGGCTTCAGCGATCACTTCCAGCGCTTCGGCGTTGGATTTCAGGTTAGGAGCGAAACCACCTTCGTCACCGACTGCAGTGTTGTAGCCCTTGGACTTCAGCACCTTGGCCAGGTTGTGGAAGACTTCGGCACCCATGCGGATGGCTTCTTTCAGGGTCTTGGCGCCAACCGGCTGGATCATGAACTCCTGGATATCGACGTTGTTGTCGGCGTGCTCACCACCGTTGATGATGTTCATCATGGGCAGCGGCATGGAGTAGACACCCGGGGTGCCGTTCAACTCGGCGATGTGGGCGTACAGCGGCAGGCCCTTGGCAGCAGCAGCGGCTTTGGCGTTAGCCAGGGAAACGGCCAGGATGGCGTTGGCGCCGAACTTGGATTTGTTCTCGGTACCGTCGAGGTCGATCATGATTTGGTCAATTGCGGCCTGGTCCTTGGCATCTTTACCCAGCAGAGCCTGAGCGATCGGGCCGTTTACGGCTTCGAGGGCTTTCAGCACGCCTTTACCCAGGAAACGGCTCTTGTCGCCGTCACGCAGTTCCAGCGCTTCGCGGGAACCGGTGGACGCGCCAGACGGAGCGGCTGCCATACCAACAAAACCACCTTCCAGGTGAACTTCGGCCTCAACGGTCGGGTTACCACGGGAGTCGATGATTTCACGACCGATCACTTTAACGATCTTGGACATGTGTATTTCCTCAGGTTTCGTAAAAAAACAACAAAAATATGCCAAAAAAAGCGGCTGCGGCACAGAGCCCCAACCGCATTTATTTTCAATTACTTCAAATTACGCTTCTGATACTCACCTGCCGCCTTCACAAAACCGGCGAACAGGGCGTGGCCATCACGGGGAGTCGAGGTGAACTCCGGGTGGAACTGCGCAGCCACGAACCAAGGGTGATCCGGAATCTCGATAATTTCCACCAGCTTCTTGTCGGCGGAGAGACCGGTCACCTTCAAACCGGCCGCTTCGATCTGCGGCAGCAGCTTGTTGTTCACCTCGTAACGGTGACGGTGACGCTCGTAAATGGTCGGGCTGCCGTACATCTGGCGCACCTTGGAGCCTTCCACCAGGTGGCAGAGCTGGGAACCCAGACGCATGGTGCCGCCCAGATCAGACTTCTCGGTACGGGTCTCGACGTTGCCCTCTTCATCCACCCACTCGGTGATGAGGCCGACAACCGGATAGGCGCAATCTTTCTTGAATTCGGAGGAGTGAGCACCGGTCATGCCCGCTACGTTGCGAGCGAATTCGATCATGGCAACCTGCATGCCGAGACAGATACCCAAGTAAGGGATCTTGTTCTCACGGGCATACTGGGCGGCCAGGATCTTGCCTTCCACGCCACGCTCACCGAAGCCACCCGGCACCAGGATCGCGTCCAGACCTTCCAGCAGCTCGGAGCCACGGGTCTCGATGTCCTGGGAGTCGATGTACTTGATGTTGACGGAAAGACGCGTCTTCAGGCCGCCGTGCTTGAGTGCTTCGTTGACGGACTTGTAGGCATCCGGCAGGGATACATACTTGCCGACCATGCCGATGGTCACTTCTGCAGTCGGGTTGGCCTCTTCGTAGACCACCTGTTCCCACTCGGACAAGTCGGCTTCCTTGCACTCCAGGCCGAAACGGGCGATGAAGTAGTCATCCAGATTTTGGGACTTGAGCAGGGCCGGGATCTTGTAGATGGAGTCGACGTCCTTCATGGAGATGACGGCGCGCTCCGGCACGTTGCAGAACAGGGCAATCTTGGCACGCTCGTTGGCCGGGATGGCGCGATCGGAGCGGCAGATAAGCACATCCGGCTGGATCCCGATGGAGAGCAATTCTTTGACGGAGTGCTGGGTCGGCTTGGTCTTCACCTCGCCGGCGGCGGCCAGGTAAGGCACCAGCGTCAGGTGCATGAACATGGCATTGTCGCGGCTCACTTCGGCAGCCAGCTGACGAATGGCTTCGAGGAACGGCAGGGACTCGATGTCGCCCACTGTGCCGCCCACTTCGACGATGGCCACCTGATGGCCTTCGGCGCCGGCAATCACCCGCTCCTTGATGGCGTTGGTGATGTGCGGGATGACCTGGATGGTGGCGCCCAGATAGTCACCACGACGCTCTTTGCGCAGCACGTCCGCATAGATGCGGCCGGTGGTGAAGTTGTTGCGACGGGTCATCTTGGTGCGGATGAAACGCTCGTAATGGCCCAGATCCAGATCGGTCTCAGCCCCGTCCTCGGTTACGAACACTTCACCGTGCTGGGTCGGGCTCATGGTGCCCGGATCCACGTTGATATAGGGGTCCAGTTTCATGATGGTCACATCCAGACCACGGGCTTCCAGAATGGCTGCCAGAGAAGCTGCGGCAATGCCTTTGCCGAGGGATGAAACAACGCCACCAGTTACAAAAATATATTTTGTCGTCATGCTGAACCTGAAAGAAGTTTAGGGAATTTTAAGGGGTGCTTCGGGGATGAAGCAGGACGGGGAAACAGTATACCAAAACCCCCTCTCCCAAACAATGAACAAAAATCTATCAGGCTCCCCGCCGCCCCGTCTTGCGCCAAATCAACTTTGCTCGGTTTCCTTGGCCTTGTTCCAGGCCTCGTCCAGCTTCTCCAGGGAGCAATCAGTTATTTTCAGCCCTTCCGCGGCAATAAACTGCTCAACCTGACGAAAACGGCGTTCGAACTTGGCATTCGCGCCCCGCAGCACCTGCTCGGGATCCTTGCCCAGATGGCGCACCAGGTTGACGGTGGCAAACAGCAGATCGCCGAGCTCGTCGCTCACCCTCTCTTCGTCCACATCGACCATCAGCGCTTCTTCCATCACCTCCTCGATCTCTTCGTGGACCTTGTCCACCACGGGACCCAAGGTCTTCCAGTCGAAACCGACGGTGGCGCAACGCTTCTGGATCTTGGCTGCCCGGGTCAGGGCTGGCAGCGAGAGGGGGATGTCATCGAGCACGCTCTCTTTATCCAGCGCCGCCCGCTCCTTGGCCTTCTCCGCCTCCCAGTTCACCTTGACCGCCTGTTCGTCACCGAGGTCCGCATCGGAGAACACATGGGGGTGGCGGCGAATGAGTTTCTCGCTCACCGCATCGACTATGTCGGCAAAATCGAACAGTCCCTGCTCCTTGCCGAGCTGGGCGTAGAAGACCACCTGGAACAACAGATCCCCGAGTTCCCCCTTCAATCCATCCCAATCCTGAGTCTCGATGGCATCGGCCACCTCGTAGGCCTCCTCTAGGGTGTGGGGCACTATGGTCTGGAAGCTCTGTTTGAGATCCCAGGGGCAGCCCCCGTCCGGGGAGCGCAGTTGAGCCATGATGTCGAGCAATTGAGGGAGGTCGTAACGTTGGGACATGGGATCTTCGCTTTCAATTCGTTCAAGAAGGGTCATAAAGCACAACCGGCCACCGGGGCCGGTCACTATTTATCGGGCATCAGAGGCGCTTGGCGCTGATCACGTCGTTGAGCTGGCTGAGCTTGGCCAAGGCCCGGTTGAAGGCGTTGATGTTGTAGATCTCCAGCTCCATGTCGATCTCGGCGGTCTGCTCACGCACGTTGGAGCGCGAGCGCACCCCCATGACGTTGATCTTCTCGTTGGCCAGTACTGTGGTGATGTCACGCAGCAGGCCGGATCTGTCGTTGGAGAGGATGCGGATGGTGAGACCATAGCCGCCGGAGTAGTTCTCCCCCCAGACCGCATCGATCAGTCGCTCCGGGTTGCGGCGCGACAGCTCTTTCAGCTGCTCGCAATCCTCCCGGTGGATGGAGACGCCACGACCCATGGTGATGAAACCCTGGATGGAGTCCCCCGGGATGGGCTGGCAGCAGCGGGCAATGTGGGTCATCAGATTGCCGACCCCTTCCACTACGATGTGATCCTTGGCCTTGGGGCGGAAGGGCGCATTGGCCTTCTGCTCCAGCTTCTCCAGCAGGCGGCGGTCTTCTTCCTCCGCCGTCGGCTTGTTGTAACGAGTGTCGAGGTAGTTGAGAAGTTGGTTGATGCGGATGTCGCCGCTGCCGATCCCGGCCAGCAGATCTTCCAGCTCCTCCGCATGGAAGCGCTCCAGCACCACCTTGTCCACCTTGGAGAGCGTCAGGTTGTGCCTGTCCAGCTCCTTCTCCAGCAGCTCCTTGCCGGCGGCGATGTTCTTGTCCCGATCCAGCTTTCTGAACCAGGTCGCCACCTTGGCCCGCGCCCGGCTGGAGCGCAGGAAGCCTGCATTGGGGTTCATCCAGTCGCGGCTCGGGTTCGGCTCCTTCTGGGTGATCACCTCCACCTGATCACCGGTCTGCAGCGTGTAGGTAAAGGGCACTATGCGGCCATCCACCTTGGTCCCGATGCAGCGGTGGCCGATCATGCTGTGAACGTGATAGGCAAAATCGAGCGGGGTAGCCCCCGCCGGCAGGTCGATGACATCCCCCTTGGGGGTGAACACGTAGACCCTGTCCTCGAACACCTGACTGCGCAGATCGTCCAGCAGGGAGCCGCTCTCGGATAGATCCTCCTGCCAGGCGAGGAGCTTGCGCAGCCACTCGATCTTGTCTTCGAAGGTACTGGTCTTGGCTGCAGCCTGGGCCCCTTCCTTGTAGCGCCAGTGAGCCGCCACGCCGAGTTCGGCATCCTGATGCATCTGCTCGGTGCGGATCTGGATCTCCACCGTCTTCCCCTCCTCCCCCACTACCACTGTGTGGATGGACTGGTAGCCGTTGGGCTTGGGGTTGGCGACATAGTCGTCAAATTCGCGGGGAATATGATGGAAATGGGTGTGGACGATGCCGAGCGCCGCATAACAATCCTGCAGCCGCTTGGTGATCACCCGCACCGCACGCACGTCGAACAGCTCGTTGAATTCGAGGTGCTTCTTCTGCATCTTGCGCCAGATGCTGTAGATGTGTTTCGGTCGGCCATAGACCTCGGCCTCGACCCCGGCTTCGGCAAGCGCATCACGCAGGGACTGCACGAACTCGCGGATGTAGCGCTCCCGATCGAGTCGTTTCTCGTCGAGCTGCTTGGCGATCTGCTTGTAGGTATCCGGGTGCAGGTAACGGAAGGCGAGATCTTCGAGCTCCCACTTGAGCTGACCTATGCCGAGGCGGTTGGCAAGGGGCGCATAGATGTTGGTGATCTCCTGGGCCATCAGCACCCGGGTCTCCTCATCCGCCAGCTTGGCTTCCCGCAGGCAGGCGATCCGCTCCGCCAGCTTGATGACGACAGCGCGCACATCCTCCACCATGGCGAGCAACATGCGGCGCACGTTGTCCACCTGCTCCGGGGAGGTCTCGCTACGGTGCAGGGTCTGCAGAGAGCGGATGGCCTCCATCTCCAGCACCCCTTCCACCAGCTTGGCGATCTTGGGACCGAAGTCCTCGTTCACCTTCTCCTGCTTGATGAGGGCGGCTTCGACGAAGGGATAGAGAATGGCCGACTTGAGGGTGGCGAGATCCATGCTGAGCATCAGCAGTATGCCCACCATCTCGACGCCACGCACCAGCAGGCGGTTGGTGAGCGCCTCGTCGCCAAGCGTCAGACAGTACTGGTAGACGGTTCGCAGTTGATTCTTGTCGCTTTCACTCAGGGTAAGGGAACTGACCCACTCCTCCAGAGTGAAATTGTCTTTCAAATGAATTTCGCGCACCGCAACCATGGTATCAATCCTTAAAATTGTGGGGCCGAAAGCCGATGCTTTCTGCCATCCCCTCATCAGCTGATGACTGCCTCAAATGGGGATGCGCGGGAGAGTTTTCAAGGCATGTAGCCGATCCCGGCAACAGGTTTCTCTCGCACATCAGGCCCATTTTTGCAGATCTAGATTACCCTAATCACCCCTGCGCAAACAGCGCTACCGGCATCGGAAGACTGACAAAACGCAGCACCGACAATCTGAAAACAGCCTGCTCAATCCCGTTCAAACAGCGCCATGGACTCCAGATGACCGGTGTGGGGGAACATGTCCAGCATCCCCAGGCGAGCCAGTCGATAACCCCCCTTCACCAGCACCTGGCTGTCCCGGGCCAGGGTGACAGGGTTACAGGAAACATAGACCACCCGCTTGGGCGAAAGTGCCGCCACGTGGCTCATGACTTCCAGTGCCCCGGGCCGGGCCGGATCCAGCAGCACCAGATCGAAGCCTTCCCGCGCCCAGGACATGCCGACGATGTCGCCGCTCAAATCCGCCTTGTAGAAACGGGCGTTGTCGATGCCGTTGCGACGAGCGTTCTCCTCGGCACGGGCCACCATGGCGAGCTCCCCCTCGACCCCCACCACTTCACGGGCCTGACGGGCCAGCGGCAGGGTGAAGTTGCCGATGCCGCAGAAGAGATCCAGCACCTTGTCGTCCTTGGTCGCCCCCAGCCACGCCAGCGCCTGGGTCACCATGCTCTGATTGATGGGGCCGTTGACCTGAATGAAGTCGCCAGGGGCGAATGCAAGAGACAAGCCATCGAGGGTGTAGCTCGGCTGAAATTGTTGACGCAGGGGTTCGATGCGCTCATCCGCCGCCTGCAGATAGAGGTCTATCCCCTGGGCCTCGGCAAATGCCACCAGCAGGGCGCGATCCGCCTCGTTAGGACGACCAGTGTGGCGCAGCAGCATCATGATGCCCTGTTCGGCCTGGATGAGCTCCGCATGCCCCAGTTCGCGCTGGCTCTTCAAACGATTGAGGCACTCGCGCAGCGGGGTGATGAGGGCAGAGAGGGGGTCGGCCAGCACGGGGCAGCCCGCCACCTCCACCAGGTCATTGGATTGACGGCGACGGAACCCCACACGAGTGCAGCGACCGTTCTTGTCAAACTTGATGGCGAGACGGCAGACCCGGCGATAGCTGCGGGACTCTCCCTTGAGCACGGGCTCGAGCGCCGGCGCCTTGATGTTACCAAGGCGCTCGAACAGGCTGACCAGCCCGGCCTCCTTGACCGCCTGCTGATCCGCTTCGCCGAGATGCTGGGCACTGCAACCGCCGCACTCGCGATAATGGGGGCAGAAGGGATCGATGCGATTGGCCGCCGGGGTCACTATCTGTTGCAGGGCGGCGTGGGCATAGTGCTTCTTGTCATCAACGATGCGAGCCTTGATCAGCTCACCAGGGAGTGCCCCTTCGACAAAGATGGCCTTGCCCTGATGACGGCCGACACCGACACAGTGGTGGTCCAGACTGTCTATCGTAAATTCAATACGTTGGGGCTGGGTTGATTTCTTTTGGGGCTTGAAAAACTGGGCCATAAAACTTGGTGCCTATAGGTGGCTATGTCATGATTGTGGAATCTGCAGCAGGCCATTGTCCCACAAGAATAATAGTATGACCAAATGCGGCCTGAGGGCCCGAGCTGCAGCCTCTGCCCCATTGCCCAATCTGACCATAAGTGGCCCATTGATATGACAGGATACGGCCTGAGCGCCCGTACGGTGACATCGACTGTATTGCCAGCCCTCCCCCTGCGCCCACACGTCCCCGGGGCTATGGTCTGCATCATGTTTGCCGGCGGTTTATCAGCATGACCAAGTACGGCCTCAGAGCCCGTGTACTGGCATTTACCATATTGCCAACCCTGATCATCGGCGGCCTGATCGCCGGTTACTTTACCTTCCACCGCTACCATCAGCTGGAAAACAACCTGATCGATCAGGGCATCAACATCATAGAGCCCCTGGCCATCGCCAGTGAATACGGCATGACCCAGCACAGCCGTGAGTCGCTCAAGCGGCTGATCGGGCTGACCCATCGCAAGAACTCCCCCTTCATCAAGTCCATCGCCGTCTTCACCCAGGACAACCAGCTGTTCGTGACGTCCAACTACCACAGGGACTTCAGCCAGCTGCGCCTGCCCGATGGCAGCGCCATCCCGGCGCTGACCAGCGTCTCTTTCAACGGCGATGACATCATCTTGCGCACCCCCATCCAGGCCGAGACCAGCCTGGACGGCTTCCCCCTGCCGAGCGATCTGGAGCCGCCTGTCATCGGCTACATCTCCATGCAGCTCGCCACCGACAGGGCCATCGTCCTGCAGTATCGCGACGCCTTCTTCGCGGTGATCATCGTGCTCATCGGCCTCGCCATCAGCACCCTGTTCGGCTTCCGCCTGGTCAAGAGTGTGACCCAGCCCATCACCGACATGGTGCAGGCGGTGCACCGGATCAGGGAGGGGCGCCTCGATACCCGGGTCAGCGGTCAGCTCACCGGCGAGCTGGACATGCTGAAGAACGGCATCAACGCCATGGCCAAGGCGCTCTCCGAATACCATGAAGAGATGCAGCAGAACATCGATCAGGCGACCTCGGATCTGCGAGAGACGCTCGAGCAGATAGAGATCCAGAACGTCGAGCTCGACATGGCGAAGAAGCGGGCTCAGGAGGCGGCGCGGGTCAAATCCGAGTTCCTGGCCAACATGTCCCACGAGCTGCGCACCCCGCTCAACGGCGTCATCGGCTTCACCCGCCAGTTGCTCAAAACCAGCCTGACACCGAGTCAGACCGACTACATGCAGACCATAGAGAAGTCGGCGCGCAACCTGCTCGGCATCATCAACGACATCCTCGACTTCTCCAAACTGGAGGCGGGCAAGCTGCAGCTCGAGCATATACCGTTCAGCCTGCGCGACACCCTCAACGAGACCATGCACCTGCTGGGGCCGAGTGCCCATGACAAGCAACTCGAGCTCTCCTTGCAGGTGGATGCCGCCGTGCCAGATTATCTCACCGGCGACCCCATGCGCCTGCAACAGGTGCTGACCAACCTCACCGGCAACGCCATCAAGTTCACCGAGCGCGGCAACGTCGATGTGCGTGTCGAGCAGACCGGGGCCCCCAACGGCAACAAGGTGCGCCTACGGGTCCTCATCCGCGATACCGGCATCGGCATCTCGGAAGAACAGCAGCGCCAGCTGTTCCAGGCCTTCAACCAGGCCGACTCCTCCATCTCCCGCCGCTATGGCGGCACCGGGCTCGGGCTCGTCATCACCCAGAAGCTGGTGCAGCAGATGGGTGGTCAGATCCGGTTCGAGTCCGAGCTTGGCAAGGGCTCCGTCTTCTCGTTCAATCTGGAGCTGGAGGTCTCTCCCCTGCCCCAGACCGAGCGGCTGCCGCTGGATCGCATCCTGGGCAAGCGGGTCTGGCTGCTGGAGCCGGACCCCTTCACCCACGCCTCCCTGCTCTCCCTGCTGGCCGAATGGCAACTGGACGTGCAGTCGCTGACCATGGCAGACGGCTGGCCGGAGATGGGCAGCCAGGACATGGTGATCATCGGCGGCAGTACCTTGCATACTCCGCAACAGGTGATAGCCCGTCTCGATGGCCTCAGCGGGCAACAGAACACCATAGTGCTGCTCAGCAGCCACGAGCCGGCGCTCTATGACGCCATGCTGGCCCATGGCGCCGCCCACTGCCTTTCCAAGCCCATCAACCATCGCAAACTGCTGCACGCCCTGCTCTCCCCCGAAGCGGCCAGGCGAACGCCGCTGCCCGCGCCGACGCCTCGCCGGGTGCAAGCCGTCAAGGTGCTGGCGGTGGATGACAATGCGGCCAACCTCAAGCTTATCGCCGCCATGCTCAAGGAGATGGTGACCGAGGTGGTGGTGTGCAAGAACGGCAAGGAGGCGGTCAACCTGGCCCAGAGCCAGCCGTTCGACATCATCTTCATGGATATCCAGATGCCCGTCATGGATGGCATCAGCGCCACCCAGGCTATTCGGCATCACTCCCTCAACACCGAGACCCCGATCGTCGCGGTCACCGCCCATGCCATCCCGGGTGAACGGGAGCGGCTGATCCGCCAAGGCATGGACGACTACCTGTCCAAGCCCATCGACGAGGGCATGCTGGCGCAGCTCATCACCGACTTCGCCCACAGGCGCCATCAGAACCAGGGGGATCAACAGATAGACTGGGCCTTGGCGGTGCGCCAGGCGGCGGGCAAAGAGGCACTAGCCAAAGAGATGCTGACCATGTTGCTGGCCAGCTTCGACGAGGTGGAGCCCATGCTGGAAGCCGCGTTGACGGGCGGAGTGGAGGATGACGAAGTGCTGGCCCAGCTCCATCGCCTCAACGGCGGCTGTGCCTACTCGGGGGTGCCCGGCCTGCAACGCCTGCTCTCCCAGCTCGAGCAGCAGCTGCGCGACGGCGTGGCCGTCAGCGAGCTCGAACCCGAGCTGCTGGAGCTGCAAGATGCCCTGGAGCAGGTGAAGCGGGAGGCCCCTCGCTACCTGGCCCTGATCGAATGAGGCGCTTTTTCTGACTGCGAGGCCCGCAGATGGTAAAATCGCGCCGTTTCCACAGGAGTCAACATGACCAACAACGATATTCTGCGCCGCCTGCGCTACGCCCTTACCATCAGCAACGATCAGATGGTCGAGATGTTTGCCAAGGGCAACCTGACCGTCACTCACGCCCAGCTCCACAGCTGGTTGCTGAAAGAGGCCGCGGAAGGGGAAGAGCAGGACCCGGGCTTTGTCCCTTGCCCGGACGCGGCACTTAGCCAGTTCCTCGACGGTTTCATCGTCGTGCGCCGCGGTGTGCGGGAAGATGCCCCGCCCCAGGTGATCCCGAACCGGATCAACAACAACCTGATCCTGCGCAAGCTGCGCATCGGCCTCAACTACAAGGAAGAAGACATGCTGGGCACCCTCAAGCTCGCCAACTTCAACCTCTCCAAGTCCGAGCTGAGCGCCCTGTTCCGCGCCAAGGATCACAAGCACTATCAGGATTGCGGGGATCAGATCCTGCGCAACTTCCTCATCGGCCTCACCGCCAAGTACAGGTCCGAACCATGAGCCCGCGCGCGCGCGTCACCGCCAGACGGCGCGCCTGAGCCATGGGCCAGCACGCCTGCCCCCCGTCATTCCGCCTGGGCGGCAGGCCGCGCTGGCCATCCCTGTTTTCCTGTTCCCCCTGGCTAGGTAAATGCCGCACCAGCTTGCTGTCACTCAGCCTGTTGCTGGGGCTTGGCGCCTGCCAACCGGCACCTTATGAGCTATCCACCCGCCATACCAGTGCCAACCAGAATGAACGTATCGCCTTTCTGATCCTCCACTACACCGACGAGGATGACGCCCGCTCCCTGCGCCTGCTGACTGAACCCGAACACAAGGTGAGTGCCCACTACCTGATCCCCCGCGACACCGACGAACGGCCGCTTCCCGTCTACCAACTGGTGCCCGACAGCCAGCGCGCCTGGCACGCCGGTCGCAGCCGCTGGCATCAGTATGCCGGGCTCAATGCCAGCTCGCTGGGCATCGAGATAGTCAATCTGGGCTATGACGAGAAAGAAGCGGCCCTCCCCGCTCACCTGAGGCACTGGCAACCCTACACCCGGGCCCAGATCGCCGCCCTTGGCGCCCTCAGCCAGGAGCTGGTTCAGCGCTACCACATTCCCCCCACCCAGGTGCTGGCCCACAGTGACATCGCCCCCGAACGCAAGCAGGATCCCGGCCCTCACTTCCCCTGGCGCGAGCTGGCCCTGCGCTATGGCGTTGGCGCCTGGCCCGACGAGGCCAGAGTCGCAGCCCTGCGCCAGCAGCCGCCCCCCGTCTGGAATGCCCTCGCCTGGCAGCAGCAGCTCGCCCGCTACGGCTACGGTATCCTGCCGAGTAGCGCCTGGGATGAGCAGAGCCGCACCGCAATGCGTGCCTTCCAACTCCATTTCCGTCCAGCCCTGATCACCGGTGAACCGGACGCCGAGTGTCAGGCCATACTTATGGCGTTGCTCGAGCGCTACTTTCCCGAGGCGGACTGAATACATCTCCTGACAACGAAAGAGGGACGCCGCGGCGTCCCTCTTTCTGTCTCATCCCCAGGGGCTATCAGATCCCCTGACGAGCTTCCTGCATCAGCAGGCGCATGTCGCTCACGGCCTTGGCCAGACCGTCGAAGGCGGCGCGGCCTATGATGGCGTGACCGATGTTGAGCTCATAAAGCTCGGGAATGGCGGCGATGGCCTTGACGTTGTGGTAATGCAGGCCATGGCCGGCATTGACCTTCAAGCCCTTGCCGGCGGCATAGGAGGCGCCGGCGGCGATGCGCTTGAACTCGGCGTTGCGCTCCGCATCCGTGGTGGCATCAGCATAGCGGCCGGTGTGGATCTCGATAAAGGGGGCACCACTCTCGGCGGCCGCATCGATCTGGATGGGGTCGGCGTCGATGAAGAGCGACACCTGGGCACCGACGGCGGCGAGGCGGGTCACCGCATCGGTCACCTTGTCCAGTTGACCGGCGACGTCCAGGCCGCCCTCAGTGGTCACCTCGGTGCGCTTCTCCGGTACCAGGCAGACGAACTGGGGCTTGATGCGGCAAGCGATGCCGATCATCTCCTCGGTCACCGCCATCTCCAGGTTCATCCTGGTCTGGATGGTCTGGCGCAGTATCTCCACGTCGCGGTCGGTGATGTGGCGGCGATCTTCACGCAGGTGAACCGTAATGCCATCGGCACCGGCCTGCTCGGCCACGAAGGCGGCCTGGACAGGATCCGGATACTGGGTGCCGCGGGCATTGCGCAGGGTGGCGATATGGTCGATGTTCACACCCAGGTAGATTTCACTCATTGAGGACTCCTTGAAACTCTTCATCTGTTGACTGCGCGGTCAGTGAATCACTCCGCGCCAATATCCATATGTCTGTAATCTGTGTCAGCCTTGCATGCTGGCTTTACGCTTTAAAAACAGCTCCCGGCTCTTGAGCTGGCGTTTGCCAAGATAGGGCTGCAGCGCCAGCCGGCTGAAACGCTTGGCCGCCTGCAGCAAGGGAGGGGTATCGAATCGCCCCTCGGCGAAGGCCAGCAGGTGGGCGCCGAGGAACAGGGTACGGGGATCCGGCGCCCGCTCGCAAGCGACAAAGCCGAGCTCCCGCTCGAAGCCGTAGAGCAGATCGGGCTGGATCGGGGTGTCGTCGTCGGCGGCATATTCGAAATCCACCGCATAACCGAGCGCCTGCAGCAGCAGGAACTCGAAGCGGCGCAGGGGCAGCTCCGGCGTCTCGCCGTCCGCCAGCGCCATCAGGGCACGGGCATAGGCATCGAACACCTCGGGGAAGGGGGTATGGGCTTCGAGCAGGTAGTAGACCAGCTCGTTGAGATAGAGGCCGTAGAAGAGGCGATCGCCGCCGAGTCGCAGGGAGTGATCCGGGCATTCGACCTGGGCGAGGTTCTTGAGATCTCCCTTGCCACGCCAGCTCATGGTGAGCAAGGTGAAGGGTTGCAGCAGCCCCTTCAGAGGGGAGCGTGGCCCGCGGGAACCGCGAGCCACCAGGGTAAATCGGCCACTATCCTGGGTGAAGACCTCGACCAGCTGGCTGGTCTCCCGATAGGGCCGACTGTGGATGACGAAAGCCGGGTTCAGCAATCCGCCATTACCTATCAAAACCTGTCCACGCTCTGTCACGAGAGGCCGTCAGCAAGGTAAAGAGCAGCGCAGGAACCGGAGTGTGTAAACACACATGAGGATTCCGAGCAGCGCATGAGCCTTGATCATGGCCTCGCAGTAAGCGCGTGCACAGGTTCTTAGTCATCGCCGTAACCGAGACTGCGCAGGGCACGCTCGTCATCGGCCCAGCCGGACTTGACCTTGACCCACAGCTCCAGGTGCACCTTGTTCTGGAACAGGCGTTCCATGTCGAGGCGCGCTTCCGTACCTATGGTCTTGATCTTCTCGCCCTTGTTGCCGATGACCATCTTCTTCTGGCCATCGCGCTCCACCAGGATCAGGCCATGGATGTGGTAGAGGCCATTCTCTTCCACCTTGAAGCGCTCGATCTCCACCGTCACCGAGTAGGGCAGCTCCTCGCCAGTGAAGCGCATCAGCTTCTCGCGGATAATCTCGGAGGCCATGAAGCGGGACGAACGGTCGGTCACGTAGTCTTCCGGGAAGAAGTGAACGTTCTCCGGCAGCAACGGCTTGGCCCACTCGCGGATCTTCTCCACATTGGTGCCCTTCTCGGCACTGATGGGCAGGATGTGGGCAAAGTTCATCTGCTGGCCCAGCCACTCCAGGTGGGGCAGCAGATCTTCTTTCTCTTTGACGTTGTCGATCTTGTTGACCGCCAGCACCACAGGGCACTTGAGGTGGCGCAACTTGCCGAGCACCATCTCGTCGTCCTTGGTCCAGTGGGTACCGTCGACCATGAACACCACCATGGCCACGTCCCCCAGGGAACTGGTGGCGGCGCGGTTCATCAGGCGGTTGATGGCCCGCTTCTCTTCGATGTGCAGACCCGGGGTATCCACATAGATGGTCTGGTAGTTATCCTCTGTGTCGATCCCCAGGATCCGGTGACGGGTGGTCTGGGGCTTCTTCGAGGTGATGCTGACCTTCTGGCCAAGCAGCTTGTTGAGCAGGGTGGACTTGCCCACGTTGGGGCGGCCCACGATGGCGACAAAGCCGCAGTAGGTAGTATCTGTCATGACAGTTTTTCCAATGCTTGCTGCGCCGCGGCCTGTTCGGCCTTGCGGCGGCTGGTGCCGACCCCGACCAGCGGACCATCCAGGCCATCCACGTCACACTGGACGGTGAACTCCTGGTTGTGGGCTTCGCCCTTGACGTTGGTCACTGTGTAGGTCGGCAGGGATTTGCGGCTTCCCTGCAAAATTTCCTGCAGCCGGGTCTTGGGATCCTTCTGCTCTATGCCCGGGCGTATCTCGTCCAGGCGGCTGGCGTACCAGCCGAGCAACAGGGCCCGCACCCGCTCCAGATCGGTATCCAGATAGACGGCGCCGATCACCGCCTCGACCGTGTCGGCCAGGATCGACTCGCGGCGGAACCCGCCGCTTTTCAGCTCGCCGGGCCCCAGGATCAGGTGATCCCCGAGGTCAAACTCCCGACCGAGCTCGGCCAGGGTCTTCTCCCGCACCAGGGTGGCGCGCATCCGGCTGAGATCCCCTTCCGCCGCTTGCGGGAAGCGGTGGAAGAGATCATCGGCAATCACCAGACTCAGGATGGAGTCCCCCAGAAATTCCAGTCGCTCATTGTGACGGGAACCGGCGCTGCGGTGGGTCAGCGCCCGGGTCAGCAGCTCTTGATCCTGAAAGACATGCCCGAGACGGGACTGCAGTCTGTTCATCTTGATATTCATTTACTTGATTCCGCCAATGCGGTTGAAGCGCACACCGGTCGGCACCCAGCCTGGCAAGCTGGATCCTTCCTCGCGCTCAAATTCGAAACTGATCCAGATGGCGACCGCCTTGCCTACCAGGTTCTGCTCGGGCACGAAGCCCCAGAAACGACTGTCGGTACTGTTGTCGCGGTTGTCACCCATCACGAAATAGTGGCCTTCCGGCACCACCCACTCATCCGGGTAGGTACCGGGCTGGCGATAGTAGCGATCCACCAGGTCCGGCATTAGAGGGTTGCGCAGGGTCTCGTGAGAGACGGTTCCCAGCTGTTCGGTGTAGCGATCCAGCGGGATCCCCATCTGGCTGAACTCCCCCCGTTGCTCGAACTTGACGTCGAGCTTCTTGAAGCCCGGGCACGTTTTCCCTTCCTGCTCCTCGCACTTGGGCCGGATCATCAGCTCCTTGTTGCGATAGATCACCCGATCGCCCGGCATGCCGACCACCCGCTTGATGTAGTCCACCCGGGTATCCAGCGGATACTTGAACACCACCACGTCGCCACGCTCCGGAGAACCCGTCTCGAGGAACTTGGTGTTGGTCACGGGATCACGCAAGCCGTAGGCGAACTTCTCCACCAGGATGAAGTCGCCCACCAACAGGGTGGGCATCATGGAACCAGACGGGATCTGGAACGGCTCGAAGATGAAGGAACGCAGGATCAGCACCAGCGCGATGACCGGGAAGACACCGCCGGTCTGCTCGATCCAGACCGGCATGGGGGCCACCTTGGCCAGGGTCTTCTCGTCAATGTTCGAGCCGGCGCTGGCACGTGCGGCCGCAATCTTGGCCGCCCGCTGCTTGGACCAGACCAGCTTGTCGACTGTCCAGATGATGCCGGTCAGCAGGGTGACAATGGCCAGGATCAGGGAAAAGGTGCTTGCCATCGATTAATCCTTTCCGACGTGGAGAATGGCGAGGAAGGCCTCTTGCGGCACGTCGACACGGCCCAGGGACTTCATCCGCTTCTTGCCTTCTTTCTGCTTGTTCAGCAGCTTTTTCTTCCGGCTCACATCACCGCCGTAGCACTTGGCGGTCACGTCCTTGCGCAGGGCCTTGACCGTGCTGCGGGCAATGATCTGGTTACCGATGGAGGCCTGAATCGCGATGTCGAACATCTGGCGCGGGATCAGCTCACGCATCTTCTCCACCACCTGGCGACCGCGATACTGGGCGTTCTCCTTGTGGGTGATGATGGCCAGGGCATCGACGCGCTCACCGTTGATCATGATGTCGAGGCGCACCATCTCGGAGGTCTCGAAGCGCTTGAAGCCGTAATCCAGGGAGGCGTAGCCGCGACTGGTGGATTTCAGGCGGTCGAAGAAATCGAGCACCACTTCCGCCATCGGGATCTCATAGGTCAGCGCCACCTGCTTGCCGTGATAGACCATGTTGGTCTGCACGCCACGCTTCTCGATACAGAGGGTGATCACGTTGCCCATGTACTCTTGCGGCAGCAGGATGTTGCACTCGGCGATGGGCTCGCGCATCTCTTTGATGTTGTTGACCGGAGGCATTGCAGCCGGGCTGTCGATGTGGATGGTCTCGCCGTTGTTCAGCTCGATTTCATACACGACGGTCGGTGCCGTGGTGATGAGGTCCAGGTCGTATTCCCGCTCCAGACGCTCCTGGATGATCTCCATGTGCAGCATGCCGAGGAAGCCACAACGGAAGCCGAAGCCCAGTGCAGTGGAGCTTTCCGGCTCGAAGAACAGGGAGGCATCGTTCAGGGAGAGCTTGTCGAGGGCGTCACGGAACGACTCGTAGTCATCGCTGGAGATGGGGAACAGACCGGCATAGACCTGCGGCTTCACCTTCTTGAAGCCAGCCAGCGCCTTGTCGGCACCGTTCTTGGCTTGCGTCAGGGTATCGCCCACAGGGGCGCCGTGGATGTCCTTGATGCCGCAGACGACCCAACCTACCTCGCCACAACCCAGCCCCATGGTGTCCACCTGCTTGGGGGTGAAGATACCGATGCGATCCACGCCCCACACCTGACCGGTGCTCATCACCTTGATCTTGTCGTTCTTCTTGAGCGAACCGTTCTTGATCCGCACCAGGGAGACGACGCCCAGGTAAGAGTCAAACCAGGAGTCGATAATCAGCGCCTGCAGCGGGGCATCGGGATCACCTTCCGGTGCCGGGATACGGGCCACTATCTCTTCCAGTACCAGATCGACACCCAGGCCGGTCTTGGCGGAGCAGCGCACCGCATCCACTGCGTCGATGCCGACGATGTCCTCGATCTCTTCCGCAACCCGCTCGGGTTCTGCGGCAGGCAGATCGATCTTGTTCAGGATCGGCACCACTTCCAGCTCCATCTCCATGGCGGTGTAGCAGTTGGCCAGAGTCTGTGCCTCAACCCCCTGACCGGCATCCACCACCAGCAGAGCCCCTTCACAGGCCGCCAGGGAGCGAGAAACCTCGTAGGAGAAATCCACGTGGCCCGGGGTGTCGATAAAGTTCAGTTGATAGGTGTTACCGTCTTGTGCCTGGTAGTTCAGGGTCACACTCTGTGCTTTGATGGTAATGCCGCGCTCGCGCTCCAGATCCATGGAGTCAAGCACCTGAGCCTGCATCTCGCGGTCGGACAGGCCGCCACAAGTCTGGATCAGACGGTCCGACAGGGTCGATTTACCGTGGTCGATGTGCGCAATAATCGAAAAGTTACGAATGTGTTTCATCGAGCAAGAATCACTCAAAATTAAGTTAGGGTCGGATATGAGGGCAGGATTTTACTGGATAACCAGGTCGACGGCCAATCTTTAGTCGGCGGGCACCAGAAATAGCGCCTTGTCTGGCGGGCCCTCGGCACCAAAACGGCGGCGACGGAGCCAGAAAAGGGTAACGCCGCTCAGGAGAGGTGACGGGTATTGAGTACCACGCCGAGCATGCGGGGACCATATTCCCCTTGCTCGAGCCGGGCAGAAAAGTAACGAACCAGTAAAAATCCGATGGTGCCACCGAGCAAGCAACTGAGGATGGTGACGCCCTCCCCCGCCGACAGCAGCGGCGCCAACCAGAGCTGGCCGAGCAGGGCACCGAGTAGCAGGCAGAACAGCGGCAGCACATAAACCAGGGCCGCGCCGCGCAGGATACTCGCCTGGGGAATGCCAAGCCTGATTTGCTGACCAACCAGAACCTCGGCGGTCAGCGCCACCCGCAGTCGCTGCGACTTCAGGGGAAAGGCCTTGGCGACGGTGCCGGTACCGCAGTTTGACTGCTGATGGCAGCCGCTGCAGGCGGAGCGCCGTTCGCACTCCACCCAGGCAAAAGCCCCCTCGACGGCCACCACGGTTGCCAGCTCTTCGCTCATGTTACTCACAGGATGACTCCAGACGAACGGCTATGGATTTACCCGATCTCAGCACGGTCATCCCGGTTCGGCAAGTGGCCGGATGCCCCCTCACTGAACCGCCTCGTTGCGGGCCAGCGGCTGCACCGACTCGGCGATGCGCTTGGCGGTCTCGGTGGGGACTTCCCCGACCACGGTGATCTCCACCCCAACCTCGTTGACGAAGCTCACCAGCGAAGTGGCCCCCTGGCGGATCAATTGCTGACGTACCGCCTGCTTGGGATCGACCCGGGAGACATAGACGGAGAGATCCACCACACCGTCCGACAGCATCATGTAATCCACCGGCAGGCTGGTGCTGACCAGCTGGTGCCTGTCCTGAGAGAGTACCTTGAATCCACCCGGCAGCCAGGTCAGGTGCCAGTTCAGGGTCTGCTGGGGAGCGGGATAGGCGTCTTCCAATGCCAGCGCATCGGGCAGCTTGCTGCGGGCCAGGGTGACAAGCCAGGGCGCGGGCGCCGGCTGCCTGTCCAGATCCACCCCCAGCACCTGCTCCACCAGGTTGCCCTCCTTGTCCACCATGTCCACCCGCAGCAGCAGATGACTCTGCTCATCGACCCAGAGTACAAAGCCGTACTTGTCCGCCTCCTTGGGCACCAGTCTCACGACTTGCGCCACCAGACCAGCCACCCGGCTACGACCGGCCAGCACGGGATCATAGCTTTCCAGCACCCGGGGCAGCGGCATCCTCACCAGACTCGACCAGACGCCAGGAAAACGCGCCCCCTTCAGTGTGTAGGGTTCGTGGGTGTTCTCGAAGAAGGTGTATTCATTCTGGCGTTGCAGGTACTCCACCGCCTTGCCGTCGAGGTAGCTCAAATGAGCAACCTCCTTGCCATCGATCACCCCATGGCTGAAGCGAATGGGCTCGAGGCGTCCCTGACGGGCCTTGACCATGGACAACTCAAAATTTTGTTGCGAAACGGCACTCTGCATCTGCTGCAACAAGGCCTCGGCCGACAGATCGTCGGCCGAGGCCTTGGCACAAATCAGCAGAAGAGAGGCCAGCAGAATGAGGCTGGACTGGCGCACGGTCTGATCCCTAAAGATGCGTTATTCCTGAATCTGCTTGTCTTGCAGCAGACGCTGTTGCAATTGATGGTCTCGCAGGAAGGCGTTGATACGCTCGCGCTGCTCCTGCATCTCTTGCTCGTTCAAGCCTTGCTGGCGAGGAGTGGCGCGGTTGCCCTCCTGGGGGTAGTGCACGCTCACTGGCGTCGCACTGCCACCGACCGGTATGGTGTTGAGCACAGGGTTGGCCGGCATACCGTCGTTGCCCTGATACTGCTGCACCCCGAAGATGACGGCGGCAGCCACAGAGGCAGCAATGGCATACTGTCCCATTTGCTGGCCAAAGCGACGGACCAGAGGCACCACCTTGCCAGCAGGCTTCACCTGAGGCATAACAGGTTGCACCGGCTTGGGCGCCAGTATGACGGGTTCGTCTTCCAGTGCCAGCATGATGCTGTCACTGAGATCCAGTTGCAGATTGACCGGCAGGTCTCCCCGCATGGCATCACCGATCAGATGGTAACGAGCCCAGGTATCTTGCAGAGCGGGATCCGTTCCCAGCTCGTTCAGAACCTCCATGTCGCTGAGGTCACCATCCATCAGGGCTGAAAGTTGCTCTTTATTTGCCATAAGTTTGCCTGTCTTTCCCCAGTTTAATTCTCGATCAGAGGTTGCAGCTTTTTATCGATTGCTTCCCTCGCCCGAAAGATACGGGATCTCACCGTACCCACAGGGCAATCCATGATCTCCGCAATCTCTTCGTAGCTCAGCCCTTCCATTTCACGAAGGGTGATCGCTGTTCTCAAGTCTTCTGGCAAGGCTTCTATGGCGGCAAACACGGTACGCTTGATCTCGTCGGTCAGCGCCAGATTTTCCGGGGTGGCCACTTCTTGCAGGGCTTCACCACCACCATAATATTCAGCCTCGTCCGCTTCGACATCACTGCTGGGCGGTCTGCGCCCCTGTGAGGTCAGGTAATTTTTGGCCGTGTTGACGGCGATCCGATACAACCAAGTGTAAAACGCACTCTCGCCACGGAATGTCGGCAACGCCCGGTAAGCCTTGATAAAGGCCTCCTGCGCCACATCCGGCACATCACCCGGATTGTTGACATACCTGGCCACCAGGTTGACCACCTTATGCTGGTATTTTCTTACCAACAGGTTGAATGCATTTTTATCGCCACGCTGGACCCGTTCAACCAGCTGTTCGTCCAGTAGATTCTGGTCGCTCATCAGAGCCGTAAAACCCCCATCAGGTTATCGTTCTTCTTTTCCGGCCCCTTCTAAGCGCACAAGTTCAGACAGGAGGAATCAGAGAAAGTTCGCTTGCATTGAAAAAAATGTGATGCAGGCTGCATCACAACCCCCCTTGGGCTACCATGGGGCCAGTTCTTAATCCAGGCCAATGATACTTATGAAAGCAAGTGTTGAATACCTTTGCGACGTACTGATCATTGGCAGCGGTGCCGCCGGTCTGTCCCTCGCGTTGCGATTGGCAGACCAGGCCAAAGTCCTGGTTCTGAGCAAGGGGCCCATCAGTGAAGGGGCCACTCTCTATGCGCAAGGAGGCATCGCTGCCGTGTTCGACGAGACCGACAGCATCGAATCCCATGTGAGCGACACGCTCAACGCTGGCGCCGGGTTGTGTGACCCGGCCGTGGTGGAGTTCACCGCCCGCAACGCCCGCGACTCCATCCAGTGGCTGATCCAGCAAGGTGTCCCCTTCGATCAGGAGGAGGATGCCGAGGGGGAATCCCACTATCACCTGACCCGGGAAGGGGGTCACAGCCATCGCCGCATCTTCCACGCGGCGGACGCCACCGGCAAAGCGGTGCAGCTCACCCTGATCGATCAGGTACGCGCCCACCCCAACATCCAGTTGATGGAGCGCTTCAACGCGGTCGATCTCATTACCACCCGCAAGCTGGACCTGCCAGGCAACCGGGTACTCGGCGCCTACGTCTGGAATCGCAACGTCGAGCAGGTCGAGGTGATCCGCGCCCGCTTCGTGGCACTGGCCACCGGCGGCGCCTCCAAGGTGTATCAGTACACCTCAAACCCGGACGTGAGCTCGGGGGACGGCATCGCCATGGCGTGGCGCGCTGGCTGCCGGGTGGCGAACCTGGAGTTCAACCAGTTCCATCCCACCAGCCTGTTCCATCCCGATGACCCCAACTTCCTGCTGACCGAAGCGTTGCGCGGGGAAGGGGCCTATCTGCGCCGCCCCGATGGCAGCCGCTTCATGCCTGAGTTTGACGAGCGGGCCGAGCTGGCACCCCGTGATATCGTCGCCCGCGCCATCGACCACGAGATGAAGCGACTCGGGGCCGACTGCATGTATCTGGACATCAGCCACAAACCGGCCGACTTCATCATCAAGCACTTCCCGACCATTTATGAGCGCTGTCTCGCGGTGGGCATCGACATCACCAAGGAGGCGATGCCCATAGTACCGGCAGCCCACTACACCTGTGGCGGCGTGATGATCGACAACAACGGCCAGACCGACATCCCCGGCCTCTACGCCATCGGCGAGGTGACCTACACCGGGCTGCACGGCGCCAACCGCATGGCCTCCAACTCCCTGCTGGAATGCGTGGTCTACGCCCATCAGGCGGGGGCCGACATCCTGGCCAAGCTCCCGACCAGCGTGGAACCACCCCATCTACCCGCCTGGGACGAGAGTCAGGTGGATGACTCGGACGAACAAGTGGTGATCCAGCACAACTGGCACGAGTTGCGGCTGATGATGTGGGATTACGTGGGGATAGTGCGCACCAACAAACGGCTGGCGCGCGCCAAGCGCCGTATCGACCTGCTCAAGCAGGAGGTGCAGGAGTACTACGCCAACTTCCGCGTATCCAACAACCTGCTGGAGCTGCGCAACCTGTTGCAGGTGGCCGAGCTTATCGTCAACTGTGCCCTGGAGCGCAAGGAGTCCCGCGGGTTGCACTACAACCTCGACTACCCGGACATGCAAGCAAACCCCAAGCCGACAGTGCTGACGCCGGATCGGGAGTGAATGACTCCCACCACCGTCAATCAGATGACCCCGCCCCGGCGGGGTCATCTGATATGGGGTGAATCTGGCGGTTTGGGCAGGGCGAGGTGGATGGCGCGGGCCAGGGCGCGGTAATGCGTGGGTGCCAGAGCATCGGAGAAGAGCCAGAGGCGGCGCTCGGCGCCCTCTTCTGTCTGCAACCTCAGCCAGAGCACACCGGGCAGGATACGGCTGCGGTCATCCAGCCGATGACGTCGGCCTTGCCACTCCAGCCACTCTCCGTCCCAGCAGAGCGCATCGCCCCTCTGCATGACGGGGCGCAAGGCCAGCCAGAGCCCCAGCAACCAGCAGGGGAGAAACAGCCCCCATTGCCAGCCATGGATCAGAGCGGCAACCGGCCAGAGCAACAGCAGAAACAGGGCAAGCAGCAGCATGCGCTGCCGCCGGGAGGGGATGACGGGCATCAGGACCCGCATCGGGAATCAACTCAGGCGATCATGACGGGCCTGATTGCGCTCCAGGATCAGGGGGATCATGGCGGCGAAATCGGGATCGCTCGGCACACCGTGGCCCATGCTCCAGCGGAACAGTTCAGGATCCTCGCACTCCAGCAGGCGGATGAAGGTCTGCTGCTGTGCTTCGCTCAGGGAGTCGAACTCGTGCTCGAAAAAGGGCATAAATATCACATCCAGCTCGAGCATGCCGCGACGGCAGGCCCACTTCAGGCGGGACTTTTCAATTGGGCTCAACATGGAACTCTCCTTACAAAGACCCGGGGATGGTAGCAGCTGGATTTTCCGGCTGACAAACATTCCTTACGTCTTTACCATGCAGGTCACATACTTTCTGTCTCTGGAATACCATCGTGAGCCTGCCGACCCCTGTTCTTCCTGCCGAGCCAACCCTGTTTCCCCTGACCGATCTGGCCATCACCCGCCTCACCGGCAATGATCGCGTGAAATATCTGCAAGGCCAGGTCACCTGCGACGTCAATACCCTGCAACCGGGCCAAAGCACCCTCGGCGGCCATTGCGACCCCAAGGGCAAGCTGTGGAGCGATTTTCGCCTGCTCTGCCTCGATGAGAGCCTGCTGCTGCTGACCAAGCCGTCGGTGCTGGCGCGCCAGTTGCCCGAACTCAAGAAGTTTGCGGTGTTCGCCAAGGTCGAGATCGGCGAGTTCCAGGGCCAGGCGATCGGTCTGGCCGGTCAGGGCACGGATGCCTGGATCGCGGCGCAATACGGCCTTCAGGAAACCGGCCTTGTCGAGGGGGGCATGGCGGTCAGGGTGGAAGCCGAACGATGGTTGCTGGTGAGCGAACAACCGCTCGATATCGGCTTGCCCGTCGGACAGGAATCACTCTGGTGGGGTCTGGATATCAAGGCCGGCATCCCGCACCTGGAGGCGGTTCATCAGGGTGAGTACATTCCCCAGATGCTGAACCTGCAGGCCCTGGACGGCATCAGCTTCACCAAGGGCTGCTACATGGGGCAAGAGATAGTGGCGCGCGCGAAGTACCGCGGTGCCAACAACCGCGCCCTCTTCGTGCTGGCCGGGCAGGCCAGTGGCCCCGTTGCCAGCGGCGATACCCTGGAGATCCAGCTCGGTGACAACTGGCGGCGCAGCGGCATGGTGCTGAACGCCTGGCAGCAGGATGGCCAGCTGTGGCTCACCGCCGTGCTGCCAAAAGACACCGAGGCCGATGCCAGTTTCCGCCTCAAGCAGGAGGAAGGCTCCCGCCTCGCCCTGCAACCCCTGCCCTACTCCCTGACCGAGTAAGGTCGGCTAACGAGGCACCCGCGCCAGCAGGGCCTCCTTCAGCCAGCGCCCCGCCTGCCCGAGCGGGCGGGCGCGATACCACTGCAACTCCAGCTCCAGCTCGGCCTGGGGCATGAAATCCGGCTTGAGTACCACCAGCTCCCCTCGCGCCAGCGGCCGGTGCAGCAGAAACTCGGGCACCGCAGACCAGCCCAGCCCCAGCTTGACCAGCTCCAGGATCCCGAGATCCCCCTCAATCCACCACACCTGGGACGAGAGGCGAAAACGATGGCGCTCCGTGCCCTCCCGCCGTCCCGTCACCATCAGCTGGCGGGCCCCTTGCAGGTCGCTCTCGTGCAGCGGCGTCTTGTGGGCCAGGGGGTGATCCGGGGAGACCACCAGGGGCATGGCGACGCTCCCCAGGGAGCGGGAAACCAGCTCCCGCTCGGGGTGCGCCTTCTGGTAGCTGATGCCGAGCTGGGCCCGCCCGCTCTTGAGCAGCTCGGTCACATCCTCCATCAGCGGGAACAGCAGCTCCAGCTCCACCGCCGGGTAGCGGCCGGCGAACTCCTCCAGCAGGGCCCCCAGCCAGGGCAGGTGGGAGTCATCGTCGATGGCGAGCGTCAGGCGCGACTCTATGCCGCTGGCCAGCTCCCCGGCAATGGCCTGCAGCCGCTCGCTCTGGGCCAGCAGCACCCCCGCCTCCTGGCTGATGCGGGCCCCCGCCTCGGTCAGCACCGGGTAGCGGCCGCTGCGATCGAACAACTCGAGGCCGAGGTCGATCTCCAGGTTGGCAATGGCGGTGCTCACCACCGATTGCGCCTTGCCCAGCCGGCGCGCCGCCGCCGAGAAAGATCCCGTCTCAGCCGCCGCCAGCAACGCCTTGAATTGTTCCAGTGAAGGGGTCATCCGTCTGCTCCTGCTCTGCTCTTGGACCTAGCTCTATCTATTTTAACGATAGATACCAACGTGAACCTATCGAATAATAGCGATACATTGGCCGCCATCCACAGAAAGAGATAGATAGAGAGACAGATGATGCGTAATACCCGTGACCGCCTGCGCCACGCCATCGGCTTTGAATTGATTGGCCTGCTGATCGCCGCCCCCCTGGCAAGCTGGGTCACCGGCGTCGGTCTCAACCACATGGGCCCACTTGCCCTGTTCTTCTCGGTAGTCGCCACCGTCTGGAACTATGTCTACAACATCGGGGTGGACAGGTTGCTGCTGCGCCTGCAGGGCCATACCCACAAGAGCCTGTGGCAGCGGGTGCTGCATACCTTGGGTTTCGAAGGGGGCCTACTGGTCGTCGCTCTGCCGGTAATGTCCTGGTGGCTCGACATCGGCCTGCTGGAGGCGTTGCTGCTGGATCTGGGCTTCGTGCTGTTCTACCTGGTCTATGCCTTCATTTACAACTGGAGTTATGACAAGGTGTTCCCCATCCCGGGCCAGGGCGCGCAACGGGTCACGGGTTAACAGAGGAAGGGAATAAAACGAGGCACCATCATGTGGCTGGCATGATGGTGCTGATCTGGAGCCTCAGAAGACAGGCATTCAGGCTTGCGCCTTTACCTCGTCGGCGGGCGTCTCGATCTGGGCCGATTCCTGGTTCAGCATGGCCTCAAGGTCGCTCTGATATTGGTTCAGCATGCGCTGTGCCGCGACCATGTCCCCCTTGTGCAGACGCTCGAACAGATGGTGCTGCACCACGCCGTTGAGATACTCCACCGTGATGGGTTGCTCCAGGGCGGACAGCAGCTCCTCTTTCTCCAGTTCAGCATTGATTTCATCGACACTGGTACGCAGCAGACCGGCCAGTTGCACCAACATGCGACGCTCGCCTTCACGCAACAGGCTCAACATGCGGTTTCTCTGCTGCTCATTCTGTTGGGTCATACATTTCCTTACGTAGAGTGGGAACAAGCCCGCTCATTCTGCCCTGTCCTTTTCACAGCGTCTATCTCGGGCGCATCACTAATTGAGCGTCCCGCCAGCCGGGCGCGGACCGGGTGCTATTTGCCCCTTTGCCCGGTATAGTAACCGCTGTTCCAGAGGGCCAGAGCGCCCCCGTTGATGAGACTGCCAACCCCATGACCGACGCCATTCTGGTGCTCTGCACCTGCCCTGATGAAGCCAGTGCAGACCTCCTCTGCGAGCACCTCCTCACCCAGCGCCTCGCCGCCTGCATCAACCAGTTACCGGGAGTAAACTCCGTCTATCGCTGGCAGGGGAAAATTGAGCGCGCACGTGAAATCCAGCTCATCATCAAATCCAGGGCCTCGCTGTTCGAGCCCTTGCGTCAGTGCATTCTGGCTCACCACCCTTACCAGGTGCCGGAGATCCTGGCGCTCCCCGCAAGCCAGGGTCATCAACCCTATCTCGACTGGTTGACACAGGAGACCTCATGACACTGTTTCGCCTGCTTTGCCCCCTGCTGCTCCTGCTGAGCCTGCTCGCGGCCCCCGTCCAGGCCAGCAGCCAGGATCTGCTCAACAGTCTCGGCATCGAGACCAATACCCAGCCCAAATTTCTGAAAGTCGACGAGGCCTTCGCCCTCGAGAGCGAGCAGCAGGGAAACAAGCTGCTGCTGACCCTGCGCCTCGCCGACGGCTACTACCTCTATCGCCACAGCATCGGCGTCAAGGGGGACAACCTCGCCTTCGAGGCGCCCGTGCTGCCTGCCGGCACCGAACATGAGGATGACTTCTTCGGCAAGACCCGGGTCTTTTATCAGGAGCTGCAGATCCCCGTCACCCTGACCCAGGTGGGGGACGCCGCCAGCCTCAAGATAAGCTATCAGGGTTGCACCGAGGGTCTCTGCTATCCGCCCACCGACAAGCGGATCCCGGTGCAGCCTCTCACTGCCACCAGTGACGCCGCCGGGCAGGCCGGCCCCGCTGACGCCATCGAGGCGCCAGCCAGCAGCCAGCAGGATCTACTGGCGGCCGCCCTCGACAGCCAGGGCTTCTGGCTCAGCATCGCCGCCTTCTTTGCGCTGGGGCTGGGACTTGCCTTCACCCCCTGCGTCTTCCCCATGTACCCCATTTTGACCGGCATCATCGCCGGTGCCGGTCAGCACCTCTCTACCCGCCGCGCCTTCCTGCTCTCCTTCGTCTATGTGCAGGGGATGGCGGTCACCTACACCCTGCTCGGGCTGGTCGTCGCCTCGGCCGGTTTGAAGTTCCAGGCCGCGCTGCAGCACCCCTATGTGCTGATCGGCCTCTCCGTCATGTTCGTGCTGCTGGCGCTCTCCATGTTCGGGCTCTATACCCTGCAACTGCCGAGCAGCCTGCAGACCCGCCTGTCAGGCCTCTCCAACCGCCAACAGGGTGGAGCCGTGGTCGGGGTCACCATCATGGGGATGATCTCCGGCCTGGTCTGCTCCCCCTGCACCACGGCGCCGCTCTCGGGGGCGCTTATCTACGTGGCCCAGAGCGGCGATCTCTGGCTTGGCGGCGCGGCGCTCTATGCCCTGTCGCTGGGGATGGGTCTGCCACTGCTGCTGCTCGGCACCTCGGGGGGCAAGTTGCTGCCCAGGGCGGGCGCCTGGATGGATGTGATCAAGCAACTCTTTGGTTTTGCACTGCTGGCGGTGCCCATACTGCTGCTGTCACGGCTCTTGAGCGACCAGATTGCCACCCTGCTCTGGCTCGGCTGGGCACTGGTGCTGTGTGCCTATCTCTATCACCACAACCAGCATCGCGCCCACTCGCTCGGCAAGAGCCTCGGTGGCTTCGTGCTGTTGCTGGCGATGATGACTCTGGTGGTGGTCGGCAAGGATCTGCTGCTGCCCGAGCCTGGCGTCAAGGCCAGCACCGGGATCCAGGCTCCTAAATTCATCCGCATCAAGACCCTGGATGACCTCAAGACCCGACTCGAGGCCGCCCGCGGCAAGCCGGTGCTACTGGATCTCTACGCCGACTGGTGTGTCGCCTGCAAGGAGTTCGAGCACAAGACCTTCAGCGATCCCGAGGTGCGAGCACGCTTCGCCGACATGGTGCTGCTGCAGGCTGACGTCACCGCCAACGACGATGCCGATGTGGATCTGCTCAACGGCCTGAACGTGCTGGGGCTGCCGACCCTGATCTTCTTCGATCGCGATGGCAACGAGGTAAGCGGTCAGCGGGTGACCGGCTTTATGGGGCCCGCCGAGTTCCTTGGCCAGCTGGACAAGCTGCGCTGAATCATGGCGGTCTGCTTTAGCTCGCGGGCCGCCCTCTCCACTGCGCGTTGATTTTTCTGACCATCCCTTGTATATGACTGGCGCCATGGCAAAATTTTCCCTTTCCCGTCTCGCATCATCCGGAGTTTTGATGAAAAAGTGGTTCATCCCCCTGCTGGCCTGCTGGCTCTATGGCTGCAACTCAGGTCCAGGTGAAGAGGCGATCCAGAGCCAGGTCACCGCCAGGCTGCAGGCCGAGACAGACGCTAACCTGTTCGAGATCAGCGACTTCGCCGTGCTCGACAAGGAGGAGCGGATGGAGGGGGTCTATCTCGTCAGGGTGAGCTACCGGCTCCACTTCAAGCAGGGGCTGGATCAGCTGCAGGTACTGCACGACGAGGATCTGGTCTATGACAGGGTCGGCCCCTTCCAGCAGGAGATGGCGCTGATGGAGCTGGAGCGCAAATACGGCGAATTCGAGGCAGGCCAGGCCCTGGCGCAGGAGAGCCAGGTCTGGATGATGAAGACAGAGCAGGGCTGGCAATTGGCAGAACCGGCGCAGCAGGGATAAGCGCCCTCCTCCCTGCCGCCAGCCCTCCCCCTTAGACTTACAGCAGATCCTTCATCCGGTGCCACAGCATCCCGAGCGCCAGCAAGGGGGAGCGCAGGGCAGGTCCGCCGGGGAAGGTCATGTGGGGCACGCTACTGAAGAGATCGAAGCCCCGGCTCTCCCCCCTGATCGCCTCGGCCACCAGCTTGGCGGCCATGTGAGTGGCATTGAGGCCGTGCCCCGAGTAAGCCTGGGCATAGAGCACATTGGGGTGCTCCTTGAGGCGCCCGATCTGAGGCAGCCGGTTGGCGCCTATGCCTATCATGCCCCCCCACTGAAACTCGATGGCGGTGCCCGCCAGCTCAGGGAAGACCCGCAGCAGCTTGGGCAGCATAAACGCCTTGATGTCCCTGGGATCACGCCCCGAGTAGTTGCAGGCCCCGCCAAACAGCAGGCGACCATCGGCCGACAACCGGTAGTAGTCGAGCGCCACGTTCTGATCGCACACCGCCATGTTTTGCGGCAGCAGCCGCTGACGCAGCCGTTTCTCCAGTACCTGGGTGGCGAGTATGTAGGAGCCCGCCGGCAGCACCTTGCCCCCCAGTTCGGGATTGAGCTCATTGAGGTAGGCGTTGCAGCCGATCACCAGATAGTTGGCGCGGCAACGGCCGTGGGCCGTGGTCACCTCGACCCGCTCGCCATAGTCGATGTGGGTCACCCTGGAGTGCTCGAACAGGGCGACGCCCAGGCTGGCTGCCGCACGGGCCTCGCCGAGCGCCAGGTTGAGGGGGTGCAGGTGGCCTGAGCCCATGTCGATCATGCCGCCGATATAGCGATCCGACCCCACCACTGACCTTATCTCACCCTTGGGGACCAGCCTGACCTCATGCTGGTAGCCCAGGCTGGCCAAGTGCTCGGCATCCTCCTCAAATCCCTTGAGGTGGCGTGACTTGGTGGCCAGATCGCAGTAGCCCCAGGTCAGATCGCAGTCGATGTTGAACCGCGCGACCCGCTCGCGCACCAGCTGCACCGCCTCCAGCCCCATCAGGTCCAGCTCGCGCACCCCTTGCTCGCCTATCCAGCGGGCAAACTGGCTGGTGTCGTGGCCTATGCCGCGAATGAGCTGGCCGCCGTTGCGCCCAGAGGCGCCCCAGCCGATGCGGTTGGCCTCCAGTAGCACCACCTTGTAACCGACCTCGGCCAGGTTGATGGCGGTGTTGAGGCCGGTGAAACCGCCGCCTATGATGCAGACGTCGGCATTCAGCTCACCGCTGAGCTCGGGCCACTGCCTATGGTCGTTGCGGGTGGCCGCGTAATAGGAGGCCACGTGCTCCTGGTGTCCGTTGTGTCTTCCTGTCTGCATGCTCAGCATCCTGCCTTGGTTGCATTTGTTTACTAAATTAAACGCAGTGTCATCGATAATACCCAGCCCAGGGTCACCATTCCAGCCTCCGTGGATCACAGAAATGTAAAAGGTGTCCCGAAGGACACCTTTTGAGGGGCCAGCCGAGGGGCCCAAAATGAAAGAGGCGCCCCGCAGGGCGCCTCTTCAGCAATCAAGATACGGTAACGAATTACAGTACGTTGATGGCGTTCAGGTCGGAGAAGGCTTTCTCCAGACGGGCGATCATGGAAGTCTGACCGGCACGCAGCCATACGCGCGGATCGTAGAACTTCTTGTTCGGCTTGTCAGCACCTTCCGGGTTGCCCAGCTGGCCTTGCAGGTAGGCTTCGTTGGTCTTGTAGAAGTTCAACAGACCTTCCCAGGTAGCCCACTGGGTGTCGGTGTCGATGTTCATCTTCACGACGCCGTAGGAGATGGATTCGCGGATCTCTTCCAGGGTGGAACCTGAGCCACCGTGGAACACGAAGTCCAGGGACTTGGCCGGCAGACCGAACTTCTCGGAAACGTATTTCTGGGAAGCGTCCAGGATGGACGGGGTCAGCTTGACGTTACCCGGCTTGTAAACACCGTGCACGTTGCCGAAGGAGGCAGCGATGGTGAAACGCGGGCTGATCTTGGACAGACGCTCGTAGGCGTAAGCCACGTCTTCCGGCTGGGTGTACAGGGCGGATTGATCCATGTGGCTGTTGTCCACACCGTCTTCTTCGCCACCGGTGCAACCCAGTTCCAGCTCCAGAGTCATGTTCATCTTGGCCATGCGGGTCAGGTACTCGCAGCAGATGTCGATGTTCTCTTCCAGAGACTCTTCGGACAGATCCAGCATGTGGGAGGAGAACAGCGGCTTGCCGGTCTCGGCAAAGTGCTTCTCGCCCGCTTCCAGCAGACCGTCGATCCACGGCAGCAGCTTCTTGGCGGCGTGGTCGGTGTGCAGGATCACAGGTACACCGTAGGCTTCGGCGACGGCGTGCACGTGCTTGGCACCGGAGATGGCACCGATGATGGCAGCCTGCTGGCCTTCCAGCTTCAGACCCTTGCCGGCGGTGAACACGGCACCACCGTTGGAGAACTGAACGATGACCGGGGCTTTGACCTTGGCGGCAGCTTCCAGCACGGCGTTGACGGAGTCGGTACCCACGCAGTTCACTGCAGGCAGAGCGAAGCCGTTCTCTTTAGCGATGGCGAACACTTTCTGAACGTCATCACCAGTGATCACGCCGGGTTTTACGAAGTCGAAAATTTTCTTAGACATGTTTAATCGTCCTGTTCTCGTATGCCGTTAATAAAAAATGGGGGGTTCATCATGAACCGGCACAGCGGCCACATGATAAACGAAACGGGAGGCTTTTGCCCCCCGTCCCGGGTCAATTAGGCTTTGGCGCGCTCTTCGAGAATCGCAACAGCCGGCAGTACCTTGCCTTCTACGAACTCCAGGAAGGCGCCGCCGCCGGTGGAGATGTAGGAGACCTTGTCGGCGATGCCGAACTTGTCGATGGCGGCCAGGGTGTCACCACCGCCGGCGATGGAGAAGGCCGGGGAAGCGGCGATAGCTTCGGCGATCACCTTGGTGCCTTCGGCGAACTGGTCGAACTCGAACACACCGACCGGGCCGTTCCACAGGATGGTCTTGGCGTTCATGATGATGTCGGCCAGGGCCTTGGCAGAGTCAGGGCCGATGTCGAAGATCATGTCGCCGTCGGTCACATCGCTAACAGACTTGATGGTGGCCGGGGTGGACTCGGAGAATTCGGTGCCCACGACGACGTCTGTGGTCACAGGAATGTTGGTCTCGGCAGCCAGCTTCTTGGCGGTGTCGATCAGGTCGTGCTCGCACAGGGACTTGCCGACGTTGTGACCGGCAGCAGCGATGAAGGTGTTGGCGATGCCACCACCGACCACCAGCTGGTCAGCGATCTTGGAGAGGGATTCCAGCACGGTCAGCTTGGTGGAGACCTTGGAGCCGCCAACGATGGCAACCATGGGGCGCTCGGGCTTCAGCATGGCCTTGCCCAGGGCGTCCAGTTCACCCGCCAGCAGCGGACCGGCACAAGCGACCGGCGCGAACTGGGCCACACCGTAGGTGGAACCTTCGGCACGGTGAGCAGTACCGAACGCATCCATTACAAAGACGTCACACAGGGCGGCGTATTTTTTGGCCAGCTCTTCGGTGTTCTTCTTCTCGCCTTTGTTGAAACGGCAGTTTTCCAGCACAACCAGCTCACCGGCGGCGACGTCTACGCCATCCAGGTAATCCTTGGCCAGGCGGACCGGGCAGGACAGAGCGTCTTTCAGATAGTTGACTACCGGGGCCAGGGAGAATTCTTCGTTGTATTCACCCTCGGTCGGACGACCCAGGTGGGAGGTGATCATCAGCTTGGCGCCCTTTTCCAGAGCCAGCTTGATGGTCGGCAGCGTCGCCACGATACGTGCATCGGAAGTGACCTTGCCGTCTTTTACCGGCACGTTCAGGTCAGCACGGATCAGAACGCGTTTACCCGCCAGATCCAGGTCGGTCATCTTGATAACAGACATATTCAGTCCTCTATATATTTTCAGGTAATGTTAAAAAAACAGTAACCTTGCGCCCGGTGCAGACTCTCAGCCTGCGGCCATCATGGCCCGGGTGGTATCCAGCATGCGGTTGGCGAAGCCCCATTCGTTATCACACCACATCAACATCTTGACGAGGTTGGCATCGCTCACCCGGGTCTGGGTACCATCAATGATGCAGGAGTGTGCATCATGATTAAAGTCTACGGAGACCAGCGGCTCTTCCGTGTAGTCCAGGATACCCTGTAATGTACCTCTGGATGCCCGTTGCAGGGCTTGATTTACGTCACTAACTGTCACTTTTTTACGAACAGTAATGCTCAGATCCATGGCGGTGACGTTGATGGTCGGCACCCGTACCGCGATCGCCTCGAACTTGCCGGCGAAGTGAGGAAGGATTCGCTCCAACCCCTTTGCCAGCTTGGTATCCACCGGGATGATGGACTGGCTGGCGGCCCGGGTTCGACGCAAGTCGCTGTGATAGGCATCGATGACTTGCTGATCGTGCATGGCCGAATGAATTGTCGTAATAGTACCACAATTTATCTCGAATTCTCGATGCAATGTTTCGATGACGGGCACCACGCAGTTGGTGGTACAGGAGGCGTTGGAGACGATCCGCTCCCGCCCCGTCAGCACCTGATGGTTCACCCCGTAGACTATGGTGGCATCCACATCTGCATCCGCTGGATGGGAGAACAACACCTTGCCCGCTCCCGCCCCCAGATGCAGTTCGGCATCGGCCCGGGAGCCGAACACCCCGGTGCAGTCCAGCACCACATCCACCCCCAGCGCCCGCCAGGGTAGCCGCGACGGATCCCGCTCGGCGAACAGGGAGATGAGATCCTCCCCCACCAGCATGCTGCTGCCGGCCAGCTGCACCGGGTAGCGGAACCGGCCGTGGCTGGTGTCGAAGCGGGTCAGATGCACCATGGCCTCCGGGGCCGCCAGTTCGTTGATGGCGACTATCTTAAGCTGGTTATCGCGGCCGCTCTCGTAGAGGGCGCGCAACACGTTGCGGCCGATGCGCCCGTATCCGTTGATGGCAATCTTGATCATGAAAAATCTGTGTCCTTACCTGCGACAAAGTGACGGGTCCCTGACTGGCTCACGACAGCAGGGCCTCCTGGAAGACGCCTCTGGCCAGCAGCGCGGCCCCGAACACCCCGGCACTGTCTCCCAGGGCCGGCGCTATGATGGGGGTGGCGAAGCGGGGATTGAAGAGGAATGGCAGCACCGTCTGCCGACCGACGCTGTAGAGGCTCTGCACGTTGCCCACCCCGCCGCCGATGACGATGACGTCCGGATCCAGGATGTTGACCACGTTGGCCAGGGCCTGGCCGAACAGCAGGTGCAGCCGGTCCATGGTGAGTTTGGCCACATGATCGTGAGCCGTCGCCGCCGCTATCTGGGCCAGGGACAGATGACGCCTGGCCTTGGCTTCATACCAGGCCTCCAGCGCCGGGCCGCTGATGAAGGTTTCGACGCAGCCGCGCTTGCCGCAGTAGCACTCGGGACCGTCGGGGGAGAGCACGTTGTGGCCCCACTCCCCGGCGATGCCGTGATGACCGTTGAGGATCTGGCCGTTGATGACGATGCCGGACCCGACCCCTGTGCCCATGATGATGCCGAACACCACTTTCGCTTCGGGATGGTGCTGGCGCACCGCCCCCAGATGGGTTTCCGCCAGGGCGAAGCAGTTGGCGTCGTTGGCGATCAGCACGGGAACGCCGAGCCTGCGTTCCAGATCTTCCTTGAACGGCTTGCCGTTGAGTTCAGTGGTGTTGCAGTTCTTCATCAGCCCGGTCTGGGGATCCCGCGCCCCCGGGGTGCCCATGCCGAGGATGGCGGGACGCTGGCCGAGCCGCTCGGCGCACTCGTCCACCAGCTTGGCGATCTGGCCTATCATGTGCTCGTAACCGCCACGGCGCTCGGTGGGGATGCGATGGCGCAGCAGCACCTCGTCACCCTCGAGCACCACGCACTCGCACTTGGTCCCGCCAAGATCGATACCCCAATCCCAAGAACCCTTGCTCATCCTGCCTCCTGCCATGTTCAACGACGCCCTCACCCGGTCGTCAGGAGGCGCACTCGCCCATCCTGTCCGCGACTGTGTTCAGTGGTGGTGCAGTGTAACCCGAGCAGTGACCAGGATGCAGCCCCCGCGAGGCCGGGCAGCAAAACGGGGCCCCCAGGCCCCGTTCTCATTGTGCTGTCTGCCGCACTCAGCGACCGTGGTACTGAGCCGACAGCTCGTGCACCGCGTTCACAAACACCCCGGCGTGCTCAGGATCAACATCCTGATGGATGCCGTGACCCAGGTTGAAGACGTGGCCGTTGCCGCTGCCAAAGCCCGCCAAGATGGTGGCGACCTCTTCGCGGATGCGCTCAGGGGCGGCGTAGAGCATGGAAGGATCCATATTGCCCTGCAGCGCCACCTTGTCGCCGACCCGGCGCTTGGCATCCGCTATGTCTATGGTCCAGTCCAGTCCCAGGGCGTCGCAACCGGTGGCGGCGATCTGCTCCAGCCACTGGCCGCCGTTCTTGGTGAACAGGGTGACAGGCACGCGGCGCCCCTCATTCTCACGGATCAGGCCATCGACGATCTTGTGCATGTACTGCAGGGAGAAGTCGCGGTAATCCCGCGGGGTCAGCACGCCGCCCCAGGTGTCGAACACCATGACGGACTGGGCACCGGCCTTGATCTGGGCGTTGAGATAGGCAATCACGCTGTCCGCCAGCTTGTCCAGCAGCAGGTGCAGGGTCTGCGGCTCTGCGTACATCATCTGCTTGATCTTGGTGAACGCCTTGGAGCTGCCCCCCTCCACCATGTAGGTGGCCAGGGTCCAGGGGCTGCCGGAGAAGCCGATCAGCGGCACCTCGCCCTTGAGCTCGCGGCGAATGGTGCGCACCGCGTTCATCACGTAGCCCAGCTCGTCTTCCGGATCCGGGATTGGCAGCGCCTGCACGTCGGCCATGGACTTGATGGGGCGCTCGAAGCGCGGGCCTTCCCCGTGCTCGAAGTAGAGGCCCAGCCCCATGGCGTCGGGTACGGTCAGGATGTCGGAGAAGAGGATGGCGGCATCGAGGGGATAGCGGCGCAGGGGCTGCAGGGTGACTTCACAGGCCAACTCGGCGTTGCGGCACAGGGACATGAAGTCCCCCGCGACGGCGCGGGTCGCCTTGTATTCCGGCAGGTAGCGGCCAGCCTGACGCATCATCCACACCGGGGTCATGTCCACATCCTGGCGCAGCAGGGCACGCAGGTATCGATCGTTCTTCAGCTCTTTCATCCCAGTTCCTGAGTTCATATCCAGCATAAAATGGCGGATATGATACCACTTTGTGCGAGGCTGAGGGCGGCACAAACGCGCCGCAGGGTCGCCGGAGTGCAAAGATGTGAGGGGGCGCAAATCAGGGCCCCGCTTTTCAGGGCCTCGCCCTCACCGCTTCTCTGCGAGGCTCTGCTCGATCAGCCGCCGCGCTATGGTGCCGTGGGGGGGCAGCCGTGGCAGTTGGTCCGCCTCGAAGAAACCGGCGGCCACCAGCTCGTCGTCCTGCACCTTGATCTCGCCGCTCTGGTAGTCGGCGGTGAAGCCCATCATCAGGCTGTGGGGGAAGGGCCAGGGCTGGCTCGCCACGTAGCGCACGTTGCATACCCGGATGCCGCTCTCCTCGAACACCTCCCGCGCCACGCACTGCTCCAGGTTCTCCCCCGCCTCCACGAAACCCGCCAGCACCGTATACATGGGATCCTCCGCCTGATAGTGACGGCGATGGGCCGCCAGCAGGATCGCCGGGCCCTTGCGCACCGCCACTATGATGCAGGGGGAGATGCGCGGATAGACGACATGACCATGATGGCACACCTGTGCCCACTCCCCGCTCTTGGGGGCCATGGGGGCGCCACACTCGCCGCAGAAGCGATGGCTGCGGCGGAAGGTGGCCAGCTGCCAGGCGCGTCCGGCGAGGCGAAAACCCTCTTCATCGCCGGCCACCATCAGCTGGCGCAGGCCCGTCATGGCCTGGATATCGGCAGTTGTCCCCAGATCCAGCAGATAGCAAGGCTCGCCATCCCAGTCGTCGAAGCGCTCGAACGGGGCCTCTTGTAGCGGGGGGGGCAAGCAGGCGCGCGGGCCTCCTGGGATCTGCCCCTGGGCATCCAGCAGGACGAGGTGATCGCCCCCCAGCACGAACCAGCGGGCCTGTTCGGTTGATGACATATGTGAAGGCTCTTGTTGAGAAGGGTGCACAGGGCACGGGTCTTGGGCTCATCTTACGGCCGCAGAGGCCCCCTGGCGACCCCTGACATGGTCTATGCGCGCCCATGAAAAAAGGCCGCCGTGGCGACCTTTCTCTTGGCGATCGCCCGGGCGATCAGTTCATCCAGCGCTCGCTGCTCTTGCGACGACGGGGCAGCATGGGGAGGAGAATGCCGAGCAGTATACCGCCGAGCACCATGGCACCACCGCGGATGAACCAGTCCATCTGCATGTCGTGCTCCTGGTTGTCATAGCTCTGAGTCAGGGCGTCGTTCTGCTCCTTGAGGCTGCTCATCTCGGTGCTCTGGCTGGCGAGCTGGGCCTTCAGGCTGGCGATCTCCTTGCTTTGCTCGGTGATCTGGCCATCCTTCTCGGCGAAACGTCGCTCGTTGTCGCCATTGAGGTTCAGCAGACGGGCCTTGGCCTCATCCAGCTCTTTCTGAACCTGGGGCAGGCGCTCGCGCAGGCTGATCTCCGCCTGCAGCTCGCTGTTCTTGATCCAGCCTTCACGACCACGGCCGTCCACCACCTGGGTGAAACCGGCGTCGTTGTTCACCGCCTTGACCTCCAGCGGCTCACCAGCCTTGACGCTGCCGAGGATCCGGTACTGGGTGCCAGGACCGTTGTGGATATAGGTAAAGATGTTGTCTGAGACATAACGGGTATCGGCCAGTACCTGTTGGGCACACAAGCAGATCAAGATCCCGAGAAGGGCGCGCATGGTCGATCGATTCTCTTCGTTGAATTAGGTTGCAGGCCGAATGTTAAGCCGCCAGCGGGTCAAAGGACAAGCAAAGAAAAGCGGCGCCCCCCTGACTGAGAGGCGTCTCACCGTCTCTCCCGTTTGCCACGCGACCATTCCAGACGCCGCAGGCTACTTCTGTTGCAATGCCCTCACCTCGGCACGCAGGGCCTTCAGCTCCTGCAACAGTTGCGCCTGCTGCTCGCTCTGCTGGCGTCGCCACAGGGTGGTGTCGTCATTGGTCTTGCCGGGATGCACGAACAGGCTGGCCATGAAACCGCTAAGGGCGCCAAACAGACCCACACCAAACAGGATGAGCAAGCTGGCGACGAAGCGCCCCTCCTCGGTCTTGGGTACCAGATCCCCGTAACCCACGGTCGAGAGGGTCACCAGCGTCCACCAGAAGGCGTCATAGGGGGTCTGGATCAGGCTGCCTGGCTGGCCCGTCTCCAGCCAGTACATGACGCCGGAGCCCACCCCCAGCAGCAGGAAGAAGAGGAACAGAATGCCGGAGAGGGTCGTCTCGTTGCGCTCCCGGCGAAACATGCCCAGCAGATCCGGCCTGTCTCGCAGCAGCTGATAGACCCGCCACAGCTGGATCAGCCGCGCCCAGCGCAGCTGTTCCACCATGGGCAGGCTGCCAGGTAGATAGAACCAGTTGGCCTTGAAGAAGGCCATCCGATTGGGGGCCCGCACCCAGCCGTAGGCGAAGTGGGCGAGGAAGAAATAGCAGATCAGGCTATCGACGTCATAGAAGAGTTGCAGGGTCTGTGGACTCCACTCACTGTGGCCCCACCAGCGGGCGCAGACCAGAGAAACGGAGATCACCGACAGAAACGCCATCAGCAGATCCATGGCGCGCAGGTGAGTTAAGTGATGTCGCATACAATTTCCTACTTTAGGCACGGTGCGAATTAATAAAAAGGAAGATAATGCCGATATTCCTGAGGACAAAGGAAAACCGGCCATTAAGAAGGAGAAAGATTATGCAGTTAAACTCGCTGGAGAGGCGAATGAGCAACATCCGGTTGGTGCCCAAGGTGGTGCTGCTCATGGTGTTCAGTACGCTGCTCTTGCTGGCCAAGCTCTGGTTCGATGCCAGCAACCTGGAAGCCACCCTGCTCGGCGAGGGCATAGACGCCACCAAGGCGAATGCCATTGCCGATCGTCTGCTCTGGACCGGTCTGATGGAGACGGCGCTGATGGGGGTCGTCTTCGTGGTGCTGCTGCTGACCGGCTCCCGGCTCATGGTCAAGCAGGTGCACTATCTGGTGGGTCTGCTGGAGCGCTTCGCCCGCAAGGATCTCAGCCACAGCGTGCTGCTCAAGTCCCGGGACGAGTTCGGGGATATCGCCAAGGCGGTCGCCCATTCCCAGGATAACCTCAAGGAGGTGTTCGGCACCCAGCGCGCCGCCTGCAAGGAGCTCAATGACATCGCCTCCCAGGTGACGCTTTGCATGGAGGAGGCGAACGAGGCGATCAACGAGGAGTTCACCCAGATAGAGCAGCTCGCCAGCGCCATGAGCCAGATGGTGGGCGCCATTCGCGAGGTGGCCAACCATGCGGAACAGGCCTCCCACGCCACCTTTGATGCCAGCGCCCTGGCCGAGGAGGGCAGCCGCTGTGTGGCCGCCACCGTCAGCACCATAGACACCCTCTCCGGCAACATCCAGCGCTCCTCTGCCGTGGTCAACGAGGTGGAGCACGGGGTCGATCGCATCGGCTCAGTGGTGGACACCATCCGCAGCATCTCCGAGCAGACCAACCTGTTGGCCCTGAACGCAGCCATCGAGGCCGCCCGCGCCGGCGAGGCGGGGCGTGGCTTCGCCGTGGTCGCCTCCGAGGTGCGCGAACTCGCGAACCGGGCCCAGGCCGCCACCGTCGAGATCCAGAAGATGATCGAGCTGTTGCAGGGCAATGCCCGCCAGGCTGTCGGCCTGATGGCCGAGAGCGTTCAGCAGGCGGACAAGGGGGTGGCGCAGGTGACCCAGGCCGGCGATCAGCTCGCCACCATAGTGCAGCGGGTGCAGGGGGTGGCCGACATGAACCGCCAGATCGCCGCCGCCTCCGAGCAGCAGAGCTCGGTGGCCGAAGAGATGAACGCCAACCTGGAGCAGGTCAAACAAGTGGTGGAAGGCTCCGTGGTGGTGCTGCGGGAGCTGAAAGATGCCTCCGAACTGGTGGAGCACCACAGCCAGACGCTGGACAATCATATCCAGGCCTTCAAGCTGGCCTGAGGCCGTGATTTGAGTAAACTGGAAGGCCCCGCGAGGGGCCTTTTTCATTTCATCTCATGTCACGGCAAGGAGCCAGGATGCAGCACACCCAATCCCCACTGGAGATCAGCGACGACAAGGGACGCCTCGATGTCCCGCTCATTCACCGTTTCCTGTCCGAGGAGGCCTACTGGAGCCTCGGCATTCCCCTCTCCACTGTGCAACGGGCCATCAATCATTCCCTGTGCTTCGGCGGCTATGTCGACGGCCAGCAGGTGGCCTTCGCCCGGGTCATCACAGATCGGGCCACCTTCGGCTATCTCTCCGATGTCTTCGTGCTGCCCGCCCATCGCGGACGCGGCTATAGCAAGGCGTTGATGACGGCCATTGTCGACCATCCCGCCTTGCAGGGGCTGCGCCGCCTCATGCTGGCCACCTCGGATGCTCAGGGCCTCTATGCCGGTTTTGGCTTCGCGCCACCTCGCGCCCCCGGCAGCCTGATGGAAAAGTACGACCCCGAGATCTATCGGCGCCCCTGAGCCCGCGCCGGCGGCCCATTTTCCCCGCCGGCTCATGCTTCTCTCTCCCAGGCTGTGACGCGAGCACTCGACAATGCTAGATTGGCTGCCGGTGTTTTCATTCCCTCTGCAGACCCGTTAATCACAAGGACGGCAACCGTGGCCCAGCATTCCTCTTCTCTTCCCCCATCTCCGGCATTCCTCCCCGCGCTGTCACCCCTGCTGCAGGATCAGGCCGGGCGCCAGTGGCAACGGCTGGTCGCGTTATCGCCAGACTATGATGCCCTGTCCGATGCGATTCGCCAGACCCTGCTGACCCTGTTTGGCCTCTCCGATTTTGTCGCCGACTCCCTCATCAAGCAACCCGAGCTGCTGGCGCAGACCCTGGCCTCCGGGGATCTGGCGCTGTCCGAGCGCTGGCCCGCCTACGAGGGCGATCTGGCTGCCCTGCTCGCCGAAGTCCATGACGAGGAGGCGCTCAAGCGCGTGCTGCGCCAGTTCAGACGCAGCCGCATGCTGGTGATCGCCTGGCGCGAGCTGCTCGGGGAGTCAGAGGTCGAAGAGAGCTTTATCCATCTCACCAGGCTCGCGGACGCGCTGATCTGCGGCGCCCGGGACTGGCTCTACGCCAAACAGTGCGCCGAGCTCGGCACGCCAATGGACGGCAACGGCGACCCCCAGCCCCTGCTCATCCTCGGCATGGGCAAGCTGGGTGGCGGCGAGCTGAATTTCTCCTCGGACATCGACCTCATCTTCACCTTCCCCGACAACGGCTACACGGTCGGCGGGCGACGGGAGCTCGCGAACCAGCAGTTCTTCATCAAGCTGGGGCAGCGCCTCATCAACGCCCTGCACCAGCCCACCCAGGATGGTCAGGTGTTTCGGGTCGACATGCGGCTGCGCCCCTTTGGCGAGGCGGGGCCGCTCGCCATCTCCTTTGCCGCCATGGAGGACTACTACCAGCACCATGGCCGCAACTGGGAGCGCTACGCCATGGTCAAGGCGCGGGTGTTGGGGCCCCAGTGCGAACATGCCCAGGCCCTGACCGAGCTGCTGCGCCCCTTCGTGTTCCGCCGCTACATCGACTTCGGCGTCATCGACGGCCTGCGCCAGATGAAGGCGATGATAGCCGCCGAGGTGCGCCGCAAGGGGCTGGAGGGCAACATCAAGCTGGGAGCCGGCGGCATCCGCGAGGTGGAGTTCATCGCCCAGGCGTTGCAGCTCATCCGTGGCGGTCGTGAGCCGGCGCTGCGGGTGCGCCACCTGCCCGAGGCCCTGGCCGCCATCGCCGCCTGTGGCGCCCTCGATGACGAGCGCTGCGCGCGCCTGCTCCAGGCTTATCGCTTCCTGCGCCGGGTCGAGAACATATTGCAGGAGATCGGCGATCAGCAGACCCAGACCCTGCCCACCGAGGAGCGGGATCGCCAGCGACTGATCGCCGCCACCGGCTTCGCCGACTGGGAGCGCTTCATGACGCACCTCGACGAGGAGATGGCCATAGTCCATCAGGAGTTCGTCGCCGTGGTGGGGGAAGAGAAGGAGGCCCCCGCCCACCTGGAGCAGCTCTGGCTCGACTTGTGGCGCACCGAGCTCGATGCCGCCGAGCTGGAGAGGCTGCTCACCGCCCAGGGGGTGACCGAGCCTGCGCCGCTTTGCGCCGCTCTGTTGCGCTTCAAGGAGGAGTACAAGCGCCGCCAGGTCGGCCCCCAGGGGCGCATCGCCCTGGACTGGCTGATGCCCGAGCTGCTGCGACTGGTGGTGGCGAGCCGAGAGCCCGCCCGCCTGTTCGAGCGGGTCTGTACCCTGCTGACCCGCATCTTCACCCGCAGCGCCTACCTGCAGCTGCTGGCGGAGAACCCCGCCGCCCTGCGCCAGCTGGTGCGTCTGTGCGACGAGAGCAACCTGGTGAGCGAACAGCTCGCCCGCTACCCCATACTGCTGGACGAGCTGCTGGATCCCCAGCACCTCTACCACCCCACCCCACTGGATCAGTACAAGCCCCAGTTGCGCCAGTTCCTGCTGCGCATCCCCGAGGAGGACGTGGAGCAGCAGATGGAGGCGCTGCGCCAGTTCAAGCAGGTGCAGCTGCTGCGCATCGTCGCGGCCGACATCGCCGGCGCCCTGCCGCTGATGAAGGTGAGCGACCACCTCACCTGGCTGGCGGAGGCGATCACCGAAGAGGTGGTCAATCAGGCCTGGGCCCAGATGAGCGAGCGCTACGGGGTGCCCCCCGAGGTGGCGCTGAGCGGCCAACGCGGCTTCGCCGTGGTGGCCTACGGCAAGCTCGGCGGCATCGAGCTCGGCTACGGCTCGGATCTCGATCTGGTGTTCCTGCACGGCGGCGACCCCAACAGTTACACCGACGGGCGCAAGCCCATCGACAGCCGCCAGTTCTACCTGCGCCTGGCCCAGCGGATCCTGCACCTGTTCAGCACCCGCACCCCGTCAGGGATCCTCTACGAGATCGACATGCGGCTGCGCCCCTCCGGCGACGCTGGCCTGCTGGTCTCCTCCCTCGCCGCCTATGAGCAGTATCAGCAGCACGAGGCCTGGACCTGGGAGCATCAGGCGCTGGTGCGGGCGCGTCCCATCTATGGTGATGAGGCGGTGATCGCCGAGTTTGCCCGCATCCGCCGCGCCGTGCTGGCCAAGGATCGCGACCTGCCGACCCTGGCCCGCGAGGTGCGCGAGATGCGCCACAAGATGCGGGATCACCTGTTGAAAGCTGGCGAGGGAGAGTTCGACCTCAAACAGTCCCCGGGCGGCATGGTGGACATAGAATTCATCGCTCAGTATCTGGTGCTGGCCCACGCCTGCGGCGAGCCGGAGGCCCTGACCCGCTGGTCGGACAACGTGCGCATCTTCGACGAGTGCGTGATGGCGGGGGTATTGACCCTGGAGCAGGCGGAGGGGCTCAAGCACGCCTATCTGGAGATCCGCAACCAGGGCCATCGCCTCAACCTCTCGGAAATCTCCCGCAAGGTGGGGGACGATCAGCTGCTGACCGAGCGGGGCCATGTGCTGGCGGTCTGGCAACAGCTGCTGGGGGAGTAAGGATCCCACCGTATCAGCAACAAGGGGCGCCATGGCGCCCCTTGTTGTATTAAGGCCCGCTCGAACAAGATCCCTCGATTTATTTCATATACAGCTCAATAGCGGTGAGCTGGATCCTGTTTCAGGTATTCATATCTTGGCATCGTATGGCGCTTTGCTGAATATGGGCAGAAACGTGGGTATCTGGGTCACAGGCATATCGTTAATCCAGAGAGGAGCATCTAACCCCAACTGAACAGTACCAACACAACGCGTCGATGCAGAGAGGAAATAATGGATTTTTCAGAACAGCTACAGAGCCTAGCCAAAAAAATCACTCAGCAGTCATCCATGATCGCAACTGAAGAGGCAACGAAGAACGCCTTTGTCATGCCATTTCTCAACCGCGTACTCGGTTATGATGTGTTCGACCCCACCGAAGTAATCCCTGAGTTCACTGCAGACACGGGCATCAAGAAAGGCGAAAAAGTTGACTACGCCATTCTCAAAGATGGTCAGGTACAAATATTGGTGGAGTGTAAGAAATACAGTGAGAAGCTCTCTGCCAAACATTCAGGACAGCTATTCAGGTACTTTGCCGTCACCAATGCCCGGATCGGGATACTGACCAATGGTGCTCAATACGAGTTCTATACCGACCTTGATGCCCCGAACAAGATGGACGAGAAACCATTTCTAACGCTGGATCTGGAAGATATCGATGAGCACGTAGTACCCGAGGTGCTGAAGCTGACCAAGACCTCCTTCGATGTTGAATCCGTAGTCGATGCGGCGGGAGAGCTGAAATACCTCAGTCAAATCAAGAAATTGCTCGCCGAGCAATTTTCCTCGCCAGAAGAAGACTTTGTGAAATTCTTTGCATCCCGTATTTATGACGGCGTTCTTACTGCACGAGTGAAACAGTCTTTCACCGACATCACCAAGAAAGCCCTCAGCCAGTTCCTCAATGACAGCATCAATGCCAGATTGAAGTCAGCGATTGGTAGCAGCGTCAATGCCTCGACAATTCAGCCCGCCTTTGACAGCAGTGGTTCAAACGATGGCAATGAGGCTGAGAATAATAATGAAGAAAAATCGAAGATAGATACCAGCATTGAGGAGGTTGAAGGATTCAACGTCGTCAAAGCCATCCTGAGGCAGCGGTTTGATGTAACAAGAATCGCGGCAAGGGACACCCAGAGTTATTTTGGTATCCTGCTCGACGACAATAACCGCAAGCCTCTGTGCCGCTTACATTTCAATTCGAAGCAGAAATATCTTGGTTTATTTGATGCTGACAAGAAAGAAACCCGACATCCTATTGGCTCCGTTGATGAGATATTTACCTTTGCCGATCAGTTGCTGACAGCCACAGCCGTATACGAATAATCCTGATCCAGGGGGAGCGACGCCTCCCCCTTTTTCCTCCAGCAAGACGCCTATCGCCCGCCAGCCACGTCGATAAAGGTACCTGTGGCGTAGGAGGCCTCGTCCGACAGCAGCCAGGCGATGGCGGCGGCCACCTCGCGGGGTTCGCCGCCCCGTTGCAGCGGAATATGGCTCTTGACCCTGTCTACCCGGCCGGGCTCGCCGCCGTCCGCATGCATGTCGGTGTAGATGAAACCCGGACGCACGCCGTTGACCCGGATCCCCTGGGCTGCCACCTCCAGAGACAGCCCTCTAGTCAGCACGTCTATGGCCCCCTTGGCGGCGGCATAGTCCACATACTCCCCGGGGGAGCCCAGGCGCGCGGCGGCGGAGGAGACATTGACGATGGCGCCGCCCGGTGCCATGCGGCGCACCGCCTCGCGGCAACAGAGAAAACAGCTGGTGACATTGGTGGTCAGGGTCTTGTTGATCCGCTCTGCGCTCATCTCCAGCACTCTCATCTGGGGCAGCAAGATGCCAGCATTATTGACCAGATGAGTGATGGTGCCGAGCCGCGCGTCCATCTCCTCGAACAGGCGCACCACCTCGGCCTCCACGCTGACATCCGCCTGCACCGCTATGCAGGAGACCGGGTGCTGCGCCCGGATCTCGGCCAACAGCGCCTCGGCACTGGCCCTGTCATGGCGATAGTTGAGGCAGAGGTGATACCCCTGCCCCGCCAGATAACGGGCCGTCGCGGCCCCTATGCCTCTGCCGCCGCCGGTGATCAGCACCCGTTTGTTCATGAACCCTCCTGGTTCCCGGTTTTGATGACTGCCACGGATATTACCCCATGTTCCTGATCAGGCCTCACCCCATGGCGACCTGCGTCACAACAAAGAGCCCGCACGGGGCGGGCTCTGGATGGCATCAGCGGGAGGTGGGCTATTTGAACAGGCCCTTGAGCAGCTGGTCGGCTACCCCCTTCACCCCTTCGTCGTCGGCCTTGTCGCCCAGCAATTTCTTGAGGCCGCGCTCGGCCTCCTTGCGGGCCTTCTCCTCCAGCACCTTGTTGTTGCTGAGCAGTTCCTTCACGTCGAGCCGGTAGCTCGGTGCCTGCCAGTGGCCGCCGATACGCACCGGAATGGTGACGTCCTTGAGCTCATCCACGCTCTTGCCCCCCTGGCCCTTGCTGCTCTCCACCACTGAGGTGAGGAACAGGAAGTCGAGGGTCTCGGGAACCAGGGCGGTCTGGCCCTGGCCCTTCACCCGCAGGGCGGGGGCGAGCAGCTGGATGTCGTCGCTGCGCGCCACGCCATTGGCGATCTGGAAGCTGGCGGTCAGGGCGCTGAAGTCGGTCTTGCGCACCTCCTTCACCTGATCCGCCCCCTTGCCGGTCAGGGTGGCCCGCGCCTCGCGGATCATCTCCGCCAGGTTGATGCCGTGCAGGGCACCGTCGCTCAGCCTGAGGCTCACCTTGCCCTGCATCTGGCTGCGCAGCGCCTGCTCGGAGAGACCGATGCCCTGCACCTGCACCTCGAGATCCCCCTTGCCTTCCAGTCGATCGTTCTGGGCCAGGGTCTGCAGCAGCGGGCGAATATCCACCCCCTGTATCCGCTTGTGTACCTGATAGCGGGCGGGTTGCTGGCGGGCATCGAGCATGCCATTCGCCGTCACCCGACCACCGGCCACCCCGGCGCCGAACTGCTTGAGGTTGAGCTGGCCACCGGCCAGGGCGAGCTGCAGATCCACGGCGTTGAGATCCAGCCCCTTCAGCCGCAGGCTACCCAGTTGCAGCCGACCGGCCAGATCCACCGTCTTGAGAGTGGAGAGATCGGGCTCCATGGTGGAGAGCGCCTTGGCAGCGGCAGCCTGCGCCTTCGCCCCTGCCGGAGCAGCAGCCCCCGAGGTGGCCGCAGCGGGCGCCGCCTTGGCTGGCTGACCGAGCCAGGCATCGAGATCGAGTTTTTCCCCCTTGAGATCGAACTCCCCTCTGGGCACGCTCCCCAGCCGCACGGTGCCGTTGCCGCTGAGCAGGGCCTCGTCCGCCCCCAGCACCAGGTTGCTCAGGGTGACGCTCTGCTTGTCGAGCTCCGCGCGGGCAAAGCCTGCCAGCTTCAGTTGCATCTGCGGGCGTGGCAGGCCATCGCCACTGAGCTTGGCGGCCAGCACCGCATCCGACATCTCCACCAGTTGCAGCCCCTGATCGAGCCGCGCCTTGAGGGTGCCCTCCAGGGTACCTGCCAGGGTCGGCTTGTCCGCCGCCCCCTGGGCGCCGCTCAGGTTAAGGGTCAGGCTGCTCCACTGCCCCAGCGCCAGCCGATCGGCCTTGAGGGAGAAGGCATCGAGCCGCTGCGATGGCTGGCTCAGGCTGCCGCTGAGGCTGAGATCCTTCAGCTCGCTGGCCTTGGCCTCCCGGGCCAGCTTGAGCTGGGTCTGCCCCTTGAGATCAAAGTTCAGCTCCCCGCACGCGCCCTTGGCGGCCAGGGTCACCGGTACCCACTCCCCCGGGGTCAGCTGACCCAGATCGAGGTCGAGCCGGTCGAGACGGGAGACGGCGCCGCTGCGATCGTCCCGCACCAGGGCGCTGGCCTCCACCAATGCCACCCCTTGCAGGCTGATCTGCCAGGGCTTCTCGTCGCTGGCGACAGCAGCGGCAGGCTGGCTCTCGCCGGCTGAGGGTTGTTTGTCGGCAGCAGAGGCCTTGACCAGGCCATTCAGGTTGGAACTGCCATCGGCCCGAGTCTGGATAAAGAGATGAGCGCCACTGAGCGTCACCTTGCCGATCTCCAGCCGGTGGGAGAGCAGCGGCAGCAGGGCGACAGAGGCGTCACCCTGCGCGAAGCGGAGCAGGTCAGGCTCGGCAAACCCGGCGGGGTTGCGAAGCTGCACCTTCTCGAGAGAGAGACCAAGGCTTGGCCAGAAGCGCCAGCCGATATCCCCTTCCATCACCAGCTCGCGGCCCGTGCTCTTGCGCACCTGCTCCGCCAGTTGGGGCTTGAATTGATTGGGGTCAATCAGGGACACCAGGGCGGCGATGGCCACCACGGCGGCCAGCGCCAACCCCAGCAGGATGTAGATGATCTTCTTCACGACGAACTCCTCAATGCAGATCCTGTGGCTGACTATACCACCGGGGGCGCGGCGCAGGCTGTACCGACCCCAAAACGGGCAAATGGCGAGACAGGGATGGTCGCTCCCGCCTGTCCCAGCACAAAAAAGGGCCCCGCAGGGCCCTGGTCTCACTGGATGGTCGGCAGTTGCCGGTAGCCCATCTCGTAGAGGGTGAAGGCATAGATGTCCGCGCTCTGCTCGATAAGCTTCGCCACCGGCGTGCCCGCCCCGTGCCCGGCATTGGTCTCGATGCGGATGAGCTGGGGATGGGGGCCAGCGTCGTCCGCCTGCAAGGTGGCGGCGAACTTGAAGGAGTGAGCTGGCACCACCCGGTCGTCGTGATCCGCCGTGGTCACCAGGGTCGAGGGGTAGCTGACCCCGGACCGCACCTGGTGCAGCGGCGAGTAGCCCTTCAGGTACGCGAACATCGCCTCATCGTCGGCGCTGGTGCCGTAGTCATAGGCCCAGCCCGCCCCGGCGGTGAAGGTGTGATAGCGCAACATGTCGAGCACCCCCACCGCCGGCAGCGCGACCCGCATCAGATCCGGCAGCTGGGTCATGACAGCCCCCACCAGCAGACCGCCGTTGGAGCCACCGCGGATCGCCAGCCGATCGGTGCGGGTGTAGCCCTCGGCCTTGAGATACTCGGCCGCCGCGATGAAGTCGTCGAACACGTTCTGCTTGTTCATCCTGGTGCCCGCCAGGTGCCAGGCCTGGCCGTACTCGCCGCCCCCGCGCAGGTTGGCCACCGCATAGACGCCCCCCAGATCCAGCCAGTTGGCCACCGACACGCTGAAGCTCGGGGTCAGGCTCACGTCGAAGCCGCCATAGCCGTAGAGGATGGTCGGGTTGCTGCCATCGAGTTTCAGCCCCTTGCGGTAGCTGATGATGAGCGGCACCCGGGTGCCGTCCTTGCTCTGGTAGAAACGCTGCTCGGAGACGTACTCCTCGGGCTTGAAGGGGGCCGCCGAGGCGCGATAGAGGCTGATGGCGCCGCTCTTGGGCTCGAACCGGTAGAGGGTGGGCGGCTGGGCGTAGTTCTCGAAGCCGAAGTAGAGGCCGGGATCATCGTGCTTGCCGTTGAAGCCGCTGACACTGCCAAGACCGGGCAGCGCCACCTCGCGCACCCGCTTGCCCTCATAGTCGAACTGCTCGACCCGGGCGGTGGCATCCACCATGTACTCGGCGAACAGGTAGCCGCTGCCGCTGTGCACCGTCAGCACCTGTTGGCGCTCGGGGATGAGATCGCGCCACTGTTCGGGGCCCGGGTTGGCGGCGTCCACCGTCACCAGCCGGCCATTGGGGGCGTCCCGGTTGGTCTGCAGGTAGAGGGTGCTGCCCTTGTTGTCCACTAGGCTCACGTCCGCCTCCAGATCCCCCTGCACCGTCAGCAGCGGCGCGTTCTCCTGGCTCAGATCCTTCACATAGAGGCGGTTGCCGGAGGTGGAGTTCGCCGCCGAGATGAGCAGGAAGCGGTCATCCTCGGTGACGGTCGCCCCCACATAGCGGTGGTGCTGGGCCGGGATGGCGCCAAACACCAGCCGGTCATCCTCCTGCGCCGTGCCGAGCCGGTGGAAATAGACCTTGTGCTGATCTGTCTTGGCCGACAGCTCGCTGCCGTCGGGCTTGTCGTAGCTCGAGTAGAAAAAGCCCTCGTTGCCGAGCCAGCTGATGTCGCTGAACTTCACGTCCTTGAGGGGCGCCTCCAGCGGCTGCTTGCTCTCCACGTCCATCAGGTGGATCTCGCGCCAGTCACTGCCGGCCAGCGACAAGGAGTAGGCCAGGATGCGGCCATCGCGGGAGAAGCTCAGCTGATCCAGCGCCGTGGTGCCGTCGGAGCTGAGGGTATTGGGATCGAGGAACACCTCGGCCGACTTGCCCGGCAGCTGGCGCCACAGCACGTTCTGGTTCTGCAGGCCGTCGTTCTTGAAGAAGTAGTGGTAGCGCCCCTCGCGAAACGGCGCCCCCTCCTTGGCGTAGTTCCAGGACGAGGCGAGTCTCTCCTTGATGGCGGCGCGATACGGGATCTGCGAAAGGTAATCCTGAGTTACCCGGTTCTGGGCCTTGACCCAGGCCTCGGTCTCGGGGCTGCGGTCATCCTCCAGCCAGCGATAGGGGTCGGCCACGGCCTGGCCGAAGTAGTGATCCACCTGATCCCCCTGGCGGGTAACGGGGTAGTGAAGGCGCGTTTTCCCTGACATGGCATCCTCTTCGGTTGACTGGCCGCTGCACGCACACAGCAGTGACAGGGCCAGCAGGCTGACAATGGCTCGCATCAATGCGGCTCCCTGCAATTTCGGTGAAGCGGGCAGGTTAGCAAAGAGTGCCGGACGGCCCAACCCCCCAACGGGTCCGCCCTCACCAACCAAAGCCTGCGCCTGCTCTGTGAGCCAGCTCCCCCTGCCCGTGAGCGGTCTGTGCCATCCTGACATGGAGAACAATGAGAGGAGAGCAGCATGTGGATCGAGGCGGAGCCCGTCTATGGCGCCCTGGTGTCACTGGCCATCGGGCTCATCATCGGACTGGAACGGGGCTGGCAGGTGCGCCAGCTGGGAGACAACCAGCGCATCGCCGGGATGCGCACCTATGGTCTCATCGGTCTGCTCGGCGGGGTCTGCGCCCTGCTGCTGCCCACCTTGGGCGCCTGGCTGGCCCTGCTCGGCCTGCTGGCGGTGGTGGCAGGCTGCGGTCTCTCGGTCTGGCTGGCCCAGCGCTGGCAGGGGGAGTTTGGCCTCACCAGCTCGGTGGCCATGGTGCTCACCTATCTGCTGGGGCTGATGTCCGTGTTGCAGAGCCCGAGCGAGGCGGTGGCCTGTGCCGTGCTGGCGGCGCTCTTGATGGGGCTCAAGGGCAAGATCCAGCAGGGCATGCTGTTCTTGAGCGAGACGGAATTTCACGCCACCCTGCGCTTCCTGCTCATCTCCCTGGTGCTGCTGCCGGTGCTGCCCGACGTCGAGATGGGCCCCCTCAACGCCTTCAACCCCTTCAAGATCTGGCTGATGGTGGTGGTGATCGCCGGCATCTCGTTCTCGGGCCACTTCGCGGTGCGCCTGCTCGGCACCCGCGCAGGTCTGGTGCTCACCAGCATGCTGGCGGGGCTCGCCTCCTCCACCGCCCTCACCCTGCAATTTGCCCGCCTCAACAAGGAGCAGCCCGGGCTGGAACGGCTGTTGGCCACCGGCATCCTGCTGGCGGGGGCCACAATGTGGCTGCGACTGCTGGTGCTGGTGCTGCTCATTCACAACGAGCTGGCCATGCGCCTGGCCCCCCCCCTGCTGCTGCTGGCGGCCACCGTCTACGGTTTCGCCTTCTGGTTCTGGCGCCAGCGCGAGGAGATGAGCGACAACCCGGTGCAACCCGAAACCCGCAACCCGCTGGATCTCGCCACCGCCATCAAGTTCGGCCTGCTGCTGGCGCTCATCGGCTTCATGGCCACCCTGCTGCAGAGCAAGGTGGGCAACTCCGGGGTCTATCTGCTGGCGCTGGTCTCCGGCATCACAGACGTGGACGCCATCACCCTTTCCCTCTCCCAGCTCTCCCACAAGGAGTTGGCCCTGGAAGTGGCGGCCCGGGCCATTCTGCTCGCCGGCCTGGTCAACTCCCTGGTGAAGGGACTGCTGGCGCTGGTGATCGGCGGCCGCCGTCTGGGGCTGAGGGTCATGCTGCCCTACCTCCTCTCCATCCTGCTGATCCTGCCCCTCATCTGGCCAAGCAACTGACCCGACCACCAGGACGCGCCTGACGCCGCCGGCGTCGCTGGCGTATACTGGCGCCTCTTGGCACATGAGAGGAGGTGAGCATGGCAAGCGACTGGGACAAGGTACTGGCGGGGGGCGCTCTGAACAGCCAGAGCGAGGAGATAGCGAACGACCGGATCCGCGGCCAGGCCCTGCTGGCGCAACTCAACGCCACACCGGCGGGGGATCACGAGGCGCGTCAGCGTCTGTGCGCCGAGCTGTTCGGCCACTGCCCGGACTCCTGCTGGATCAGCACCCCCTTCACCTGCGAATTCGGCCGCAACATCCACATCGGCGAGAAGACCTTCTTCAATTTCAACATCACCATTCTCGACGTGGGCGAGGTGCACATCGGCAGCCATGTGCTGCTGGCCCCCAACGTGCAGATCTACACCGCCACCCACAGCATGGATTATCTGGAGCGGCGCAGCTGGACCGCCTACAACAAGCCGGTGCGCATCGGCGATGACTGCTGGATTGGCGGCGGCGCCATCATCTGCCCCGGCGTCACCATAGGGCCGCGCGCGATCATAGGTGCCGGCGCCGTGGTGACCCGGGACATACCGGCAGACTCGGTGGCGGTAGGCAACCCGGCCAGGGTCATTCGCACCCTCTGCCCGGACGAGCCCCGGGATCCGGCGCTGCTGTCATGATGGCCCTGGCACTGCTGCCCCTCATCTGGACCGCCTGGCTTGGCATTCAGGAGGCCAACTGGTGGCCGCTGGCTCTGATCACCACCATGAGCCTGCTCACCGTGCTCGCCTATGCCCACGACAAGCGCCAGGCCATACGCGGCGGCTGGCGCATTCCGGAATCCCGCCTGCACCTGCTGGAGTTGCTCGGCGGCTGGCCCGGCGCCCTGGTGGCTCGCCACTGGCTACGCCACAAGACCCAGAAGGGGAGCTACCGGCGGGTGTTCTGGTTTATCGTGCTGCTGCACCTCACCCTGTGGGGACTTTGGGTCGGCCGGCCGCTCTGGCAGGGGGGCTGAACTGGCAAGCCCCAGGCAATGCCCGTGCAGGCATTGCCGCCAATGGATCGTTGTGAGACAACAAGATCCTTGGGGCGGATCGTCTCGTTTCTACATCGACAAGGAGTCAGTTATGACCATGTGGACAGGCATAGTCCTGATCGTCTTCATCAGCGTGCTGTTCGGCTATCTCGGCAAACGCGCCCGCTATCAGCTGGGGGACGCCCGCATCACGGATCGCCTCGGCAAGCAGGATCTCATCATCAGAGAGTTGCAGGAGCGGGTCGCCAATCTGGAGGCCATCGTCATCGAAGAGGAGAAGCGCCGCCCGTTCAAACATCTGTGAACCGGCAGCGACGGCGGCAAACCGACCAGCGCCAGAGCTGCAAGGGATTGCCGCTTTCCTCCACACTTGCCCCTCCCCCCTACGGTCTTCAACACTAAATTCACAACAGGATCAGTGGCCTGTCCACCACGGCCGCATTCTTCACCAAACTGGCCCAATCCCTGCTCTGTCACTGTCATCAGCCGTACCGGAGAGTGACATCATGATCAGCACCCTGCTTCCCATCGCCTCGATCGCTCTCAAACTGGGCAGCCAGCTGCTGAGCGGCAGTACCAAAACCCAACAGGCGCAGCAGCCGGCGCAGGAAGAGCGCCTGGCCCCCACAGTCCAGAGCCTGTTCCAGCGGCTGGGCGTCAATGACGCCAATAGCGAGCAGAACCGTCCCGCCATCAACCACTTCATGAGCGAATTGCTGCAGACCCTGGGTCAGGAGAACAATGGCCAGTCCCTGCCCGAGGCCATAGACGCGGCCCGCAGCCAGCTCGCCAACGGCACCCAGAGCACCCGCCTCGACTCCCTGCAGAGCGAGCTCGACACCCTCAAGGGCTCCCTTGGCAGCAGCGAACTGAACCTGGATCAGCTGCTCGGCGCCTTCAAGCAGACCCTGCCCAATCGCAAGGGTGAAGGGGTTGGCAAACTGCTCAATGCCAGCGCGTGAAGGGCTTCGACCAATAAAAAACGGCAACCTCAGGGTTGCCGTTTTTGTCGGGCCGGACCCCATGATGTCACGCTAGGGGAGTGACGGCGGTGGACTCAGCATCGCCTCCGCCAGCGCAGTCTGGCCCTTGGCCTGCAAGGCATCGATGGTTCCCTGCCGATCCGCAGCCTCCTTGCTCTGGCTCAGCTTGAACTTGCCGACCAGCTGATCGATCTCGATCTCTATGCCCACCACGGCCTGCACCCTGGCCTCGAGATAGTCGCGCGGTGCATCCGCCATCTTCCAGGGCGCGGGCTCCGCAGCCTCATGGGTTCGAGTCAGGCTCGCCAGCAGGCGGCGCACGAAGCGGGCATCGTCCCGCACCCGGATGCGGCCATGGGCGTGTACTACGGCATAGTTCCAGGTAGGCACCTGCTGGTGGTGCGCCTGCTTGCTCGGATACCAGTTGGGGGAGATATAGCCCTCGGCGGCCCTGAAGATCACCAGCACTTCCTGCCCTTCCTTCACCTCCTGCCAGAGCGGGTTGTTACGCGCCACATGGGCCCGCAAGATCCCATGATCCCCCTCATCGGCATCGAACTCGAACGGCAGGTGGTTGGCATCCAGCCCCTGCTCGCCACAGGTGACCAGGGCCCCCAGGGGATGGGCCAGGATCAGCTGGTGCAGCGCAGCGGGATCGGGGGTGGCGAAGTGGGGTGGCAGATACATAACGGCTCCTTGGGCGATAACTTGGCTTCCATGCAGAGGCCCATTCTTGCGCAATCGGGGTCGGCAGGCGATGGCACAGACATAAAAAAAGAGGGCCTGAGCCCTCTTCGTTTCATCCGGTTCGGCGATCAGCCGCGCTTGGCCAGCCAGGCTTCGGCGGCGGTGAGGGCCGCATCCACCAGCTCGCGGGCAACGCCACCCTTGGCGACCCGCTTGGCCAGGGTGGCTTCCAGCTCCAGGTTCGGGTAGACATCCTCCCCCACCACCGGGCTGAAGCGCTGGAACTCCGCCAAAGAGAGCTCTTCCAGCGGCTTCTTCACCTGGATCGCGTAGACCACAGTTTCGCCGACGATATGGTGCGCTTCACGGAACGGAATCCCCTTGGCCACCAGATAGTCTGCCAGCTCGGTGGCGTTGGCGTAGCCGCCCTGGGCTGCCGCCTTGGTGCGCTCGCCATTGACCTTCAAGTCGATCAGCACCAGGGCCGCCATGTCGAGGCAGTCGTGCCAGGTGTCGAGGGCATCGAACAGCCCTTCTTTGTCTTCCTGCATGTCCTTGTTGTAGGCCAGCGGCAGCGCCTTCAGGCTCATCAGCATGCCCATCTGGGCGCCGACCACCCGGCCGGTCTTGCCACGAATAAGCTCCAGCGCGTCCGGGTTCTTCTTCTGGGGCATCAGGGAGGAGCCCGAGGTCACCGCATCGGAGAGCTCCACGAAACCTGCCTCGCCGGTGTTGTAGAAGATAAGATCCTCGGCGAAGCGCGACAGGTGCGCCATGGAGAGGGACGCCACGTGCATCAGCTCCACCACGTGATCCCTGTCGGAGACCGAGTCCAGGCTGTTGCGGGTCGCACCGCTAAAGCCCATGTCCAGCGCCAGCGCCTCACGGTCGATGGCATAGGCGGTGCCCGCCAGGGCGCCGCAGCCGAGCGGACTGGTGTCGAGCCGTTTCAGGGCATCCTGCAGACGGGAATAGTCCCGCTCCAGCATCTCCACATAGGCAAGCGCCCAGTGGGCGAAGGTGACCGGCTGGGCCCGCTGCAAATGGGTGTAACCGGGCAGCACGGCAGCCTGGTTGGCGCGCGCCGAGGCGACCAGCCCCTGTTGCAACGCAGTGATGGAGCCGAGCAGCAGCTCGCCCTGTGCCTTGCACCAGAGTTTGAGGTCGGTGGCGACCTGATCGTTGCGCGAGCGGCCGGTGTGCAGCTTCTTGCCCAGGGTGCCGACGGCATCGATGAGCTTGCCCTCGACCCAGGAGTGAATGTCTTCGGCATCGGAACTCAGGATCTGCTGGGGATCCTGCTGCACCGAGGCGAGCAGCACCTCCATCGCCTGTTGCAGTTTGCCCTGCTCATCGGCGGTCAATACACCCACCTTGACCAGCGCACGGGCCCAGGCCATGGAGCCCTGGATATCCTGCTCCGCCAGGCGGTAATCGAACCGCAGCGAATCGTTGAACTGCTTGAACCGGCTATCGGCTCCCTGACTGAAGCGTCCACCCCAAAGTGCCATACTGCTCTCCTTGAATGCGTTGTCGGCGGCGCCTTGCGCCGTCGAACTTGAAATCGTGCCCTGTTGTTCTGCGAGCCTGTTATCTCACAGAAGCGGCCAGGACGCTGCCGCTCTGCTCACACCCCACTGATACAAGAGGGGGCAATGCCCCCTCTCCGGTACCAGCGGATTTAATCCTGCGGCTTAGCCGTGGGTATGATCGCCGCCGATGGCCTGATGCTGCTCCTTCATGGCGCGGATCCGGCTGGCCAGGGTGTAGAGACGGATGAAGCCTTCGGCGTGGCTCTGGTCATACACTTCGTCGGCACCGAAGGTGGCGAAGTCTTCGGAGTAGAGGCTGTTCGGCGACTTCTTCTGTACCGCGGTGACCTGACCCTTGTACATCTTCAGCACTACTTCACCGTCGAGATCCTCGGCGATGGCGTTGGCAGAGGCGACAATGGCCTTGCACAGCGGAGTGAACCAGCGGCCGTCATAGACCAGGTGGGAGAACTCGGCACCCAGCTTCTCCCGCCAGGCACGGGTCGGGCGATCCAAGACCAGCTCTTCCACGGCGCGCAGTGCGGCGACCATGACGGTACCACCCGGGGTCTCGTAGCAGCCACGGGACTTCATGCCCACCATGCGGTTTTCGGTGATGTCGATACGGCCCACGCCGTGCTTGCCGGCACGCTCGTTCAGGGTCATCAGGATCTGGAGCGGAGTCAGCGGTTGATCGTCAACAGCCACCACTTCGCCCTGAGCCACGGTCAGCTTGACGTATTCCGGCTCGTTCGGTGCCTGCTCGGCAGAGACAGTCCACTGCCAGACCGCTTCGGACGGCTCGTTCCAGGTGCTCTCCAGCTCGCCACCCTCGGTGGAGATGTGCCAGGCGTTCGCATCGCGGCTGTAGATCTTCTTCAGGGTCGCCTTGCAGGGGATGTTGCGGGCTTCCAGATAGGCCAGCAGATCTTCCCGGGAACGCATGTCCCACAGACGCCAGGGGGCGATGACCTTCAACTGGGGAGCCAGGGCGGCCACGGCACCTTCGAAACGCACCTGATCGTTGCCCTTGCCGGTACAGCCGTGGGAGATGGCGTCGGCCCCTTCCGCCAGGGCCGCTTCCACCATCGCCTTGGCGATGATGGGACGGGCCATGGAGGTGCCCAGCAGGTAGGTGCCTTCGTAGACGGCGCCGGTCTTCAGAGTCGGATAGACGTACTCCTTGACGAACTCTTCGCGCAGATCCTTGACGATGCACTTGGTGGCGCCGGAGGCGATGGCTTTTTGCTCGATCCCTTCCAGATCGTCACGCTCCTGACCGACGTCGGCGACGAAGGCGATGATCTCCGCATCGTAGTTCTCTTTGAGCCAGGGAATGATGGCCGAGGTATCCAGTCCGCCCGAGTAAGCCAGTACGATCTTGTTGATTCCGCTCATTTACTTCTCTCCGTGATGATTCGATAAGGTTGTGATTCAGGGTCGGTCGCCGGCTTATTTATGACCCAAAAGCGTCAGTAGCACGGCATTCTGGATATGCATCCGGTTTTCTGCCTCATCCATGATGAGGGAGACTGGTCCGTCCATGACCTCCGAGGTGATCTCCAGCTCCCGGTGCGCCGGCTGGCAATGCAGCACATGCTGGATGCCGGTGCGATCGAGCAGAGCCTGGTTGATCTGATAAGGCATGAAGATATCTTTTACCTGCTCCATTGGTGTGTTGTCACCCATGGAAACCCAGGTGTCGGTATAAACCACGTCGAAGCCTTCGATGGCACCCACGTCATCGCTGATGTTGATGTGCGCGCCAGATTGTGCCGCCAGCGCCTGGGCCTGCAGGAAGATCTGGGTATCCGGGCCGTGGCCTTTCGGGCAGACCAGAGTCACATCGGTGCCGAGTGTCGCCCCCAACAGCAGCAGGGAGTGGCTGACGTTGTTGCCATCGCCCAGATACGCCAGCTTCACCTTGGAGAGATCGCTGTAGTGCTCGCTGATGGTCATGAAGTCCGCCAGCCCCTGGCAGGGGTGGTAGAGGTTGCACAGGCTGTTCACCACCGGCACAGAACCATGCTCCGCCAGCTCGACCAGGGTCTGGTGATCGAACACCCGCGCGACGATGGCGTCACACCAGCGCGACAGGTTGGCGGCGAAATCCTTCACCGATTCCCGCTTGCCGAGCGCGCCGTTCTGCTGATCCAGGTAGACGCTGTGACCGCCGAGCCGGGCGATGCCGATGTCGAAGGTGACCCGGGTGCGCAGGGAGGGCTTCTCGAACAGGGTGACCACGCTCTTGCCCGCCAGCGCCTGACTGTACTTCTTGGGGTCCGCCTTGACCGATTTGCCCAGGGCAATCAGCGCCTCTATCTGGGCCTTGCTCAAGTCACTGTCTTTCAGAAGATGTTGCATCGGATGTTCCTTTTTCCGGTCAGGGTTAGAGGGTGACTTGGGTGCCGACGGCGCCGCCCGCCAGCAGCTTGAGCAGTTGGTCCGGGTAGCGCCAGCTGGCGACACAGACAGGTTTGCCAAGCGTCTCTGCGGCATGCAGCGCGGCCTTCACCTTGACCGCCATGCCATCGCGAATAACGCCCTTCTCCATCAGGTCCAGCGCGCTCTGTTTGTCCAGTTGCGGCACCAGCTTGCCCTTGCCATCCAGGATGCCGCTCACATCCGACAGCATCACCAGATCGGCACCCAGCGCCTCGGCAATCGCCGTGGCCGCCTGATCCGCATTGACGTTCATCAGCTGGCCGTCGGCGGTGATGCCGATGGAGCTCACCACCGGCAGGAAGCCCTGCCCCAGGATGCCGGCCACCAGCGCCGGGTTGCCCGGCTGGCAGTCACCCACGGCGCCGAGATCCGGGTCGAGCTGGGTCACCTGGCAGAGGCCGCCGTCGGCGAGGCAGAGCCCCACGGCAGGGATACCGGTGGCGATGGCCTTGGCCATCATCATCTTGTTCGCGGTGCCCGCCAGGGCCCCGGCGATGAAGGGGATCTGCTCGAACGGGGTGACCCGCAGGCCGTTCTTCTTGGTGGAGGTCATCCCCAGCCCCTTGAGCAGGTCATCCACCAGGCAGCCACCACCGTGCACCAGCACCAGGGGACGGTGCTGATCGTCCAGGAAGGTTTTCAGGGTGGCGAACAGGGCGGTCAGGGCCTCGTCGTTCTCGATCAGGGCGCCGCCCAACTTGATTACCAGCGTCTGCTTGTCCATCTTCTCGATCCTTCCTTAAAGCGTTAAATCAGGCCGGTGGCCGGTTCAAAACCAAACTTGATATTTATGCACTGCATCGCCTGGGAGGCGGCGCCCTTGAGCAGGTTGTCGATGGCACAGACCACCACCAGCATGTTGCCCTGCTGCTGCCAGGCGAGGTCGCAGTAAGGGGTATTGGCCACGCCACGGATGGAGGGCATCTGGCCGGTGAGGCGCACCAGGGGCTTGCCCTCATAGGCCTTGAGATAGGCTTGATCCACCTGGGTCTGCGTCACCCCATCCGCCAGTTGCACATAGATGGTGGCCAGTATGCCCCGCACATAGTTGCCAAGGTGGGGCTGGAACAGCACCCCCTTGCCGAGGTGGTGACTGATCTCCGGCTGGTGTCTGTGATTGAAGGTGCCGTAGGGGCTCAAGCTCACCTCGCAGAAGCTGGTGTTGATGGCAGCCTTGCGACCGGCTCCGGAGACACCGGAAACCGCGTTGATGATGGGCTGCCATACCTCGGCAATCAGACCGGCCTGCTGCAGCGGCTTGAGGGCGCAGAGGGAGGCGGTCGGATAGCAACCGGGCACCGCAATCAGCTGGGCAGCGGCAATGGCATCGGCATTCCACTCCGCCAGACCGTAGACGGCCTGTTCCAGCCACTGCTCGCTGTCGTGGGTGAAGCCGTAGAAGGAGGCGTAGAACCCCTGATCCTTGACCCGGAAGGCGCCGGAGAGATCGAACACCGGCAGCCCCTTGGCCAGGAACTTGGGGGCAAGCTCGGCGCTCACCTCGTGGGCGGTGGCCAGCAGCACCAGATCGGCCTGGGTCAGGATCCGGGTCATGCCGTCCTCGTCCAGCGGCAGCAGCGGCTGATCCAGCTCACCGACCCACTGGGGATGCAGGGAAGAGAAACGCTTGTGGGCGTCCTGGCTGCCGGCGGAGACATAGAGGCCGAACAGCTTGAGTTCTGGATGGTTCTGGACCAGTGCGGCCAGTTCGGCCCCCGCGTAGCCACTGGCACCGACGATAACGGTATTGAGCATGTTTGAGTATTCCAAGTCTGGGTTCGAAATTCACAGCGTGGTGCTGCGGTGCAAGGGGTCGGCTATCGCCCCCTGGATGCAACGAGTGCGGAGGGGCAATTCAGGCGGATATGCGTCGTCGGTTACAGATCAGGTGACAGAACATTAACTTTCCCTTACAACTAGAAGCCTTGTTGATGAGCACTTGAAAAGAATATTCATGCACTCACTTTGCATTTGTATTTTCTAACAGAAACACTCCGGGGACGCAAGGAGGAGCTGATGGCCAATCTGGATTTTTTTTCACTTTATAAGAATATTATTGCGATTCCTTCTATCAGCAGCACGGATCCTCGCTGGGATCAGAGCAACGAGGCGGTGATCCGGCTGCTGGCCGACTGGTTCGGCCAGCTCGGCTTCCAGTGCGAGGTGACGGCATTGCCCGACCTGCCGGGCAAATTCAACCTGGTGGCGACCTATGGCCAGGGGGAAGGGGGGCTGCTGCTGGCAGGTCACACCGATACTGTGCCGTTCGACGAGGGAGGCTGGAGCAAGGATCCCTTCAAGGTAACCGAGGAGGGCAACCGCCTGTACGGGCTCGGCACCATCGACATGAAGGGCTTCTTCGCCTTCATCGTGGAGGCGCTGAAAGATATCGATCTGACCACCCTCAGCAAGCCACTGCGCATTCTGGCCACCGCCGACGAGGAGACCACCATGGCGGGGGCCCGCGCCATCGCCGCGGCGGCCGAGATCAAACCCGACTATGCGGTGATCGGTGAACCGACCGGCCTGGTGCCAGTAGTGGCTCACAAGGGTCACATGTCGGAGGCCATTCGCATCACAGGCCGAAGCGGTCACAGCTCGGATCCCGCCAACGGGGTCAACGCTCTGGAGATCATGCACCAGGCCATGGGGCAAGTGCTCAAGCTGCAACACAGCCTGAAAGAGAAGTACGCCGACCACAGATTCGCGGTGCCCCAGCCCACGTTGAATCTGGGCTACATCCAGGGGGGCGACAGCCCGAACCGCATCTGCGGCTGCTGCGAGCTGCACATCGACATGAGGCCCACCCCTCAGGTGGGGCCGGATGAACTGATGGGCCTGCTCAAAGAGGCGCTCTCCCCCATCGAAGTTCACCAGCCGGGCTGCCTGCACCTGCAACACCTGCACGAACCCATTCCGGCCTATGCCTGCGAGGACGGCTCCGATCTGGTACGCGAGGCCGAGCGGGCGAGCGGTCGGGCCGCCGAATCCGTGAACTATTGTACCGAGGCCCCCTTTATCCAGCAGTTGGGATGCCAGACCATAGTGATGGGCCCGGGCCATATCACTCAGGCCCATCAGCCCGATGAATACCTGGATCTCTCGTTCGTCAAACCGACCACGGCGGTGCTGCAGCACCTGATCCGGCGTTTCTGCGCCTAGGTCGAGGGGAATGTAAGTAAGTTACATGACATGCCGCCTCGGGACAGGTGAGGGAAATACATGTTCTGAATCGGCCTGTTATTTGACCTTGCGCAGACAATCTGGGTAGATTGTCCCCCTAAGATGACGGAGCATATGTTGTAATCGCACAACAATAAGTGAGGCTGCCTCTCCCCTCGGAAGGTCAAGGGGCACCAACCAAATAAGGATGTGGAATGAACGAAAAGTACGCCGCCCTACGGGCCAACGTAGGCATGTTGGGCCAACTGCTGGGGAAATCCATCAAGGATCATCAGGGTCAAGCCTTCCTCGACAAGATTGAGACCATTCGTCAACTGGCCAAGTCCTCCCGCAAGGGCAACGAGTCAGACCGGGAACGCCTGCTAGAGACCCTGCGTACTCTCTCCGATGACGAGCTGCTGCCCGTGGCCCGCGCCTTCAGCCAGTTCCTCAATCTGGCCAACGTGGCGGAGCAGTTCCACACCATCTCCCGCCGCTGCGAAGAGCAGGAGTGCACGCCGGACCCGCTTGAGCAGATGTTTGCCAAGCTGAAAGCCTCCAACCTCTCCCAGGAGGCCATCATTCAGGCGGTACGCGAGCTGGACATCGACCTGGTGCTGACCGCCCACCCCACCGAGGTGACCCGTCGCACCCTGATCCACAAGCACGTGCAGCTCAACGACTGCTTGGAAGCGCTGGAGCTCTCCGATCTGCTGCCCCGCGAGCGGGACAAGATCCTCAATCGCATCGAACAGCTGGTCAATCAGGCCTGGCACACCAACGAGATCCGCGAGCAGCGCCCGACCCCGGTGGACGAGGCTAAGTGGGGCTTCGCCGTGGTGGAAAACAGCCTGTGGCCGGCCATTCCCGAATTCATGCGCAATCTGGACGAGCGCCTGCAACACCACCTGGGTGTGCGCCTGCCGCTGGATGCCGCGCCGGTCAAGTTCACCTCCTGGATGGGCGGTGACCGCGACGGCAACCCCTTCGTCACCGCCAAGGTGACCGCCGAGGTGCTGGAGCTGGGTCGCTGGATGGCGGTCAACCTCTTCTACCGCGACATCAAGGAGCTCACCTCCGAGCTCTCCATGGCCGACTGTACCGAGGCCGTGCGCGCCCGGGTCGGTGACAACCCCGAGCCCTACCGCGCCCTGGTGCGCGAGCTACGCGAGCAGCTGCGCGAGACCCAGGAGTTCCTCACCGCCAAGGTGCAGGGTCAGGCGAGCGAGAGCCGCGATCTCATCAAGACCACGGCCCAGCTGCGCGAGCCGCTGGAGCTCTGCTATCACTCCCTGCACGCCTGCGGCATGGGCAACATCGCCGACGGCATGCTGCTGGACGTGCTGCGCAAGCTGGCCTGCTTCGGCATCCATCTGGTCAAGCTGGACATCCGCCAGGACGGTGAGCGTCATGGTCAGGTCTTCTCCGAGCTGACCCGCTACCTCGGCATGGGTGACTACGCCGAGTGGAGCGAGGACGACAAGCAGGCCTTCCTGCTCAACGAACTGAACTCCCGCCGCCCGCTGATCCCCACCGACTGGGCACCGAGCGACGAGACCCGCGAGACCATAGACACCTGCCGGGTGATCGCCGGTCACGACCCCGATGCGTTCGGCATCTACATCATCTCCATGGCCGGTGCACCGTCCGACGTCCTGGCGGTGCAGCTGCTGCTGAAGGAGGCGGGTTGCAAGTTCCGCATGCCGGTCGCCCCGCTGTTCGAGACCCAGGAAGATCTGATGGCAGGTACCGCCGTGATGGATCGCCTGCTGTCGGTGGACTGGTATCGCGGCTACATCCAGGGTCGTCAGTACGTGATGATCGGTTACTCGGATTCCGCCAAGGACGCGGGCATGATGGCCGCCGGCTGGGCCCAGTACGCCGCCATGGAATCCCTGGTGGGGCTGGCTGAAGCCAACAACATCCGCCTGACCCTGTTCCATGGCCGTGGCGGTACCGTCGGTCGCGGCGGCGCCCCCGCCCATCAGGCGATCCTGTCCCAACCGCCGGGATCCCTGCGCGGTGGTCTGCGGGTCACCGAACAGGGCGAGATGATCCGCTTCAAGTTCGGCCTGCCCAAGGTCGCCATCCACAGCCTGAACCTCTACACCAGCGCCGTGCTGGAGGGGAACCTGCTGCCGCCACCCAAGCCCAAGGAGTGCTGGCGCGCCGTGATGGAGCAGCTGGCCACCGTCTCCTGCGATCACTACCGCAGCATAGTGCGTGGCCACCCGGACTTTGTGCCCTACTTCCGCGCCGCCACCCCGGAGATGGAGCTCGGCAAGCTGCCGCTCGGTTCCCGTCCCGCCAAGCGCAAGCCCAACGGCGGCGTCGAGAGCCTGCGCGCCATCCCCTGGATCTTCGCCTGGACCCAGAACCGGCTGATGCTGCCGGCCTGGCTCGGTGCCCACAAGGGTCTGCAGCAGGCCATAGATGACGGTCAGAAGAGCGTGCTGGACGAGATGAGCCGCCAGTGGCCCTTCTTCCGCACCCGCCTCGAGATGCTGGAGATGGTGTTCCTCAAGGCCGACCTCTGGCTGGCGGAGTACTACGACACCCGTCTGGTGCCCAAAGAGCTGTGGGCCCTCGGCAAGCAACTGCGTCAGGAGCTCTCCGACTCCATCCAGGTGGTGCTGGAGCTGCGCCCGCAGGGAGACCTGCTGGACGACCAGCCCTGGATCAAGGAGTCCATCAAGCTGCGCAACCCCTACACCGACCCGCTCAACGTGCTGCAGGTCGAGCTGCTGGGTCGCTCGCGCAAAAACCCTGAAACTCTGCACCCCGAGCTGGATCAGGCGCTGATGGTCACCATCGCCGGTATCGCCGCCGGCATGCGCAACACGGGTTGATGGCCAGGCCATCAAGCACCTCTTCCTGATATAAAAGGGCGCCTATATGGCGCCCTTTCTGTTTCTGCTGTCCAGCCAGCCTAGGCAATCCGGTTGCGTCCGAGGCGCTTGGCCTCGTAGAGGCGCTGATCCACGCACAACAACCAGTCATCCATGCAGCGGTAGCTCATCTGATAGGGGGTGAGGCCCAGGCTGATGGTGACGGTGATCGTCTGGTGTTGATACAGGAAGCTGTGCTGCTCGACCAGTTGCCGGATGCGCTCCATGATGGCGCGAGCCTCCTCCAGGGTGGTGCCGCGCAGCAGCATGATGAACTCCTCCCCGCCAAACCTCGCCACCAGATCCTGGCTGCGCACCGCCTGCATCAGCAGACGCGCCAGCTCCTCGAGCACAGCATCCCCGGCAAGGTGACCATGCTCATCGTTGATCTGCTTGAAAAAGTCGATATCGATGAGGACCAGGCAGCAGGCTTCTCCCTCGGCCGGATGGCGCTGGATATGATCGAGCAGGACATTCGCCTGGGTGAAGAAGCTGCTGCGGTTGGGCAGCTTGGTGAGAAAGTCGTGCTCGGCGTTGAAGCGCAGCACCCGCTCCATCCGGCTGCGCTCATCCTCCAGATTGCGAGCGTGGATCAGGGTGCCAAGCGCCGTGGTGAGCGGTTCGAGCTGAGTCACCAGGGTTTCGTCGAAGCCACAGGGACGGTTCGCCAGGGCGATCATCCCGATGGCCTCCCCCTTGTGGCGGATGGGGATGCCGAGAAAACTGTCCAGACGGGGGTGCCCCCGGGGGGAGACGCCGCGACTCGCCGGATGACTCGGCAGATCGTTGCAGCACACCAGGGTGTTGTGGGTCACCACGTGGCCGAACAGGTTGTCGAGCTTGCTGAAGATGAGGCCGCCCCGGTTCTGGCGTTGCTGCTCGTACCAGGCGTGGGTCGCCTCATCCCAGGAGACGTTCGAGATGGAGGGGATGTAGAGGCTGGGCAGCCCCTCCTCGTACTGGACGATGCCGATGAAGCCATAGGTGCTCTGGCTGACGCTCAGCAGCCGCTCGAACACGGTGTCGCAGGCGGATGCCAGGTTGCGGTCGAGCAGAAAGCTCTGATGGGCGGCCACGACGATGTCGAACAGCTGGCTCTGCTGCTCGACCCGTTGCTTGGCCAGCACCTCGGAGGTGATGTCGTGGGCCAGCTTGATCACCCCGATCAGGGCCCCCGCTTCGTCGGTGATGGGCATGTAGGTGGCATGGATCCAGAGGGTACCGCCATCGTGCATGACGCGGCGAAACTCCCCCGAGTGGATCTCGCCCTTCAACACGCCCTGCCAGAAGCGTCCGTACTCGGCGTGCAGCTCCGGCGGCAACAGCAGCAGATGGGACTGGCCGACCAGCGCATCGGGGGCATAGCCGAACATGCGGCAGAACAGCAGGTTGACCGACACCATGCGGCCATCCAGATCGAACTCGACCATGCCGTAGGTCCGGTCGAGGGCGGTCAGCCGGGCCAGGGCCTCATAACGATCGAACGTGTCGATATCGCGAGAGCGGATTGCTGGGGTATTCATGGCTACGATTCCTTTCGATCGCCATCGCATCGCGGTGGAATGCGGGAACAAGAGCTCAGATCATAGGATCCGGGATCCGGTTGCGCGAACAGAGGCCCCCATGGGGGGTGAAGGCTGACACTTGCCACATCTGGCCCTCGGGCGCAGACTGTCTGGCCTTGTTCCGGCCCGAGGAGACCCCATGACACCCGCCATCAACCTGCTGAAGAAGCTGAAAATCCCCCACAAGCTCTATCCCTACGAGTGCGAAGCCCACGACGATTTCGGCAAGCATGCCGCGACCCAGCTCGGCCTGCCCCAGGCTCAGGTGTTCAAGACCTTGCTGGCTCACCACGACAAGCAGGCGGTGGTCGCCATAGTCCCCTCCTCCGGCATGTGCAGCCTCAAACAGCTCGCCAAGGCCACCGGCCTCAAGAAGGTGGAGATGATGAAGCCGGCCGATGCCGAGAAGCTGACCGGCTACAAGGTGGGCGGCATCAGCCCGCTGGCCCAGAAGAAGTTGTTGCCGACCGTGCTGGACGACTCCGCCATGGCGTTTGACGAGATCCTGGTGAGTGGCGGCAAGCGCGGCCTCTCGGTCGGGGTGGCGCCCGAGGACATGGTGCGCCTGATGAAGTGGATAGCCGCCCCCATCGGCGAGCACCATGAATGAGTTCACTCATCAAGCAACATCCAGCATGAGAGAGGCCCCGCAATCGGGGCCTCTTGCGTTTTGCCCTTCAGGCCCAAGGGACCACAGGCTTATGGCGTCACCCGGCAGGCGGCGGTGAGCTCGGAGAGGCGCAGCCGCTGGCGCCCCTGCTCGTCGAAGTTGGCATCCGCCAGCCAGGGCTCGAAACAGCCCTTCAAAGCGGGCCACTCGCCGTCTATCACCGAGAACCAGGCGGTATCCCGGCTGTGCCCCTTGTCCACCCGCGCCTGGCGGAAGGTCCCCTCATAGCAAAAACCGAGCCGCAGCGCCGCCTGCCAGGAGGGTCGGTTCAGGGCATTGCACTTCCACTCGTAGCGGCGATACCCCAGGGCGAAGGCATTGGCCATCATCAGCGCCATGGCCGCCGTCGCCAGCCGCGACTGCTGCAGGGCCGGCGAGAAGTGCAGCCAGCCCACCTCCACGCTACCCGCGGCGGGGTCGATGCGCAGGTAGCTGGCGAGCCCCAGCGCCCGGCCGCTCCTCTCATCGACAATGGCATAGAACTGGGGATCGACTTTGGCGGCGACTCCTCGCAGCCAGGCCAGCATGGCCGCCTCATCCTCGAAGGGGCCGCTGGTGAGATAGGTCCACATGGCCCCGCTGTCGGCACTGAAGGCTTGCCACAGGCTGCCGCCGTGGCGCTCGGGATCGAGCGGTTCCAGGCGACAGCCCCAGCCGCTCAGCACGCGGTGAGGAGGAAACTCGGCGCCCCGCCAGTCGGGCAGAGACTCGCCCAGGGGTTGGCCATGGCCGTTGAAGAGGGGTTCAGCAGGCACAGGCGATCCCCCCTTCCAGCAAGACGCCGGCCTCGCTGCCGGTGGCGACGGCGAAGCCGTCCTGGCGCCACCAGTGCAGACCGCCGATCAGCTCCTTGACCCGAAAGCCCAGCGCCGCCAGCTTGTACGCCCCCTGGGTCGAGCCGTTGCAACCGATGCCATCGCAGTAGCAGACATAGACCTTGTCCCGCGACAGCTCCTGAGTGGTCGCCGGGCTCATGGTGCGATGGGGTAAGGAGACGGCCCCCGGGATATGGCCCTCGGCGTAGTGCGCGGGGGAGCGGGTGTCGATGACCACTATGCTGCCCCCCTCGTCCGCCTCCCCGGCCAGCAGATCGGCGGCGAGATCCGCCGGATCGGTGCGAAACTTCAATTGGGCCTCGAAGAAGGCGCTGGCCTCCAGCGGGCTCGCGACCCCGGTACTCAATACATGACTCATGCTGAACCTCCTTGTGATTAGAGCGCTATCTCTGTGGTGACGACCGTGTTGACCGAGTTGGCGATAAAGCACTCCTCGTGGGCCTGGTGGTGCAACCGCTCCAGCGCGGCGAGATCGGGCCGGCGTTCGCCGCCAAACCGCACCCTGGGGCGCAGGGTGACCCGGGTGATGGAGTGGCGACCTTGCTCGTTCTGCTCCATGACGCCGACGGCCTCATCCAGATAGCTCTCCACCAGATAACCCGCCCTGGCGACCAGCCAGAGGAAGGTCAGCATGTGACAGCTGGAGAGGGATGCGACGAAGGCCTCTTCGGGATCCACGTGCTCGGCCACCGAGTAAGGCAAGGGCACCACATGGGGGGAGGAGGAGGCAGGCACCCTGACTCCGCCATCAAACGCCCACTCATGGGCACGGCTGTAACGCTGATCGACAAAGGGCTCGCTGGCCCCTCGCTGCCAACTGATGGTGGCGCTGTATTCCGACATGCAGACTCCTTCTGTAGCCAATGGGATTGCTTCACTTCCTTGCCCACCAATGTAGCGACAAAATGGCCTTGCCACGCCGACCAATTTTGCCAATATGGGCAGACCAATTTATCCGCAACGGGAAGTGTCATGACAGTCCTGCCAACCCTCTTTGCCGACCAGCAGCAAAACGATCTTCCCCTGCACGAACAGTTGGTGCGCACCCTGCGGGAAGCTATATCCGGATGGGGGGGCCATCTGCCCCGCCCCCGCGGAGGCCAATCATGACAGTCCCGCCAACCCTCTTTGCCAATCAGCAGCAAAACGATCTTCCTCTGCACGAACAGCTGGTGCGCACCCTGCGGGAGGCGATATCCGGATGGAGGGGCCATCTGCCCCACCCCCGCGGAGGCCAATCATGACAGTCCTGCCAACCCTCTTTGCCGACCAGCAGCAAAACGATCTTCCCCTGCACGAACAGCTGGTGCGCACCCTGCGGGAGGCAATATTGGCGGGTCATCTGCCGCTGCATGGCAGGCTGCCGGCCAGCCGCATGCTGGCCCGGGATCTCGGCATCTCCCGCAGCACGGTGGAGCTGGCCTATGGCCGGCTGGAGGCGGAAGGGTATCTGGTGCGCAAGGTGGGGGCCGGCAGCTTCGTCGCCCTGGCGGCGGTGCGCCCCGCTCCGCGCCCGCCCCAGTCGGCGGCGGGGCTCTCACGCCGTGGTCAGGAGATGGCGCAAGGGGGGGCCTGCCACGAGGTGCCCGAGGTTGGCAACTCCTTTGCCTCCAGCCAGCCGGATCCCCGCCTCTTTCCCCAGGCACTCTGGGGTCGCCTGATGCAGCAGCAGTGGCGCCAGGGGGCCAGCGACTGGATGAATTACGGGGATCCGCAAGGGCTGGCCACGCTGCGCGCCGCCATCAGCAGCTACCTGGTACAGTCGCGGGGCGTGGTGTGCGAGCCGGAGCAGATCCTGATCCTCACCAGCTCCCAGCAGGGCATATTGCTGGCGACCCAGCTGCTCATCGATGCCGGTGACACCGTCTGGGTGGAGGATCCCGGTTATCCCGGTGCCCGCACCGCCATGGAGAGCGCCGGCGCCCGCATCCACCCGGTGCCGGTGGACGAGGAGGGGCTCAACCCCGCCGGAGAACACCCCAGCCCCAGGCTCATCTACTGCACCCCGGCCCACCAGTACCCCCTCGGGGTCCCCATGAGCCTGAGCCGCCGCATGGCACTGCTGGCGGAGGCCGAGCGGCGCGGCGCCTGGATCCTGGAGGACGACTACGACGGGGAGTACCAGTACGATCAGCGGCCGCTCCCCGCCCTGCAGGGGCTGGATGGCCAGGGGCGCGTCCTCTATGTGGGCACCTTCAGCAAGGTGCTGTTTGGTTCCTTGCGCCTCGCCTACCTGGTCTTGCCGCGCCCCCTGATGGAGGCCTTCAGCCGGGCTCGCGCCGCCGTCGACGGCCACAGCAACCAGTTGCAGCAGGCGGTCACCGCGGACTTCATCCGCGCCGGCCACTTCGCCACTCACCTGCGCCAGAGCCGTCTCGTTTACCAGAGTCGACGGGATCTGCTGCTGGCCGAGCTGGCCGAGCACTGCCCAAGGCTCACCCCCGTCCACAGCGGCGCCGGGTTGCAGTGCGCCGTGCTGCTGCCCGTCGGGGGAGAGGCCCGCTGGACTGAGGCGGCCAACGCCCGGGGGTTGGGGCTGCGCCCCCTGCGTCAGTATCACCTCGCCCCGCCCACCCGGGAGGGCTGGTTGCTCGGCTTCGGCTGCCTCGACAACCAGACCCTGCGCCAGCTGTGCCGCCAGCTGGGCGCCCTGATGGAATCGGTCTGAGGTTAGGCCAGAAGAGCCCGGGTCCCATCATCACACTCTGCTGCCTGTTGAGGTCGCAGATAAATGCCGTCTGAGGCCAGGCCCAGAAGTCAGAGGCGTCCGGGCCCCACAATCGCACTGTGTCCCCAGTCGGGTTCGCAGGTAAAAACCGTCTGAAGCCAGGCCCAGAGGTCAGAGGAGCCGGGGGCCAATAGCGCTGTGTCGGCAGGGGGGCCCCGAACTATAATGGGCACACTCCCGTTGTAGAACCCGGCCAAGATGCATCGACTCCTGCTCCTCATGCTCTCCCTCTCCTCCTCCCCGATGGCGGCCACGCGATTTACCCTGCTCAGCCCGGAGAATGAACAGGATGCCCGCATGGACTACTACCGGGAGGCGATGCGACTGGTGCTGGAGAAGACCCGCCAGCAATATGGCGACTACGAGCTGCACGACTCCCTCAAGATGAACAAGGCGCGGATGCGGCTCGAGGTGCAAAAGCCGGGCAGAAATGCCCTCTTCATCATCGACAACTGGCCCCAGAAGACGCCTCACCCCGAGGTCAGCCGGATCCCCTTCCCCATCGATCTCGGCATTCTCGGTTACCGGGTCTGCTTCGTCGGCGCCGACCGCGCCAAGGCGCTGGCCGGGGTCCGCACCCTGGCACAACTGCAGGCGTTCAGTCAGGGAAGTGGCAAGGGGTGGCAGGATGCCGATATCTTGCGCCACAACGGCTTCCAGGTGCAGGAGGTGGACAACTACGAGTCTCTGTTTCGCATGGTGGCCCGGGGCAGGGTCGATCTCTTCTGTCGCGGTGCCAACGAGATACTGGCGGAGTGGGAGGCCCACCACCCCAGGCTGCCGACACTCACCGTCGATCGCCATGTGATCCTCTTCTATCCCTTGATCCACGCCTTCTACAGCCATGTCACCTACCACAAGGAGCGCGAGCGCATCCAGCTCGGCCTGCGGCTGGCCTGGCAGGACGGTTCTCTCAAACGGCTATGGCGCCAGCACTTCCAACCCTCCCTGGCGTTCACCCAGCTGGCTTCGCGCCAGGTGTTCAGGCTGAGCAACCCCCAGTTGCCCGCCGAGGGGAGCGACTACCGATCCTATCTCTATGATCCGGCCCGGGATGCGTTCGGTATTCCCCCCCACGACAAGACAGGCAAGGTCGGCAAGTAGCGCCTAGCCCCGCGCCCCCTGCTCTCGACACAGGGCGAGCCAGGCCTCGGCAGTGCGGGAGAGGTAGCGTTTCGCGGGCCAGATCACCCCGAGTCGCCAACTCAGCTCCGGCAACAGGGGACGCAACACCAGGCCGTCCGGCGTCAGTCGCCGACAGATGGGCTCGGGCAAAAAGGCGACCCCCATGCCGCTGCGCACCATGGCGGTGAGAAAATCCCACTGGCTGCTTCGCGCCGCCACCTGGGGCACGAAGCCCGCCTGCTGACAGGCCTGCTCCAGTCGCTCGCTCAGGGTGAAGGCCTGGGTGTAGAGCAGGAAGGGCTCCTCCTGCAGATCCGCCAGCCGGATCTCGCTGTCCCCGCGCCAGCGGGGCAGGTCCGGCAGCACCACCTGAATGGGATAGCAGTCCAGATCCAGGGCGCTCAGCACCCCCTCTTCCCTGGTCGGCAACATGGTGATGGCGAGATCCAGCTCCCCCTCCAGCACCGCCTGCTCGATGCGGCGCCCGCCGTACTCGACGATGGAGAGCTCCACCCTGGGGTAGCGGCTGCGGTAGGCGCGGATGAGATCCGCATAGACGTGGCCCACCATGGGGGGTATGCCGAGCGCCAGGCGCCCGTGCTGCAGGCTCTGCAGATCCGCAAGCTCCGCCTCCAGCTGCTGCATCTGGGCCAGGATCAGCTGGCCACGGGCAAACAGCACCTGGCCGCTGTCGGTCAGGGTGAAGCTGTGTCCCTCCCGATTGAGCAGGGGCTGGCCCAGCTCCTCCTCCATGTTGCGGATCATCTTGCTGATGGTGGGCTGGGTGACGAACAGCTTCTCGGAGGCGCGGGTGAAGCTCTTCTCCCGCACCAGTTCGACAAAGTAACGCAGGGCTCGGATATCCATGGGACGCTCGTCTGGGGTGATTGCCAAATAATGCCAATTTGGCATATTTTTCATAATTTAAATTCATTTTTTGCAGGTTTGGCCCCCACTTATACTGTGACCAGGTTCACAGAAAGACGCCCATCATGAAAGCCTTCTGCCTTCGCTGGTTGCAAACCCCCTTCCAAATCGCCCTGCTGGCGGCCATCTGGCTGCTGGCCGACACCGCGGTACGCACCTTCCACCTGCCCCTGCCCGCCAACCTCACCGGCATGCTGTTGCTGCTGGTCTGCATCCTGCTCGGGGTGGTCAAGGCCCAGTGGTTCAGCGCAGGGGCCCGCTGGCTGTTGGCAGAGATGCTGCTGTTCTTCGTCCCCGCCGTGGTAGCCGTGGTCAACTATCAGGATCTGCTGCTGCAGGAGGGGTGGCGCATCATGGTGGTGCTGGTGACAAGCACTGTGCTGGTGCTCGGCACCACGGCCCTGGTGGTGGACAGGGTCTATCGCCTGGAGCTGAAGCTGGCCCGCCGGAGTCGCCGCCATGTCTGACACCCTGCTCGGCCTGCTCTGCTTCGCCCTCACCCTGCTGTTCTACTACGCCAGCAAGTGGCTCTATGGCAAGAAGCGCATCCTGCCCCTGATGCCGCTGCTGCTGGCCCCCGCCCTGCTGGTGGCCGTGGTGGTGCTGTTCCACATCCCCTATCAGGATTACATGGCCGAATCCCACTGGCTGCTCTGGCTGCTGGGCCCGGCCACCGTCGCCTTCGCGGTGCCCGTCTACGAGAACCGCGAGCTGATGCGCCGCCACTGGCTCTCCCTGTCGATGGGGGTGATCGCCTCTGTGGTGATGGCGGTGGGCAGCACAGTGCTGCTGGCACGCTGGCTGAACCTCTCCGAGCTGCTGCAGCGCAGCATGGCCATGCGATCCATCACCACCCCCTTCGCGGTGGAGGCGACCCGATCGGTGGGTGGCAATGCCGATCTCACCGCCCTGTTCGTGGTGCTGACCGGGGTGATCGGCATGGCGGTGGGTGAGAGCGTGCTGACGGTGCTCGCCATCCGCAGCCGCCTCGGCAAGGGGGCGGGTTTCGGCGCCTCCGCCCACGGCGCGGGTACCGCCAGGGCGTACCAGATGGGCAACGAGGAGGGGGTGGTCTCCAGCATGGTGATGATGATAGCCGGCATGGCAACTGTGCTGCTAGCCCCCCTGCTGGGCAAGTTGTTCTGGTAAGGCATTGCGACCCCCAACGAGAAGAGGCGCCCTTGGGCGCCTCTTCTTTGTATCATCCACCAGTCCCTTACAGGCTGGCGCAGATCTGCCACAGATCGTACTGAATGGCGGCGGCCGTCACCTCGCGCCCCGCCCCAGGCCCCTGAATGACCAGCGGATTGGTGCGATAGCTGTCGCTCTCGATGGCAAACACGTTGTCGCAGGGCAGGAGGTTGGCGAACGGATGGTGGGGCTCCAGGGTCTCCAGCCCGACCCGCGCCTTGCCGTCGTGCTCGAAGCGGGCGACGTAGCGCAGCACCTTGCCGACCCGGCGTGCCCCCTCGAACGCGGTCTGGATGGGATCATCCAGCTCCTTGAGCCTGTCCATGAACTGATCCGTGCTCACCTTGCGCAGGGAGACGGGCACCAGGTTCTCCAGCTCGATGTCGGCGGAGTCGAGCTCGAAGCCCGCCTCCCGCGCCAGGATGAGCAGCTTGCGGCGCACGTCCTGACCGGAGAGATCCTCCCGGGGATCCGGCTCGGTCAGGCCGTGCTGCCAGGCCTCGTCCACCAGCTCGGAGAAGGGGCGGCTGCCGTCATACTGCTGGAACAGCCAGGAGAGGGTGCCGGAGAAGATGCCGGAAACTCCCTGGATGCGATCCCCGCTCTGGCGCAGCATCTGGATGCTGGACTGGATGGGCAACCCGGCACCCACGGTGGCGTTGTAGCGCCACTGCACCTGATGATCGCGGCAGGTCTGCTTGATGCGCTGGTAGAACTCGCTGTCGGCGGCGCCAGCAAACTTGTTGGCCGCGATGATGTGGCAGCCGAGCTGGGCGAAGTCCGGGTAGTAGCGGCTCACCGTCTCGCTGGCGGTCATGTCGAGCGCGATCAGGGAGTCAAAACCGTGCTGCTCCAGCTGGGAGAGCAGCTCCGGCCAGATCAGCGGCTTGGGATTGAAGTTGTCACGCACCTTGAGGGGATCCAGCCCTTCCTCATCCAACACGCCCCCCTTGGAGTCGAACACACCGTAGAGGGTGAGCGCCAGATTGAGCTCGTGCTCGAGCCGCGCCTTCTCCCGGGCGTAGAGGCTGAGCCACTGACCCCCTATGTTGCCCTTGCCGAACACCACCAGACCGACCCGGGTCGGACGGCTGAACAGGGCGCTGTGCAGGGCGATAAGCAGCGGCTCCAGCACTACCTGGCGCAGCACGGCCACCAGGCTCAGGCCGTCTCTGGCCACCTGGACGAACTCCAGCGGCTGATCCGCCAGCAGTTGATAGAAGCGGTGACACTGCTCGGCGTTGTCGGTCACCCCTGCGCCCACCAGGGCCACCAGGCTGAACCCTTCCTTCTGGATCAGGCCTGTGAAGCTTCCCTGCAGCTGGAAGTCCCGCAGCACCTCGAAGGCCCCTTGTGCCACCTCCAGGGTATAGGCCAGACGCAGGATCCGCCTATCCGGCTGGCGCTGCAGGGTGAGCGGGTGGAGGCGATGGCGGGCCAGATGGGCCTCGATGGCGGCCACCGTCTGCTCATAGCCGGTCTGGGGCAGCACCTTGAGCTCGATGAGGGCAATCTGATCCACCGAGGAGACGATGCGGGCGCCGCCGGAGCGGGGGGCGCGGCGCAGAATATGGGTGCAGCCCTCGTCCGGGTTGTAGCTGCAGCGCAGGGTGAGGCGCTGGCGGCTGTCGGCCACCGGTTGCAGGGTACGGGAATGGAGCACGGAGGAGCCGAGACGGGCCAGCTCGTTGGCTTCCGCCAGACTCAGGCGCTCCAGCAGACGGGCTTCTTTGACCCGACGCGGGTCGGCGCTGTAGACCCCGGCTACGTCGCTCCAGATGGTGGTGGACTCCCCGTCCGCCAGGGCGGCAAGCAGGCTGGCGCTGTAGTCGGAGCCGTTGCGACCGAGCAGCAATGAGCGCCCCTCCATGTCGGCGGCGATGAAGCCGGTCACGACGATGCGGCCGGGGTGCTCGACCAGGCGGGCCTTGAGCAACTCGCTGGAGATGGCGGTGTTGACCTTGACCAGAGCGCCATCCTCGGCGCGCAGGAAGCTGCGGGCGTCGAGCCAGATGGCCTTGTCGCCGCGACTGGTGAGCAGGGCGGCCAGCAGGCGCGCCGACCACACCTCGCCAAAGGCCAGCAGACCGTTGCGCGCGAAGCGATCGAACTGCCCCTCCAGGGTCTTGGCGATCAGTTGCATGTCGTCGGTCAGCTGCTGGCTCAAGTCGAGCTGCAACTCTCCCCCCAGCAGACCGTCGATCAGGCTCTGCTGATAGGCGTGCAGGGCCGTGATGGCTTCCCCCGCGGCCTCATCACCCGCCTCGGCCAGCTCCACCAGCTGGATCAACCGGTTGGTGGTCTTGCCGGCGGCGGAGACCACCACCAGTTCCCTGCCCCCGCCCTGCTGCTCGGCCTGTTGTTCGAGAATGCTGGCGACCCGGCGATAGCAGACAGGATCCGCCAGGCTGCTGCCGCCAAACTTGTGCACATGACGCCGCTTCAAGGCTCTCTCTGCCGCCACCGCACTCTCTCCTTGTTGTTGCTGTTCCATTACTTCACCTGTTCTGCCTGTTGTGCCAACTGCGCCTGTTCAAAGCCTTGAGCCAGATCGGCCACCAGGTCTTCACCATGCTCTATGCCCACCGAGAGACGCAGCAACTGTGCGCTGATGCCCGCCGCCTGCTGCGCCGCCGGGGTCATGGCCCTGTGGGTCATGCTGGCCGGATGGGCCACCAGACTCTCCACCCCGCCGAGGGATTCCGCCACAGAGAAGAGACGCAGCGCCGCGAGGAAGGCGCGCAGCCCCGTCTCGTTGCAATCGAGTTCAAAACTTAGCATGGCGCCGAAACCGGACTGTTGACGGCGCGCAATCTCGTGGCCCGGATGGCTCGGCAAGCTGGGGTGATAGATTTTTTTGACCAGCGGCTGCTGCTGCAGGAAGGCCAGGATTCTGTCCGTGTTCTCCTGATGGGCACGCAGGCGCGGCGCCAGGGTGCGCAACCCACGCAGGGTGAGGTAGGAGTCGAAGGCCCCCGAGGTGAGCCCCAGACAGTTGGCCCACCACACCAGGGAGTCGGCCAGCTCGGCCTCCTTGGCGATCGCCACCCCGCCCACCACGTCGGAGTGGCCGTTGATGTACTTGGTGGTCGAATGCACCACCACGTCGGCCCCCAGCGAGAGCGGCTGTTGCAGCAGCGGGGAGAGGAAGGTGTTGTCCACCACCACCCTGGCACCCACCTCATGGGAGGCGGCGGCGATGGCGGCCACGTCCACCACCCGCAGCAGCGGGTTGGAGGGGGTCTCTACCCACACCAGGGCCGGCTGCTGCGCCAGGGCATCGGCGAGCGCCGACTCGTCCCCCTGATCGACGAACTGCACCCTGTAATGGCCCTTGGCCGCCAGATACTCGAACAGGCGCCAGGTGCCGCCGTAGCAGTCGTGGGGGGCGATCAGCAGATCCCCCGCCTTGAGCAGGGCCGTGGTCACCAGGTGCACGGCTCCCATGCCGGTACCGGTCACCACGGCGCCAGCGCCCCCTTCCAGGGCCGCCAAGGCGTCCGCCAGATTGGTGCGGGTCGGGTTGCCTGAGCGGGCATAATCGTATTGACGGGGCTCGCCAAAGTCGGCAAAGGTGTAGTTGCTGGAGAGATAGATGGGGGGCACCACGGCACCGTGCTGTGTGTCTGTCTCAATCCCGGTGCGTACCGCCAGGGTGGCCTTGTGGGTCATGTCACTCTCCTTGATGTGTTGCCGGAGCCGGTCCGCCTCGTGGGTCGTCCTGCCCCGCTCTCATTTGCGCTGGCCGGAGTGCCGGCCCATGGTGCATCACACTACGCCACCTTAAAAAAGCCGTCAACACTTCTAGACGTCTAAATGGCTTTGCTGTTGGATTGCCATTGAATTCCTTAAGGGTTAAAATCCGCGCTCACGGCCAAACGAGAACAGGTGGAACATGGGTACAGAGTGGAACGGCGACTACGTCAGCCCCTATGCGGAGCACGGCAAGAAGAGCGAACAGGTCAAGAAGATTACTGTCTCGATCCCGCTCAAGGTGCTGAAGGTGTTGACCGATGAGCGCACCCGTCGCCAGGTGAACAACCTGCGTCATGCGACCAACAGCGAGCTGCTCTGTGAGGCCTTCCTGCACGCATTCACCGGTCAGCCGCTGCCCTGTGACGACGATCTGCGCAAGGACCATCCGGACAGCGTCCCCGCCGAGGCCCGCGCCATCATGGAGGCGCTCGGCAAAGAGATCGAAGATTTCGACGCCGAGTAATCCGGTGGCCCATGGCACATAATCCCCCCTCTTCGATGACGCGGCCCGGTGCCGCGTCATCCTTATCCGCCCCCTGCCCGTTCAGCCTGCGCCGCTACCAGAGCGACACCAGCAGCCACAGCCACGACTTCGCCCAGCTGGTGATCCCCCTGGACGGCCCCCTCGAGATCGAGGTGCAGGGTCAGGGTCGCCGCCTCGCGCCTGGCTTTGCCTGCGTCATCGCCCCCGGCCTTCGCCACGACTACGCCGCCGATCCGGCGCTCTCCTTCCTGGTGCAGGAGAGCCACTGGCTGCCCGAGGCCCTTGGCGAGCGCCCCTTCATCCCCCTGGACGAGCCCCAGCGCCACTACCTCGCCTTCCTGCATCAGATGGTGCGCCAGGGTCGTCATGTGGCCGGCATGGAGCAGGTCTGGCTGGGCCTCCTGGCCCAGGGTCAGGGCATGAGCCCCACCCTGGCCCCCCGCATGACAAGAGTGCAGCGCCACATCGAGGCCAACCTTGCGGCTGCACTGACCAATCAGCAGCTGGCCGCCATCGCCTGCCTCGGCCAGAGCCAGTTCAAGCACGCCTTTCGCCAGCAGTTCGGCATAAGCGCCTCCCACTACATCCGCGGGCGGCGCATGGCGCTGGCACGCACCCTGCTCGCCCAGACCGCCCTGCCTATAGGCGAGGTGGCCAGCCGCTGCGGCTATCAGGATCAGGGTGCCTTCGCCGAGCGTTTCCTGGCCGAGACGGGCCTCACCCCCTCCCGCTGGCGCCAGCAAAACGGCCCGCAGCCATAACAGTCCGGCCCCTTGCCGAAGACAGGGGCTGCCATTTCGAGGCATGCTGGGGCCAATGCAAGGTGTGTGAAAGGAGGAGCCAAGATGCAGACCATAAGCTGGCAGCAGTTCGAGATGGTGGAGCTGAGAGTGGGCACCCTGGTGCGGGTCGAGCCCTTCCCAGAGGCGCGCAAGCCCGCCTACAAGGTGTGGGCGGATTTCGGCCCCGAGCTCGGGGTGCGCAAGAGCAGCGCCCAGATAACGGATCTCTATCAGCCGGAGGATCTGGTGGGGCGCCAGATAGTCGCCGTGGTGAACTTCCCGGCCAAGCAGATAGGTCCCATCCAGTCGGAGTTTCTGCTGACCGGCTTCTACCGGGCCGATGGCGCCGTGGTGATGGCCATCCCGGAGCAGGCGGTGGAGAACGGCGCCAAGCTGGGCTGAGACACTGTGCCCCATGAATGAGAAGAGGCGACCCTGGGGTCGCCTCTTCTCTATTTTTAGCCAACGCGCCGCTGTTACTTCAGCAGGCTGAAGAGCAGGGCCGACACCGAGAGCGAACCGGTCAGCAGGATGAAGCCGTTGGTCCAGCCGTGACGGAAGCGGGCCAGCGCTTCCACCTTGTAGATGGCCACCACCGGCATGATGAAGAGGATCATGGCGATGACGGGGCCGGAGAGGGTCTCCATCAGGCCGAGGATGCCGGGGTTGATGACAGCCGCCCCCCAGATGGCGAAGAACATCAAGGTGATGCCGAGCCGGTCCGCTTTGGCCAGCGATAGCCCTGTGGGCTTGGCAATCAGGCTTTTCAGGCTCTCCCGGGCGCCGAGGAAGTGGCCGAGGAAGGAGGAGCTGATGGCGATGAAGGCGATGAGCGGCCCCAGGGTCACGATCACAGGGTTGTCTGTGATGTTGGCGAGGTAGGAGAGCACGGAGACGTTCTGGGCCTTGGCCTCGGCCAACTGGGCCGGAGAGAGGCTCAACACGCAGGAGAAGACGAAGAAGAGCACGAAGCCCACCAGCATGACGGTGGTGTTGCGCAGGACCAGGCCGCTCTTGGCTTCGGCCTGCTCACCGTATTCCCGGCGCTGCACGTTGGCAAAGCCCGAGATGGCGGCGGCGTGGCTGAAGGCAAACACTGTGACCGGCAGCGCCAGCCAGACGGTGTTGAGGAAGCTGGCCCCCTCGAACGCGGTCACTTCCGGCCAGTGCCACTGGGGAATGAGGTAGCAGGAGAGCGCTGCCAGAATGGCCGCCAACGGGTAGACCATGAAGGCGAAGGCCCGCAGCATCGCCTTCTCCCCCGCCATCATCACGGCGATCATGGCGAACACCAGCAGGCCGGAGAGCATTACCCGGTTCGGGGCATCCATGCCGAGCTGGTTGATCATGAAGCTCTCCACCGTGTTGGTGAGCCCGACGCCGTAGATGAGCAGGATCGGGAAGATGGAGAGGAAGTAGAGCGCCGAGATGAGGCGACCGGCCATCTTGCCGAAGTGTTCCTCGGCCACCTCGGTGAAGTCGGCGTGGGGGCGCGAAGAGGAGAGCACGAAGCGCGCCAGCCCGCGATGGGCCAGGAAGGTCATGGGGCCGGCCAGCACGGCGACGATGACGAGGGGCCAGATGCCCCCCAGACCCAGGTTGATGGGCAGGAACAGGATGCCGGCGCCAACGGCGGTGCCAAACAGGCTGATCACCCAGTGGGTGTCATGGCGGCGCCAGCCAGTGCGGGTGATGGATGGGGAACCAGATAGCTCCCGGGTGACCTCTGCAGATGAACTCATTGATAAACCACTTATATATAGTATTAAAATCTAAAAATATTGTGCTCCTTTAGCATTTAATTCTCAAAAAACGGCATTGGCAGATCTCACTGGCAAAGCCAGGTTCAGCCAGTGAGATTGGGCGGAATTTCCAGTCCGCCCTGTTCGGTTAAACCTTTAAACAGCGAATTAGGCGAAATATAAAACCAAAATATAACCACTGGTCGATTTTTTATTTCGACCAATGCGCAGTTTTCAGAATTACCTGAAAATAGATGCCAACACTTTGGATTTGATTGTTATGATCCACTACAGCAATCCATTTAAGTAGCGAATACACCTGAATATGCCGCGCCAAGCCAGCGGATCACACCAAACAATCAGGCGGCCACTAGGCCGCCTGATTGGATGAACTGGCTACATTTCAACCGACTCAGTGAGTCAGGATCTTGCCCCAGGCGAGATCCGGGTCCCCCATCACGATGAAGTCAGGGTTCTCCAGCGACTCGGTTTCGTTGTAGCTGAGCGGCTGCAACGCCAGGCTGAGGATGCGCCCCCCCGCCGCCTCGACGATGCACTGGGCGGCGGCGGTGTCCCACTCGCCGGTGGGGCCGAGCCGCACATAGCAGTCTGCCGCCCCTTCCGCCACCAGGCAGGACTTGAGGGAGCTGGAGCCAAGCGGGATCAGCTCGTAGTTGATGGCCGGGTTGAGGCGGCGGGTCAGGTTCTCCAGCTTCTGGCGGCGGCTGATGGCCACCACCAGGGAGTCCGGCTGGTCGTGCTCGTGGTGCATGGCACTGATGGGATGCACCTCGCCATTTACCTCCTTGAAGGCGCCGTGGCCGCGTACCGCCCAATAGAGCACATCGGCCTCGGGGGCATAGATGACCCCGAGCACGGGGACATTGTCCCGCACCAGGGCGATCAGGGTGGCGAAATCACCGCTGCCGGCGATGAACTCGCCGGTGCCGTCGAGGGGGTCCACCAGCCAGTATTGCCGCCAGTTGGCACGCTGGCTGAAGGGCACATCAGCCGCCTCTTCGGTCAGCACGGGCACATGGGGGGTGAGCGCCGACAGCGCCTGCTTGAGGTAGGCATCGGCAGCAAGATCGGCACTGGTGACCGGGGTCGCATCCTCCTTCAGCTGACGCTCGAACTGACCGCCGTGATAGATTTCGTGAAGGATACGTCCCGCTTCGCGGGCTATCTCCTTGACCCCAGGTATCCAGGCCAACAACTCCTGCATCTTGTTATCCTCTGTTTTTATTACCTTTACCCACGCTTGGGCTAGCTTTCCTGCTCCGCCAGCCATTTGCTGGCCAGCAGCAGGGCACTGATGCTGCGCGACTCGGTGAAGTCCGGTCGCACCAGCAATTCGTCGATGCGATTGAGGGGCCAGGGGATCACCTCGAGGGGCTCGGGCTCGTCGCCCACCCGCTGCTCGGGGTAGAGATCCCGCGCCAGCAGTATGTCCATCCGGCTGGAAAAATAGCCGGGGGCCAGGGAGACCTGCTTGAGGGGGATCAGGTCACGGGCCCCGAAGCCCGCCTCCTCCATCAACTCCCGGTTGCCCGCCTCGAAGGCATCTTCGCCCGGATCGATCAGCCCCTTGGGGAAGCCCAGCTCGTAGGAGTGAGTGCCCGCCGCGTATTCGCGCACCAGCAGCAGGGTGTGGGCATCGAACAGGGGCACCACCATGACGGCCCCCCGGTTGCCACCGCGCATCCGCTCGTAGACCCGCTCTTCCCCGTTGCTGAATTTCAGGTGCAGGGATTCCACCTTGAACAGCCGACTCTCGGCCACCAGCTCGGCCTTGATGATCTCCGGCTTGCGCTTGTCATGGGCCATGGCCTCGACGCGGACGTGTTCGGGTTTGCACTTGTGGGGGTCACTCATCTGGGCTGACTGCTCGTTAAAAAAGAGTGCTTCAAGAGTAAACGACTCCCCGAGGGAACACCACGGGGCAAGGGCCGGAAAGGTGCCTGAAAAATCCGTTATAATGCGCCCCGTTTTCCCCACCCCGTCCGACACAAAGAGGCCCCATGCCCACCCCACTGCCCTGGCACCAGATAGACACAGTTCTGCTCGACATGGATGGCACCCTGATCGACCTTCATTTTGACAGCCACCTCTGGCAGCAGCTGGTGCCCGAACGCTACGCCGCGCGCCTCGGCCTGCCGCTGGCCGACGCCAAGGCGCAGATCGATGCCCACTATCAGGCCGTCAGCGGCACCCTCGACTGGTACTGCGTCGATTACTGGAGCCGGACCCTCGGGCTCGACATCCGCGCCCTCAAGCAGGAGATACTGGACAAGATCCAGTGGCGGCCCCACGTCATCCCCTTCCTGGCCGCCCTGCGGGCGGCGGGCAAGCAGCTGGTGCTCTTCACCAATGCCCACCCCGCCAGCCTGTCGGTCAAGGATGCTCGCCTCGGTCTCGCCAGCCACCTGGATCTCATGGTGAGCACCCATGAGCTCGGCTGGTCGAAGGAGAGCCAGCACTGCTGGCAGGCGCTGGCAGAACGGCTGGCATTCGATCCGGCCCGCACCCTGTTCGTCGATGACAGCGAGCGGATCCTGCGCGCCGCCGCCGACTACGGCATCGGTTATCAGCTCGCCATCCAGAACCCGGACAGTCGCCAGCCCGAGCAACACATTACCGCCTTCCCGGCGATCCGCGACTACGCCGAGTTATTGCCGCTGGCCGTGTAAATCGGCATTTTACGCATCAATGGGGAAGCCACAGACCCCATGAGCAAGCGGATAGACAAAAGGACTACCCGGGCAGTCCTTTCTCATTGGTGTCGGGCGCGCTAGCCCGCCCACTCCACCAGCCGGTACTGCTTCTTGCCCCGGCGCAGCAGCAGGTAGCGGCCAAACAGCCGATCCACTGCACTTAGCCGTTCATCCTGTCTTATGGCGCCGTTGAGGCTGATGGCGCCCGCCGCCAGCAACTCCCGGGCAACCCGCTTCGAACTCGCCAGACCGCTCTCCACCAGCAGGGTCACCAGATCCGTTTCCCCCTCGATACGGCAGCTCGGCATGCCATCCTGCGCCAGCTGGGCGAGATCGCTTTCGCCGAGGTGGGCCACATCGCCGCTAAACAGCAGCTCGCCGATGCGCCGCGCCGCCGCCAGCGCCCCCTTGCCGTGTACCAGCTCGGTCAGCTCGTCCGCCAGCACCTGCTGGGCCTGCTTGCGCCCCTGCCGACCTGCATCTTCGACTTCCAGCTCCCTGATGGCCGCCAGCGACATAAAGCTGTAGTAGCGCAGGAAGCGGTAGACATCCTCGTCCGCCGTGCCGAGCCAGAACTGATGGAAGGCGTAGGGCGAGGTGAGTGCCGGATCCAGCCAGATGGCGCCCCCTTCCGTCTTGCCGAACTTGGTGCCATCCGCCTTGGTGATGAGGGGCAGCGTCATGCCATAAACCTGGGCCTGATGCAGCCGGCGGGTGAGATCCATGCCGCTGGTGATGTTGCCCCATTGATCGTTGCCGCCGATCTGCAGGGTGCAGCCGAGACGCTGGTTGAGCACGGCGAAATCCTGGGATTGCAGCAGGGCGTAGGAGAACTCGGTAAAGGAGATCCCCTGATCCGGTCGAGCCAGCCGCTGGCGCACCGATTCCCGCGCCAGCATGGCGTTGACCGAGAAGTGCTTGCCGATGTCCCGCAGAAAATCGAGGGCGGACATCTGCCCCATCCAGTCGGCGTTGTTGACCAGCACAGGGGCCGCCAGCCCCTCGCTCGCGGGCAGCAGCGCCCGGATCTGGGCGGACAGGCTGACCACCCAGCCCTGCACCCTGTCCGCGCTGTTGAGGCTGCGCTCGGTCGCCTTGAAGCTGGGATCGCCGATGAGACCGGTGGCGCCCCCCACCAGGGCCACTGGGGTGTGACCCGCCAGCTGGAAGCGGCGCAGCATCAAGAGCGGCACCAGATGACCGATATGCAGGCTGCTGGCGGTGGGATCGAAGCCACAGTAGAGGGTGCGCGCCTGGGCGAGGTGGGCGGCCAGAGCCGCCGGGTCGGACATCTGGGCCACCAGGCCGCGCTCGGTAAGATCGGTGAGCAAATGGGGGTCGATCATGGGGTCTCCAACAGCAGGGGAAAGTCGCCATACTCGCCCCTATGGCTCGGGGCGGATATGTCCCCCAGGGGACAGTTTTACCACTCTCGTGCTAGCATCCCGCCCATATCGGGGAGCCTGTCCCCGCCATCCGGAGCCCGTCGCCATGAGCCAGCCCCCCGCCACAGACTCGCTGACCCAGAGCCTGACCGCCGTCGTCGATGCCCTGCACAGCCCGGCCTTTGCGGCGGCCCTGGTGCGCCTCATCCAGCAGCAGGTGGCGTTCGACTGCGCCCTGCTGCTCGGAGTGGGGCAGCGCCCGGTCTACCTCCATGACAACCTGAGCCACCAGCGGGCCCTGCTGTTTGATCGCTATCTCACCAGCCACTTCAGCCAGGATCCCTTTATGCAGGCGCTTCAGGACGGCCTCCCCGCCGGGGTCTGGACCCTGGCGCAGGTGTCTAAGGGGCGGCTCGATCCCGAATATCGCCACCACTTCTATCAGGCCACCGGCTGGCAGGAGGAGGTGGGGCTGATCCTGCCGGTGCGTGACGGGTTCACGCTAATGCTGTTTCTGGGTCGTCTCGACAAGCGCCAGGCCCTGCGCCCGGACGAACGGGCCAGGCTAGAGGCGCTGTTTCCGCTGGTGCATTCCCTGTGCCGTCAGCAGTGGCGGGAGGCGGTACCACTGCTGGCCCAGAACCCGGCCCGGCCAGATGGTGCAGATCTGAAGGCGACGGTGGAGCAGGCCATCGCCAGCGTGGGCGGAGACAGGCTAACCCGCCGGGAGCGGCAGGTGGCGGGCCTGTTGCTGCAGGGGCTGGACACGGAGGCAATCGCCGCCGAACTCGGCATCGGCAGCGGCACTGTGAAGAATCACCGCAAGCACCTCTACGGCAAGCTGCGGCTCGGCTCGCGCGCCGAGCTGTTCAACCTCTTTCTCAACCACCTCATCACCACGCCCTTGAGCCCCCTCCCACCAGAGGAGCCCGCCCCATAACGACAACACCCCGCCGGAGCGGGGTGTTGTCTGTCAAGGGCCATGTCGTCAGATGCGGCCCTGATAGCGCAGCGGGAAGCGCCCCTGACCATCGGGTTGACCGAGGAAGGGCAACCCCTGCTTCATCTGTTCCGGCAGTGCCGGGCCCGGCTTGAGGGTGCCCTGGAACAGGTACTGGCGATTGGCCTGCAACTCCAGCTTGCCGAGTACTTGCACCGCCTCCGAACCCTGCTTGATCTCGGCCACCAGGCGGGAGTCGAGGCAGGTCAGCTTGACCTCGGGATCCCCCAGTGGCAGCTTGCCCGCCGGGGTGTCGGCCTGTGCGTCATACCAGTTGAGATTGCCGTAGAGCTCCTCACACCAGGGATTGCCCTGGGCGAACTGATCGACCTTGAGTTGCAGCTGACCCGCCGCCGTCAGGGGGAAGGGGAGGCCCATGGGCACCCGTGCCAACACCCAGGGGGCAGGTGCGTTGAGGATGATGTCACGGCCGAAGGCCGCGCCATTCCAGCCGATCACCCCCTGGCCATTGAGGCCGGCGCGCTCGCCGAAACGCAGCGACACCTCGGGAGCCAGGCGCAACAGCGACCAGCCATCGAGCTCCCAGCGCAGTTGGGTCAGGGACTCGCTGGCATATTGCAGCCGGGCAATCTGGCCGCTCCAGAGAGTACCGCTCACCCCTTCCAGCTGCACCAGGTTGGGGGGCAGAGGCAGATGGCGCACCACCAGAGTGGCGGGCAACCTGGCCAGCAGGAACATCAGATAGACCGTCAGAAACAGGACGGCAATCAGTACTTTTTGCTTCATAGAACACGACTCGACTGCAAGGATCCGGCCCAGGCGAGGCCCGATGCCATAACGGAATGCGATGCCGGAAACCGGACGGCGAATTGAACGCTTGGTGTCATTGGGGGCGGCTCAACTGCAAACGTCTGACCTTGACCAGGCCAGGTGCCAACCCCTCACGGGCCACCTCGATGATCTGCACCTGGACCCCGTATTGATCGGAGAGGGTCGCGAGCCAGAGCAGCAGATCATCGAACGGTACCGTGTCTATCCACACTTGCAGCTCCTGCCCCTGGGGTTGCAGCCGGGCAATCTTGATCTTCTGGTTGAAGGCGGTACGGTTCACCACCCCGTCCAGGGTGCCGCTGGTGTCGATTTGCCGGCCTTGGCCACCCTGCATCGCCAACACCTCCTGCCCTTTCTCTTTCAACCAGGCAAGCGTCTGCTGCTGATTGGCCACCTGCCTCTCCCGCTCGTCGATACGATTGGCGACAGGTTGCCAGATGACCCAGTAGCAAAGCCCGAGCAGCAGTATGCCGCCGCCCACCGCCACCAGCCGCTGTTCGCGGGGGCTGATGCCATGCCACCAGATTTGCAGTTTGTCCATCATGATGATTTCCCCTTCAGCACCAGCGCGCCTTCCACCTTGCCCTCGGTGCTTCGCACCTCACCCTGCTGCACCTCAAAGCGCTTGCCCGCCAGCTCACGGAAGCGCTCGATCTCGGTGAAACCCGGGGCCGTGACCTGCAACCTGAGCTCACCCCTGCCCGCATCGAAACGCAGCACCTCGGGTTTGAGGCCGGGTACCTCGGCAAACACCGGCGCCAACTCGGTCAGCAGCAGCAGGACCCCATCCTGCGGGGTCTGCCCCAGGGACTTGAGGTGCTGGGCCATCTGGCTGCGGACGTTGACGATCCGGGTCTCCCCCGGAAAGATCCGGGTATAGACCTGCCGGATCTCCGCCTTGAGGGCCTTGTCCTGCTCCGCCAGCTGATGAAGATGCACCCCGCGCTGGGTCAGCGCCACCAGCAGCAGGATCCCCGCTACCACCGCCACCTTGCGCCACTGCAGCCAATAACGGCCGTATTCGGTCTGCGGTCGATAGGGCCCCTGCAACAGGTTGGCCTGGCAAGCGAGCGCCCCTTTCGCCAGCAGCAGCATGGGCAACTCGGGATCAGCCCCCCGCCAGTTGCCGGCCGCCATGGCTGGAATGGGGGTGTGGCTATACAGGGTCACCGGCTCGGGCTGGGCCGCCAGCAACATGGCCAGCAGCGGCTCGTCGGCGACTATCCCCTGAACGGGGCCCTGACGGATCAACCACTCTGCGCCAAGCTGCAGGGCAGACCATCCCTCGGTGGCGGGTGGCAGGGCCAGCACATCCGGCAGCAGTTGCAGGGTCTTGAGACCCGCCTGCTGCAGCCACGCCAGCCACGCCTGCATCTTCGCCTTGTCCACCGCCATCAGATCCACGTCGTTCCCCTGATGAGCCAGCACCACTAGATGCAGTTCATCCACATCGGAAGCGATCTGCTCCTCGAGCAGATAGGGCAGCGCCGCCGCGGCCTGACGACTGTACTTGCCCGGCAGGCTGACCCGCCGGAAGATGAGATCGCTGCCAGGCACCAGGGTCACCACGGGGCGGCCGCCGGCACGCTCCTGCAGCTCACCCAGGGCATTGGCCGAGGCCAGGATTCCGGAGGCGATGATCTCCTGCTCCTGCGTCGACCACACCAGCCAATGCACCGGCTGCTGCGCATTGGTCCCCAGACGGATGACCAGACTCTCGCTCACAAATGATTCTCCTGCCATGCCCGCCAGCATCCTTGTCGATGGGCGAGCCGCAGCCATCGGCTGCAGTCCAGATAAGGGACGGGACAGACAGGCCAGAGGCCAGCCATCTCCCTGTTATTCTGCGCCATCGTTCAGACGACGCAGCATCACCAGCTTGTTGTCCTTGCCACGCTGGAAAACAGTCTCCAGCCGGGCCCGCACATCACCCACCTCGGCCAGCAGACGGGCCTCGAAGAAGTTGCTCTTGATGTCCAGTGCAGCATCCAGCCCCGTGATGGAGCCCGGCTGCACCGGCAGCTCGTCCGTCATCTCCTTCTTCTCCTTCCACCCCTTCTTGGGGCGACTGGTCAGCACCTGCTTGGCGTCGTCCAGCCCGATCTTGCCCTGGTAGAGCCCCACCAGCAGGGCCGCCTGCTCCGGCTTAATGGTGTTGATGTTCACCACCAGCTTGTCGCTGGGCAGGGTGCACACATAGGGGGCGAGCCGGGCGTAGAGCTCGCTGCTCACCCCGCGCACGGCCCGCAATTCGTCCGTTCCCAGCAGCCACTGGTTCGCCACCAGATAGGGGGGATTGAGCCCCTCGTAATAGGCATCCTCGGCCCCGTTGCTCGACACCAGCTGAGTATCCTTGTCGGTCCAGTCGCGGATCGCGTCGGTGAGCTGCACCGCCTCGTACTCATCCACCTCCAGCGCCTCGAGCAAGGCCCGGAACGCCTTGAACTGATAGGGCTGCGCCTCGAGATCATCGCCACTCTCCCCCTCTTTCAGGGCCAGGCTCAGGCTGTTGAGGTTGAAACAGGATTGCAGATCCCGCACCCGTCCGGACAGAGTACCGTCATCCACCGGGAAGACAGCATCCTGGCGCGCCCAGTTCTGACCCAGATTGACCACATCGGGGTCATCCTTGAAATCCTGGTTGAGCACCTTGATCACCAGCGCCTCCGCCGACATGGCATACCACCAGGCCTGCTTGCCGGCGGTGAGGTTGCTGGTCCGGCGCAACTCCAGTTGCAACCGGCCGCTCATGTTGCTGGCGATGATCACCATCACCGACAGGATGAGCAGTACCACCAGCAGGGCCATGCCCCCTTGCCGGCCCGGTGTGGTACGGGATGGGCCCCGGCTGCGCTTAACTGCCATTGTCCGCTCGCTGGCCGCCGGCCCCGATGAGGAACTGACGACGATGAAAGGTGCCGTAATCCTCCATAACGGTCGGGAAAAAACGACGATCAATTACCATTTTCAGCCCTCTGGCCGCCAGCCCCGATGAGGAACTGACGACGACGAAGGGTGCCGTAATCCTCCATGACGGTCGGGGAAAAATGACGATCAATTACCATTTTCAGCCCTCTGGCCGCCGGCCCCGATGAGGAACTGACGACGTATGGTGCCGTAATCCTCCAGATCCAGCTCCACCGCCAGCCCATGAGGCAACAGGTCGCGCTGGGTCCACTCCTCCTTCCACATCCCCTTGTCGTAGAAATAGAGTCGCAGGGCCGTCACCCCGGTCAACACCGGCTGAATGCGCGGCTCGGTGCCGATCGCGGGATCCGGATAGAGGTAGCTGAGCCGTTCCAGAGTCTGCTCCTTGAGTCGCCAACCCACCCGCTGCAAGCCGGAGCGCGGCAGCATGCCGTCCGGATTTAGCCAGCCACCGCGGATGAAGGCCATGCCCCAGTCATCACTCTGCTGGCCGAAGCGGGAGGCCGCCAGCAGCACCTTGTTGTTCTCACCATCGATGCGGCCGCTGCGCGGCACCATCTGGGTGACGTCTCGCTCCAGCAGGCTGAAGGCGAGCTGCAGTTCGGAGAGACGGACCTCCTTGCGCTTGGCCACCTCGTCGCTGGTAAGCACCCCCTGCAGCACCTGATAGGCCCCCATGCTGAGGCTGGCGAAGATGGCAATGGCCACCAGCATCTCCAGCAGGGTAAAGCCGCTCTGACGGCGCTGCGGCATCGGGCAGGCACTCATCCGCTGGCACCGGCTCCGGATCATGGGGATAACACGGCGCTTGTTCATCGGCTGATATAGGTCCGGATCATGGCCACCGGGCTCTCGGCCTTGGGCGCGGTACGCACTTCCATGTCCAGAGCCTTGAAGTTGTTGTCGCTGGTGGCGACGCCGCGATAGCGCCAGTACCAGGTCTGGCCGGCCAGCTCCTCGTTCCCTTCCACCCAGCTGTCACCCGGCCACTTGGCCTCGAGCTTCTGCTGCACCAGCTGGTTTTCCACCACCCAGGTCGCCAGCGTCTTCTCTTCCAGGTAGTTGAGGCCGGAGAGGTGTTCGCTGGCGGTCTTCATCACGGCCAGGCCGGCGATGGCAAACACCGCCAGCGCCACCATGACCTCCAGCAGCGTCATGCCGCGCGCCTTGATAGAGGGGGCTCTCACTCTTCTTCCTCTTCGTCTTCTAGCAGGGAGAGGCGACCAAACTCATCCCCCTTGACGGTGCGCAGGTACTTCTCGTCATCCACCTGCTGACTCAGGGTCAGCATGAAGGGGGTGAGTTCCCCCCCCGGGAAGACGAAGATCTGGGGCGTGCGCTCCTTCTCGTCACGGCCCTGTTCGTTCTTCTCGTCCGAGTCGGTACGCCAGCTGAAGCCCTCCAGTTCGACGGTCAGGGTCATCTCCTCCGGCAGCTGCACCTGCCCCAGGATCTTGTCGCCGGTCAGCGCCTGCCACTTGCGATCCTTGGGGTTGCGGGACATAAACTGCCAGCCGCTCTCCTCGACTCGCAGGCCCAGCAGCCGGCCATCCATCACCGAATACTCCTGCGCCTGCTGCAGGGTTGCCATGAAGCGGCGCGCCTGCTTGTCCAGCTCCCGATCCCCCCGGGCGCCCCCCATGCTGAGGGTGACGGCGGTAGCCACCAGCCCCATCAACATGGCGACCAGCAACACCTCCAGCAGGGTGAAACCCGCCTGACGATAAGGTTTCACAAGACCAGCCCCATCAGCATGGCGGCGCAACCCATCACTTATTGGAAATCCTTCAGGTTCCAGTTGCCAATGTCGTCATCGGTCCCGGCTTCCCCGTCCAGCCCCATGCTGAAGATGTCGAGCTTGCCGAACTGGCCCGGGCTGAGCAGCTGGTACGGGTTGCCCCAGGGATCCTGCGGCAGGCGCTTGATGTAGCCCCCTTCCCGGTAGCTGCGTGGCTCGGGGGACGCGGTCGGCTTGTTGACCAGGGCATCCAGCCCCTGCTCCGTGGTCGGATAGCGGTTGTTGTCCAGCTTGTACATGTCGAGGGCATTTTCCAGCGCCACTATGTCGGAGACCGCTTTCTGCTGATCTGCCTTCTCCTTGTTGCCCATCAGATTGGGCACCACCAGGCTGGCCAGGATCCCCAGGATCACGATGACCACCATGACTTCCAGCAGAGTAAAACCGGCTTGACGACGCTTGTGCATTGCTATGACTCCCTAACGAATGAGATGACGTGTGTCATCAGAAAATGATCATATTGTTGAACCACGACCGTTCGATTATGCCTGTCGGCCAATAGAACCCACGAGTTCGATTGGATTTGTGGGATCAAATAACGAAGCCTATTCGAACGCCTGATCTCACAAATTCACCATGTGATTGAGTTTGAGTGAGTGGACCGCAGGATCGATCGGATCAGGGCGGCTGGATGCCTGCATCATAGATTGACCATGTTGTTGAGCTCCAGGATCGGCTGCAGGATCGACATCACGATAAAGAGCACCACCCCTGCCATGGAAACCACCAGCATGGGCTCGAACACCCCGAGGGCGATGTTCACCTGGGTTTCAAACTCCCTGTCCTGGTTGTCCGCCGCCCGCTCCAGCATGCTGTCGAGCTCGCCGCTCTGCTCGCCGGAGGCGATCATGTGCAGCATCATGGGCGGAAAAATTTTGGTCTCATCCAGCGCCTTGCGCAGGCTGGTCCCCTCGCGCACCCGCTCGGTCGCCTCGCCGATGCGGTGGCGGGCAAAGTCGTTGGAGAGTACCTCCCCCGAGATCTTCATCCCCTCCAGCAGCGGCACGGCGCTGGCGTTGAGGATGCTGAGGGTACGGGCGAAGCGGGCAGTGTTGAGTCCCCGGCTGACCCGGCCGATGACCGGCAGGCGCAGCACCACCTGATGCCAGTGACGTCGACGCCCGGCGTCCGTCAGCCACCAGCGCCAGACAAAGCCGCCAATGAACAACAACAGCAGGAACCAGAGGCCATAGTGCTGCATCAGTTCACTGGTGCCGATGAGGAAACGGGTAGTGGCCGGCAGTTGCTGGCCCATGTGCTCGAACTGGGCCACCACCTTGGGCACCACGGCGGTGAGCAGTATCGAAATTACGCCCACGGCCACCAGGGTGAGGACGATGGGATAGATCATCGCCTGCAGCAGCTTGGTACGCATGTGCTGGCGCTGCTCGGTGTAATCGGCGAGGCGGTTGAGCACCTTCTCCAGGTGACCGGACTTCTCACCGGCCGCCACCATGGAGCGAAACAGCTGATCAAACACATGGGGGAAGGCGCCGAGTGAATCGGCGAGGGAATAGCCCTCCACCACCTTGCTGCGGACCGTGGCCACCAGGCTGCGCAGGTGGGCCTTCTCGCACTGTTCGGCCACCGCCTTGAGAGCCTCTTCGATAGTCAACCCAGCGCCCACCAGGGTCGCCAGCTGGCGGGTGATAAGGGCCAGTTCCGAGGTGGAAGCGCCACGGCGAAACAGCACGAAGCGATTGGCCTCGCGCTTCGCCTTCTCGGTGGTCTCGTTCACCTCGAGGGGGGTCAACCCCTGCTCGCGCAGCAGCTGACGCACCTGACGGGCAGAATCCCCCTCCAGCACGCCGCTCTTGTTGCGCCCCTTGCCGTCGAGCGCCTTGTATTCGAACGCAGCCATCTTAGTCTTCCCGGGTCACACGCAGCACCTCTTCGAGGCTGGTCTGCCCCTGGAGCACCTTGTCGATGCCGTCACGACGGATGCTGGGGGTATGGCCCCGGATCAGGCGCTCGATGGCGAGTTCGCCGCTGGCACTGTGGATCGCCTCGCGCACCGCCTCGTCGATCACCACCAGCTCGTGGATGCCGGTCCGGCCACGGTAGCCAGTGTGGTTGCACTGCTCACAGCCCACCGAGCGCCACATCTGCTGATCCGGCGCCAGTTCGATGCCCATGGCGATCCGCTCCTGCTCGGTGATGGGGTGCGGGGCGCGGCAATCCGGGCAGAGGGTGCGCACCAGTCGTTGGGCCAGCACCGCCAGCAAGGAGGATGAGAGCAGGAAGGACTCGATCCCCATGTCCCGCATCCGGGTGATGGCACCGATGGCGGTGTTGGTATGCAGGGTCGACATCACCAGGTGACCGGTCAGCGACGCCTGCACCGCGATCTGGGCGGTTTCGAGGTCGCGAATTTCCCCCACCATCACCACATCAGGATCCTGACGCAGGATGGCGCGCAGCCCCCGGGCGAAGGTCATGTCCACCTTGGTGTTGACCTGGGTCTGACCCACCCCTTCCAGGTCATATTCGATGGGGTCTTCGACGGTCAGGATGTTGCGATCCCGCGAGTTGATCTCGGAGAGCGCTGCATAGAGGGTGGTGGACTTGCCCGAGCCGGTCGGGCCCGTCACCAGGATGATGCCGTGGGGCTTGCGGATGAGCTCGCTGATGATGTTGCGGTTGGCCAGCGTCATGCCGAGCTGCTTGAGCTCGAGCCGCACGTTGTTCTTGTCGAGCAGTCGCAGCACCACCCGCTCACCGTAACTGGACGGCATGGTGGAGACCCGCACGTCCACGGCGCGGCCGCCGATGCGCAATGAAATGCGACCATCCTGGGGTACCCGCTTCTCGGCAATGTCCATGCGGGACATGACCTTGATGCGCGACACCAGCAGCGAGGCGAGCTTGCGATGGGGGCGCAGTATCTCCCGCAGCACCCCATCAATGCGGAAGCGAATGACCAGGGCCCGTTCGAAGGTCTCGATATGGATGTCGGACGCCTCCTCCTTGATCGCCTCGCTCAGCATGGCGTTGATGAGACGGATGATGGGGGCATCGTCATCGGCGTCCAGCAGATCTTCGCTCTGGGGCAACTCTTCGGCCAGGGCGAAGAAGTCCATCTCGTTGCCGAGATCCTCCATCAGCTGGCGCGCCTCGGAGGAGTCGCGCTGGTAATGGGCCGTCAGCAGCGTCTCAAACTCATCATGGCCAAGCTGCTCCACCACGAAGGTGCACCCCACCACCCGACGCACCTCCAGCAGGGTCTGCGGCGTCACCCCCTGGCGACAGAGCAGCACCGGGGCACCCTGGCGCTCGGTCAGGATCACTCCGAAGTTACGGGCGAAGGCAAACGGCAGTTCCGGCAAGGGGGCAGGCAGCTCGCTGCCATCGAGCTGGTAGGCGGCCATCAGGGCTTGCTCTGCACGAAGGGCTGTCCCTGCACCTGGGTTTTGGCCCCGGTGGCAGTGGACTGCTGCTGGGCCTTCATCCGCTCGATCTGCTGCTGCACCTCGGGGGACATCATCACATCCTGACCATAGGCGGGCAGCACCTGACGGGCTGGCGAAGTGGCGTACCCCTCCTCGGCCGCCAGGTTCAACTGTTCGGCACGGAACAGGGTGTATTTGTTGCTGGAAACCCCGGAATAGACGTTGGCGTCGCGCAAGATGGTCGGCCGGATAAACACCATCAGATTGCGTTTGGAGGTGGTATTGGAGGTCGAGCGGAACAGGTAGCCCAGCACAGGGATGTCCCCCAGCAGCGGCACCTTGGAGATCTGCTCCTTGGTCTGCTCGTCCATCAGGCCGCCCAGCACCACGGTTTCGCCACTCTTCACCAGCACCGCATTCTTGACGGTACGGGTATCGAAGGTGGGACCGAGGTTGGCGGTGCCGGTCGCCTGGGTCTGAGCCACACTGGAGACCTCCTGCTCGATGTTGAGCAGCACCGAGTCCCCTTCGTTGATCTGGGGCGTCACCACCAGCTTGGTACCCACCGTCTTGCGCTCTATGGTGTTGAATACCTGATCGCTGGTGGTGGAACTCTGAGAGCCGCTCTGTACCGGCACTTCCTGGCCGACGTTGAAGGAGGCTTCCTTGTTGTCCATGGTGACGATGCTCGGGGTCGAGAGGATGTCGTTCTTGGTGTTGGTGGAGAGCGCCGTCACCAGCATGGCCCAGTCCCCCTTGTAGAAGCCGGCCGCCATGCCGCTGAAATCACCGAGCAGGTTTTCGAGCCCGTCGGTGTTGCCGTTGTCGTCGTAATCCTTGCCCGCGATGATGGCGGGTCCGATGGGCAGACCGGTATTGGTGAACTGGGTGCCGCCGCCATTGGCGTTGGCCCACTGCACCCCAAGGTTGAGGCCGTCACCGTCCTGGATCTCGACGATGATCGCCTCCACCAGCACCTGGGCGCGGCGGATGTCGAGCTTGGCGATGACCTGCTCCAGCTCGGCCATGACATCAGGCTGAGCGGTGATCACCAGGGCATTGGTGGTCTCGTCGGCGGAGATGGCGAGCTGACCGCCGCCGATGCTGGCACCACCACCGGTGGCCGCCCCCCCCTTCTTGTCCGCCTCGATGCTGGAGCTGACGCCCTTGAGCACATCCACCAGATCCTTGGCCTTGCCATATTTCAGGTAGAAGACCCGGGTGTTGCCCTGACTCTGCAGATCCCGGTCGAGCTGGCGCACCATCTGGATGATGCGGGCCCGCGCCTTGGGCTCACCGCTGATCACCACGGAGTTGGTGCGCTCGTCGGCGACCACCTTGGGGGAGAGCAGCAGGGAGGCATTGGCACCCTGGTTGTTGCCATCCTTGTTGAGGTTGGTCACCAGCCGCACCATCTCGCCCGCCGAGGCATATTTCAGCTTGATGACGTCCATATCCTGGTCGCCCGCCTTGTCGACCCGGCGTACCACTTCCACCAGACGGTTGACCACGGCCGCCCGGCCGGTGATGAGCAGCACGTTGGACGGCTCGTAATGCACCACGTTGCCACCGCCAGCGTTGTCGTTGAGCTGGCGCAGCAGGGGCGCAAGCTCCCGTACCGAGACGTTGCGCACCGGTACCACCCGGGTCACCATCTCGTCCCCCACACCGGGGTTAGTATCGTCCACCACGGGAATGGCCGAAGTCTTGGCATCCTTGGAGCGCACCACCTTGAGTACGCCATTGTTCATGGGCACCACGGCGAAGCCGTAGACGTCGAGCACGCTCAGGAAGAATTGGTAGTACTGATCCTCATTGAGCAGGTCGTAGCTGCGGACGTTGATCTTGCCGCGCACCGAGGGCTCGATGATGATGGTCTTGTTCAGGTTCTTGCCGACCGTGTTGATGAACTCTTCAATGTCGGCATTCTTGAAACTGGCGGCATACTCGGTGGCCCAGGCAGAACCCGTCATCATCAAGGCAGCTGCCACCGTGGCCAGACGCCAGCCCTTCCCTTTATTTGTCATTCTTGGTGCTACTCCAATTCATTATTCTGACAAGCCGACATAAACGTCGTAGAGCTGTCCTTGCCGCTCGACGGTGACGGTCATTTCCGTGGCGCCCGCCACTTGCTGCATCGCCTGCATGGCCTGTGCGTTGTCACGCAGATCCAGGCCATTGATGCTGACCGCCAGATCGTTGGCGACCAGCCCGAGTTGATTGAACATTTCGGGATTGCTGCCCGGGTTGAGACGATAGCCGACCATGCGACCATCCACCCGGACCGGAGAAATATTGAGATAATCGGTGATCTTGCCAGGATTGCTCATCAACTCGCTGCGAACGGAAGAGAGCGCTGCCCCCTGTCGAGTCGCCTTGGGCAACGGCTTGCCATACTCTTCCCCATCCAGCATCAGGGTCTCGTCACGACCATCGCGGGCAATGATGACCCTGTCGGCAAACACCTGACGGATCCTAGCCTGAGTGCCGTCGATGTAATCCCCTATACCATAGGAGTTCTGCAGCCCGTTGTGGGCGATGATGGCGATGGATTTTGCCGGATCGGAACTGGCCAGCACCCCGTTGAGCTGGGCGTTGAGCTGGGTCTTGGGGGCATCGATCAGTGCCGCTTGGGCAGCCTTGTCGGCTTGCAGTTGCTGCGCCTTGCCAAACAGGGAGAGACGGCTGACGTTGCCGAGATCGAGGCGGGACGGTCCCGCGCCCTGGCCCGAGGTGACAGCTGGCTGCCAAGGCACGGCGCGGGAAGGCTGGGCCAGCTCGAACAGACGCCAGGTGAGCACGGCGCACTGCTGGGCCAGCAACAGCAACAGCAGCCAGAACAGAGGCTGGCTGAAACGGGAGAGTGGCACTGTCTTGCAGCGAGCCAGAAGGGAGCCCAACAAGTCATCCCTGAACGGTAGCGTCATGTTTATCAAAATATTCTGGCATCCAAATCGGTTAGCTATTGTGTACGGCAATGGACCCAGAGACAACCGACCGGATGGGATGATGCTGTGAAAATTCAGATTCCGTCACACCCCGGTTCCCCCTGTTTCTATCCCGGGGCCTGCCTCTGGTATAATCAGGCTCCCCTTTCAGCCATCCCGGAGCCGATCCATGTCGAATCCAGCACAAATCAGCCCCCTGGTCCGCCTCGACAAGTGGCTGTGGGCGGCACGCTTCTACAAGACCCGCAGTCTGGCGAGGGATCAGATCGACGGTGGCAAGGTGCATTATAACGGCCAGCGTAGCAAACCGGGCAAAACCGTCGAGGTCGGCGCTCTCGTCCGCTTCTGGCAGGGCCAGGATGAACGGGAAGTGCGGGTGCTGCAGGTCAGCGAGCAGCGCAAGGCCGCGCCCCTGGCCCAGTTGCTCTATGAAGAGACCGAAGAGAGCCTGAAAAAACGGGCCCAGAACAGCGAGGCGAGACGCTTCAACAGCCAGTTTGCCCCGAGTCCCGAGCGCCGCCCCGACAAGCAGGAGCGGCGCCAGTTGATCAAGGTCAAGCAATACTGACTCGCCTCCGTGGCTCTTTTATGACGACAGGCACAGGAATTAGTTCCTAACCAACTGTTTAACAATGTATTTATCTTTTCTCCCAGAAAATCCTAGGAAAGCATGATGAGTAACCAAGATCTCCTGTATCGCTATCTGTTCGAAGAGTACGAAGTGCGGGGGGAGCTGGTCCAGCTGGATAGTACCTATCGCCACATCGTCGATGCCCAGAACTACCCGGTACAGGTGCAGAAACTGCTGGGTGAACTGCTGGTCGCCACCAGCCTGCTGACCGCCACCCTCAAGTTTGAAGGCTCCATCACGGTGCAACTGCAAGGGGACGGGCCCGTGCGTCTGGCGGTGATCAACGGCGATCACAACCAGCAATTGCGCGGTGTCGCCCGCCATGAAGGCGATCTGCCGACTGACGACAAGCTGCAGAGCCTGATTGGCAATGGCCAGCTGGTGATCACCATCACCCCTGAAGAGGGCGAACGCTATCAAGGCATCATCGCCCTTGAGGCCGATACCCTGGCGGCCTGCCTCGAGCAGTACTTCGCCCAGTCCGAGCAACTCGCTACCCGGCTCTGGATCCGTACCGGCCACCACGAGGGCACTCCCCGCGCCGCCGGCATCCTGTTGCAGGAGTTGCCGGCCCGGAGCGAGGATCACGGCGCCGACTTCGATCACCTGATCCAGCTCACCAGCACCATCAAGGATGAAGAGCTGTTCGGCCTGGAGGCCGAAGAGATCCTCTACCGCCTCTACCATCAGGACAAGGTGCGAGTGTTCGATCCCCAGGCGATCGAGTTCCGCTGCACCTGCTCCCGCGCTCGCTGCGAAGGGGCGCTGCTGCAGATAGAAAAGGAGGAAGCGGTGGCCATGGTGCAGGAGCTCGGCAAGATCGACATGCACTGCGATTACTGCGGCACCCACTACCAATTTGATGGGATAGACATCGAAACCCTGTTCAGCGGGGCTCCCGGTAATGATGCAAACAAGTTACACTAAATAAAGGCGGGCAAAACCCGCCTTTAACTTAAATAACAAAAAAATACCCTATTTTATAAAGTTTGATGGCGATCGCTAAAAACTACCACCTAGGTAGTAGTATGGACGCCAGATAGAACCCTACACACCTCTGAACCCAGGAGAACATAATGACTATCGTGGTAGAACCCGCCCTGGCACAACAACTGAAACTGGACCAATACGGTATCAAAAACAGCCAGGAAATCGTTCGCAACCCTTCCTATGAGCAGCTTTTCGCAGAAGAGACCCGCCCAGACCTGGAAGGATTCGAACGTGGCGTCGTCACCGAACTCGGCGCCGTCAACGTCAATACCGGCATCTTCACCGGCCGTTCCCCAAAAGATAAATATATCGTCAAAGACGCCACTACTCAGGATACCGTATGGTGGTCTGACCAGGGCAAGAACGATAACAAGGCCATCACCCCCGAAGTGTGGTCACATCTGAAATCTCTGGTGACCAAACAGCTCTCCGGCAAGCGCCTGTTTGTGGTCGATGGTTTCTGCGGTGCCAACCCGGATACCCGCCTGGCGGTGCGCATCATCACCGAGGTGGCCTGGCAGGCACACTTCGTCAAGAACATGTTCATCCGCCCGAGCGATGAAGAGCTGAAAACCTTCAAGCCCGACTTCGTGGTGATGAACGGCGCCAAGTGCACCAACCCGAACTGGAAGGAGCAGGGTCTCAACTCCGAGAACTTCGTCGCCTTCAACATGACGGAGAAGATGCAGCTCATCGGTGGCACCTGGTACGGTGGCGAGATGAAGAAGGGCATGTTCTCCATGATGAACTACTTCCTGCCCCTGCGCGGCATCGCCTCCATGCACTGCTCCGCCAATGTGGGCAAGGATGGGGACGTGGCCATCTTCTTCGGCCTCTCCGGTACCGGCAAGACTACCCTCTCCACCGATCCCAAGCGTCAGCTCATCGGTGACGACGAGCACGGCTGGGACGACCACGGCGTGTTCAACTTCGAAGGGGGCTGCTACGCCAAGACCATCAAGCTCTCCAAGGAAGCCGAGCCGGATATCTACAACGCCATCCGCCGCGATGCGCTGCTGGAGAACGTGACGGTCGCGGCCGATGGCACCATCGACTTCGATGATGGCTCCAAGACCGAGAACACCCGGGTCTCCTACCCCATCTATCACATCGAGAACATCGTCAAGCCGGTCTCCAAGGCGGGTCATGCCAACAAGGTGATCTTCCTGACCGCCGATGCTTTCGGCGTGCTGCCCCCGGTCGCCAAGCTGACCAAGGAGCAAACCAAGTACCACTTCCTGTCGGGCTTCACCGCCAAGCTGGCCGGTACCGAGCGTGGCATCACGGAGCCGACTCCGACCTTCTCCTCCTGCTTTGGCGCCGCCTTCCTCAGCCTGCACCCGACCAAGTACGGTCAGGAGCTGGTGAAACGGATGGAAGCCGCAGGGGCGGAAGCCTATCTGGTCAACACCGGTTGGAACGGCACCGGCAAGCGCATCTCCATCAAGGACACCCGCGCCATCATCGATGCCATCCTGGATGGTTCCATCGAGCAGGCGCCGACCAAGGTGCTGCCGATCTTCAACCTGGAAGTGCCGACCGAACTGCCGGGCGTGAACCCGGCTATCCTCGACCCGCGCGACACTTATGCCGACCAGGCCGAGTGGGATGCCAAGGCACAGGATCTGGCCCAGCGCTTCATCAAGAACTTCGAGCGCTTCACCGACAACGACGAAGGCAAACGCCTGGTTGCTGCGGGCCCGCAGCTATAAGCTGCGTCCCGTCAAGGTGACAATCCCATACCGGTCAGCCTAGCTGGCCGGTATTTTTTTGGTCGATGCACAGCATATGGCTCCCGCCAAGCCTTGCCTTGCACGCGGTTGCGCGTTAGATTCAGCCAAACTTTATACAATATACAATTTTGCAACCTGCCCGTGACTCAAGCATGACCCCACCCTACAAGACCCGAACCCAGATGGTGATGGAGAACCTCCGCGGCCGGATATTGCGTGGGGAGTTTCCCGCCGGCGCCCCCCTGCGCCAGGACGCCATCGCCAAGGAGCTGGCGGTGAGCCGCATTCCAGTGCGCGAAGCGCTGATGCAGCTGGAGGCCCAGGGGCTGGTGAAGTTCGAGGCCCATCGCGGCGCCGTGGTCACCATGCTGGACGCCTCGGCCATCGAGGAGCTCTTTTATTTGCGGGCGCTGCTGGAAGCCGATACCCTGTTCCACGCCGTCGACCTGATGACGGAGGAGACCTTCGCCAAGGCGCAAGCCATCCTGGCCCAGTTTGATCTGGCGCTGGAGTCCGGCACCCAGATCGAACACTGGGCCGAGTTGAACCACAGTTTTCACGCCACCCTCTATCAGGCCGCCAATCGTCCCCAGGCACTGGATCTCATCGCCCAGATCAATCTGAGCTGCGATCGCTACGTGCGCTTCGAACTGCTGTTCGCCCAGGGTGGCGTGGACAAGGCCGAGCGCGAACACGCCCGCCTGCTGGAGCTGTGTCGCGCCCGCCGCAAGCACGAGGCAGTGGTCCTGCTCAAGCAACATATCGAGGCGGCAGGCCAGTCGATCCGACAGATCCTGGCAAGCGGCCACAATCAGTGAACACTCACATCATCACAATCTGGCAATAACGACATGAATCATTTCGAAATTATTGAAACCCGCGTCGCCCAGGTCAGGGCCACTCTGGCCACGTTGGAACTGGACGCCTTCATCGTTCCCCACGACGACGAGCACCTGGGGGAGTACATTCCTGCCTATGCCGAACGGCTGGACTGGATCACGGGTTTCAACGGCTCCGCCGGCCTCGCCATCATCATGGCGCAGCGGGCGGCCCTGTTCGTCGACGGTCGTTATACGGTGCAGGCCCGCATGCAGGCACCGGCCGAGCTGTTTGAGTTTCTTCACCTGAACGAAGATCCCCACGTCCAGTGGCTGGCAGATCAACTGCCGTCCGGCGCCCGGGTCGGCTTCGACGCCCGCCTGCACAGCCTGGCCTGGTATCAGAGTGCCAGGCCGATCTTGGCCGAGCGCGGTATAACGCTGGTACGGGTCAATGAGAACCCCATCGATCTGCACTGGAGCGATCGCCCCGCCCCGACCAAGACCCCTGTCATCCTCTACAGCGAGGAGCTGGCGGGCCAGTCCAGCCAGGCCAAGCGCGAGCTGCTGGCGGCGGATCTGCGCAAGCGCGGCCTGGATGCGGTGCTGCTGACCCAGGCCGAGCCCATCAACTGGCTGCTCAACCTGCGTGGCCGCGACGTGGAGCGACTGCCGGTGGTGCTGGGCTTCGCGGTGCTTTACGCCAACACCAGCATGGATTTCTTCGTCGACACCGACAAGATCGACTGCATCGCCTTCAGCCGCCACGTGGGGCAGGATGTCTCCGTCTATCCCATCGACAAGCTGGGTGACGTGCTGCAGCGCATCGGCGAGGATCAGCAAAAAGTGCTGGCCGACCCCAACACCGCCAACGCCTGGACCCAGCTCACCATGGAGGAGGCAGGCGCCATCCTGGTGGCGGGGCAGGATCCCACCATGCTGCCCAAGGCCTGCAAGAACGCCGTTGAGCTGGCCGGCATGCAGCGCGCCCATCTGCGCGACGGCGTCGCAGTCACCCGCTTCCTCGCCTGGCTGGATCGGCTGATCGCCTCCGGCGACTATCAGGATATGGATGAGGGCACCCTGGCCGATCGCCTGGAAGCCTTCCGTCACGAGCAGGATCACTACGTCGAGCCGAGCTTTGACACCATCTCGGCACTGGGCCCCAACGCCGCCATGTGCCACTACCGCCACACCAACGGTGTGCCTCGCCCCTTCGGTCAGGACAGCATCTATCTGGTGGATTCCGGCGCCCAGTATCTGGATGGCACCACCGACATCACCCGTACCGTCAAGGTGGGTGAGGTGACCGACGAGCACAAGGCGATGTTCACCCGGGTGCTGCAGGGCCATATCGCACTGGATCAGGCACGCTTCCCCCGCGGCACCGCCGGCATCCAGCTCGACGTGCTGGCCCGCATGCCCCTGTGGCAAGCCGGTTACAACTACGACCATGGCACCGGTCACGGGGTCGGCCACTTCCTCAGCGTGCACGAAGGCCCGCAGCGCATCGCCCCCAAGGGCAGCCTGGTGGCCCTGCAGCCGGGTATGGTGCTCTCCAACGAACCGGGTTACTACCGGGAAGATGCCTTTGGCATCCGCTGCGAGAACCTGGTGGTGGTCACCGAACTGGAGCAGATCGGCGAACTGCCGATGCTGGGCTTCGAACGGCTGACCTATGTGCCGTTCGATACCCGCCTCATCGATCGCAGCCTGCTGAGCCAGGCCGAATTCCGCTGGATCAACGACTACCACGCCGAGGTTTACCGCCGTCTGAGCCCGCTGCTGGAGGGCGAGGATCTCGCCTGGCTGGAGCAGGCGACCCGCCTCATCTGATCGCAGCAATCGAAGTTGTCCGGTGAAACAGGGCCTGCGGGCCCTGTTTCTTTACCCCTTGAGCACCACCTGAGCTGAGATCGATTCCCCCGGCTCTGCCTCCCCTGTCTGGCCTCAGAACCAGACCCGCTTGCATCAGCCTGGTGAGCCCACTACCCTGTGCGCTCTTTTTGACTGCCCCCCCGGCAGCAAGTACCACAGGAGCCCGGATGCAGCCATCCCCCCTATTACGCCTTGCCACCCACGCCGACATGCACGCCATCTGGCAGATAGACGCCGACGTCTTCGGGGAGGATGTCTACCCCGCCTTCTTCTTCCGTCAGGCCATGGATCTGTGGCCCGCCTTGCTGGTCGTGGCGGAGCTGGAGGACAGGCTGCTGGGTTATGCCCTGGGAGGCCTGGGTCAGGATCGGTCGCAGGGCTGGCTGCTCTCTCTGGCGGTACGGCCCGAAGCCCGCGGCTTTGGCCTGGCTGAGCGCATGATGCTGCGGGTGGAACAGGCACTGGCAGAAGTGCAGGTGGCGCGAGTCAGGCTGACCGTGGATCCGGCCAATCCGGCCCAGCGCCTCTATTTCCGCCTAGGTTATGCACTGTTGGCCGAAGAGCCCGGCTATTTCGGCCCGGGGGAGGATCGCCTGCTGCTGGAGAAGGCCCTGACCTGACCCGCGTTGGGGCCGGGCCACCGTTCACGCCACATAATTGGTTACACTTTGCGGGTTTAATGCGCAACCCGGTTGGCGTAGAGTGGAATACATCAAGCCGATTAATCCGATGATCGCCCAGGAGGCCCATCATGTTGAAACGTATCGCTCTCATCACCCTGCTGGCCGCCACTACCGCCATCACGGGCTGTGCCAACAGCGATGTCTACTCCGGCGATGTCTATACCAAGGATCGCGCCAAGCAGGTTCAGACCGTCAGCTACGGCACCATCCTCTCGACTCGCCCGGTGAAGATCCAGGCCGATGAAAACTCCCTGATCGGCACCATAGGCGGTGCCGTGGTCGGTGGCCTGCTCGGCAGCACCATAGGGGGGGGGCGCGGCAGCGACATCGCCGCCGCGGGCGGTGCCATCGCGGGCGCAGCTGCTGGCAAGGCCGCCGGTGACAAGCTCAATCAGGTGGATGGCGTCGAGCTCGAGATCAAGAAAGAGAACGGCGAATCCATCGTGGTGGTGCAAAAAGCCAACCCCACCTTCGTGCCCGGCGCCCGAGTCCGCATGACCCAGGGCAACGGCACCATCAACGTGGCCGTGGTGAACTGAGCTCCCCCTCAGACCATCTTCCACAAGCAAAAAAGGTGAGCCATGGCTCACCTTTTTTGCATTCAGTGAAAACCTGAACCCTCAAGAATCCAGGTGCAGCCAGGCCGCAATGGCCAGTTGCAGGCCCACGAGATCGGCGCCGTGCAGCAGGGCCGACAGCTGCTCTTCCCCCGCCTCCGCCAGCAAACGCTGCTGCACCCGAAGAGCGGGCAACCAGGCAGGGGCCTGCGCCAGGTTATCGGCGGCCTCGGCCACCAGGTCGCAACCCTGCAGCATCCCTTGCAGCGCCTGCTGCCGCTCTTCCTTCCCGCACTCCAGCCAGAGCTGCTCGTGATGCTGCCAGAGCTGCAGGCCGAGCGTGATGCAGGCCTTGCCATCGAGCCCGCCGATATCCGGCAGGGGTTGCACCGCCAGCGGCTTGCCGAGCCCCGCCAGCCGATAGCCCCGCTGCGCCTTGGATTGGGATCCCAGCCTGACCCCTCCCAGATCCGCTAGGTGCGCGGCCAACCCGAACAGGGCGCTCGCCTCACCTGACTTGAGCTCCAGCTCCAGCTCGTCGATCTCGGCACGGCCCAGGACACCGACAATCTCCCCCCGATCCCAAGCCAGTTCAATCTGTGCACCGTCGAAGGCGATCAGCCAGTGACGTCGCAGGAAGTCGGTGCTGAACTGGGCCACCAGGCGGGACTGGATCTCGTCGCGCACGGCCAGACTTGGCCAGATGTGGTCAGGGAACGCGGACAGGGTCGGCAGATCGCCGCTCACCGGGGCGTTGTATTCGGGTCTGGCGTGCAGCCCCCCGACCACCTGGCCACGGCATTTGATGGTCTGCTCGGAAAAATGGTCGCTGCGACGGATGCGCAATCCCATGTCGAGCCGGCGTAAATCCAGAGCGGGCGTATCGAAATAGACATTGCCGAGGCGGACCTGCTCAGAAGAGATAATTTCAAGTGAATTCAGAAAGTTGGAGATAAAGTCTTGAATGTTGCTGGTGACGAAAAACTTTATCTCGATCTCAGTTTGCATAGTCATTCCGGGCAGGCAGGCAACTTTGGGGGGCATGATCCGGGTCGCGAGGATATAATGCCAGCGATAGATAAGGATTAATTCACGGTTTTATTGATGGCACAGTTCGGTTATCCTGCGCCCCTCATAAAATCGTATCGAGTGTTTTTTCACCGACACAGGTTTGGCCATGCCAGTAAATACTATTTTGGGTCTTTTTGCCAAGTCCCCCATCAAGCCGCTGCAGAAGCATATCGTCAAGGTTCACCAGTGCTCCCAGCAGCTGGTTCCCTTCTTTGATGCCGTTGCCGAAGACCGTTGGGAAGATGCCGAAAAAATCCGGCAACAGATAGCCCAGCTGGAAAAAGAAGCGGATATTCTCAAACGCGAAATTCGCCTTAAACTGCCTCGCGGCCTGTTTCTGCCGGTCGCTCGTACCGATCTGCTGGAACTGCTGACCCAGCAGGACAAGATCGCCAATCGTGCCAAGGATATTTCCGGCCGCATGCTTGGCCGCAAGATGGAATTCCCCACCGAGATGCGTGCCGATTTCATGGCCTATCTCAAACGTTGTATCGATGCGACCGCCCAAGCCGAAAAAGCCATCGGAGAACTCGATGAGCTGCTCGAAACCGGCTTTAAAGGACGTGAAGTTGAAATGGTTGCCGAGATGATCCACCAGCTGGATCTCATCGAGGACGATACTGACACCATGCAGATCGGGCTGCGCCAACAGCTGCAAGCCGTTGAGCACAAATACAATCCGATCGACGTTATGTTCCTCTACAAGATCCTCGAATGGGTAGGTGACCTGGCTGATCAGGCCGAGCGCGTTGGCGCCCGTCTGGAACTGATGCTGGCTCGTTCGTAATCGACTGACTGGGTAAACACTACTAATGGACATTATCGCAAATTACGGCACCACCCTGGTGCTCGTGGCGGCCTTGTTCGGCTTTTTGATGGCCTGGGGCATAGGGGCGAACGACGTCGCCAACGCCATGGGCACATCGGTCGGCACCAAGTCTCTGACCATCCGTCAGGCGATCATCATCGCCATGATCTTCGAGTTCGCCGGTGCCTATCTGGCCGGCGGCGAAGTCACGGCGACCATCCGCAACGGCATCATAGATACCAATGCCTTCACCGATACCCCGGATGTGCTGGTGCTCGGCATGATAGCCTCTCTGCTGGCCGCGGGCCTCTGGCTGATCCTGGCCTCCTACTTCGGCTGGCCGGTCTCGACCACGCACTCCATCATCGGGGCCATCGTCGGCTTCGCCGTGGTGAGCGTCGGCCCGGAAGCGGTGCAATGGAGCAAGTTTGGCGGCATCGTCGGCTCCTGGGTGGTCACACCGGCCATCTCCGGCATCATCGCCTACTTCATGTTCATCAGCGTGCAGAAGCTTATCTTCAACACGGACAACCCGCTGGCCAACGCCAAGCGCTATGTCCCGTTCTACATGTTCCTGACCGCGCTGGTCATCTGCCTGGTGACCATCAAGAAGGGGCTGACCCACGTCGGTCTGCACCTGAGCGACGGCGAGGGTATCTTGCTCTCCATCGCCATCTCGGTGACCCTCTCCATCGGTGGCTGGTTCTACATTCGCGGTCAGCAGTACAACCCGCAGGATGACAACAAGATGCACTTCGCCAACGTGGAGAAGGTGTTCGGCATCCTGATGGTGATCACCGCCTGTGCCATGGCTTTCGCCCACGGCTCAAACGACGTGGCAAACGCCATAGGCCCGCTCTCCGCCGTGGTATCCACCGTCGAGAGTGCCGGCCAGATCACCGGCAATTCTCACATCGCCTGGTGGATACTGCCCCTTGGCGGCATAGGTATCGTCATCGGTCTGGCCACCATGGGTGAGAAGGTGATGGCCACCGTCGGCACCGGCATCACCCACCTGACCCCGAGCCGTGGCTTCGCCGCCCAGCTGGCAACCGCCGCCACCGTGGTGATCGCCTCGGGTACCGGCCTGCCCATCTCTACCACCCAGACCCTGGTGGGTGCCGTGATGGGGGTGGGCCTGGCCCGTGGCATAGCCGCCCTGAACCTGGGCGTGCTGCGCAACATAGTGGTCTCCTGGGTCATCACACTGCCCGCCGGTGCCATCCTGGCCATCGCCATCTTCTACGTGCTGCAGGCCTGCTTCTCTTAAGCACCTCACAGCAAAAAGCCCGAGTCAGTGACTCGGGCTTTTTCATGGTTGGCATTCAGGGCCGACATCACTCCTCGATAAAGGTCCACTCGTCTCGCACCCGGCTGATGGCATCGAGCCGCCGCTTGGCGAGTTGCTCGCGGATCCCCTCCCCCTTGAAACCCGCCGCCACTATCTCCTTGACCGGTACCGCCTGGGCCGCAGCCAGGGCCTGGGCCACATAATCCGGCTGGCTATAGACCTTCTCTTCGAAACCGGTACGGCCGTGGAAGTCGGCGCGGCAGGCATCCAGCAACTGGGCGAAGCGATCCGGCCTGCGCCAGGCGTCCGCCTTGTCGAATACCTTCAGCAGGGTCGGTGGCTTGAGATCGAAGGCGATGTGGATATGGGTGTGCAGGTCGCTCACCAGCAGCGCCAGATCACGGCAGTCGTTCGGCACTCTGAACCGCTCGCAGAAATCCCGGATGAGCGGCAGCCCTTTCTGACCATGACCGTGATGGCTGGGCCAAAACGCAGGGGGTGTCACACCCTTGCCAAAATCGTGGCAGAGGGCGGCGAAGCGAACCGGCAGATCCGAAGAGCGCTGACAGGCCTGATCCAGCACCATCATGGTGTGGATGCCAGTATCGATCTCCGGGTGCCACTTGGCGGGTGCCGGCACCCCGAACAGGGCGTCCAGCTCGGGGAAGAGCGCGTTGAGGGCACCACATTCGCGCAATACCTCGAAGAAGACCCGGGGAGTCTGCCCCAGCAGTACCTTCTCCAACTCCTTCCAGACCCGCTCCGGGGTCAGGTGGGCAAGCTCGCCGGCGTCGGTCATCTCCCGCATCAGCGCCAGCGTCTCGGGGGCCACCACGAAGCCCTGCTCATGGAAACGGGCGGCGAAGCGCGCCACCCGCAGGATGCGCAGGGGATCTTCGGCAAACGCCGGAGAGACGTGGCGCAACAGCCGCGCCTCCAGATCCCTGAGACCGCCATAGGGATCGTGCAGTTGCCCGCCCTCATCTTCGGCGATGGCGTTGATGGTGAGATCCCGGCGCAGCAGATCCTGCTCCAGCGTCACCTCGGGAGAGGCATGACAGACGAAGCCTGTATAACCCAGGCCCTGTTTGCGCTCGGTGCGGGCCAGGGCATACTCCTGCTGGGTGCTGGGGTGGAGAAACACCGGAAAGTCGCGACCAACCTGGGTGAACCCGAGGCTCAGCATCTGTTGCACGGTAGCACCGACCACCAGGTGGTCTCTGTCCCCCTGCGGCAATCCCAACAGGCGATCACGGACCGCTCCCCCAACCAGATAAATCTGCACGCGCACTCTCCCTCGATAAACCTGCCTCGATGATACCGCTTTTGGCCGACAGACACGACGGATCCCGGCTCGGGAAGTGCGACTACCCTCTGATCATTCGACCCCGCGCCTCATTGCCGTTTGAGCCGGTGACCGGGATGCCCCTCTTATGGTATCCGGGTCTTTGACATCCCTCTGGGGAGGCTTTAACCTGCCGCCATAACAATGGAATGGATCCTTATGTACACACAGTTCTTCGGTCTGTCGGAGCCCCCGTTCTCCATCTCGCCCAACCCCAAATATCTCTACATGAGCGAACGCCACGGGGAGGCCCTCGCCCACCTCAACTACGGGTTGCAGGACGGCGGCGGCTTCGTGCTGCTGACGGGGGAAGTGGGCACGGGCAAGACCACTGTCTCCCGTTGCCTACTCCAGCAGTTGCCCGCCGAGACCGAGATCGCCTACATCCTCAATCCTTCCCTGACCGAACGGGATCTGCTGGCGGCCATCTGTGACGAGTTCCAGTTGCCCTACGCCCAGGAAGCCAGCCTCAAGCAGTTGTTCGATCTCATTCGCGATCACCTGCTGGCCAATCTGGCGGCGGGCAAGCGCAGCGTGGTGCTGGTGGATGAAGCCCAGCATCTGCTGCCCGGCGTGCTGGAGCAGTTGCGACTGCTCACCAACCTGGAGACCGACGAGAAGAAGCTGCTGCAGGTAGTGCTCATCGGCCAGCCCGAGCTGCAGCAGATGCTGCGTCAGCCCCTGCTGCGCCAGCTGGCCCAGCGCATCACGGCCCGCTACCATCTGCTGCCGCTCTCCTGTCAGGATGTAGACGCCTATGTGCGCTTCCGGCTGCAGGTGGCTGGCTGTGTCCAGCCCATCTTCACCCCCAAGGCAATCCAGACCTTGCACCGCCTCTCCGGTGGCATCCCGCGCCTCATCAACCTCATCTGCGACCGCGCCCTGATCGCCGCCTTCGCCCGCGGCAGCCACAAGATAGCCCACGGCGACATCAGCCTGGCGGCCTATGAAGTGAGCGGCATTCGTGACGAGGGAAGCTGGCAGTCCGGCCTCACCGTGACCCTGGCAGGCGCCCTGCTGGTCGCCGCTGGCTGGTGGGGCTGGCAGTTCTTCGGCGTCTTCCCTGCCCGCCCCCTGGTCAAGGTAGAAGTGCCGGTCAAGGTGGATGAGACACCGGAACAGTTGGAACAGCTGACCCGCGCCATCAATCAGGCGCTGGAGCCGGACGTCGCCATGCAGAATCTCTTCAGGGTATGGGGCTATCAGACCGAGCTGGAGGAGGCGACCTGCAATGACGCCCCCCGTGCCGGCCTGCGTTGCCAGGAAGGGGAAGCCTCGCTGGCCGAGCTGCAGGCGCTGCAATATCCCGCCCTCATCAGCCTGACCGATGAAACAGGAGGACTCTATTACGCCACCCTGGTAAGCCTGGGGCCGGACAAGGCGTCCTTGCTCATCGGCAATCAGAGCTGGCAGGTGGACAGGCAGTGGCTGTCCGACGCCTGGGGGGGCAGTTATACCCTGCTATGGCGTATGCCCAAGGGCGGCGTGCCCCTGATAGGCAGTAACGCCAGTGCGGCCCAGGCCCAGTGGCTGGACAATGCACTGAACCGCGCCATGCAGCAGCCAGACCGCAAGGTGAGCCGCTTTGATGCAGCCCTCAAGAGCAAGCTGCAACAGTTCCAGCGTGAGCAGGGGTTGACCCCGGACGGCATCGCCGGCAGCAATACCCTGTTGCGCTTGAATGCCGTGGCCGGTGAACCCATGCCGAGGCTGGAAGATGAATCCCTGCGTGCCAGCACGCCTGTCGATCTGGATGCCGTGGCGGATGACACCATGGATCCCCTGATGGAGGATGCCTCCTGATGTCTACCCTGCTCAAGGCCCTGCGCCGCGCCGACCAATCCCAGTTCACTCCCCACATGCCGCTCATGGGCCTGCCCGTGAGCCAGGAAGAAGAGCCAGGCCGCCGCTGGATCTGGTGGCTCCTGGCTCCCCTGGCCCTGCTCATGGGGGCCGCCGCCAACTACGGCTGGCACCTCTACCACCTCAAGCCACTCGAACAGCAGATCGAGGTGAAGGAGGTGGTGACGCCGCCCTTCGTGCGAGTCGAACCCAGATCCATGGTCACCCGCCCGCTGCCCCCGCCCCTGCCGGAGCCCGTGGTACAACCCAGACCCGTTGCCGCCGCTCCCGCAGCGGCGACCGCCGGCAATGCCCCCCAGAGCCTGGCCGAGCGCATCATGATGGCCCTCAACAACACCCCGCTGGTGGAAGAGGGGGCAGCGCAAACCCAGCCCCAGTCCGGAGCCATGCCTCTCAGCTCTCTGGATCCCGCGCTGAAACAACAGGTTCCTCCCCTGACCTATGGTGCCCACAACTTCTCCTCCGACCCGGCCAAACGGGCCGTGGTGATCAACGGGCGGGAGCTGCGCGAGGGCAGCGAGGTCGCCCCCGGCGTGCTGCTGGTTGCCATCGCCCAGGACTACATCATCCTGCAGGTCGGCGGTCAGCATGTCAGCCTCAAGGCGTTGCAGGACTGGCGCGGCTGACCGGGCCACAGTCACAAGCCGGACCTGCTGGCCCGGCTGCCATCTCAAGAGGGAGCCCGAGAGCTCCCCTTTTTAATCAAAACATGAGAACCCCGTGAGCAATTCAGATAACAGCACTTTCGCCACCCGGATCCTGGACTGGTACCAGATCCACGGCCGCAAGACCCTGCCCTGGCAGGAGGACAAGACCCCCTACCGGGTCTGGATCTCCGAGATCATGCTGCAGCAGACCCAGGTAGCCACCGTCATCCCCTACTATCAGCGCTTCATGGCCCGCTTCCCCGATGTGCTGGCGCTGGCCGACGCCCCCATCGACGAGGTGCTGCACCACTGGACCGGGCTCGGTTACTACGCCCGTGCCCGCAACCTGCACAAGGCCGCGCAGCAGATCCGAGATCTGCACGGCGGCCTGTTTCCGGAGCGACTGGACGAGGTGATGGCCCTGCCCGGGATAGGGCGCTCCACCGCCGGTGCCGTGCTCTCCCTCTCTCTCGGTCAGCCCCATGCCATCCTGGACGGCAACGTGAAGCGGGTGCTCACCCGCTGGTTGGCGCTGCCGGGCTGGCCAGGCCAGAAGCAGGTGGAGAACGATCTCTGGGAGCTGGCGACCCGCCTCACCCCAAGGCTCGGCGTGGCCCAGTACAACCAGGCCATGATGGACATGGGCGCCACCGTCTGCACCCGCAGCAAGCCCGCCTGCGCGCGCTGCCCGGTACAGGTCGATTGCCAGGGGCTGTCGCAGGGCAACCCCACCACCTACCCCAACAGCAAACCGAAGAAAAGCATTCCTGCCCGCAACGGCATCATGCTGATCATCCGTCACGGCGACCAGCTGTTGCTGGAGAAGCGCCCGCCCCAGGGGATCTGGGGCGGGCTATACTGCTTCCCGCAGGTGGAGTCGCTCACGGAGGTGACGGGCCGCTTGCAGGGGCTGGGACTCGATGAGACCGACTACCGGGAGCTCGCTGGATTTCGCCACACTTTCAGTCACTTCCACCTCGATATTCGCCCCTTGCTGATCGAAATGGCTGCCCCGCCGCCGCCCTTGCTCATGGAAGCAGATTCCCGACTCTGGTATAACTTACGCCATCCTGCCGAGGTGGGATTGGCGGCCGCCACGGCCCGCCTGCTCGCCTACCCGGACTTACAACCACAGAGGTCAACATGAGCCGTACCGTATTTTGCCAGCGTCTGAAAAAAGAGGCGCCGGGTCTCGATTTCCAACTCTACCCCGGTGAACTCGGCAAGCGGATCTTCGACAACATCAGCAAGGAAGCCTGGACCGAATGGCAGAAGAAGCAGGTGATGTTGATCAACGAGAAGAAGCTGAACATGATGAATCTCGAGCACCGCCAGTTGCTGGAAAAAGAGATGGTGAACTACCTGTTTGAAGCCGGTGAAGTGGCCATCGACGGCTATACCCCTCCCAGCCAGTGAGTCGAGCCGATGAGCAGGGAGCACAGAGCGCCGGAACCCGGCTATCTGCGGCCATGCTTCTCCCGGCCCGGTGCCAATGAGTTGTCACCGTGATCCAGCTAGAGTGCCCATCAACGGCCGGCACTCTTCTGGTTCACGGCACGTGCGTGACGGGCGACCCCACCGCCCAGTTTGAGGATCTTATGGGTCGAATTTTTTGGCTGCTGTGCGCCCTGCTGTTTCTCTCTGCCTGCTCCTCTTCTCCCAAACCCGGGGCAGAAGACGAAGATCTGGTCAACGGCAAGGACATACGCGGCTTCGAACACATGATCAGTGCACTCTCCCATAACGTGAACGAGATATGGGGGCGCGAGGCACTGTTTGCGGGCAAGTTTGACTACGTCAAATACACGGATCAATACAAGAGCCGGGCCCACATCGACTTCTCCAGCGGCCACATCATGGTGGAGACGGTCTCCGGGCTCGATCCCCGTGCCCACCTGCGCCGTGCCATCATAGAGACGCTTCTGACTCCGGACGATCCGGCGGAAGTGGATCTCTATTCGGACAGGGAGATCATGCCCGGTGGCGAGCCCTTCCTCTACGGCCAGGTGCTGGACAACCAGGGGCAGGCCATCCGCTCCAGCTGGCGCGCAGAGCGCTATGCCGACTACCTGCTCGGCAGCGCGATGAAGAAGCGTACCCTCGGCATTCGCACCATCTTCTTCGTCGACATCCCCATGGTGGCCAACCACGAGGACAAGCGCGGCTACAAGTACGCCAGCATCATCCGCGATGCCTCCCGCAAGTACGGCGTCGCCGAGAGCCTGATCTATGCGGTCATCAAGACCGAGAGCAGCTTCAACCCCTATGCGGTCAGCCATGCCAACGCCTATGGCCTGATGCAGGTGATCCCGGCCACAGCCGGACGGGATGTCTATGTACGGGTCAAGGGCAAGAGCGGACAGCCAACCCGGGAGGATCTGTTCAATCCGGCCTACAACATAGACGTGGGAACGGCCTATCTGCACCTGCTGCAGACCGTCTACCTGGCGGATATCCAGGATCCCCAATCCCGTCGCTATGCGGTGATCTCCGCCTACAACGGTGGTGCGGGCGGGGTGCTCAACACCTTCTCCAGCAACCGCAAGGCGGCCCCTGACATGATCAATCGGCTCTCCCCCGAGGCGGTTTATCAGGTGCTGACCGAGCAGCACCCCAAGGCGGAGGCCCGTCGCTACCTCTACAAGGTCAATCAGGCCGAGAAAGGGTTCAAGCGCACCGTCGCCGTACGGGCCGGCTGACGGCACCCACAAAAACAGGAAGGGCGCTTATGTAGCGCCCTTCCTGTTAGCATGCTCTGCGAACTTACTTGGCGATGAAGCCGCCCTTGCTCTGGGGAGCGGCACCGACCTTCTCCAGATGCTCAACCTCTACCTCTGTCTTGTTCCAGCTGTGGTCAACCTCGCCGCGGATGCGGATCAGATCGTTCGGGCCCACTTCGACACCACGCCACACGTCCCCGTCCACTTCCACTTCCACTTCGCCGCTGTCATCGCGGAAACTGTAGTTCTCGCCGCCAAGGTGCTTGACCAGCTTGCCTTCCAGGGTCACCCACTGATCATCTGCCACATCTTTCAACTGCGCGACCGAGACCTTGTTCTGCTCCTGGGGGCCGGTGTAGGCCGCCATGGCGAAAGAAGAGACGGACATCATGGCCACCAGGCCGATTACCTTTGCTTTGTTCATTTCACGCTCCTGTCATTGGGTATGCAGGCATCTTGCCCGGGCAGGCGTGAAACAAACGTGAAGCCTCCCCCATCCAGGGGAGAGCAGTGTGACCGCAATCGATTTAATGCCCATGGCTTGCTGCAAGATTGTATTCGAATGGATACCGTGCGGCCTGGCAAGCCGGGTCCCCAGCCCCTTGCCTTCGAGGAACAGCCCGCAGGCAGCGCCTGCATCCACTCCATGAGAACAGCAAGATGAACAAATGGCTTCCGTGTTTACTGGGACTCTTGACGCTGACCGTTCAGGCAGCCGAGAGTCGTCCCGCCTTCTCCCGCATCGTGATGTTTGGCGACAGCCTCTCCGACACCGGCAAAATGTACGACAAGATGCGCGGTTATCTCCCCTCCAGCCCGCCCTACTACCAGGGCCGCTTCTCCAACGGCCCCGTCTGGCTGGAACAGCTAACCCAACCGTTCCCGGGGCTGAAAATAGTCAACGAAGCGGAAGGGGGCGCCACCGCGGTGGCCTACAACAAGATCTCCTGGAACCCCAAGTACCAGGTCATCAACAACCTGGACTACGAGATCACCCAGTTCCTTGAGAAGGACGGCTTCAAGGCGGACGATCTGGTGATCCTCTGGGTCGGTGCCAACGACTATCTGGCCTATGGCTGGAATACCGAGCTGGACGCCAAACGGGTGCGCGACGTCATCAGTGACTCTGCCAACCGCATGGTGCTCCATGGGGCAAAACAGATCCTGCTGTTCAACCTGCCGGATCTGGGCCAGAACCCGTCGGCCCGCAGCCAGAAGGTGGTGGAGGCGGCAAGCCATGTCTCCCGCTATCACAATGAGCTGTTGCTGAACCTGGCCCGCGAGCTGGCCCCCACCGGCATGGTGAAACTGTTCGAGATCGACAAGCAGTTCGCCGAGATGCTGCGGGAGCCGCAGAACTTCGGCCTGAGCGATACAGAGAACGCCTGCTACGGCGGGGGCTATGTGTGGAAGCCCTTCTCCTCCCGCAGCGCCACCGCCGACAATCAGTTTGCCTCCTTCAATGCGCAGGAACGCCTCGCCATCGCAGGCAACCCCTTGCTGGCCCAGGCCGTTGCCAGCCCGCTGGCTAGCCGCGGCGCCAGCGAGCTCGACTGTGAAGGCAAGATGTTCTGGGATCAGGTCCACCCGACCACGGCCGTACACGCCGCTCTGAGCGAACGCGCCGCCACCTTCATCGAACGGGAGTACGAGTTCATACCTCAGTGAGGATGCAGAGGCCGACACTATGTCGGCCTTTTTTGTGCTTGCCTGGCTGGACAGTAAACAGCCAACTCATATGACCCCCGTCACAAATTGGAGTCATACTGGCCTCTCGCTCGGATAACTCCCCTATGATGGGCATTGTTATCACAATATGTTTTATATCAGTTGCTTGTGGTTCAAAAAAAACGGGCTACGTTTAAACATGTTGTGGCTGAATGCAGGCCCAACCCATGAGGTGAGGCGACATGGATTCGCGCTCCCCACACACAAGATTGCAGAGGCTTCTATGAACAAAACACTGATTACCTTGCTGGTTTCAGGCTTGCTTGCAGCCAACGCTCAGGCAGCCGGACAAGACAACACCTGGTATGGCGGTGCCAAACTGGGTTGGTCCAACTTCTATGGCGTCGACGAAAGCAACGCCATCACTACCACGGACAAAGATGACGACGAGGTCGGAGCCGGAGCCTTCGCCGGTTACCAGATCAACCAGAATCTGGGGATCGAGCTCGGTTACGACTACCTTGGCAAGCTCAAGTACAACGGCACCCGCAATGCCGCTGCCTTCAATGACTCTGTCGAAGCCCAACTGGCCCAGCTGACCCTGAAGCTCGGCTTCCCGGTAGCGGACAATCTGGATCTCTACGGTCGCCTCGGTGGCGGCTACGGCTGGACCAGCAGCGATGAGCTGGACAGCGACAGCCGCGCCGTCTTCGTCGGTGCGTTGGGGGCCGAGTACGCCTTCAATCTGGATTGGGCCGCCCGCCTCGAGTACCAGTACAGCACCCCGTACGGCAGCCGTGAAGACACGGGTTTGCGCATGGACAACGGCCTGCTCTCCCTGGCCGCCGTCTATCGCTTCGGCCAGGTTCCACCGGCCATGCCGGTCGCCGCCCCGGCACCGGCCCCCGAGCCAGTGATGGTCGACAAGCAGTTCACTCTGAGCTCGGATGTGCTGTTTGACTTCAACAAGGCCACCCTCAAGCCGGAAGCCGGCCAGGCACTGGATACCCTCTATAGCCAGATTGAAGAAGCCAGACCCAAGGATGGCTCGGCCACCGTCATCGGCTACACCGATCGCATCGGCTCCGACGCCTATAACCAGAAGCTCTCCGAGCAGCGGGCCCAGACCGTGGCCGACTACCTGATCGGCAAGGGCTTGCCTGCCGGCAAGGTAAACGTGGAGGGTCAGGGCAAGAATTCTCCCGTCACCGGCGACAGCTGCACCAGCAAGTCCAAGCGCGAGCTGATCGTCTGCCTGGCCCCGGATCGCCGGGTAGAGGTCAAGGTGCAGGGGGTCTCGGAAGTTCAGCAATAATCCCTGCGTCAGATAACAAAACGGGAGGCATTGGCCTCCCGTTTTTCATTGTTCCGTTCAGCTGCGCGTGCGCACATCCGCCGCAATCTGATCGAGCAGTAGCTGCCACCCCTGCCCCAGCTCGTCCACCAGGGCGCCATAGCCATCGGCCGGCAAGACCCGCTCCTGCTGGAAAGGCACGTCCCGCAGCACCACCCCTTCCTCCGTCAGCAAGCGCCAGCGGCCGCTGAGCAGGGCGCGGCCATCGTGCCGTCCCTGGAAGCGCTCGACCGAGATGGTCAGCACTGGCCCCTTGCGGGCCCCGTCCTGGCGCACCACCCAACCCGGCAACCTGCTGGAGAGGCCATTCAGGGTGAGCTGGTTCAACTGCGCATCCAGCGAGCCCGCCCAGCGATGATACTCGGCAAAGTGCAGTTCCTTGCCTTCCAGCTGATAGACCAGGCTCATCCGATCCAGCTGGCCAGACAGGGCGACGGGACGCAGCACCAGCTGATGCCGGGGCTGTGTCGTAACGCTGTTCGACTGCGGGATCTCCGCATCCAGCGAGTAGTAGTGCAGTGCCGTCGGGGCGGAACTGCACCCCGTCAGCAAACCCAGCAAGGCCAGGGTCATCATCCGTTTTTTCATCATTTTCCTCGCTTGGGCTCAGGATCCTGGGGACGGGAGCGGTCGAAGATCAGCGAACTGGGCTGCTCGTTCAGTGAATGGACCAAGGGTTGCAGCTCCCCCATCAGCTGATTGAGAGACTGCACCGACTGGCGCAACTCCTGGTTGGTCTGGGAACCAGCATCATAAGCCTGCAACGTCTCCTGCAACTGCTTGAGACTCTGATTGAGGGACTCGGGCAACTGCTGGGTCGAGCGCTGACCGGTGAACTGTTCCAGATTGGCACTCACGGCCTTGATGTGCTTGAGCGTCTTGTCCAGGGTCGCCAGGGTGCTATTGACCTGCGTCAGCGTGGTGGCCATGTCCATATCGACGAACTTGTCGAGGATGAGGTTCACCTTACGCTCTATCTGATCCAGCCCGGCCTGCACGGTCGGGAACACCTGATAGCCTGCCAGCTTGATGGGCTCATAGGCGGGGGCATCCGGATAGAAGTTGAGATCCACCACCTTGCCGCCGGTCAGCAGACTGGACGTCTTGAGGCTGGCCCTCAATCCCTCCTTGAACTGCTTGCTGAACAGGGCCCGCCACTGCTCCCGCTCCGCATTGGCGTAGCGATGGGAGAGGCGCTGTACCTCGATGCGGGCCAGCACGGGGATCTGCCGGCTCTTGAAGATCTGCACCCCCTTGTCGTCGATGAGGTAGGGGGCAGAGATGACGGTGCCGACTCGGATGCCGCGATACTGCACCGCCGCCCCGGGGTGCAGGCCACCCACGTTGTCCTCGAACAGGAAGACGTAGTCGATGAACTGATCCAGGCTACCGGCCAGCACGCTCGCCTCGTCCTGGAACAGGGTGAAGCTGTCCATCTGCTTGACCGGCTCACCAGGTGTCCAGCCCGGTGGCAGCCCCATGGTGATGCCGCCATCCAGCAGGCTCTCGAGCGAATCCATTTTCACCTTCATCCCCTCGCTGCTCATGGAGACCTCGAAGCCCGGCGTCAGCCAGAAGCGGGAGTTGCTGCTCACCAGGATGTCGTAGGGGGCATTGATGAAGAGCTGGTACTGCATCTCGCTCTTCTCGGGCAGGAACTTGGCCTCCTCTATCTGGCCTATGGTGAAGCCCTGATAGCTGATGGGGGAGCCGATCCCCAGGGCACGCGCATCGCGGCTGCTGAGGGAGAGCCGCAGCCCCTTGGCGTCCACCGAAGCGAGCGGCGGCTTGTCCAGCATGGCGTATTCGTCGCGCGCCTTGCCCTTCTTGCCAGGGGCGAGTTCGATGTAGGCACCGGAGAGCAGGGTGCCCAGACCCGACACCCCTTCCCGCCCGACCCTGGGTTTGACTACCCAGAACTGGCTGTCCTTCTTGAGCATGCCGGCGGCGGCATTGGTCAGACGGGCCTTGAGCACCGCATGGCTGTAGTCATCGCTGAGCTCCACCGCCTCGATGCGACCCACTTCCACCTCACGGGAGCGGATCACCGTCTTGCCCGCCACTATGCCCTCCGCGGTGGCAACCGTCAGGGTGAAACTGGGGCCTTGTGAATACCAGTGCTGAAACAGCATCCAGGCTCCGATGAACAGCGCCAGCAGCGGCACCATCCAGATAGCGGCGGCCGAGCTCATAAAGTCAGAGCCCGGTTTCCACCTTGTCTTACGCTCACTCACGTTCGCGCTCTCCTTGTTGTAAATCCCAGATCAGGCGGGAATCGAAACTCATGGCGGCCACCATGGTGATCAAAACGACCCCGGCAAAAGCAACGGCCGCGGGGCCCGGGTAGATGGTCATCAGATTATCGAGACGGATGAGGCCGGCCAAGATGGCCACCACGAAGACGTCGATCATCGACCAGCGTCCCACAAATTCGGTCATGCGATAGAGCTTGAGCTTGCCAAGGGGAGAGCCGACCCGGCCACGCTGCACCATGTAGCAGAGCCACAGCAGCGCCAGGATCTTCACCAGGGGCACCACCACGCTGGCAAAGAAGATGACGGCGGCGATGGGGTAGGAGCCCATGGCCCAGAGCAACACCACCCCCCCCATGATGGTCGAGGGGCTGTCGTCCCCCAGAAAAACGGTGTCCATGATGGGATAGAGGTTGGCAGGAATATAGAGGATCACCGAGGTGATGAGCAGTGCCCAGGTACGGTTCAGGCCGCCCGGCTTGCGCTGGTGCAGGCGATCGCCGCAGCGGGAGCAGCTGTGGGCATCGCCGTCATTGAGCGCGCCGCAGATGTGGCAGCCCACCAGCCCGTACTCCAGGGCGCTGGCCTCGGGATCCAGCTCTCTCGCCTCGGTCGGGCCGAACAAACGTTGCCACAGCCACATCCGGTCCAGGGACGAGATCATCTTGATCAGCAGCACCGTGTAGCCCACGAAGGCCCAGAACGACAGCCCCATTTTGATGTCGGCCATGCCCATCAGCTTGACCAGAGAGATGAGCACCCCGATGAGGAAGACATCCACCATCAGCCAGGGCTTGATCCGGCACAGCAATCGGCCGAGGGAGCGCAGGGCGTTGCTGTGCAGATCCTTGTCGAGCCGCCACAGCACCAGCATGATGGAGCCGATATAGACCAGTGGCAGACCGATCAGGGTCAGGCTCAGCACGGCGCCCAGAAACAGATAGCCCTGATCCACCAGGGTGGTGATGCACTGCAGGAAGGTCATCTCCTGCCCCACCCCCTTGGCCGAGAACGACATGAAGGTGAAGGCGTTGGAGAGCACGAACATGATGAGCGCCGCAAAGCCGTAGGCGATGGGCCTGCGCTCCTGCTGCGGCAGGTGCGCACTCAGGGTGTGACCGCAACGGGGACAACTGCTCGTCTCCCCCACGGCCAGCGCGGTGGCCGGCACCAGCAAGTCACACTCTTCGCACGCGGTCGCGTCATGGGTATAGGTAATCGGGTGTTGGTGTGAAACCGGATGCAAGATAGGACCCCAGCATGAGGCCGCGAACGGCCAGAGGCGCCAATTATTGCAGCCACTGCCGCTAACCACCAGCCCTGTTCATGTACAGGGCCTTAAGAGACGGGAGATACATGGGCATGGGGCGCGGCCTGGAAAGGGGTTTTTTGGCATAGCTCGACCCTGGCCCCAGGGATAAGGGGCATATTTATCTGCAAATTTGCGCAAGCTCCCGCACATCAGCCCCTGTTCATCGATGCTTTGGCGGCAGGGTGAGAATGACTTTGACAAGCCTGTGACCATTTAGCACAATCAAACGCCACTTTTTTTCCGCGGGACAATAATTTATGACAACTGAATCCCCAAGCTACTCCACCATCGAGCAGGCATTCTCCCTTGGGAACGGGCAGGATTCTGCCCTCAACTGGTTGCGCAAGAACCGCAGTCAGGTCGCCATCTTCCTGGTGAGCGGCATCAAGCTGGAGGGGACCATCAGCGGCTTCGACCAGTACAGCGTGCTGTTGACCGATGCCCATGGCAATCAGCAGCTGGTCTACAAGGCCAAGATCTCCACTATCGCCATGCACTCCGGCCGCCCCCAGGTCAGCATCCAGCGCGCCCGCAAGCCACGGGTCTCCATGGCTCCGCGTCCCCACGGCGGCCCTAGCCGTTATGACGACAACCAGGGCGGTAGCAGCGAGCAGTGATGCTCGCCTCCTCCTGACTCTGAGCTTGCCGCTGCGTCAATTAGTGACGACGCGCATCCCCACTCTCATGTCATGCCTGTCCCGTATGAGAGTGGGTCTTCTCCCCCCAGGCGGCCTCGACGGCCAGCCCGTTTGCTCAGTAGGTCAATCCGACCGGCTTCCCTTCCTTGACCATGCACACCTGCATGCCCGCGGCCTCACCGGCCTGCGCCCCTATGCCCGTGTCCTCGAACACCAGACAGCCGTCAGGCGCAACCCCGAGTCGCTGTGCCACCAGCAGGAAAGTATCCGGGTGGGGTTTGTGCAGTTCGACATCGTCGGCGGTCACCACCACGGGGAAGTAGCTATCCAGTCCGGTATTGCGCAGCACGGCTTCGGCATTGATGCGGGGTGAGCCCGTGCCTATCCCCATGGGAATGAGACCGTGATAGCGCCTGACCAGATCCAGCATGGCCGGGAAGGGGGTCGCCTTGTCCAGGTTGGCCACATAGTGCTCCGTCTTGCAGCGCGTCACCACCAGCGGGTCCAGCGCGATCTGCTGCACCTCGGCCACCAGCAAGGCTATCTTGCGGCTGGGCATGCCACCCAGTTCATAAAACCAGTCGGCATCGAACTGAAAGCCAAACTCGCGGGCGGTATGTTCCCAGGCGGCCAGGTGCAAAGGCATGGAGTCCACCAGGGTGCCGTCGAGGTCGAAAACCAGGCCTTGAAATCCGGATAGGGTCATGGTGCAGGATCTGTCTGTGAAAAATGGGCCCCCATTCTAGCCAGACCCCGGCCCCATCGCCATGCGTCAGAGGGCGAGAAACGCTTGCCACCACATTTATGCCGAGGAAAAGAGATGCACCAGAGCGTTGGCCCCCTGGCGCGGTGAGGAAGGAGAGAGGGTGAGTCCGACGTCAGCGATAGGCCAGGGTACAGGCCCGGCCCTGTGACTTGGCGTGATAAAGCGCCTGATCCGCCTGCTCGGTCAGGGTCTGCCACCCTTTGTCCGAGGAGGGGATGAGGTAACTGAAGCCGATGCTGACGGTGAGCATCGCCGCCACACGGGAGGCCGGATGGGGGATCTGCAGGGCTTCCAGCCCGTAGTGGATCTGCTCCGCCAGTCGCTCTGCCTCCCCGGGTTGCGGGGCGCACAGCAGGATCACGAACTCCTCACCGCCATAACGGGCCACCAGATTGGTACGCCGCCGCTCGGTGTCCTGCAGCAGGGCCGCGACCCGTTGCAGACACTGATCCCCCTTGCCGTGGCCGAAGTGATCGTTGTAGGACTTGAACTCGTCCACGTCTATCATCAGTACTGCCAATACCCCCTGATGACGGCGCGCCCGCTCCCACTCCCGCTCCATGGTGATGTCCCACTGACGGCGGTTGGCGATCCCGGTCAGGGGATCCTCCAGCGACAGCAGGGAGAGACGCCGGTTGGCCTCCTCCAGCGCCCGGTTGGTGTCGGCCAGCTGCCGGGTCCGCTCCTGCACCCGCAGCTCCAGGTCACGGTTGAAACGCTCGAGCGCCGCCTGGGTGCGCTGGCGGATCAGCAACTGGGAGAGCACGGCGGCATATTGCTTGAAGATCTCGCTCTGATACGCCTTGAGCGGACGACGCCAGAGCAGGTTGTCGGCGGCGATCCAGCCGATGGGGGTACCCCCGTCCCAGAGCGACACCATGGCATTCCAGCCGCGCCCCACCACCTGCTTCTCGTAATAGAGCGGGGTATCTTCCAGCACCAGCACATAATCCTTGCGTCGCAGCGCCTCCTGCACCGTGGGATGATCAGGAATGGGACTGATGAAATGGCGCTCGTCGATGAGCTCACCCGCCTCGTTGGTACCCCAGGTACCGTGCATGGTCTTGAGTTGACTGTCCGTCAGGAAGATGGCGATGCGATCGAACTGCAACTCCTGACGCGCCAGCACCACCGCATCGTGCAGCAGGCGATCCTCACCGTCACAGCGCGACAGCTTGACTCCTACCTGGTGCAATGCCTGCAGCATGCTGAGGAAGGAGTCCTGCAGGGCCTGGCTGCGGACGAGATCGGCCTGGGTATTGATCCGTTGATCCCGCTCCAGATCGACCTGACCGGCGAGCCGCCGGCTCTCCAGCTCGGCGGCGAGGTAGTGCATCAGCAACTGGATGCTCTGTTGCTGACGCCTTGGCAAGCGATCGAGGCGGCGCCGGGTTTCCAGATAGACCACGGCCTCCAACCCCTTGTGGCGCTTGAGCGGGAAGCTTGCACGCAGGCGTGGGCTCTCCGGCTCGACGCTCTCCCAGATGGCACGGGTCGGCGCGATCGGCTCCACCAGCAACTGGCCGAGATCGAGGGAACGTTCAATGAAGAGGAGAGGCAGGTCGAGGGAGGTGAGCATGTCGGCGCTCAGACAGAGCAAGCCCTGCTCAGGCCTGTAGTGGTAGAGCTGGGGCGTTGGCGCCCGCAGCCACAGATAGATCTGCTCGGCCTCGGTCTTTTCTCTGACCGCCGCCAACGTCACTTCACAGAGATGTTCAAAACTGGTGAAGTGCTCCAGATCCCATTCTTGCATGCCAAATCATCCTTGGTTGTATCCAAGCGAGTATATCGGCAAAGCCTGGCCATTAATTGACCTGGCAATCAAAAGCGAGATCCAGAGCCCAGTTTTTACAACAGATTCAAGGCCTGCATGGCTTGGCGGATCCGCTCGCGGGTAGCGTCAGACAGCGGCATCACCGGCAGACGGCACTCCTCACTGCACAGACCAAGCAGGGAGACTGCATACTTGGCGCCCGCCGGGCTCGGCTCGGCGAACATGGCCTGATGCAGCGGGATCAGCTTGTCCTGCAGCTCGCGGGCGGCCTGCCACTCGCCTGCCAGGGTCAGGTTCTGGACCTCGGCCACCAGCTTGGGGGCCACGTTGGCCGTCACCGAGATGCAGCCCTGGCCACCGCCGATGTTGTAGGCAACGGCGGTGGCATCTTCCCCGGAGAGCCAGGCAAAGGGCTTCTTGATCAGCTGACGTTCAACCCAGGGGCGGGCCAGATCGCCGGTGGCATCCTTCACGCCGGCGATGCGCGGCAACTCGGCGAGGCGGGCCAGGGTCGCCGGCTGCACATCGACGATGGCGCGGGGCGGAATGTTGTAGACGATGATGGGTTTTGTGGTGGCGTCATGGACCGCCTTGAAGTGGTGGAACAAGCCTTCCTGATTCGGGCGGTTGTAATAACCGGCCACATGCAGGGTGGCATCCGCCCCCATCTGCTCGGCGAAACGGGTGTATTCGATGGCTTCGACCGGATTGTTGGACCCCGCGCCGGCGATGACAGGGATCCGTCCCGCCACCTGCTTGACCACCAGCTCCACCACCCGGCAGTGCTCGTCGTGGGTCAGGGTCGGACTCTCACCCGTGGTGCCGACCGGCACTATGCCATGGGTCCCCTGCTCTATGTGCCACTCCACCAGACGAGCCAGCGCGGCCTCGTCCAGCTGGCCCTGTCGAAATGGGGTAATCAGGGCAACTATCGAACCTTGAAACATGGGATTTCCTTCTCCTAAACAGATGGATTGGTCAATAAAAAGCCCCGGTACGTGGGTCGCTACCGGGGCTTGAATCGTCTCAGGGATGAGAGGTTACGCGCGCACGCCAGCAGGCCCGAATGTCAGGCTGTGTTTATGCTTTCGTTTCGATACGCATGACCGCATTGCATCATCTCTGGATAAATAAGGTGTCTGGGCATATTTCGGGAACACGGCATAAATGTCAAGGCGAAAGCGGCCATGTATAATGGCCGCCCAAAAAAGTGTGGAGAGTCCCAATGAGCCGTCCTGTCAGTGCCGTCAGCCAGATGCTGGAACGTAATCAAGCCCTCTTTGTCGGCAAACGGCTATTGGTGTGTGGTGCCCTGGAGGATGATTACCCTCGTCAACTGGCCGAGCTGACCGACTCCCTGACGGTCTTCACCACGGATTACTGCTATTACCGCAGCCAGCAGGCGGCCCTGGGTGAGCGCATCCTGTTCGATCACCAGCTCGGCGGGAGCCCTCGCTTCGATGCCCTGCTGCTGCTGATGCCCAAGGCCAAGGCCGAGGCGCAATATCTGCTGGCCATGATGGCCCCGCTGCTGGAGCCTGGCGCCGAGCTGTTCCTCGCTGGCGAGAACCGCGGCGGCATCAACGGGGCCGACAAGCTGCTGGCTCCCTATGGTGAGAAACCGGTCAAACGCGACTCGGCCCGCCGCTGCTCCCTCTATCATGGCGAGCTCGGCAAGCCCGTCGCCCCGTTCGAGCTGGATGCCTGGTTCAGCCGTTATGAGTGCAAGGCCGGCGATACCAAGCTGACCGTCATGGCACTGCCAGGAGTCTTCAGCGCCGACGGGCTGGATCTCGGCAGCCAGATGCTGTTGGCGAGCCTCCCACCCATGCAGGGCAAGCTGCTCGACTTTGGCTGTGGCGCCGGCGTCATCGGCTCGATATTGGCCAAACGCAACCCGGCACTGACGGTGAACATGGTGGATATCAGCGCCCTTGCGCTCGAATCCAGCCGCCGCACCCTGGCGGTCAACGGTCTGCAGGGGCGAGTCTATGCCTCTGATGTCTACTCCGATATTGCCGAAATATTCCAACATATCGTCTCGAATCCCCCCTTCCATGCCGGGCTCAAGACCTTCTATGCAGCGACCGAAACCTTCCTGGCAAGGGCACCCGAATTTCTCACCGCCGATGGCGCCCTGACCATAGTCGCCAATGCCTTCCTGCGTTACCAACCTATACTGGAGACGCACTTCAAACGGACCGAGGTGATCGCCGGCGATGGCAAATTCAAGGTGTATCTGAGCAAAGCCTAAATAAGTGCAACGGTTGTAATAAAACAAGTAGAGAGTGCCAGAAGGGATCTGTTAAGGTACCAAGAAAACGTTTACCACCCCTTTAGGGGTGTTTTTTCGCAGCAATATGAAAACCTTTTCAAGGTATGAACTCAGGGAGAGAAATACGATGGCAGGCATACTCACCATGATACTGGCTGGCGGCGAAGGAACCCGACTGCAGCCACTGACCACCACCCGCAGCAAGCCCTCTGTCCCATTCGGTGGCAGCTACCGCTTGATCGACTTCGTCCTCAACAACTTCGTCAACGCCGACTTCCTGCGCATCTACGTGCTCACCCAGTTCAAGTCCCAGTCCCTCTACCTGCACATGAAGAAAGGCTGGAACATAGTCGGCATCACGGATCGTTTCATCGATCCCATTCCGGCTCAGATGCGGATGGGTAAACGCTGGTATGACGGCACGGCCGACGCCATCTATCAGAACCTGCGCTTCATCGAGATCTCCGACCCCGAGCACGTCTGCATCTTCGGTTCCGACCACATCTACAAGATGGATGTGAGCCAGATGGTTAGCTTCCACAAGCAGAAGGCCGCGGCCCTCACCGTGGCAGCCCTGCGCATGCCCATCGAGGAGGCGAGTGCCTTCGGGGTGATCGAGGTGGATCAGGAAGGCCGCATGATAGGGTTTGAAGAGAAACCCAGGCATCCGAAGCCCATCCCTGGAGATCCCACTCAGGCTCTGGTCTCCATGGGCAACTACATCTTCGAGACCGAGGCGCTCTACCGTGAGCTCAAGCGCGATGCCGCCGAGGAGAATTCCAGCCACGATTTCGGCAAGGACATCATCCCCAGCCTGTTCCCGCGCGCTCCCGTCTATGTCTATGACTACAGCACCAACGTGATCCCGGGTGAGAAGCCCAACGTCTACTGGCGTGATGTGGGGACTCTCGACTCCTATTGGCAGGCCCACATGGACCTGGTGGCCGACGACGCCCCCTTCTCCCTCTACAATCGCAAGTGGCCGCTGCACACCCACTACCCGCCGCTGCCCCCCGCCACCTTCATCGACACCGATGACTGCAAGGTCAAGATTGCCAACTCGCTGATCTCCGGCGGTTGCTTCATTCAGGGCAGCCAGATCCAGCGCTCCATCCTGGGTTTTCGCTGCAACATAGGCCCCTGCAGCCACATCAGCGAGTCCGTGCTGCTCGGGGATGTGAAGATAGGTGAAGGCTGCTCAATTCGACGCGCCATCATCGACAAAAACGTTGAAATTGCACCCGGCACCGTGATCGGTGAGAATCTGGACCATGACAGAGAGCGGTTTACCGTATCCGAAGGCGGTATCGTCGTGGTACCTAAGGGAGCAAGAGTTGGCTATTAACCCACTGAAAGTCCTGTTTGTCGCCTCGGAGGTTGAGGGGCTTGTGAAGACCGGGGGCCTGGCAGATGTGGCCAAGGCCCTGCCGCAGCATCTCGCCCGGGAGGGTCACGACGTTCGCATCATCCTGCCCTTCTACCAGACGCTAAAGCGCCGGGATGAAGCCAGACTGCTCGCCTCGCGCTGGTTGCCCACCCCCCAGGGGCGGGACGACATCAGCTATCGAATCTACCAGCTGGAACTGGACGGGATCTGCGTCTATCTGCTCGATTGCCCAGCCTATTTCGAGCGGCCCCAGCTCTATGCCGAGAACAATCAGGCCTATCCCGACAACGGCGAGCGTTTCGCCTTCCTCGCGGCGGCAGCCCTGCACGCCTGCGAGCAGCTGAACTTCGCCCCTGACATAGTCCACTGCAACGACTGGCACACCGGCCTGCTGCCGCTGCTGCTCAAGACGCGCCACGCTCACAATCCCTTCTTCCAGCGCACCCGGTCTGTCATCAGCATCCACAATGCGGCCTTCCAGGGGGTGTTCGATCGCCAGCAGTTCTGGGCAGTGCCGGAGATCCAGGACTACGAGCAGCGCATCAACTACGACTACGGTCACATCAACCTGCTCAAGTGCGGTGTGCTCTACGCAGACAAGATCAATGCGGTCAGTCCCAACTATGCCAGCGAGCTGCTGACGCACCTGGGCGCTCACGGCATGGCCAGCGTGTTCCAGCAGCGGGCGAGCGACTTGCGCGGCATCCTCAACGGTTGTGACTATCAAGATTGGGATCCTGCCTTCGATCCCCTGCTGCCCGCCACCTATGACGCCGACCACCTGGCCGGCAAACACACCTGCAAACGGGCACTGCAGCAGGAGACGGGGCTGCCCGTCGGCAACTTGCCCATCTATGGCATGGTGTGTCGTCTGACCGAGCAGAAAGGGGTGCATTTGCTTATCCCGGCGCTGGACAAGTTCCTGCAACACCAGGTCCAGGTGGTGATCGTGGGCTCGGGCGACCCTTCCCTCGCCGCCCAGTTGCAGACCATAGCCCAGCAACATCCCGACCGGTTCGCCTTCATCAATGCCTATGACGACCGTTTGGCCCACCTGGTGGAAGCGGGCGCCGATTTCTTCCTGATGCCTTCGCTGTTCGAGCCCTGCGGCCTCAACCAGATGTACAGCCTGGCCTATGGCACCCTGCCGTTGGTACGGGCCGTCGGCGGACTGAAAGATACCGTGGTGGACTGGGATGCCGATCCCGCCAGGGCGACCGGTTTCTGCTTCAACGATCCCACCGCCAGCACCCTGCTCGATGCCATGCGCCGCAGCCTGCTCCACTACCTGCAAGAACCCGAACGGTTTGCCCGCGTGCAGCAAAATGCCATGCACACCCGCTTCGACTGGGCCGACTCCGTCCCTCTGTACGAACAGATGTATCAGGACGCACTGGCCCCGGCGTGACCCAGATTGCTGAAGTTTTGTGCCCTTGACACGGCTTTATCCGTCAACAGCGAAAAAAGTCCCCTTTGGCTGTTGACGCCCCCCCAAAACTCTATAGAATCCCCCACCGCAGTGATGCGAAGGTGGCGGAATTGGTAGACGCGCTAGCTTCAGGTGTTAGTGTCCCACGGATGTGAGGGTTCGAGTCCCTCTCTTCGCACCATACTGCAACATGCTTCATCGATGGCATGTAAAACAAGATTGATGACAATGTGCGAAGGTGGCGGAATTGGTAGACGCGCTAGCTTCAGGTGTTAGTGTCCCACGGATGTGAGGGTTCGAGTCCCTCTCTTCGCACCATGCTTTTATCAGACAGCATGTAAATCCAGACTGATAACCCGAATGTGCGAAGGTGGCGGAATTGGTAGACGCGCTAGCTTCAGGTGTTAGTGCCCCCCGGGTGTGAGGGTTCGAGTCCCTCTCTTCGCACCATGCTTTGTCAGACAGCATGTAAATCCAGACTGATAACCCGAATGTGCGAAGGTGGCGGAATTGGTAGACGCGCTAGCTTCAGGTGTTAGTGCCCCCCGGGTGTGAGGGTTCGAGTCCCTCTCTTCGCACCATGATTCTGACATGTAAACACAGAGCAATGCGCTCCAACCGCATTTAAAAACCAGCTGGAGAAAATCAGTGTGCGAAGGTGGCGGAATTGGTAGACGCGCTAGCTTCAGGTGTTAGTGTCCCACGGATGTGAGGGTTCGAGTCCCTCTCTTCGCACCATTCATCATGCAAAAAGGCCCATCACGAAAGTGACGGGCCTTTTGTTTTTGTCCCTGCCATGGCTATGCTGTTGAAGATGCCATGCCACCACAGGGGTTTTCCCATGATCCTGGATACCGACATTCACAACTTCTATGAGCATCTGGTGCTCAAAGAGATAGAAAAACAGGGACTTAACCAGACACTGACCCCCTACCAACTGGCCGATCTCTGTTGCCTGACCCTCAATCAACTCCCCTCTCACTACATACGCCACAACGTCGACATGATCTACTTCACCCCGGATGCCGAACGCACCGAGATGGAGCAGAAGGTCATCGCCTCCCTCCGCCAGGCCTACGACAAGATCCAGGCCGTCCCTTCCCGCTGAACGGCTCCTATAGCCAGCTTTGCTGCCAGAGCAGGGTGACGACCCCCGTCATGCCCGCGACCGGCAGCAGGATCAGCGCCGGCCTCAGCCTGGGTTCCAGCATGACCCAGGCGGCCAGCAAGAAGCCCAGACTCCACAGGCCGTATGCCTTGTCCTGACCCCAGCCCAACACCGCCAGCAAGGCTGCCAGCAAGAGACACCGCACTATCCAGATCATGATGATACTACCCACAGAATTAAACGATAACGATTATCGTTTGTGATTATGGGGAGTGCAATCGGACTTCTCTATGGGTTTTGGCTATTTGCCCTGCATCGGCCTGATATTCAAAAAAAGCGCCGATGAGATCAACTAATGAGTAGATTTATCAAACATTAATGCATTTTTGCTAAATAAGTTGGGATTTTGCGCCCCGGGTTTGTGGTAGATTGCGGCCTCTTTTTGGGCCGGCCCCTCGGGATACGTGTATCCACAGGACGAGAGGGACCGACCTTGGCGAGCAAGAGTTTAGGAAGTATCTATGCAAAACCAACAAAACCACATCCGATTGCCTGGCATGGTGCAGGTGTTTGCCTGCCTGGCCATTTTCCTGGCCCTGGCCTTTTCGTTCACCAGCGTGCTCGATCTGCCGATCCAGCTGGCACTGTTCATCGCCTGGTTCGTCATCATGGGGCTCGGCATCCGGCTAGGCCATGATTACAAGTCTCTGGAGCAGGCGGCCGTCGACGGCGTCGCCAAGGGGATGGGGGCCATATTGATACTGGTCTCCGTCGGTGCCCTGGTGGGCACCTGGATCGCCGGCGGCATAGTCCCCAGCATCATCTACTTCGGCCTCAAGGTGATACACCCCTCCATCTTCCTGCTGGCGACCCTGATCATCTGCTCCCTCACCTCGCTGGCTACCGGCACTTCCTGGGGCTCTGCCGCCACGGCGGGGATCGCCATGATGGGGATCGGCCACAGTCTTGGGGTGCCCGCGCCCCTGGTGGCCGGTGCCGTGCTCTCCGGCGTCTACTTCGGTGACAAGCTCTCCCCGCTCTCCGACTCCGTAGTACTGGCCTCGACCATGTCCAACGTCGATGTGGTGGAACACATCAAGGGGATGCTGCCCATCAGTCTGTTCTCCTACGTCATCACCGCCGCCCTGTTCACCGTGGTCGGCATGCAGTACTCCGGCAACGTCAGCCTAGAGCAGGTCAACCTGGTGATGGAGGCGCTCGACAAGCAGTTCAACATCACCCCGCTGGCCATTGTGCCGGTGGTGCTGGTGCTGGGCCTGCTGGCGAACCGCAAACCCGCCTTCCCGGTGATCAGCTTCGGCGCCCTGCTCGGCCTTGTCTGGGCCATCGCCTTCCAGGACATGGACCCGGTCAAGGCGATGCACTCCGCCTACAGCCCGTTCGCCATCACCTCAGGCGTCGACTTCATCGACAACATCCTGGGTCGCGGCGGCATGGAGTCCATGCTGGGCTCGGTGGCCGTCATCATCTTCGGCTTGGGCTTTGGCGGCCTGCTGGAGAAGGTCGGCATACTGGCGGTGATCGCCAGTGCCTTCGAAAAGCGCATCAACAGCGTCGGCAGCCTGACCAGCCACACCATAGGCACCGCCTTCCTGGCCAACGTGTTCGGCTCTGCCATGTATGTGTCCCTGATCCTGACCCCCAAGATCATGGCCAAGAACTACGACCGGCTGGGACTGGCACGCAAGAACCTCTCCCGCAACGCCGAGTTCGGCGGCACCCTCACCTGCGGCATGGTGCCCTGGAGCGACAACGGCATCTTCATGGCCGCGGTGCTGGGGGTGGCCACCCTCGACTACCTGCCCTACATGTGGCTCAGTTTCACCTGCATCATAGTGACCATCACCCTCGCCTATCTGGGCAAGGCGGTGAACCGGGTGCCGGTGATAGAGGCGGCCAGCTCCCGCTAACAGCAGGAAAAATAATGACAAAGGCGCCATCACGGCGCCTTTTGCTTGGGGGAAGTTCGGGGTTAAGCTGGCAACCAACCTCGTCGCCCGTGGCAGGATGCCCAGATGAATTTTACCTTTCGCCAGATCCGTTACTTCGTGGCCGTGGCCGACAGCTTCTCGGTCAGCCGCGCCGCCGCCGAGCTGCACATATCCCAGTCGGCAGTCACCAGCGCCATCCGCGAGCTGGAGACCGAACTCGGCGCGGCCCTGTTCGAGCGCAACCCGCGTGGCGTCACCCTGACGGCCCAGGGCCACCAGTTTCTGCTCCATGCCAGGCGCATTCTCGGCGCCATGACCGAAGCCGGCCAGTCCCTCAAGGCGGTGGCCCAGCAGGATCAGGGGCAGCTCACCATAGGGGTGACGACGCTGGTGGCCGGTTACTACCTGTCGGAGGCCATAGGCCGCTTTCGCCGCGCCTTTCCGGCGGTGCGCATCGAGGTGAAGGAAGACGAGCAGCCGTTTCTGGAGCATCAGATCGTCAACGGCGAGGTGGACGTGGGGATCCTGATGACCAACCGCACCATACGCCAGGAGGCGTTCGATACCGAGCTACTGACCCGCTCGCCACTGCGGCTCTGGCTCGCCGCCAACCACCCCCTCTGCGCCGAATCGACCCTCTCCCTCAAAGCATTGGGTGACGAGCCCATGATCTCGCTGACCGCCGATCAGCTGGATCAGATCATCGGCGGCGGCCTGCGTCGCTATGGCATAGCACCGCGCATCGTGCTGCGTACCGCTTCGGTGGAAGCGGTGCGCAGCCTGGTGGCGAGCCAACTCGGGCTCGCCCTGCTGCCGGACTTTGCCTACCGCCCCTGGTCGCTGGAGCAGGAGCGGGTCGAGGCCCGCGCCATCAAGGAGCCCATCCCCGCCATCGACATCGGCCTGGTGTGGCGGCGCGGCTCGCGGCTCGACTGGACCGCCCGCGAGTTCATCGACATAGCGCGGGATCAGAGCCGGCTGCGGGCCCGCCAGCCGGTCTCCCGCTAGCCAGCGCCCTCAGGGTGATCACCGCGCCGCCATCAAAAAAAGATTCATCTGCACTCGATATAGATTTGGCAGATACCTCTGGCGTCAAAAATTGAAATTCTCATTCCCACTGCCTTCTCCTACGCTCATGACTGGTTAACAGGATGTTAAGTGCCATTGCGGTATCGCATGGCTCCAGTTCATGCAAGGAGAGCAAGATGAAACTGACCCCCCTGACCCTGGCCCTGATCCCTGCCCTGCTGGCAGGCCAGATCCAGGCCGCCCCGACCGAACTCGGCAAGGGTGAAGGCCAGCTCAATATCGTGGCCTGGGCCGGCTACGTGGAGCGCGGCGAGACCGACAAGAACTATGACTGGGTAACCGGCTTCGAGAAGGAGACCGGCTGCAAGGTCAGCGTCAAGACGGCCGCCACCTCGGACGAAATGGTGGCCCTGATGAACGAAGGGGGCTTCGATCTGGTGACTGCCTCCGGCGACGCCAGCCTGCGCCTCATCGCGGGGGGCAAGGTGCAGGCACTCAACCTGGCGCTCATCCCGAGCTACAGCAAGATAGACCCCCGCCTGCAGAATGCTCCCTGGCACACGGTAGATGGCAAGCACTATGGCGTGCCCTACCAGTGGGGCGGCAACATATTGATGTACAACACCAAGGTGTTCCCCAAGGCGCCCGACTCCTGGAGTGTGGTGTTCGAGGAGCAGACCCTGCCGGACGGCAAATCCAACAAGGGGCGGGTACAAGCATTCGATGGCCCCATCCACATTGCCGATGCAGCCCTCTATCTGATGACCCATCAGCCCGCGCTCGGCATCAAGGATCCTTACGAACTGAACGAGGAGCAATACAAGGCCTCCCTCGATCTGCTGCGCAAGCAGCGCCAGCTGGTGGGGCGCTACTGGCACGACGCCTTTGTCCAGATAGATGATTTCAAGAACGAGGGGGTGGTGGCCTCCGGCTCCTGGCCGTTCCAGGCCAATACCCTGATCGCCGACAAGCAGCCCATCGCCACGACTGTGCCCAAAGAGGGCGTCACCGGCTGGGCCGACACCAGCATGGTGCACAACGAGGCCAAGAACCTCACCTGTGCCTATAAGTGGCTGGAGCACTCCCTGAACAACAAGTTGCAGGGGGATCTCGCCTCCTGGTTCGGCTCCGTGCCCGTGGTGCCCGCCGCCTGCGAGGGCAACGCCCTGCTCGGGAAAGAGGGCTGCAAGACCAACGGCATCGACAACTTCGATCGGGTTCACTTCTGGCGTACCCCCGTCTCCCAGTGCAAGAGCCAGGGAATCTGTGTGCCCTACTATCGCTGGGTCTCGGACTATATCGCCATCCTGGGTGGTCGCTGAGCCTGAGCTGACAACGCACTACCCGGCGGGCCGGACAGGAGTCCGGCCTTTTCCCACACAGACAAGGACGTCCCATGAACGCCGTACAATTTGACCGGGTCAGCCGCCACTATGGCGAGGTGAAGGCGGTCGATGACATCTCCTTCCAGATCCCGGCCGGCGAGTTTTTCACCCTGCTGGGGCCGAGCGGTTCCGGCAAGACCACCTGCCTGCGGATGATCGCAGGCTTCGAATACCCAAGCGAGGGAGAGATCCGGCTGTTCGGCGAGCCCTGCTCCACCGTGCCCCCCTACGATCGCAACCTCAATACCGTGTTTCAGGACTATGCACTCTTCCCCAACATGGATGTGCGCGACAACATCGGCTATGGCCTGATGCTCAAGGGCGTCGCCAAGGCGGAGCGTTACCGCAAGGTGGACGAGATGCTGGAGCTGGTGCGCCTGCCCGGCGTCGGCAACCGCAAGCCCGGCCAGCTCTCCGGCGGCCAGCGCCAGCGCATCGCCATCGCCCGGGCACTGATCAACCAGCCGCGCATCCTGCTGCTGGACGAACCGCTCGGGGCGCTCGACCTCAAGCTGCGCGAGCAGATGCAGCTCGAACTGAAAGCCTTGCAGCGCCAGCTCGGCATCACCTTCATCTTCGTCACCCACGACCAGCAGGAGGCGCTCTCCATGAGCGACCGCATCTGCATCTTCAATCAGGGCAAGATCGAGCAGATAGCCGCGCCGGATACCATCTACGACGCCCCCGCCACCCCTTTCGTCGCCCGCTTCGTCGGCACCGTCAACCTGTTCGAGGGGGAGCAGGCCCGCCGTCTGTGCGGCGATGCGCGGCAGATGATGGTGCGCCCGGAGCGGATCCGGCTTGCCGAGGCCGGCACACCGGGCTGGTCTGGTGAGGTGCGCGAGGTGGAGTACCTCGGCCCCTTCGTGCGCTACCGGGTCGATCTCGGCGAGCAGCTCGAGCTCATCGTCAACCACCCCAACGAGGGCCAGGCCCGCCTGCCCCGTGGCGCCCGGGTCAGCCTCAGCTGGCCGGAGCAGGCGATCCATCGCCTGCACACCGCCCCTCAGGGAGCTCAACCATGAGCGCCCCCCACAGTGCGAGCCTTGCCATGAGCCAACCCACTGCCCCCCTCTCCTATCGGCCGCTGCGGCGCCTCTCCACCCTGCTCTACGGGCGGCCGGGTCTGTTGCTGGCCATCCTGCTCGGGCCACCCCTGCTCTGGCTCGGCATCATCTATGTCGGCTCCCTGCTGATGCTGCTCTCCAACGCCTTCTTCGGGCTGGACGAATTCAGCGGCCAGATCCGCCACGAACTGGGACTGCAGAACTTCGTCGCCCTGCTGCGGGCAGAGAACCTGGACGTGATCCTGCGCACCGTCGGCATGTCGCTGCTGGTAACCCTGGCCTGCGCCCTGCTCGGCTTTCCGATCGCCTACTACATGGCGCGCTACACCAGCGGCAAGACCCGAGCTCTGTTCTACGTCGGCATCATGCTGCCACTCTGGTCCAGCTATCTGGTGCGGGTCTACGCCTGGAAGCTGATCCTGGCCAAGGAGGGGGTCATCAGCTGGCTGGCAGACACCCTGGGGCTGGATTGGCTGCTGGACGCCATCCTCTCCCTGCCGGTGATTGGCGGCCCTTCGCTGTCGTTTTCGCGGCTCGGCACCTTCATCGTCTTCGTCTACGTCTGGCTGCCCTTCATGATCCTGCCCATTCAGGCGGCGGTGGAGCGTATTCCGCGATCCCTCTTGGAGGCGAGCAGCGATCTGGGGGCGACACCCGCCCAGACCTTTCGCACCCTGATACTGCCGCTGGCGCTGCCCGGCGTGGTGGCGGGATCCATCTTTACCTTCTCCCTGACGCTCGGGGACTACATCATCCCCGGCATCATAGGCAACTCGACCATGTATATAGGCCAGGTGGTCTACATGCAGCAGGGCACGGCGGGCAACCTGCCCTTCGCCGCCGCCTATTCGCTGGTGCCCATCCTCATCATCGCCATCTACCTGACCATTGCGAAACGCTTGGGAGCCTTCGATGCTCTCTAATACCTCAATAAAACAGGATCATGGCAGCCAGCCCTCCGGCCTGCTCAGGTACGCGGCCATCGGCGGCCTCTTGTTCCTGCACTTCCCGATCCTCTTCATCTTCCTCTACGCCTTCACCAGCGAGAGTAAGAGCTACCAGTTCCCGCCCCCCGGGCTAACCCTCAGGTGGTTCGAGGTGACCCTGAACCGCCCCGACGTGTGGCGCGCCATCCAGCTGTCGCTGGAGGTAGCCGGGCTCGCCACCCTGGCGGCCATGATCCTCGGCACTCTGGCGGCAGGGGCCATTGCCCGCAGCCGCTTCTTCGGTCAGGAGGTGGTGTCGCTCTTGCTGGTGCTGCCCATCGCACTGCCCGGCATAGTCACCGGTATAGCGCTGCGCTCTGCCTACGGCCTGATGGAGATCCCGTTCAGCTTCTGGACCATCGTTATCGGCCACGCCACCTTTTGTGTGGTGGTGGTCTACAACAACGCCCTGGCCCGTTTTCGCCGCACCAACCAGTCGTTGATCGAGGCGTCGATGGATCTCGGGGCCGACGGCTTCCAGACCCTGCGCTACGTGATCCTGCCCAACCTCGCCACGGCGCTGCTGGCGGGGGGCATGCTGGCCTTTGCCCTGAGCTTTGACGAGGTGATAGTCACCACCTTCACCGCGGGCCAGCAGACCACGCTGCCCATCTGGATGTATCAGGAGCTGATCCGTCCACGGGATAGGCCCGTCACCAACGTGGTGGCCCTCATCATAGTGGCCGTGACCACCATTCCCATTCTGCTTGCCTACTACCTCACCCGCGACGGCCAGGACGTCGCCGGCAGTGGCAAATAACGACTCAACGCCTGCGCAAGGATGCAACCATGAAATTCTCTACCCAACTCTTGATCGACGGCCAGTTCGTGACTGGTGACGGCCAGGCCGAGCCCATTCTCAACCCGGCCACCGGGGAGCTTCTCGCCTCGGTTCCAGAAGCCTCGTTCGAGCAGGTGAACCGGGCGGTCAACGGTGCCCAGCGCGCCTTCACCCAGTGGAGCCGCACCACCCCGGCCCAGCGCAGCACCCTGCTGCTGCGCCTGGCCGATGCCATAGAGCGCCATGCCGAGGAGTTCGCGGCGCTCGAGTCCCTCAACTGCGGCAAGCCCTATCTGGCGGTGCTCAATGACGAGCTGCCTGCGGTGGTGGACTGTTTCCGCTTCTTCGCCGGAGCGGCCCGCTGCCTGCAGGGACCGCTGGCGGGGGAGTATATCGAGGGGCACACCAGCATGATCCGCCGCGATCCCATCGGGGTGGTGGGCAGTATAGCCCCCTGGAACTACCCGCTGATGATGGCGGCCTGGAAGATAGCCCCCGTGCTGGCGGCCGGCAATACGGTGGTGCTCAAACCCTCAGAGCAGACCCCGCTCACCGCCCTGCGCCTCGCCGAGCTCGCCAGCGAGCTCTTCCCGCGCGGCGTCATCAACATCGTCTGCGGCCGGGGCGAGAGCGTGGGGGCGCCGCTGGTGGAACATCCGCTGGTGCGCATGGTGTCGCTCACCGGTGACATCGCCACCGGCCAGAAGATACTGCAGAGCGCCGCCCGCACCATGAAGCGCACCCACCTTGAGCTGGGTGGCAAGGCGCCCGTCATCATCTTCGACGATGCGGATCTGGAAGCCGTGGTGGCGGGCATTCGCACCTTCGGCTTCTACAACGCCGGGCAAGACTGCACCGCCGCCTGCCGCATCTATGCCCAGGGCAAGATCTACGACAAGTTCGTCGCCGCCATGACGGAGGCCGTGGCCTCCATCAAGGTGGGGAGCCAGCGTGAAGAGGGGGTGGAGATGGGGCCGCTCATCTCCGACCGCCAGCGCAACCGGGTCGCCAGCTTCGTGGAGCGGGCCCAGAGCAGCGGCCACGTGGAGGTGACCACTGGCGGCAAGATCCGCCCCGGCAACGGCTTCTTCTTCGAGCCGACCCTAATAGCCCATGCCCGTCAGGAGGATGAAATCGTGCGCCGGGAGGTATTCGGCCCCGTGGTGTCGGTGACCCGCTTTGGCGACGCCGAACAGGTGGTGCAGTGGGCCAACGATTCGGACTACGGCCTCGCCTCCTCGGTCTGGACCCGGGATCTGAGTCTGGCGAGCAAAGTGGCCAGCCACCTGCAATATGGCTGCACCTGGATCAACACCCACTTCATGCTCACCTCGGAGATGCCCCACGGCGGCATGAAGATGTCCGGTTACGGCAAGGATCTCTCCCTCTACGCGCTGGAGGATTACACTGTACCGCGCCACATCATGGTCAAGCTCTAGAAATGATTCAGGCTGGCCCCGGGGCCAGCCTGAATGCGTAAACAACGACCCAAATCCCCTGCCAAATACCTCCCCCTACGACAGCCGCCACAGCCAGTGGTGATCCAGAATAAGCAGACCGAACAGCAACATCAGGTGATAGATGGAGAAGCGGAAGGTGCGCATCGCCTGACCGGGGCGATCCGAATACTTCAGCAACCAGCCATGCCAGCAGAACCCGAGGTTCAGCGCCAGACTGCCGATCAGATAAAGCAGCCCGGACATGCCGATCAGGTAGGGCAGCAGGCAGACCAGGGTCAGGATCAGCAGATAGAGCAGTATGGCCGTCTTGGTGAATGCTATGCCGTGGGTGACGGGCAGCATGGGAATGTTCGCACCGGCATACTCATCACGTCTGTGAATGGCCAGGGACCAGAAGTGGGGCGGTGTCCAGGTAAATATGATCATCACCAGCAGCCAGGGTTCGGCCGAGAGTCCTCCTGTGATGCTGGTCCAGCCCAGCAACGGTGGCATGGCGCCCGCCAGCCCGCCGATCACGATGTTCTGTGGCGTGGCCCGTTTAAGCAGCAGGGTATAGACGACCGCATAGCCAAACAGGCTGGCCAGGGTCAGCCAGGCGGTCAGGGGATTCACGCCCCAATAGAGCAGGACGAAGCCCATCAACGCCAGCCAGAGTGCAAACGCCATCGCAGACTTGGGCCCGATCCGCCCCATGGCGACCGGTCGCCAGCGCGTTCTGCGCATCTGGGCATCGATGCCGTGATCCAGAGAGTGGTTCATGGCCGCCGCCCCGGCCGCCAGCAGCCCAATCCCCGCCAGCCCCAGCACCATCTCGTCCAGGGAGGCCTGGGTCGGCTCGGCCAGCAGCATGCCGACCCAGGCGGTCAGCAACAGCAAGGCCACCACCTTGGGTTTGGTCAGCTGGTAATAATCCCGCAGCAGCCGGAGGTCGATGAGGCGTGTCAAGGGCTTGCTGTTCATGTCTGACTCCTGATCGCCTCGGGCGACAGCAAGGGGGAAAGCCGGGGACGAGAGAGCCGCCCACGGGCCAGCACACAACACACCAGCAGGTGCGCCGCCACCAGGTTGTGCGTGAGGGCGTTTGCCAGCGGCAGGGCCAGGTGGACGTTCGCCAGCCCCAAGGCAATTTGCACGAGCAACAGGACCAGCAAAAGCCCCCCCAGGAAGCGCAACGGGGCTCCCTGGCGGATCAGATCGAGGGCAAAGCCCCCCACCAGCAGGGCGGTGGCAAGGGCTCCCAGACGATGGGCGATATGGATGGTCTGGCGCGCCTCCTTGCTCAGCACCCCGAACTCATAGCTGGCGTGGCCGAGCGGCAGATGAAAGGCCTCCTCCCAGTTCAATTGCGCCTGCCAGCTCCCCTGGCAGAGAGGCAACTCGACACAGGCCATGGCCGCATAGTTCGCCGACGTCCAGCCACCCAGCGCTATCTGCAGCAGCAGCACGCCGCAGGCCGCATTGCCGAGCCAGGGCAAGCCCTGACCGCGGCAGACGGGCGCGTTCGCGGGGAAGCGCGCAAGCTCGGCCCGGTAGAGCCAGAGCAGAGTCAGGATGGCGAACCCACCCAGCAGGTGGCTGGTCACCACCAGAGGGTGCAGCGCCAGCGTCACCGTCCACATGCCCAGCGCAGCCTGCCCAACCACCAGCACCAGCAAGGCCCCAGAGAGCCGACGCAGACGACCGCCAGCACGCCAGCTCAGCACGAACAGCAGCGCAATCACGCCACCCAGCACACCGGCGAAGTAGCGGTGCACCATCTCGCTGCGCGCCTTGTGGGGCTCCAGCGGCGTGTCCGGGTAGAGCTGGGCCGCCCGCTCCATATGCACGGATTGGGGGACGGCCAGGGAGCCGTAACAGCCGGGCCAATCGGGGCAGGCCAGCCCGGCATCCGTCAGTCGGGTATAGGCCCCAAGCACGATGACCAGTACCGCCAGTGCGATAGCGATCGATGCCAGCCGCTTCTGTATCTTCATACGGCACCTCGCTGACGCCTGCATCCGGATGATGGCGACATGACACACAATACAGTCCTCAGGTGCGCTTTCATTGCACGCCTCGCTGATACTTGAGCAGTTGCTGCAGATCCGACAGCACTGCCTTGCCAAGCTGCGGCCACGCCGCCGTGCTGGCCGGGACCTCGTAGCGCAGGATGGCCAGCCCTTGCGAGTCCACCAGCATCATATCGCCCGCCCGCACAGCTCCGTTCACCCCGCGCGGTGGCGTATCGGTCAGTTGCACCAGATCCAGCTTGTCCAGGTTGCGGCCTAGGGCGCTTTGGATCCGCGACATCAACTCGGGCACCTGCTGACATTGCGCCTCACAGCGCCGGGCGGCCAGATAGACCAGCCGCCATTTGCTCTGATGGGGCGGGAGTGGTTGCAACAGATAGACCTCCTGATCCAGCCAGGCCCCCTTGTTGCGGGTGCCGGGTTCATACCAGCCCTGCCTCAGGGTCAGCGCAGCCAGCACCACAGGCAGCAGTATCACCAGCGCAAAGAGGACAGGTACCTTACATCTTGGCCATGAGCTCATGAGGACAACCTCCTTGTCAGCACCAGGCCCCCCACCAGCATCACCAGGGCCAGCCCAAGCCATTGCACTGCATATGCCCTGTGCTTCTCGGGCGGCATGACATTCGGCTGGTAGTGATAGAGGAAGGGTGTGTGCCTTTGATAAAACACGGCATCGGCGAGGGGTGAACCGAGGATCTCGCTCAGGGCATCCACCCTGATGGACTGCAGCCGGTTAGGATAGGGGCCGGATTCGATGTTCTGACCCAGCAAGACGCCACCGGGGGTCGTGCGCAGCAGACCATCGAGCTCCAGAGTTGCCGGGATGACGGGCCTTGGCAGTTGCTGCCTGCTGGCGGGTGCAGGCACCCAGCCCAGATTGACCAGCAACAAGGGACGGGCATCACCGGCGCGTACCGGTATGATGATGTCATAGCCGATCTCGCCCGCCACCGCCTGGTTGTCCAGCAGCCAGACATGAGGGGACACCCATTCGACCGCCCCTCCCAGTGACAAGCCATCCAGTGATTGAAGATTGCGCCAGTCGATCCGGGCAAGCGTCAGTGGCGCCACCTGCTGTGCCACCGCCATCCGCCCCAGCCAGGCCTCTTTCTCCATCCCACGCTGCCACTGCCAGAGCGACAGCTTGCACAAACCGGCCGTCACAACCAGAGTGAACATCAGTACGATCCAGCGCCTGTGATGCCATGGTCGCTGCTTATCCCATGTTGCCATGTCATGCATATAACGGAGGGCTCCAACATGTTGATCAAGATAGTGCTGGTACTGATGCTGCTGCTCATCATAGGACAACTGTTTCATGCCCTCTGGTTGATGATGACCACGGGTCACCCCCAGAAGATGTCGGCCCCGCTGGGGCGCCGGGTGTTCTTTTCCCTGCTGGTGGTCGTCATCCTGCTGCTCTCCCTGATGATGGGCTGGCTGGAGCCCAACCCGCGCCCTTACTGATCCCGGCCTCAGAGGAGGTAGACGAACACGAAGAGGCAGAGCCAGACCACATCGACGAAGTGCCAGTACCAGGCCGCGGCCTGGAAGGCGAAGTGGCGCTCGGCGGTGAAGTGATCCTTCAGCACTATCCGCAGCCATATGATCAGCAGGAATACAGTCCCCAGGGTGACATGCAAGCCATGGAATCCGGTCAGGATGAAGAAGGTATTGCCGTAAATGCCGGAGTCCAGTCGCAGCCCCAGATCCCGGTACGCATGCAGGTATTCATAGCCTTGCAGCCAGAGGAACGCCAACCCGAGCAGTACGGTCACAAGCAGCATTCCCTTGAGACGACTGCGTTTGCCATTTTCCAGGCCGGTATGTGCAAACAGCAGGGTGACGGAGGATCCGAGCAGGATCAGGGTATTGATGAGGGGGATACCGTGCCAGGGCATGGCCTGGGTCGTGGTCCCTCCCGGAGTCTTGACCATGGGCCAGTGCGCCGAGAAATCCGGCCACAGCAACTGTGCCGTCATCGCCTTGTTGCCCGCGCCGTCCAACCAGGGCATCGCAAGCTGGCGGGCATAAAACAGCACCCCGAAGAAGGCCAGGAAGAACATCACTTCGGAGAAGATGAACCAGACCATACCCTGCCGGAAGGAGCGATCCATCTGGGCGCTGTAGAGCCCGGTCATGGACTCCTGGATGATGTGACGAAACCAGCCAAACAGCATGAAAACCAGCAAGGCAACGCCAGCCATCATCAAATACCGGCCGACCCCATCCTGCTTGCTCGCCACTTCATTGACCAGATGCCCTGCTCCGAAAGCCAGGAAAAACAAGGCCACCGCCCCTATGATGGGCCAGCGGCTCTGGTCCGGGACATAATACGTCTGGTTCACTTTGGCCATGATTATTTCCTCTGCGCCAGCGTCGGGGCTGGGGTGGACTGAGTGATGTCATAGAGTGAATAGGAGAGCGTGATGGTGTTTATGTTGTCGGGCAAATCGGGGTCGACATAAAACTTGAGCGGCATCAGCTTGCTCTCCCCCGCCTGCAACTCCTGACGGTTGAAGCAAAAACACTCCACTTTCTTCAAATAGGCGGCGGCGGGACCGGGCGAGACCGACGGCACCGCCTGACCAATCATGGTGCGATCGGTGGGATTGAACACCCGATAATTGACCAGCTTCATCTCACCCGGCCGCACCGACAACCGCGCCGTTTCGCCGCTGAACTGCCACGGCATCTGGGTGTCAGCATGGGCAAGAAACTCGATCTGGATGGTCCGTTTGCTGTCGATCACCGCCCGCTCAGCCGTGGCAGGCTGTACTGCAGTCTTGCCGTTGAGGCCGGTGATCCTGCAGAAGACGTCATACAGCGGCACCAGTGCAAAAGCGAACCCAAACATGACAAGCACCACCAGGGCCAGCTTTCTGAGCAGGGGACCGTGATTGACCTGAGCCATATGGCCTCCTTACCGCACCTCTGGCGGGGTCTTGAAGCTGTGGTAGGGAGGGGGGGATGAGAGCGTCCACTCCAACCCCTCCGCCCCTTCCCACACCTGATTGCTAGCCTGCCTGCCTCCTCTGATGCACTTGATCACCCCCCAGACGAACAGCAACTGCGACAGCCCGAAGGCGAAACCGCCGAGACTGATCAGCATATTGAAGTCGGCAAACTGCAGTGCGTAATCCGGAATGCGGCGGGGCATGCCTGCCAGACCGACGAAATGCATGGGGAAGAAGAGCACATTGACCGAAATGAGCGAGCACCAGAAATGCCACTGCCCGAGTCGCTCGTCATACATGTGTCCCGTCCATTTGGGCAACCAGTAATAAGCGGCGGCCAGGATCGAGAAGACGGCGCCGGTGACCAGCACATAATGGAAATGGGCCACGACAAAATAGGTATCGTGATATTGGAAATCGGCCGGGATCATTGCCAGCATCAACCCCGAGAAGCCGCCTATGGTGAACAGGGTGATGAAGGCAATGGCAAACAGCATGGGGGTCTCGAACGTCAGTGATCCCCGCCACATGGTGGCAACCCAGTTGAATACCTTCACCCCGGTCGGCACCGCTATCAGCATGGTGGCGTACATGAAGAACAGCTCGGCGACCACGGGCAGCCCAGTGGTAAACATGTGGTGAGCCCAGACCATGAAGGAGAGCAAGGCGATGCTGCTGGTGGCATAGACCATGGAGCGATAACCAAACAGTTTCTTGCGAGAGAAGGTGGGAATGATGCTGGAAACGATGCCAAAGGCCGGCAGTATCATGATGTACACCTCAGGGTGGCCAAAGAACCAGAAGATGTGTTGGAACATCACAGGATCCCCTCCCCCGGCCGCGTCGAAGAAGCTGGTCCCGAAATACTTGTCCGTCAGCACCATGGTCACCGCCGCAGCCAGAACCGGCATGACAGCAATGAGCAGGAAAGCCGTGATTAGCCAGGTCCAGACAAACAGCGGCATCTTCATCCAGCCCATGCCCGGCGCCCGCAGGTTGAAGATGGTAACGATGACGTTGATGGCTCCCATGATGGAGGAGATACCCATGATGTGGATGGCGAAGACGAACAGCGCCGTGCTGTTGCCGCTGTATTTGGTGGACAGGGGGGCATAGAAGGTCCAGCCCGAGCTGGGGCCACCACCCTCCATGAACAGGCTCGACAGCAGGATCAGAAACGCAAACGGCAGGATCCAGAAGCTCCAGTTGTTCATCCGGGGCAATGCCATGTCCGGGGCCCCGATCATGATGGGGATCAGCCAGTTGGCGAGACCGGTGAAGGCGGGCATCACGGCGCCAAAGACCATGATGAGGCCATGTACCGTGGTCATCTGGTTGAAGAACAGGGGCTCGACCAGTTGCAGACCGGGCTGGAACAGCTCGGCCCGAATGACCATGGCCATGGCGCCACCGGTGAAGAACATGGTCAGGGCGAATAACAGATAGAGAGTGCCGATATCTTTGTGATTCGTGGTGTATAACCAGCGTTTCAGGCCCGATGCAGGTTGGTGGGCGTGCTCGCTGTGCAGGGTATCCGTGATTCCATCACTCATGCTGGCGCCTCACTTGTCCTTGTTTGGTTCGACTGGGTTCAGAAGGGACTGCACCTCTGCAGCCTGAATGACATCACCGGTCTTGTTGTCCCAGGCATTGCGCTCGTATGTCACGACGGCGGCGAGCTCCTGCGCCGTCAGCTGCTTGCCGAAGGGCTGCATCGCCGTCCCGCTCTTGCCATGCAGGACTATGTCCAGGTGCTGGGCCCTGTGTTCTGGCAGCGTCGCCACCTTGCTGCCCTTGAGGGCCGGGAAGATGCCGGGCAAGCCCGTACCCGCGGGCTGATGGCAGGCGGCGCAATGCCCCAGGAACACCTTCTCACCCAGCTCCATGGCCTGCGACAGCGTCATGGTCTGGCTGGCCAGGTCTTGCTGCCGGGCCTTGGCAGCTGCCTGGTCTGCCGCTGTCTTTGCGATCCACCCATCGAACTCCCCGGCCGGCTTGGCCACCACCACTATGGGCATGAAGCCGTGGTCTTTGCCGCACAGCTCGGCACACTGCCCCCGGTAGGTGCCAGCCTTGTCGATGCGGGTCCAGGATTCGTTGATGTAACCGGGATTGGCATCTTTCTTCACCGCGAAGGCGGGCACCCACCAGGAATGAATTACATCGTCCGAGGTCATCAGGAATCGGATCTTCTTGCCAACGGGCAACACCAGAGGCTGATCCACTTCCAGCAGATAGGTGCCGCTCTTGGGTTCGTCGCCCGAGATCTGCTTCTTGCTGGTCGCCAACAAGGAGTAAAACGCCACCGGATGCTCGAGGTATTTGTAATGCCATTTCCATTGCGAACCCGTGATAATCACGGTGAGATCGGCTTTGGAGGTATCCTCCATTTTCAGCAGTGTCGAGGTCGCCGGTGCCGCCATCGCGACCAGGATCAGCACCGGGATGGCCGTCCATAGCAGCTCGATGCGGGTGCTCTCGTGGAATTGGGCGGCCTTGGCGCCGCGAGACTTTCTGTGGTGGACGATGGACCAGAGCATGGCCCCGAAGACGATAAGTCCAATGGCACAGCAGATATAGAAGATCGTCATATGCAGGTCATACACCTGCTGGCTGATGGCGGTCGCCCCGCGTGTCATGTTGAATGTGATGTCGTTGGCGGAAACACTGCTGCTGGCGAGCCACACCATCCATGCGCCATGGTTGATTGCATTTTTTCCCACATTGCACTCCCTGTGCACGTTAGAAAAGATGGCAGGCATTGACAACTTAAAAGCTAACCATCTGAAAATAATGCATTTATTAAACGTTCAGTCACACTCAAGTATTAGTCCATATTCTGAAAAAACCAAAGTTATGCCAGCCGATGAGGGACTCGTCAGAGCAGTTGGCGCCCTATCCAGGGTAGAAGGAGGGGATGCTGGCGGCGGCCATTGCCCCATGGCATCGTCCTGAACGGCGCAATCACAGGACATGTCCGGTAGCGAGCGGCCAGGGCCGCTCGACAAAAGAGAAGAGGCCACACAGGCCCCTTGTTCTAATAGCGACCGCAGGTGTCATCTCGCACCGCCGCGGCCATGTCGTCCGTCGTCAGGTCATGGGTGCCGGTTTGTCCAATAGCCGGGCCAGCAGGCTGCGCAGCATCTTGATAAGTGCAGGTTTGCCGGCAACCCCCAACGTCTTTGCCAACTCATTCCAGTCCACATACTGCCAGATGGGGGCAATCAGCAGCCGACGCTCGTCGGGAAGCAGTTCATCCAGCACAGTCAACCGACTGGCCAGCCAGCGTTGCAGGCTGGCTTGGCACAGCTCGAACGGCTTGTGATGATGGGCAAAGCAATCGAGCTCCTGATACTCGAACTCATCCAGAGCGGGCCCCTTTGCTACCACGCCCCCTCTCAGACATAACCAGACCAGCTCGGGATCCAGCTTCTTGAGTTCTCCTGCCAGCAGGGTGGGCAACTGGCTCACGAAGCGCCGTCGCCATTGGGCCAGTTCCGAATCGAGTTCCGCTTTAAGTGGTTTGAGCAACAAGGCCGCATGGCTGCCACTGGCCGCATCTCGCTGCAGGCCGATGCGCAATGCCGTCAACCCCGCATTGAGCCAGAATGGCAGCAAATCAGGACTGGCAGAGAAGGCTGACCCCAGATAGTCGTATCCCTGCGTGCGGTAGTGTGTTTCCAGCTGAGCCAGCAACAAAGAACCCAGTCCCAGACGATGCAAGGAGGGATGGATGGCAATGCGCATCACCCTGGCATAGGTGCGCTCCCCTGCCGTGATGAAACCGGCGTGTGCCAGCAGCGACTGGGGCAGCAGATGGCCGCGGGGACGTCGTCGCCCAGCCCAGATATCATGAGCCAGCGCTGGCGCTATGTTGCCTTCCCGAGCCACCAGGGCAACACCGAGCAACTCCCTCTCCTGCTCCAGCAGGTGAATGTCTAGGTCCGGGCTCTCCAGCAAATACCGCAGATCGCTGGGACTGGTCTGATAATGGGCCAGGACGAGCAGGCCGAACACCCGATTGAGCAGGGCCTCATCCCCGGCCAGCGCCTCCTGCGCCAGCCGTCGCCAGCTCGGTGTCTTCGGAGGTTGAGGTGCCACCATGTCGGCATTGAGGCCAAGCAACCGGAAGATCAGCGGCTCCAGCGGATCATGTTGGCTCCAGCGGATGGGTTCAGCCAGATGCAGCTCCTGCCAATCCGGGGTCTGCCTATCGAGCACCCGCTTGAAACGCAGATGAAAGCCACGCCCCGTCCCCTCATAGCCGTGCTCGGTGGTAGCGAACACTATGCGGCTGTGATGGGCCAGGATGGCCTCCAGCAGTGGAGTTGGAATGGCGGCGGCCTCATCTACCAGCAGCAGATCCGCTTGCACATCCCCTTGAGCGACTCGGTCTGGCGACACATAGGTCAGCCCCGCCAGCCGCTCAGGCGTGTCTGCCAGCGCCGCCGAGGCATGGGCAAAGAGCGTGGCGACCGTCGCTTGGGCGGGAGCCGTCACCACTATCTGCAGGCCGGGATCCTGGCGCAGCAGATCGGCGCTGGCCAGACCCAGCAGCGCACTCTTGCCACGGCCACGATCAGCGCTCAGCACCAGCGGACGACGGCGATGACCATGCAATACTTTGTGGATGGCCGGCAGCGCACGGGCTTGATCGGCACTGAGTGGCCGGCTTGCGTCAAGAGGACGCCAGGGCTCGACGCCGACGGGAGGGCTCAAGGAGAGGGCCGGGTCCCCTGTCAGCAGCCGCACCAGGCGGGCGATAAAACCATGACCCGCCCGCTTGGCATCCTCGGGCTGGGCGACCAGCCGCAACCTGTCGGGATCCGGATAGGCTGGCCACGCCGCTCTGGGAGGCGTCAGCAGCAGCAGCAGGCCACCGGCGCGCAGCGTGCCCGCCAAGGCGCCGAAGGCATCGGGATGAAAGCCGCTGAAGGCGTTGAACACCAGGGTATCGCACTCCTGACCGAGCCGTTGTAGCGCCTTGGCAGCGGGCAATGGTCCATGGTGCTCGGGGCCATCTCCCAGCCAGAAGACCATCTCCCCCAGCAAAGGTTCGGCGCGGGTGATGCAATCGGCTTCGATCCCTTCCAGCCAGATCAGTCGACGCTCACCGGCGTGAGCGAGACGCTGGCGCAACAGATCCACCTCGGCTGGGATCATGAGGCTGATCTGTCGCCCGGCTTCACCCGTGGCTCAAACATGCGCTCTCCCATCTGATCGATGAAGGTATGGGCTTTTTGCACCATGAAACGCTCGGCGTCGGCTGGGTTGGTGAACAGATCGGAGCGGATGAAGCGGTGAGTTTGCAGGGCGCCATCCACATCCTTGGTGATGCGTCCTGCAAGCCGGAACTGCCCCCCTTCCGCCATGGGTTCGGGATAAATGAGATAACCGGCGTATTCGGTGGGCGTGACATCGACTATCTGGGCAGGTTGCTCTTTGAACAGGGCATTGAATAGTTTCTTGAGCATCTTGGTCTCCTCTCTGATGGTTGTATTCTCCTCAAGGGGGGAATCACTGGCAAGCAGGGGATCTTATTACCATTCGTTCTTTGCATTACGAACCATTCTCATTTAGATTTCATCTCATTCCAGCATGAGGTCCATTAATATGTACGTGTGTTTGTGCCGCGGCATCACAGATAACCAGATCCGCAAGGCGGTACAGGCAGGCAAGACCGAGTTCAAACAGTTGAAACAGTCGCTGGAAGTCGGTACCCAATGTGGCAAGTGCGTGCGCATGGCGATGGAGATCATTGCCGCCGAAGTCGACAAGATGGAGTCGGAGCAGGCGCCCCTTTATTACGAAGTGGCCTGAAGCGTCTCTTCCAGACACCTCACCTCATCAAGCGAAGGCTCTCCCTTTCTGGGGGGCCTATTCGCTATCTTTTTATGGGCATTTTTCTCGACTAAGCTCTAGTGATCGGTGCCCTAGGCTCGAACATGAGGAGTAATGTCGATGAAAGGAGATCCCAAAATCATTGCCCACCTCAACAAGGTGCTGGCCAATGAGCTGGTTGCCATCAACCAATATTTTCTGCATGCCCGCATCTACGATGACTGGGGCCTCAAGGGGCTCGGGCACAAGGAATATCATGAGTCCATCGATGAGATGAAACATGCCGACGAGTTGGTCAAGCGAGTGCTGTTTCTGGAAGGGCTGCCCAACTTGCAGGATCTGGGCAAGCTGCGCATCGGTGAGACCGTCGAGGAGATGTTGCGTTGTGATCTGTCACTGGAAATGGATGCCATTCCCGACCTGAAAGTGGCCATCACCTATGCCGAGTCCGTGCAGGATTACGTCAGCCGCGATCTGTTCCAGGATATCCTGGAAGACGAGGAGGAGCATGTTGACTGGCTGGAAACCCAGCTCGACCTGATCGCCCGTATCGGTCTGGAAAATTACCAGCAATCCCAGCTTCATTCAGAATCATCCTGAGTGCGGATGTCATCATGATCTGCCTCCAACCCGCCAAGGCGGGTTTTTTCTGGGCCGCCAGCTTCAAGCGCATGCATGAATTTGAAATATACGGACGTTACTGCCTGCCAGGCAGGTGGCCAACCGGGTTGTTTCCCCAAGTCAGCCAACCCCCTTCACGGAACGGGACGCACCGCCGGATCCGGCGAACGAGGCGCTGCCCCAAGCCGGATTGAACCATTGCAGTGATCACAGTTACGATCCAGGGCAAAGCAGCACGCGCCGCTTTCGATTAAGATACGGCCCTATTTCCATCACTTTGCTACGGATGATCTCCATGGAATTGATTGCACGTGAGATGGCCCACCACAAGCGGGTGGCCCTGGTGGCTCACGACAACATGAAAGCCCCATTGCTGAACTGGGTGCTACGCCGCAAGGAGGAGCTCAAGCTCCACCACCTCTATGCGACCGGCACCACGGGCACCCTGCTCGGCAAGCAGGCACAACTCCCCATCACCTGCCTCTTCTCCGGCCCCATGGGCGGCGATCAGCAGCTCGGCGCCCTGATCGCCGAGGGCAGGATCGACGTGATGATCTTCTTCTGGGATCCTCTCAATGCCGCGGCACACGATCCGGACGTGAAGGCGCTGCTGCGTCTCGCGGCGGTCTGGAACATCCCGGTCGCCACCAACGAAGCGACGGCGGACTTCATCATGGACAGCCCGCACATGCAGCAGGCATTCAGCGTACAGGTGCCCGACTACGCCGGTTATCTCAAGGCAAGAACCGAGTAGCCCCAGCCAGATAGCAAAGAGCCGGACAGTGTCCGGCTCTTTTGTATGAAGGATGGTGATTGCTCAGCGCTGGAAGCTCTTCTGGGCGAACTTGGGTCTGGCGTTCATGATCTGCTCCACCTGCTCGTCGCTCATCTTGCCGCGCGACAACCCCAGCACCTTGTAGGTCAGCAGCGGCCGTGCCGGCAGTGCAATCATCAGGGCGCGGATCTGGTTTTCGTCCTCCTTCTCTCGCACCGGCTTGCCATAGGCATAGGTCAGCACCCCGGCATCCATCAGGTTTTTGACGGCGGGCTCGGTGATCGGCAGGTTTATGACGCTTTTCCGTTGCAGCACGAACTCCCGCAACACAGCCTTCTCGTTGAAGTCGAGGAAACCTATCATCTGGGCCAGCTGATCCTGCTGACGGCGGGATTGCCACTCTTCGCAGGCCCATTCCCAGGCAATCAGGAAACCCTGGCTGCAGAAATAGGAGATGGCGATCAGCATGCCGACCCCCAGCCAGGCGGCGTGGACCGTGGCCCACTGGCTCACGGCGCCTTTCATCAGCCCGGCCGGGAACAGCAGTATGATGCTGCAGCAGAGCAGCAGCCAGACCATTAGCCAGTTGAGGCGATTCAGCTGGTAAAAATGTTGGATCCACCGTTTCATCGTTCACCCTTCCCAAGTCAATGTGGACAGTAGTCAACTCATAGCAAGGCCTGTGCCAAGGCGAGGGTTTTGGGACGGGTTCAGGATCTCTATGGGCAGATCCGAGGGATTTGCTGGGTGGGCTGGTTACATCCCCTTACAACTTGCCGGGGGGATGAGCCGCCATTTTCCTTGTGGGGCGCCCCATCTCTTGGTAAAAATCCCGCACTGTCATTGGGGAGTAGCAACCCGCCCGAGATCCGGGCAGGGCTCATGTCAACATTCTTGGATCTGCCGGTCCATGGCATGAGCGGCGATAACATCTATCGCTCTGCAAGACCTTTGGCCTCGATACGCAAGCCAGCCGGGCGAGCCGTATCGGGTCCATCGGTTGTTCTGCTCGCCTGGCGGTTGCCTATTATGTTGATCACCCTGCTGTTATTCCTGTTCTCTGCAGTCACCATCTACCTGGCCTGCGAATATTTCGTCAACGGTATCGAATGGACCGGCCATCACTTCAAGTTATCCCAAAGCGCCACCGGCTCCCTGCTGGCGGCCCTCGGCACTGCCTTGCCCGAATGCATCGTCACCCTGACCGCGCTGTTGATGGGGGATGCCCCCGCCCAGCAGCAGATTGGGATAGGCGCCGCCCTCGGTGGCCCCCTGGTGCTCTCCACCATAGGCTATGCCGCCGTCGGCGTGACCCTGCTGCTGTGCATGAGCCGTGAACACAGGGTCATAGATGGCGAGGTACAGCGCGAGATTGGCCGGGATCAGGCCTGGTTCGCCGGCATCTTCCTGATGGCGGTGGCCCTCGGTATGGTGGCCTTCACCGGCAAAACCTGGCTGGCCCCGCTGTTCGTGCTGGTTTATCTGGTCTATGTGCGGCGCGAGCTGAAACAGACCGACAGCCACGAGGTCGAGTTGCCAGAGCCTCTCAAGCTGGATCCCGAGGCCAAGATCCCGGCCCTTCGCAAGGTGCTGTTGCAGACCCTGGTAGCGCTGGTGGTGGTGGCGCTGGCGGCCCAGCTGTTCGTTCATCAGCTGGAGAGTATGGGCGAGCTGTTCGGCCTCTCTCCCGTGCTGGCGGCCCTGCTGCTGAGCCCGGTGGCAACCGAGATGCCGGAGCTGATGAACGTGCTGATCTGGGTGCGGCAGGGCAAACACCGGCTGGCGCTGGCCAATATCTCGGGGGCCATGATGATCCAGGGCACCATTCCCAAGGCGTTCTGCCTGCTGTTCACCCCCTGGTTGCTCGACAGCACCATGATGGTCTCCTCGCTGGTGACTCTACTGGCGGTGGCACTGCTGTGGTGGGGCTTCAGTCGTGGGCGGATGACGGCGGGCAGGCTGGCCTGCGTGGGGCTGGTGTACCTGGGGTTCTGCGGCTGGCTGATGGTGAGCTGACGGCGCGCTCTATGTGAAGATGACGCCATGAGCAAGGGCAGGATCCGATCCTGCCCTTTTTTCATGGGTGTATGTTAGTGGGTTAAGCCCCGGGATCAGAACTGCTGGAACCAGCGCTGGATCTGGGCAGGATCCTTGCTCTGAGTCAGGGAGAGCATCAGCAGAATACGTGCCTTCTGCGGGTTCAGGGTGCCGGCGGCCACGAAGCCGTACTTGGCATCATCGATCTCGGCATCCAGGGTGGTGGCACCGGTCGGCACGCGGGCGGAGCGCACCACCCGGATGCCATCCTTGCTCGCCTTGGCCAGGGTGTCGAACAGGCTGTGGTAGAGGTTGCCGTTGCCCACCCCGGCGCTGACGATGCCGTCGAACTTGGCATCCACCATGGCCTTGGCCGGCAGGTCGGTGGCGTTGGCGTAGCTGTAGACGATGCCCACTTGCGGCAGCTTGTCGAGCTTGCTCACGTCAAACGGGGTCTTGCTGGTGTGCAGACGGGCAGGGCTGCGCTGGTAGTCGATCTTGCCGTTGTGGATGTAGCCGAGCGGGCCGAAGTTGGGGGCGGCGAAGGTCTGCACCCCTGTGGTGTTGGTCTTGGTGACATCGCGAGCATCCAGCACGGTATCGTTCATGGCGACCATGACGCCACGGCCCTTGGAGCCGGGGTCGGAGGCGGTGACCACGGCGTTATACAGATTGAGCGGGCCATCGGCACTCATGGCGGTGGAGGGACGCATGGCGCCGACCAGCACCACCGGCTTGTCGCTCTTGACGGTCAGGTTGAGGAAGTAGGCGGTCTCTTCCATGGTGTCGGTGCCGTGGGTGATGACGATGCCGTCCACGTCGTCCTTGGCCAGCAGCTCGTTGACCCGCTTGGCGAGCGTGAGCCACACCTCGTCGTTCATGTCCTGGGAGCCTATCTTGACCACCTGCTCACCCTGCACCTCGGCCACGTTCTTCATCTCGGGCACGGCGGCGATCAGGGTTTCGATGGCCACCTTGCCTGCTTCATAGTTGGATTGGGTGGCGGACTGTCCCGCACCGGCGATGGTGCCGCCAGTGGCCAGGATATGGACGCTGGGCAGGGCCATGGCCAGGGGAGAGAGGGTCAGGCCGAGTACGGTGGCGATCAGGGTCTTGCGGATAGGGAGGGTCATGCTGCAGTCCTTTTGAATGGGGAAACTGCAGCATTTTTATCCTTTTTAAACCAAATTTAAGTGATCACTCTCACCAATAAAAAGAAGTAAGCAGAATATTGGTCTGATTTTTACCCATATAGGGATAAATCACTTTGCACTGAAGCCCTTGGCTTCGATCAGCGCGATCAACTCGGCTCTGCTCAGCTCGCTCTCGATGATGGCCTTGCTGCTGGCAAAATCCACCTGAGCCTGGCTGACGGCACTCTGGGCCAGCAGGGCTTTTTGCAGGCTGGCGGCACAGCCACCGCAGGACATGCCGGAAATGGTGAGTTCTATGGTCATGGGATATCTCCTCTGTTGATGTGCCCTCAGCCTAAAGCTGGCGCTCGCGGCAAGGTCAAGCCCTAGCGGGCCACCACGGATTCACGCACCACCAGACGCCCCTGGAATTTCTGCTGTTCATCGGCCGGTCGCAGACTCTGTGCCAGTTGCGCTTGCAACACCCGCACGCTCTCCTGGGCCAACCGTTCACTCGGATACTCGATGCAGGTCAGCGGTGGGGTCAACTGGCTCGCCAGGGCGGAGCCTTCCAGGCTGATGACGGAGACATCCTGGGGGATATGGAGGTTGAACTCGCGCAACAGCCGCATGGCGTCGGCAGCCTGGGCATCTTGCTGCACCACCAGTGCGGTAAAGGGCAGGTAGCGGTTGAGCAGGCCGAGCAGCGCCTGCTGGTTGTCGGTGCCATCGATCACCAACTGGCTGTTATAGGGCAGAGATTGCTGCTGCAGGGCCTGTTGATAGCCTTGAATGGCGCTCTTTCCCGCAGGGGAGCTCTTGTCATCCAGCATCAGCACCAGCTGGCGATGGCCCTTGCCGAGCAGGAAGCGACAGGCGCTCTCGGTGGCGAAGGTCAGGTCGTAGCAGAGATTGAGGTTGTCGCTCTCACTCACCCCATCCAGCTGAATGAGGCGCGAGTCCGGGTTCAGAGGCTGTTTGGTACCGAGTACCAGCACGCCGTCACAACGCCCTCCCAGCAGTTCATCGACCGCCTGCTGCTGTTGCTGCGCCCCATCGGCGAAGCGCACCAGCATGTTCTTTCCCGCCCTGGCCAAGGCCCCTTCCAGCAGCGGCAGCATGCTGGCCAGACGATTGCCAAGCTGGGGGGAGAGGATGATGCCCACGCAATCCGTCGCCTGGGTCGCCAGGGAGCGGGCCGTGGCATTGGGTCGGAAATTCAGCTGCTCGGCGGCTTGCAGCACGGCCAACCGGCTCTCTTCACGCACGCCGCGCGAGCCACTCAGGACGCGGGAGACGGTGGCTTTGGATACATTCGCAAGGCGCGATACATCGGTAATATTGGCCATGGCTTCATCAACGGTAACCGGTTAACAGAAGTTCATCCTAACATAGGCCAGCACCCGCCGGTAAGGTTTGCCTGCTGAGACAAATGGAAAAGGGTGGCCATCGCCACCCCCTGCCAGCTCTGACCCCGGCGGTCAGAAGAAGTATTTGAAGCGCACGCGGCCACCATAACGGTCGATGTTGTCCACCTCGGCGCTGTCAACATTCAGCTGGGACCAGTAGGCCCCCAGATAGATGTCGAAGTTATCCAGATCCAGCACGCTCGGGATCTTGTAGGAGGCATAGACGGTGTTGATGGTGTGCTTGCCCACCATCTTGCCGAAGTCGGCGTTGGGGTTGTTCAGATTGGCGCTGCTGATGTCGTTGATGGCATAGATGTAACCCAGGCCGGCATTGTGCCAGAGCAGGTTGGCGCCCAGGGTGGTATCGGTTTCATCCTCGGCGTCCATGCGGGCCGCGTTGGCGTTGATGATCAGGGCGTCCTGGGTCCAGCTGGTGGTGAGGCCGTAACCCATGCGATCGGACACCGAGACGTCATCGCTGGTGACGATGGCGTCGCTGATCACGTTGCCCTCGGCCCCCAGAGCGACCTTGAGGTTCTCCCCCTTCCAGGCGATGACGGGACGCACGATGATGGAGTCCTTGGCCTTGGTCAGCGCATAGCCGTGGTACTGCTGGCCGGCAAACAGATTGGTGCGGTCCCCGATCAGGCTGGAGAGCTCCAGGTACCAGTTGCCTGTCTCCTTGTTCAGCAGCAGCTGGCCGCCCTTTCCTGCCCGGCCACGACCCTCCTTCAGCATGTAGACATAACCATTGCCATCGGAGTAGAGGTCGTTGGCGCTGTCACCGGAGTGCTCGACGAAGATGTCCTGACCCAGCGGGAACATGTCATAGGCCTCGAAACGGCCGACCTTCATCCCCCAGTTGCTGCGCTGGCCGAATCCCAGATAGGCGTCATCGGCACCGGCTCCACCGTTGGTGCCTATGGTGGGCTGGATCTGGATCTGGCCGTAGCGACCGTCTTCCAATTCTCGCACTCCGAGGAAGTTCAGCAGCAGGCGACCGTCCTCGTCCCAGCGATCGGTGCGAGTCTCGCTGGTCTGCCCCAGCACGTTGCCACGGGTGGTATTGGACGCGTTCAGGTTGATCTCCGCATCGCCCCCCAGGCTCAGGCGCCCGAAGTCCGTGTTGGTTTCCACCACGGCGCTGGCCATGAAAGGGGTGCTCAGGGCCAGGATGGCAAAGAGCCGGGCGGACAGGTTTGTCAGTTTCATTATTATCATTCCTTGAGTTTTATGTTTTTGATATACAAGCACTTATTTATCTGCCTCCCCGAGAGGAGGACAAATTCGGGCATGCCTTTCCCCCATCGCGACGCAATGTGGGGCAAAGGGCATGGATCAAATCGGGTGGGGCTAGGGCCCGAGGCAGTGTCTCAGCCCCTGACAGGCGTCGCCTGCCGGGGGAGGCGAGTCGGCGCTCTCCCTGCGGCCATGGTTCAGATGGCCCATGTGGTGGCTCCTTCGACGCAGCTCGGCAGCCAGGCGGCGCCGCGAACTCCGCTGCTGTCCCCGTAACGGGCAGGCACCATGGGGGTGATGCAGCGATCCGAAAACAGGTAGGGCGTCAGTGCCTGGGGCAAATCCAGATAGAGGCGATCTATGTTGGAAAGACCTCCTCCCAGCACGATGACATCCGGGTCCAGCACGTTGATCAGGCTGGCGACGCTGCGGGCCAGAGCCTGGATGAAGTGGTCATAGTGGGCCTCGGCCTCCACATCCCCCTCGGCGGCGGCCGTGATGATACCGATCGGCGACAGTCCTCGGCCGTGGCGCTCCACGAACCGGCCGGCAAACCCAGTGCCGGAGACGAACCGCTCGATGCAGTTGTCGCGCCCGCAGTAGCAGGGCTGAGCCGGACCGTCACGGGCCGGATCGTAACCCGGCAGCGGATTGTGCCCCCACTCTCCGGTGATGGCGTTGGGGCCGACGATGAGTTGGCGATTGACCACCAGCCCGCCACCACAGCCGGTGCCGAGGATGATGCCGAATACTACCCTGCCCGCCTCTCCCGCCCCGTCGACGGCCTCCGAGAGGGCGAAACAGTCGGCATCATTGACGAGCCACACCGGCTGGCCCAGCGCCTTGGTCAAGTCTCCTTTAAGGTCTTGTCCGTTGAGAAACAGGCAGTTGGCATTCTTGATCCGCCCCGTCTGCGGGTCGATGGCCCCGGGCAGCCCTATGCCTATGGTGAAGGGGCCATCCAGTTCCTGGCGTATCTCGTTCACCAGGTCGGTGATGGCCACCAGGAAATCGCCATACCCCGTGGTCGGGGTCGCGATACGCTTGCACAGCAGGCTGACGCCCAGGCCATCGAGCAGTTGAGCCTCGATCTTGGTGCCGCCGATGTCGAGTCCGAGTCGCAACATGATCGTCTTCCTCAGGCGGCCAGCTTGCGGTGCAGCTCGATGAGCTCGGTGACCAGCTCCCGGGCCAGCATGGCGGTCATCAGGTGATCCTGGGCATGCACCAGGATCAGCGTGACCGGGATCTTGCCCTCCCCCTCATCCGCCTCGATCAGCCGGGTCTGCACCGCGTGGGCGGCGTTGGCGGCCTCGGCGGCCTGGCGCAACAGATCATCTGCTTCGGCAAACTGGCCGGCCCTGGCCTGGCGCAGCGCCTCGAAGCAGAGGCTGCGGCTCATGCCGGCGTTGATGATGAGACCCATGACTGTCTCTTCCAGATCGAACATACACACTCCTTGGTGATGGGCGCCGGCCCTTGGGCTGGCGCGCTTTCTTTATACGGGTCGGCTGGCGGAATAATCAGTCGAAGCCATGCTCGCGGGCGGCGGTGGCAAACCACTGGCCGCTCTTCTTGATGCGCCGGGTCTGGCTCTCCAGCTCCAGCTCGATGAAGCCGTAGCGGTTCTTGTAGGCGTTGCTCCAGGACCAGTTGTCGATGAAGGTCCAGAGGTGATAACCCCGGCATTGGCAGCCTTCTTCCAGCGCCTTGTGCAGCCAGATGAGGTGATCCCGGATGAAGCCGATGCGGTAGTCATCCTGGATCTGGCCATCCTCGCCCTTGAACTTGGCCTCCCCCTCGACCCCCATGCCGTTCTCCGAGATGTAGCTCGGGATGTTGCCGTAGTGGTCGCGCAGGTTGACCAGGATGTCGTAGATCCCCTGCTCGTAGATCTCCCAGCCCCGGTGCGGGTTCATCTTGCGGCCCGGCATCTCGTAGTAATCGAAGAACCACTCCGGCATGAAGGGGCTGGCAGGGTTGACCGCGTGGCTGCGCGCCTTGATCCGGCGCGGCTGGTAGTAGTTGACCCCCAGCAGGTCGATCTTGCCCGCCGCCAGCAGGGCCTTGTCCCCCTGCTCGCAGACCGGCAGCTGATCGTATTCGCGCAGCAGTTCGACCAGTTCGGCGGGGTATTCCCCCTTGACCGCCGGATCCAGGAAGCTGCGGTTGAACATCAGGTCGGCGATGTTGGCCGCCTTCAGATCTGCCGGGTGTTGTGAGCGCGGATAGGAGGGGGTCAGGTTCAGGATGATGCCGATCTGGCCATCCTGACCGAGGGCCCGGTAACGCTGCACCGCCGTGGCATGAGCCAGCATGGTGTGATAGGCCACAGTGGCGGCGCGGCGAAAATCCACCACGTTCGGATAGTGGAAGTCGTAGAGGTAGCCCCCCTCCACCGGCACGATCGGCTCGTTGAAGGTGAACCAGTGCTTGACCTTGTGACCGAACAGCCTGAAGCAGGTGTCGGCAAACTCGGCGTAGGCGGCGACCACCTCCCGACTCTCCCAGCCACCCAGCGCCTGCATGCTCATCGGCATGTCGAAGTGGAACAGGCAGATGAAGGGCTCTATCCCCTCGGCTTTGAGCTCGTCGAGCATGGCGTCGTAGAAGGCGACGGCCTGTGGGTTGGGTTCTCCCCGTCCCGCCGGGATCAACCGCGACCAGGCGATGGAGGTGCGGAAACTGTTGTGACCCAGCTGCTTCAGCAGGCGGATATCATCGCGAAAATGCTCATAAAAACCGGAGGTCTGCGCCGGCCCAATCTGCTGATGGAAGCGATGGGGGGACTGCTCGAACCAGTGATCCCAGATGGTGGGCGCCTTGCCCCCTTGCTGGCTGGCACCTTCCGCCTGGGCGGCAGACGAGGCGCTGCCCCACCAGAACTGTTCAGGAAAACGGTATTGCATCTCGTGTTACTCCAAGCTTGAAAAAAGAGGCCGCCTGGCGGCCCCGCAGGCAATCAACGGCTGGCAACGGCCGCCAGTGTCGGTTCTTTCGAGTCAGTCCGTTCTTCCTGCTTGAGCAAAGTGCGCTCATAGGCCTTCAGGAAGGGGTAATACATGGCCGCGGCGGAGCACATGCACAGCAGGCTCAGCACCATGGGACTGATGGCCCAGTTGGCGGCCCAGGAGGCACCGATGGGGCCAGGGGTGGTCCAGGGGGTGAGCGACACCACCCGCTCCACCAGACCAAGATCCAGGGCAAACCAGGCCAGGGTGGCGTTGATCATCGGCACCAGGATGAAGGGCAGGAAGAAGACAGGGTTCATGACGATGGGGGCACCGAACAGGATAGGCTCGTTGATGTTGAACAGGCCCGGCACCACGCCCATCTTACCGATGGATCTCAGATGCGCCGCCTTGCTGCGCAGTAGCAGGAAGGCCAGCGGCAGAGTGGAGCCGACGCCGCCGATCAGCAGATAGTGATCCCAGAAGCCCTGCAGGAAGATGTGGGGCAGCGCCTCACCCGCCGCCATGGCGGCCTGGTTGCTGGCCAGGTTGGCCATCCAGAACGGGTTCATGATGCCGGTGACGATGAGGGCACCGTGGATCCCGACGAACCAGAGGATCTGACACACCAGCACCGCCAGCAGCATGGCAGGCAGGGAGTCGGAGGCGGCCACCAGCGGCTTGACCAGCGACATGATGGCTTCCGGCAGGATCATGCCGGTGCTGTTTTCCAGCAGCAGGTTGAGGGGATGCAGGGTCAGGATGATCACCAGCACCGGGATCAACACCTCGAAGGAGCGGGCGACGCCGGTCGGCACCTGGGGCGGCAGCTTGATGGTGATGTTGTTGCGCTTGAGGAAGGCATAGACCTCGGCCGCATAGATGGCGGTGATCAGGGCCGTGAAGATCCCCTGGCCGGAGAAGTACTGCATGGAGATGGCGCCATCCTTGACCGGCGCGGCCACCAGCATGAAGGACATCAGGCAGAGCAGACCCGTGGTGACCGGATCCAGCCCGTTCTGGCGGGCCAGGCTGGCCCCTATCCCCACCGAGATGAACAGGGTCATCAGCCCCATGCTCAGCTGGAACGGCAGCAGCAGCTGCGGTTGATAGGTAGCTGAAAAGTCGAGCCAGGCGCGGGCGAAGCCCCACTGGGTCTCGGGTGAGAAGGGGGGGAAGATGAACACCAGCATGAAGCTGCCGACGATCATGAAGGGCAAGGCGGCGATGAAGCCATCACGGATTGCCTGCACATATTTTTGCTGGCCAATCCGCCCGGCCAGGGGGCTGACCCGGTTCTCTATGGTACTGACAAAACGCTCGTAAAGGGTGTTCATGAAGGTTTCCTTGTGACTTTCACTGGTTGGGGTCTGCGCATCAGCCGATCAGGGTGAGGGCGTGGTCGAGGACCTTGTCACCCCGTTGCATGCCGTAATCCATCATGTTGATGGTGTCGACCGGTACGCCGTGGGCCGCGGCCCGCTGTTGCAGCTCGGCCTGCATGTATTTGACCTGGGGCCCGAGCAGCACGACCTGGTAGTTAGGCATCTGCAGATCGAACTCTGCCGCCCCGAAGGCCTGTATCTCGGCGTCCAATCCCCGCTTGTCCGCCTCCTCTTTCATCTTCTTGACCAGCAGGCTGGTGGACATGCCGGAAGAGCAGCACAACATGATTTTTTTCATTTCCCGATTCTCCAGACGTTCGTAACGGATGGCGCATTCTGGATCGGATGGATTTAATTTGGAAACCGGTTTCCAAATTAAATCCATTGATGTGTGAGCGGGATCGGCATTTTCCGATTCAAAGGGTCGGGAAGTGTGAGCGAGGTAATGAAATGGCAAAATGGTCGCGGATATTACGGAAACAAAACCGCAAAGCCGTCAAAATGGCGTCCAAGCCCCGTAATGACAAGGGGTATCAGGATGACAAGGAACCGAATAACGTGATGAATCTGCAATGGATGGCAATGCTGGTCGGCATGATAGAGCAGCGCATGGTACCGTTTGCCAACTGGCTGACCCGCAGTCGCCATGTGCTCTCGTTGCGCGATGGTTTTCAGCTGGCCATGCCCTTCGTCATCGTCGGCAGCCTGCTGGTCCCCATTCTCTATCCTCCCATCGCCCCCGACACGCCGCACGCCTTCGGGCAGTGGTTGCACTGGCTGGCGCGGGAGCTGCATCCCTTCCTGTTTCCCGTCTACTCCCACACCCTGGGGCTGGTGGCACTGATCATCGCCTTCGGCGCGGCGTCCAGCCTCGCCAAGGCATACGAGATGCCCGAGCGTCTGTGCGGTCTAGGGGGCTGCATGGCGTTCCTGATGCTGATCGACTTTCGCTCGCTGCAGCCCGGTGTCTTTGGTTATCTGGGGGGCGCCGGAATCTTCACGGCCCTGCTGATGGCGTTCTACTCGGTGGAGGTGACCCGGTTCTTCTATCGCCGAGGCTGGTACATCCAGATGCCGGATGAGGTGCCGGTGATGACGCGGCGAGGCTTTCAGCTGATCGTGCCGCTGCTGTTCATCATGCTTTCGCTGAGCCTGCTGCGGCTCTGGTTGCAGCAGCAGTTCGGGATCAGCCTGCCGGACTTCATGGCCGCCCTGTTCCGACCCCTGATCGTGGGTGCCGACACCCTGCCAGCCCTGCTGATCACCCTGCTGATTGCCCATCTGCTCTGGTTTATGGGGATCCACGGCGCCCTTATAGTGACCGGTTTGCTGTCACCCTTCTGGATGGCCGGGGTGAGCGCCAACCAGGCCGCGCTGATGGCGGGTGAGCCCCTGCCCCACATCTTCCTGCAAGGGTTCTGGGACTATTACCTGCTGATCGGGGGGATTGGGACTACCTTGCCTCTGGTGTTCATGGCCATGCGCAGCCGCAGCCACTCCATCCAGTCGGTGGGCAAGCTGGGGTTCATCCCCTCCATGTTCAACATCAACGAGCCGCTGCTGTTCGGTTTTCCCATCATCATGAATCCGTTGTTTTTCCTGCCCTTTATCGGCGTTCCCCTGATCAATGCGGTGATCGCCTGGCAGCTGACCCAGTGGGGTTTCCTCGACAAGTTCATCGCCCTGCTGCCCTGGTCCATGCCCTCCCCGCTGGGCGCCGCCTGGGCGGCCAACGGCAGTTGGAGCAATGGCCTGATGAGCCTGGTCTGCATCCTCAACAGCTATGTGCTCTACCGCCCCTTCTTCCTGGCCCACGAGAAGATGGTGCTGGAGCAGGAACGCGAGCGGCTGGGCTGAAGGGCTATCCCATCAGCCCCAGATAGTTCATCAGCGCCGCCCCCAGGCTGGTGGTCACCAGCGAACCGAGCGTGGTGGTGGCGATGATGTTCGCCGCCAGGGCGCTGTCGCCCCCCATGGCACGGGTCATCACATAGCTGGCGGCTGCGGTGGGGGTGGAGCTGATGAGAAACAGGATGCCGAGGGCCTGGGTGTTGAAACCGAGCGCCCAGGCTCCCAGCACCAGCAGCACGGGAATGCAGAACAGACGGTTGGCGGTGGCCCAGCCGGTCAGCATGGCGCCGCCGCGCAGGGCCTTGAGGTTGAGGCTGGCACCGGTGCAGAGCAGCGCCAACGGTAGTGTCATGTTGGCGAAGTAGTTGCCCGTGGTGATCACCAGCTGGGGCAACTCTATGCCGAGCAGGCCGAACGGCAGCGCCGCCAGTATGGCGATGATGAGGGGATTTCTGACAATCCCCTTGAGGATGGGTCTGATCCCTTTTCCGCCCCCCAGGCTGCGGGTCAGGGTGATCACCGCGAGGATGTTGTAGAGCACTGTGATGGAGCCCACCAGCAGGGCGGCGGCGCCTATCCCCTCCGGGCCGTAGGCGTTTTGCACGTAGGCCAGCCCCATGATCCCCATGTTGCCGCGAAAGCTGCCCTGCACGAAGATGCCCCGCAATTTCTGCTCGCTGATGAAGCGGGCCGCCAGCAGCTCCAGTACCAGAAAACCGGCCAGGGTGCCGAGCAGGCCGTAGAGGATCAGCCAGGGGCTAGGCATGGTGGAAAAGTCGGTGCGCACCATGCTGAGAAACAAGAGGGCGGGCAGGGTGACCTGAAACACCAGGCGGGAAGCGGACTCGACGAAGCTGTCAGGCAAGAGGCCCAGCCGCTTGAGCCAGATGCCGAGCACCAGCACCAGACAGATGGGGCCCGTGATGGAGAGGGAGAAGTGCAGACTTGCCAACAGATCCATGATGCGCGTCCTGTGCAATGGCGAGGGGAGTCGCCTGGGCAAAAATGGCATTCTAACGCCATGGGCTTGTATTCACAGGACTTAATCACAACAATGTCTGCATCCCGGTTGTCGCCCTCCCCTGTCACGGATCCCCCATGGAAAAGAAACTGACCATCCTCGATATCGCTCGCCTCAGCGGGGTCGGCAAGTCGACCGTCTCCCGGGTGCTCAATCAGGATCCCAGGGTCAACGCCCAGACCAGAGCCAGGGTCGAGGCGGTGATCGCAGAGCACGACTTCGTGCCGAGCAAGTCGGCCCGGGCCATGCGCAGCCAGAGCCAGCAGGTGGTCGGCATAGTGGTGTCACGCCTCGACTCCAGCTCGGAGAACCAGGCGGTGCGCGGCATGCTGGAGACCCTCTACGCCCGCGGCTACGACGCCGTGCTGATGGAGAGCAAGTTCTCCCCCACCAAGGTGAGCGAGCACTTGGCGGTGCTGGAGCGGCGCGGGGTGGACGGCATCATCCTGTTTGCCTTCAACGATTTGGACTACGCCGCCATGGCGGCGCTCAAGGAGAAGCTGGTGTTGATGGTGCGCGAGCACCCCGGGTTTTCGTCCGTTTGTTACGATGACGAGGGGGCGGTGCGGGCCGTGCTCGATCATCTCAGGGGACGAGGCATCGACGAGGTGGCCTATCTGGGGGTCGAACGCAACGATCTCACCACGGGGCTGCGCCGGCACCAGGCCTATCTCGACTACTGTCGGGAGCAGGGGCGCACGCCCCGCAGCGCCCTCGGGGATCTCGGTCTGCAAAGCGGCTATCGGCTGGCGGCCGAGCTGGTCACCCCCACCATCCAGGCCATGGTCTGCGCCAGCGATACCCTGGCCATAGGCGCCGCCAAATACCTGCAGGAGCAGGGTCGCACCGACATCCTGGTGAGCGGCCTCGGCAGCAATCCCATGCTCACCTTCCTGTTTGCCAACACCCTCAGCCTGGATTTCGGCTACAAGGACGCCGGTATCCTGGCCGCCAGACAGCTGCTCGATCAGATTGAAGAGGGGCAGCCCCCCAGAGCCACCATAGCTCCCTGTCAGCCCCTGTAGTCTATCTTTACCTCCATTCTCGGTGTTTTGCGCTTTTTGTGACCAGCGCCACGAATTGGGAACGTTCCCATTGCTGATGTCGACCACTGGCCTCATGCTGATTGGGAACGATACCAATAAGCGGGCGGTCATTGGCCAGCCGGCAAAGACACGACCATTATTCATGGAGTCACAGAGGGAAGGCTCATGTCAAAAGTCAACACACAACATCTGGCACAGCTGATCGAACGGATCGGCGGCAAGGACAACATCACCACCGTCAGCCACTGCCTGACCCGACTCAGGTTCGTGCTGGCCGACCCAGCCAAGGCCGACCCCAAGGCCATCGAGACCATACCCTCGGTGAAGGGGAGCTTCACCCAGGGCGGCCAGTTCCAGGTGGTGATCGGCAACGAGGTGGATCAGTGGTACAAGGCGCTGACCCAGGAAATAGGGGTGAGCGGCGCCAGCAAGGACGCCGCCAAGCAGGCGGCCCGCCACAACATGAATCCGCTGGAGCGCGGCATCTCCCACCTGGCGGAGATCTTCGTGCCCCTGCTGCCCGCCATCATCACTGGCGGCCTGATCCTGGGCTTTCGCAACGTCATCGGCGACATCAAGATGTTCGATGACGGGACCCATACTCTGGTGGAGATCAGCCAGTTCTGGGCCCAGGTCCACGCCTTCCTCTGGTTGCTGGGTGAGGCCATCTTCCACTTCCTGCCGGTGGGTGTCTGCTGGTCTGCGGTGAAGAAGATGGGGGGCTCCGAGATTCTCGGCATAGTGCTGGGCATCACCCTGGTCTCGCCGCAGCTGATGAACGCCTACGGTATCGGTCAGCAGACCCCGGAAGTGTGGGACTTCGGCCTCTTCGTCATCCAGAAGGTGGGCTATCAGGCCCAGGTTATTCCGGCCCTGCTGGCGGGTGTCTTCCTCGCCTGGGTGGAAACCAACCTCAAGCGCATCATTCCGGCTTACCTCTACCTGGTAATAGTGCCCTTCATCTCCCTGCTGCTGGCGGTGATCGTGGCCCACGCCTTTATCGGCCCGTTCGGTCGCTGGATTGGTGAGGGTGTCGGTTTCGCTGCCAAGGCCGCCATGACAGGTTCCTTCGCCCCCATCGGCGCGGCCCTATTCGGCTTCCTCTATGCGCCCCTGGTCATCACCGGCATCCACCACACCACCAACGCGGTGGACTTGCAGCTGATGCAGAGCATGGGAGGCACCCCCATCTGGCCACTGATCGCGCTCTCCAACATAGCTCAGGCCTCGGCGGTCGTCGGCATCATCCTGATCAGCCGCAAGGAGAACGAACGGGAGATCTCGGTCCCGGCCGCCATCTCTGCCTACCTCGGGGTGACAGAGCCGGCCATGTACGGCATCAATCTCAAGTACAAGTTCCCCATGCTGTGCGCCATGGTGGGCTCCAGCCTTGCGGCCCTCATCTGCGGTTTCGCCGGGGTGATGGCCAACGGCATCGGGGTAGGGGGCCTGCCGGGCATCCTCTCCATCCAGCCGCAATACTGGGGCATCTACGCCGTCGCCATGCTGGTGGCCATAGTGGTGCCCGTGGTGCTGACCCTGCTGGTCTACAAGCGCCAGCAGGCTGCCGGCAAGCTGGATCTGGCCACGGCCTGATCCACACAACATCGGCGGAGCCCTGGCTCCGCCCTTTTTCTTTGCCCTGTTCCAATCAGTTTCAACCAATGAGCGAACCAACCATGACACAGACACCCTGGTGGCAAAGCGCCGTGATTTACCAGATCTACCCCAAGAGCTTTCAGGACTCCGGCGCCCGTGGCACCGGCGATCTCAAGGGGATCATGGCCCGCCTCGACTACCTCAAGACCCTCGGCATCGACGCCCTCTGGCTGACCCCTGTCTACATCTCCCCCCAAGTGGACAACGGCTACGACATCGCCGACTACCTGGCCATAGACCCGGCCTACGGCACCATGGAAGATTTCGAGGCGCTGCTGGCCGCCGCCCACGGGCGCGGCATCCGCATCGTGATGGATATAGTGGTCAACCACACCTCCACCGAGCACACCTGGTTCAAGTCGGCGCTGGGTGACAAGAACAGCCCCTATCGCGACTACTACATCTGGAAAGACCCGGTAGAAGGCGGCGTACCGAACAACTGGCAATCCAAGTTTGGCGGCAGCGCCTGGGAGCTGGACCCGGCCACCGGTCAGTACTACCTGCACCTCTTTGCCCGCGAGCAGGCGGATCTCAACTGGGAAAACCCGGCCGTGCGCGCCGAGGTCAAAAACATCATCCACTTCTGGGCCAAGAAGGGGGTCGACGGTTTCCGTCTCGACGTCATCAACCTCATCTCCAAGGATCAGGCGTTCCCGAACGACGAGGTGGGGGATGGCCGCCGCTTCTACACCGACGGGCCGCGCATCCACGAATTCCTGCAGGACATAAGCCGCGACGTCTTCGCCCCCGTGGGCGCCATGACGGTAGGGGAGATGTCCTCCACGTCGCTGGAGCACTGCCAGCGCTACGGCGCGCTGGACGGCTCCGAGCTCTCCATGGTGTTCAACTTCCACCATCTGAAGGTGGATTACCCCAACGGCGACAAGTGGACCAAGGCGCCGTTCGATTTCCTCGAGCTCAAGCGCATCTTCAACCACTGGCAGAGCGGTATGCACGGCAAGGGCTGGTCGGCGCTGTTCTGGTGCAACCACGATCAGCCGCGCATCGTCTCTCGCTTCGGTGATGAGGGTGAACATCGGGTGGTGGCCGCCAAGATGCTGGCTAGCACCTTGCACGGGCTGCAGGGCACCCCCTACATCTATCAGGGGGAGGAGATCGGCATGACCAACCCCGGCTATCAGTGCATCGACGACTATCAGGATGTGGAGAGCCGCAACATCTTCGCCATCAAGCAGGCGGAGGGGATGAGCGAGGCCGAGATCCTCGCCATTCTGGCGGCCAAGTCCAGAGACAACTCCCGCACGCCCATGCAGTGGAGCGCGGCCCCCAACGCAGGCTTCACCCAAGGTTCGCCCTGGCTCAAACCCGCCGCCAACTACCCCGAGATCAACGCCGAGGCGGCGCTGGCCGACCCGGACTCGGTGTTCTGGCACTACCGGGATCTCATCGCCCTTCGCAAGGCGCACCCCATCTTCACGCAGGGGGATTATCAGGAGCTGCTGGCGGGAAATGAGCAAATCTGGGCCTATACCCGCAGTGCCAACGGCCAGACACTGCTGGTGGTGAGCAACTTCTACGGCGAGCCGGTGGAGTTTACGCTACCCGCCGAGCTACAAACCGGTGAAGGCCGCTTGCTGCTTGGCAATTACCCCGACAGTCCTGCCCACCCGCAATCCTGCGAGCTGCGCCCTTACGAATCCCTGATCTGGTTGATGGATCAATGATGGCTGAGACAATCACAGCGCAGCAGGCAGCCGAGCGTTGCCCCGAGTGGCAGAAGATGGTGGCGGGGGAGCCCTATGATGCGGGTGACCCCGAACTCAGGGCGGCGCGGGAGCGCTGCCGCAGGCTCTATCACAGCTTCAACACCAGCTGGCAGGAGAAGCCGGCGCGCGATGCCCTGCTCCATGAACTGCTGGGCGGCCGTGGCAAAGCGTGCGCCATCAATCCGCCGTTCTTCTGCGACTATGGCGCCAACATCTTCGTGGGAGAGAACTTCTACGCCAACGTTAACTGCACCATCCTCGACGTCTGCGAGGTGCACATCGGCGACAACGTGCTGCTGGCCCCCGGGGTGCAGATCTACACCGCAACCCACCCGGTGGCGGTGGCGCCACGCATCAAGGGTGTGGAGTTTGGCAAGCCGGTGCGCATCGGCCACAACGTCTGGATTGGGGGCAGCGTCGTCATCTGCCCCGGCGTCACCATAGGGGACAACAGCGTCATCGGGGCGGGATCCGTGGTGACCAAGGATGTACCGGCGGGGGTGGTCGCGGCCGGCAACCCCTGCCGGGTGCTGCGGCCCATGACGGCAGAGGAGCTGGCTGCTGGGGAGCCCGACTGACACAGAGGGGCAGGTAGTACCTGTCCCTTTTAGTTTTTCTGACGGCCCCTTCGCGCTCCTTTGATTCCGGGAAAGGTGGCTGCACCCTCCTCTTTCCTCACCCTGGCAGCAAGGCGCCGTAACGCTTGTGCTGCCCCATGACCACCAGGGTCTTGAAGCTGCGCACCTGCTCCCTGGCATGCAGCACCCGCCGGGTGAACTGCTCGTAGCTCGCCATGTCCCTGGCGGCGACCTGCAGCACGAAGTCCTGCTCCCCCGTCACATACCAGAGGTCCATCACCTCAGGCTCCCCTTTCAGAACACCAATCATCTCATCGACGATACGGCCGTGATCCCGCTCCAGGGTGACAAGCACCAGCATGGTGATGGGCCAGCCCATGGTGGCCGGGGCCACCAACGCCACCTCCCGCTCGATGAGACCCGACTCCCGCAAGGCGCGAACGCGGCGATAGCAGGCAGGGGCGGAAAGACCGACCCTGTGGGCCAGCTCCGGCGTGGGCAGACGGGCATCCTGTTGCAGCTCGGCGAGGATGAGCAGGTCAAATTTATCGGTCATGGGGATAGAGAGATAAAAATTATCGAATAGGTCCAGTTTTAGACCGAGATTACGGCTATCGCCAGATATATTTTACTTCCCTTTTCCTGCTCAGGTTTGAACGAGATGCCGCCAAACGACACCACCCTCTCCTCCCTGTTGGCGGTCATCCTCGCCATGCTGTCGATCACCCTCGGCGCCTCGCTGGCCAAGTCCTTGTTCCCCCTGATCGGGGCTGCCGGTACCACCTTGTTCCGACTGGGATGCGCCGCACTGCTCCTCTCGCTGGTGTTTCATCTCTGGCGAATGCCCCTCGATCGGCGCACCCTGCTGGGAGCCATCCCCTATGGGCTGTCGCTCGGGGCCATGAACCTGCTCTTCTATCTGGCGATCGAGCGGATCCCCCTCGGCGTGGCGCTGGCCATCGAGTTCATCGGCCCCTTGACGGTGGCGCTGCTCGGCTCCCGCCATCGGGTAGACTTCCTCTGGCTGGCGCTGGCCATCGTCGGCCTGCTGTTGTTGCTGCCGCTGCGGGCGGCCGAACAGACCCTCGATCCCCTGGGGGCGGCGTTGGCGCTCGGGGCCGGGGTGTTCTGGGGGCTCTACATGCTGACCGGCAAGCGGGCAGGAGCCCTGCTGGGGGCGCAGGCGCCGGCGCTGGGCATGTGGGTGGGCACCCTGCTGGTGCTGCCCTTCGGCCTCGGTGGTGCGAGCGAGGTCACTTTCACCCTCCCCGTGGTGCTGACCATCGCCGGGGTGGGGCTGCTCTCCAGTGCCATTCCCTACTCCCTCGAGATGTTTGCCCTGCGTCGGTTGCCGCTCAAGAGTTACGGCATTCTGACCAGCGGCGAGCCCGCCATGGGCGCCCTGATGGGATTGTTGTGGCTGGGGGAGCAACTGCCTCCGACCCAGTGGCTCGGGATAGCCGCCATCATAGCCGCATCCATGGGCACCACCTGGCATGGGGGACGACGAGGCGTCGACCCAGTGTGACGCCACCAAACAGAGCGGGCCTGTGATGACAGGCCCGCTCTATCAAAGGCAAGGGGCGGGTGTCAGGACGGATAACCGTAGCAACGCTTGAGTTCGCCAAAGTCATAGAAGAAGCTGCCAACCGCGATGGGAGAGCAACCGGCCTTGAAGGCAAGCTCCTTCTCGTTGTAGAGCATCTTCACCAGCACCCGGCCTGCGTCGTTGCGATAAACGTCCCACTGGATGTTGGCCGCATAAGGAGAGACCCAGCCGCCGCGCCATTCGTTGTTGGCCTGACTCATCAGCACGCCAGGCTGGGCGCTCTGACGGCTGCCTTCCAGCTGCATCAGTGCCGCCAGCGGGATCACGGTCTCGGCATGGGCAAAGCGCAGCTTGGCGACGTGCTCGCCAGCCCCTTCGACCACCTGGGTCTGCACCTCGTCGAACAGGCCGTCGAGCAGGGGCTGTGCCACGGCGTAGGTAGCGCGCTGGCTGGCAAGGCTCGGCCCCTTCTCGTAGAAGTCCTCGGCATCGGAGAGGTAGGAGAACCAGGCCGACTCCTCCGGGGTGATGAACTGCTCCAGCTCCCAGGGCGCCCCTTGCGCCTGCGCCTCGCGGATCATCCCCGGGCCAATGATGAAGAGGTTGTAGAGCATGAGGGCGGCATCCACCTCGTCACGCACATAGGTCTTGTCACCATCTTCCGGGTTCACCGCCACATATTCGACACCGGCAGCCAGCTCGTCGACGAACGCCGTGCTGTAGAGGCGTTCAAGCATCTCGCGCGCCATCACCCGGGTCTGGGGCAGGGTCTTGAGGCCACCGAGCGCCTCGCTCAGCTCGGGCGCCGGGGACACGCCTTCCTCCTCATCCCCGACGAACGCCATATAGGCCTGGAAGGCGGGCAGGTACTGGAGGTAATCCCCTTCCGGCTCCGTCTTGTGGAAGTAGAGCTCGAACTTGTTGCGCAGCCCCTTGTCGATCTCGGAGGGGTTCTGCTGGCTCACGTAACAAGCCTTGCTGTCAGTGATGAAATCGACCCGTTTGGCCAGGCTCTCCATGAAGTAGTAGGCGCTCTCGTTGGCTCTGTCCTTGCCCGAGGTCTCGACCCGGATACAGCCGGGCACACCTCCCTTGCCGAGCAGGGCCGGCAGCCGCTCGGCCAGGCGGGTCGCCAGCAGGGCATGTTCCTCCTTGCCGACCGCAGAGAGCAGGCCATAGCCCAATTGCCGGTTGGCTGCGGTGACCGCGTCCACCTTGGCGCCGAGCTTCTGACCCAGATCGGTCAGGGCCCCCTGCCGGGAAGCCGCATCCCAGATTTGCTTGGTCAGCACGTCATACTTGGGGCTGGACAGGGAACGGGAGCCATGTCGGGCAACCAGTTCGGTGAAGACGGGGGTGAAGCCGGCTGGCGCCACTTCATAACTGTCCGCATCCTGGCGAGCGACATAGACAGCCTTGGTACTGTACTGGTAGTCGGACCCGGTGGCCGAAGAGGAGTCGTTATCCGAGTTGCAACCGGTCAGCAGTGTCATGGCCAGACCGGCAGAGAGCGCGAGGGTGAGGGAAGAGAGACGGAACATAGTCATCCTTGAACCATATTGAAAATAAGGTTGCACCTTAAGCGCTTCAGATGACAATCCGGTGTCAATCGCCGCTTTCTATGGCCGTATCGGCTCACCCCCTGGAGTCTGGGGCGGTCACTCGCTTATATTTTGTTCATTTTTTTTGAACATCTAGGCCAGTTTATCTCGCTAACAACCGCTCAATATCCTGATTACCATTCATACATCGCTTAGGCAGGATAGCCAAGCCGCCAAATAACAGGTCGTTCCGGACTGTGCCCCCTAAAGTGGGTATCTGATGTCAGAAAAAGAACTGCATATTATTTGAATAACCTCTTGCAAGGATGCGTTGATGCGGGCCTCTCCGGCCTTGCCAATGACATAAAAATCAAGAGAGTGAATGAACATGAAAAATGTAATCAAGATGCTGGCCGTCGCAGGCCTGATGAGTGCCGGTGTTGCCCAGGCTGCCGTCCCCGCCGACTTCAATGCCGCTCCTGGTGTATTGTTCGTGAACTGGCATACCAGTGCGGCTATCGCTGGCAATGCCAACCCCATGCTGGAGGTACGCGACGAGTCTGGTGATGTGGTGGCTTCCGTCCACGCCAACCTGATGGGCACCCAGCAGGTGCAGATCCCGAGCCGCACCCAGGGCAGGCTGACCCTGAGCCTCGGGGATCAGAGCAGTGACTACCGCATCCCGTTCGGCATCGGCAGCGGCAACCCGCGCTGATACTGGTTGAGGCAGCCCCGTCGGATTGCCTCAACCAGAGATGCGTGAGCCAGTACTACGACAAGGGCGCCATGATGGCGCCCTTGTCGTTTCTGCCGGCTTGCTGACTACTGGGTAAACACGGGACCAAAACCGGATCCCCACAGAATGGCCGTGGCTGCCAGCACGCAGACCAGCAACACCAGGCCGACCGTGACCACGGAGCTGGCATAGATGAACCCCTGCTCCTTGGGAATGTGCATCAGGATAGGCACCCCCACATAGAGCAGGTAAACCGAGTAGCTGAGTCCGATGAGTCCGATGATCATCACGAACCAGAGGTGCGGGAAGAACGCGGAGAAGCCGACCATGAACAGCGGTGTGGAGGTGTAGGCCGCGAGTTCGAGCGACGTCGTGTAGCTGGGATCCGAGCCAAAGGTGTGACCCATCCAGTGCACCAGATAGGAGAGCGCGAGGACGCCGATGATGAGCGTCACGTACATGGCTATCGACAGCATGAGAGCGCTGTTCGCGGTCAGGGTGATGGGATCCCCGACACCAATGCTCCAGCCGATGTGTACGGCGGAATAATAGGCGCAGATGGGGGGGATAAGGGCCACGATCAGGATATGGGTCAGACTGTTTCGGAAACTGTCATGCCGCTCGTCTATGGTATGCCATTCGGTGTGAGGATGCGCATACAATCCCCATAAGTGATTCAATATCATAGCGTTATTCCTTCTATGCTTCGATTGTGGACTGTTCGATACCGCTCTCGCTCCCCTGTGTGTTTCTCTCGTACAACGCTTGCCGCGCCATCCATCGCGATCGCGATCGATGACTCTAAATAAAGTCGCTCCACTACCGCTGCGTCAAGGAAGAAGGGGGATCGATGGACGTTCAGCCTCTGGCGGCGGGGCTGGCTGCCCCCCACCGCCAGCCTGGTCGTCAGTACTGCTTGGTTTTCGAGGCAAAGCCGGCGAGGAAGAGACCGGTCAGAAACATGCCGCAGAACGCCTCTATGGCCGACAACAGCTGGAGGGGAGAGGAGGTCTGGGAGATATCACCGTAACCCAGGGTCACGAAGGTTACTATGCTGAAGTAGAGGGAGCGCCCCAGATGGCCATGGGTCACGGACTCCGGCGCCAGGAAGTAGGTCAGGGTTGCCAACAGGATGACCCCCATCGACATCAGCAGACTTCTGATGGGCCGCTCGCCAAATCCCCAGGTGATGAAGCTGACAAACTTGCCGGCACACTTGAGGTAGCACAGCAGAGAGAGCCACCCCTTCTTCATCAAGCCGCTGCGCAACCAGCGCTCCCTGAACAGCTCCCTTGGACGCGCCAGGGATTTCATCTCGTGCAGCTTCTCCTTGTAGTAGCATTCACCGGCATCCACGGTGTCCCCCACGCTGGAGAAGAGTCGCTTGGCATTGCGGTAAAGTTTGCTGGCTTCGTTGTGATCGATCCGGCCATTCTCGTTGTAGACCACCTGCACCTTGTCCAGATTGGTGTGCTCCATGGTGGCATCGAAGTTCTTGGCACTGACGTTGAAGTTTTTCAGCACGGCCCGGGAGGAGTGAAAGCGGATCTCCTCGCACTCTATGGTGAAGTCCTGAAACACCCCGTCCTCCAGCGCCAGCTCCCGCTTCTTGGCCCAGGCCCTGTGGTCCCACAGCAAGGAATCGAACAGATCGAGCCCGATCACCCCGCCGTTGACCCTCACCCCCTTGGCCGAGCAGTGCCACAGATAGACCTTGGAGTTGTTGACGGCGCCGTCCAGCGAGAGCTCGTCCAGGCAGGTGAAGTCGAGCAGCCGGCCGGAGATGATGGGGCTCTTGAGCTCGACGCCGCCGATGTTGAGCAGGCGATGCTTGCCCAGCACCTGGGCCTCCCCCTTGTTGTTCTCGGAAACGGAGAGCAGGCTCTGCACCCGTTTCACCTCATCCTTGCCGTACTTGCCGGCCAGCCACATGCAGTAAGGCTCGAAGCGGGATTCGGAGCGGATGAGGCCGCTCTTGCGCAGGGACTCCAGAGCACTCGAGGCAGTCTCATACAGCCTTATCTTGTCATCGCTCATGTAGACGCAGAGGCTGAGCACGGATCGCGAGCTGATGAAACGGGCGATGCCGATCTGGAAGATGACGCTTTTCTCTATTTTCTGCTCTGTCATCCAGTCGCCGAAATGAGGTAGCGAGGCCACCAGCAATGTCCAAATCAATGGATAGTCATTCTCCCGCCGCCACTCGTTGAACTGCTCGGGAGAAAGCTGCCACAGCTCTGTCGCATTCATAGATTACCTCTGTCATGGATTTGTCCCGCTTCGGGATGTCGAGGGAGGGGATCAGAAGCCCGCACGCCCGGACCGGGATGACGGGACACAGGCTCGTCACGCCATCATACTAGGCAAGATGATGGCTGTAACTCACTGACAGGGAAGGTATAAGAGGAAGGGTTCGACACATTTTCGAGCGATTGCAGAAGGATCGGGCACCAGACGTCGTGACAGATGGTTTTACCCGTCTGCGAAGCGCAAGCCCGACAAACAAGAGGGGATGCCATGGCATCCCCTCTTCACATCCACCTAGCGGCGTCGGCTTATTGCTGCACTTCCTGCACGCCAGAGACGCGGACTTCGACACGGCGGTCCGGTGCCAGGCAGGTGATTAGCTCATTCTTGCCCTTGACGCCGTCACACTGGGTGCCGGTGACCGGGTCAGCTTCACCACGGCCTTCGATGGCGATCTTGCTGGTGGCCAGACCCTTGCTGACCAGGAAGTCGGCCACGGTGCGGGCACGGGCTTCGGACAGCTTCTGGTTATAAGCCTCGGAACCGATGCGATCGCTGTAACCAATGACGATGGCGCTGCCGTCTTTGGGCTGGAATTCAACGATTTGCTTGTACAGACTATCCAGAGCCTCGACACCTTCAGCCTTCAGCTCGGCTTTGCCAAAGGCAAACAGCACGTCGGAGTTCAGGGCAAAGTTCTTCTCGACAACCACGGGAGCCGCTTCTGTAACGACCGGAGCAGCAACAGGCTCAACGTAGGAGGTGCGGAACGGGTGATATACCGCTTCCAGCGTCGCCACGCTCTGGTTGGACTTGTACTGCTCACCGGTGTAAGTGGTCAAATCAGCCACGTCCCACATGTAGCGATAGCGCGCCTGCAGATCCAGGGCATCGTTCAACTTGTAGGTCAGACCGACGCCAGCCAGCGGCGACACGCGGGAATCCGTCACGCCAAAGCCGTGGGTGTGCGACCAGTAGGCACCCGCTTCACCAAACAGGGAAAAATCCTCTCCCAGCGGCAGACGGGCGATACCGGACAGGGTAGCACCCTGATTTTCGTAGGCGTTGTTGTTGATGCCACCGTTGGTATTGCCCCGGCCAGCGTACTGGTAACCCAGTTCGGCACCGAACGTTTCGTTGAAGTTGTAACCCATGAAGAGGTTGCCGGTGAAGGCGTCTTCGGTTCCACTCTCAACGCCTTCTACCTTGTTCAGGCCATTGAAGTGAGCGGCACCGACACCGGCACCGAAGTAGATGTCGTCACTTGCGTGAGCAACCGTGCCAGCCAATGCCAATGCAATCCATACAGGTGTCAGTCTTAAGTTCATCACAGCCTCGTCGATGCTAGTTGCGGGCTTGCAGCCCTTGTTCTATATGAGCACCATTGTAACGACCAGTTCTTGTACAGGAGCTTAAGCAGCGAGACCATTTATGATGCATTTACTGCCTGTTTTTAATGCACTTTCAGCTTTCCGTTAAGCCATTGTGGCCAACATCCTGGCGAGCGCATCCCGACGGCGGATATACGCATGCGAGACCATAAAAAAAGACCCCTGTCTTGCGACAGGGATCTTTTTAATTGGCTCCTCCTACTGGACTTGAACCAGTGACATACGGATTAACAGTCCGCCGTTCTACCGACTGAACTAAGGAGGAATTAACTATCGGAGACCAGATATCGCTATCTCATCGCCTTGATGGTGGTGCCCAGAGACGGAATCGAACCGCCGACACGGGGATTTTCAATCCCCTGCTCTACCGACTGAGCTATCTGGGCAAATGGTGCCGGCTACCGGAATCGAACTGGTGACCTACTGATTACAAGTCAGTTGCTCTACCTACTGAGCTAAGCCGGCACACTTAAATCGTTGTGCATGAACAAAATTTTCTTTCATGGCACCAAAATATTGGTGCCCAGAGACGGAATCGAACCGCCGACACGGGGATTTTCAATCCCCTGCTCTACCGACTGAGCTATCTGGGCGTGGGCGCTATTAAACGGATTTTAGGGCAGGTGGTCAACGGGAAATTTCACTTTTCGTCTCGTTCGTCTCTTTTTTGCGCAGCATCACTCATTTTTATCACTTCTGTGGGGGAAGCCGCTCCCCGGCGGCCCCAGAGCCGGGATTCCTCGCCCCTGAGCAGGCGGGTGATGTTCTCGTGATGGCGAACCAGAATGAGGCAGGAGAGCAGGGAGACCGGCAGGGTATATTCCGGTTTGAGCAGGTAGGTAAAGAGTGGCGTCAGCAGCACGGTAACGATGGAGGCCAGTGAAGAGTAGCCGCTCACCAGCAGCACCAGCAACCAGGTGGCGATCGCGGCGCCCCCCATGGCAAAGCCGATGGGCAGCATGGTGCCGAGCGCCGTGGCGACCCCCTTGCCGCCCCGAAAGTGGAAGAAGATGGGATACATGTGACCCAGACAGGCGGCGACACCGATGAAACCGAGATAGACGGGCTTGATCTGCAGATACCAGGCGAGATAGACGGGAGCCATGCCCTTGAGCACGTCGAGCAACAGGACGATGAGTGCCGCCATGCGCCCACCGAGGCGCAGCACATTGGTCGCCCCCGGGTTGTGGGAGCCATGGTCGCGGGGATCCGGCAGACCCGTGAGGCGGGAAACCAGCACGGCACTGGACATCGAGCCGCCCAGATAGGCCAGAATAATCATCAAAATCGTCAGGGCCGTCATCTTGGTCGTTTTTACCACGATATGAATGGGGTATGATGCGGGCCACATTCTCTGGTCTGGGCTTGCCCGAAAGCGTGTCGCCCAAACCGGCCGCCAGCGGCAATCGGCTTGCCAGGCCTGCATCCCTGCGCTGTTTTCACAGCCCATCAAGAGTAAAGAAGAAGTACTGTCATGGACAAGGTGTTTATTCGCGGACTCGAGGTTTTGACCACCATAGGGGTATATGAGTGGGAGAAGGGCATTCGCCAGAAGCTCTGTTTCGATCTCGAGATGGGGTTCGACAACCGACCCGCCGCCGCAACCGACGATATCAATCTGGCGCTGGATTACGCCACCCTCTCCCGCAAGATCTGTGATCACGCCCAGAGCAAGGTAGTGGAGCTGGTCGAAACCATGGCCGAGCAAGTGGCCGCCCTGGTGCTGGCCGACGAGCGGGTGCAGTGGGTCAAGGTCACCCTGACCAAGCCGGGCGCCGTACCCAATGCCGCCGGGGTTGGGGTCGAGATCCTGCGTCACCGCACCCCGGTCGCGAGCGCCAGCTGATGACCCGCATCTATATCAGCCTGGGGTCGAACATAGAACGGGAGCACCACATCCGAGCCGGACTCGACGCCCTGCAGGCTGAGTTTGGGCAGCTTGCTGTCTCCAGGGTATTCGAGAGCGAGGCGGTGGGCTTCAATGGCCGCCCCTTCTATAACCTGGTGGTCGGCGCCGACACTGACCTGCCGCTGGCGACCCTGTGCCAGCGTCTGCGTGCCATGGAGTTCGCCCACGGCCGCGAGCCGGATGCCAAGAAGTTCGCCCCCCGCACCCTGGATCTCGATCTGCTGCTCTATGGCGATCTGGTCTGTGAGGCGCCCCTGGTACTGCCCCGCGGCGAGATCCTCACCAACGCCTTCGTGCTCTGGCCGCTGGCGGAGCTGGCCCCCGCCCTGCGCCATCCCGTCGATGGCCGCCCCCTGGGCGAGCTGTGGAATATCTACGACAAGGCCTCCCAGCGGCTCAGCCCCATTCCCTTCCACTGGGATGCGGTCGACCTGCAGCCGCACTGATCGACAAGGGCACCTCGGTGCCCTTGTCGCTTATCCGCCATCAGAAAGGATGATTGGGCCCGGGCCGGTGCGGCTGGCAGCATGACCCTGACACAGGAGACCCCCATGCCACTCGACACTATCCATGACTTCAATTGCCGGCTGCTGGCCGAGCTGCCCCACCAGCGCTATGAGCACGAACCCATCCTCGATTACGCCACCGACGAGCGGGTCAAGGCCCGCCTCGGCTGGCAGGCGGAGTTCAGCAAGACCCTGTTTCTCAAGTTCAAGGATGGCCGCTTCGCCCTGTTGCTGACCCACAGGGAGGGGCGGCTCGACAGCAAGGCGGTCAAGGCTATCCTCGGTGCCAAGCCCTCCATCTGCAGCGCCGAGGAGATGCAGGCGCAGATCGGCTGCCTGCCGGGGGCCGTCTGCCCCTTCCTGCCCCACGCCGATATCCCGCTGCTGGTGGATCCGGCCCTGTTGGCCCATCACGCTTTCACCTGGACCCCGGGCCACCCCGAGCTGACCTTGCTGCTGGCTACCGAACATCTTGCCAGCCTGCTGGCGCGTCTGCCCTGCCAGGTCAGCTACCTGCCCGCCCAGGCCTGACATCTACCCCTGGCTTTTACTCCCTGCTCTCCTTCCTCGCCAGTTGGGCAAAGATCAGCGCCGCCAGCATGGACATCAGACCGATGCACAGATAAGTGAGGTGGAAGCCGCCGAGCCAGCGCTCGCTATCCTGGGCCGGCAGTCCGGCGGAAAAGAGCCCGAGCAGGCTGGCGGCGATGGCCACCCCAAGACTCATGGAGAGCTGCATTACAACCGACAGCAAGCCGTTGCCACTGCTGGCGTGCTCGGCGCTCAAGTCTTGCAGTGTGAGCGTGTTCATGGCGGAGAACTGCAGCGAGTTGATGGCGCCGAACACCGCCAGCCAACCCAGCAACACCCCGTAGGGCACCTGGTTGTCGATGAGGGAGAAGCTGGCGATCATGGCCCCGAGTGCCAGGGTATTGCCGATCAGGATGCGGCGATAGCCGATGCGCGGGATCAACCTGTTCACCAGCGTCTTGGTCAGCATGGCCCCCAACACGGTGGGGATCATGGTCATCCCCGCCTTGCTCGGCGAGAAGCCGAGCCCCAGTTGCAGAAACAGCGGGGTGAGGAAAGGCATGGCACCGCTGCCGAGGCGGGCAAACAGGTTGCCCCAGATGCCGATGGCGAAGGTGCTGGTCTTGAACAGCGCCAGACTGAACAGCGGCTCCTCGGCATTGGCGGCATAGAGCCAGTAGCTGGCCATGGCGGCCAGACCAAACAGCAGGGCAAACAGCGCCCAGCCGGTGGAGATGCTGTGCTCCCCCAGCCCCTGCAAACCCACCGACACCAGCACCATGCCGGCGCTGAACATCACAAATCCCTGCCAGTCGAACGTGGCCGTGCCTTGCCGCAAGTCCGGCATGAAGTACCAGCTCGCGATAAAGCCGAGTATTCCCACCGGCAGATTGATGAGAAACACCCAGTGCCAGCTCGCCACTTCCACCAGCCAGCCCCCCAGGGCCGGGCCGATCAGCGGCCCCACCAGGCCGGGAATGGTGACGAAGGACATCACCCGCAGCAGTTCGTGCTTGCTGTAGACCCGCAGCACGGCAAGGCGTCCTATGGGCATCAGCAGGGCGCCGCCCACCCCTTGCAGCACCCGGGCAGCCACCAGCATCGGCAGGGTGTTGGCGGCTGCACAGGCGAGCGACCCCAGGGTAAACAGCAGGATGGCGGCCAGATAGATGCGGCGAGTGCCGAATCGGTCCGCCAGCCAGCCGGAAGCGGGAATGAGCAGGGCCACTGTCAGCATGTAGGCGATCACCACCGACTGCATCTGCAGCGGGCTCTCCCCCAGGGTCTCGGCCATGTTGGGCAAGGCGGTGTTGAGGATGGTGCCATCCAGCGTCTGCATGAAGAAACCGACCGCAGTCAACCAGGGCAGCCATTTGCGTTGGGCAGGGGTCACCATCTGTGCGCTTTCAGGCATGAGCTGTCACCTCTTCTTCAGATAGAAAAAGACCCGCACTCAGGTTTGCAGACTGGGCGGGTCAGATCAGCATATCAGGCATCCGGCTGGCCGAGCATGGCCCTGAGTTGCTCTTCCAGGCTGGGCTCCGGGGCCTTGAGCGTTTCCATGAAGAGTCGCTCTATGCCCGCCTTGTCCTGACTCTTCACGATGAACACCAGCCTGGACTGGGCTTTGCCCTCCGGCCACTCCCCCAGCGCCTGCAACGGATAGAGCTGGCCGTGGACGCCGTGGATCACCACCGGCTGGCTCTCTCCCTCCAGCTGCAAAATCCCCTTGAGCCGCAGCAGGGCGTCGCCATACCGCCCCTGCACCGCGTCGATGGCAGCCAGCAGGTGGGACGGCTTGAGCGGCTCGCCGATGCGCAGGGAGAAGCTCTCGATGTTGCCATGCTCGAAATGGGTCGGCGCAGCGGTACCCACCTTGGCAGCGAACGGCTTCATCTTTGGCTGCATCGGCGAGGCCAGCCCCTGCTTGGGGGCTTCTGTGCGCAGCCAGGCCAGCAGCTGGCGCATGTCACGCCCCGCCGCCTCGTTGTAGGCGCCAAGCTTATCCAGCACCGCTGGCGACAGCTCGCCATTGGTGACCTGCTGGATGGGGGCCGCCGGGTTGAGGGCCGCCAGCTGGCTTTCGACCCGAGCCAGCTGCTCGCCGTCCACCAGATCCCCCTTGCTCACCACCAGCAGATCCGCCAGCGCCACCTGCTTCACCGCCTCGTATTGCTGGCCGAGCTGCTGCTCGATATGACCGGCATCCACCACTGTGACGGTGCCATCGAAGCGGTAGCGCTGGGCGATAAAGCCCTCTTCGCGCAGGGTAAAGAGCACGGGGGCCGGATCCGCCAGACCGGTGGTCTCTATGATGAGTCGTTTGAAAGGCTTAATTTTCCGTTGGATAGCCTTCATAAACAGCCCCTGCAGCGCCTCCACCAGGGAGCCCTGCACCGAGCAGCAGATGCAGCCGGAATCGAGCAACACCACCTGCTCATCCACCTGTTGTACCAGGTGATGATCCAGCCCCACCGAGCCGAACTCGTTGATCAGCACCGCGCACTCGCCGAGCTCCGGCTGCTTGACCCAGTAATTGAGCAAGGTGGTCTTGCCGCTGCCGAGAAAGCCGGTCAGCAGGGTCACGGGGATTCGGGTGTCTTGCATATCTGTCATCTCGATGACTCCCTTCTGAGCGGCAGGGTGATGAGTACGCGGGTGTCTTGCATGTCGGTCATGTTCAATCCTTACCGGTTGGCAAACAGCTCGCCGAGCCAGCGATTCTCGAAGCGGCCGAGGGGGTCGAGCTCGGCCTTGAGGGCCAGGAAGTCGTGCCAGCGCGGCAGCAGGGCCGGGAAGTCATAGAGATCCATCGCCAGGTGCTTGCCAAAATGCGGCGTACCGCCGAGCGGCACCAGCAGTTGTTGCAGCTCGCGCATCTGCTCCATGGAGCCCCCCACGAAGGTGCCGTCCGCCGCCAGATAGACCAGGAACCCTATCCAGCACACCGACTTGCCATGGGCGGCGCTGAGCCAGGCCTCGGAGGGGCCGGTGCAGCGCAGGATAAAGGGATAGTGCAGCGCCCCCGGGTTACACTCCTGCCAGTGCTGCAGTATCGCCAGCGCCTCCTGCATGCGCTCGAGGGGCACGGCCACCTCGCAGTTGATCTGGGGCGCCGGTATCCCCTTGCAGAGGATCTGGTAGACGTTGCCCACCAAGTCAGAGGCATCCTTGAAGCGGCGCACCGTCTCGAAGTGCTCGCCCGCCCGCGCCTCGTCCTTGGTGTCCCGCGCCATCTTCTGCAGGGTGGCGTCTATGGTGTCATTGAGTGCGGCGCTCATGGCGCTGTCAACGTCTCCCTCCAGCAGCAGCGGCTCGCTGCCACCCGCCCGATAACGGGCCACCTCCTCCTCGGAGGCGGGATCCACCAGCCAGATGTGGCTCTCGCCGGTCCAGGCGAACCACCAGCTCTTCACGAAGCCGTGCTCGCGGTTCAGCCGCTCGTTGTGTGCCAGCAGGAAGGGATAGTCTGTGGTGAACTTGGTGCAGCGCATGATGCGGTTCGGCACTGTGCGCAGGGTGACGTCGAGCAACACGCCGAGCATGCCCATGCCCATCACGAAGGCACCGAAACGCGGATCCGTGCGATCCACGCCAATGATCTCCCCGTTGGCCAGCATCACCGTCATCGCCTCCACCGCATCGCACAGGGAGGACTGGTGCAGCCCCTGGCCGTGGGTACCGGTGCTGAGCGCGCCCCCCATGGTCTGGATGCCGATGACGCCGGGGGACGCGGGCAGCATGCGATCCATGGCGATGAGATCCCCATAGATGGTATCGAGGGGCGTACCCGCCTGATAGGTCACCGTATCGGCGGTTTTGTCCAACTGGCCGCGCAGATGATGCAAATCCACCAGCAGCGCCTGGCTGCCCTCGGCATAGACGCTGTGGATGGGTTCGAAGGAGAGACCGGAGCCGATGAGCCGCAGCTTGCGATCCGGGTACTCCCGCAGCAGTTGCTGCAGCTCGTCACGGCTCTTCGGGCGCCACACCTGATCCAGGGCGCCGAGGGGATTGGTCCTGGACCAGTTGAACAGCACCTCCCGATTGCCAATCGCCTTGATGCTGTGAAATGCCTGGAACCTGACCGTCATACCGCGCCTCATCTGACTTCAAAATGAGCGGCAATTCTACCGAAAAGCGAGCGCCAAGGCATGAAAAACAAGCCCCTACAGTCGAGGGTGGATAAGGGAGCCAACCCCCTCCCCCTCAGCGCGAGGGCTGGGTCAGTGCCAGCAGCATGCCGAAACCCACCAGCAGACCGCCAAAGATCCGATCGATCCAGTGGCGCACCGCCAGCAGACGAGCCCGTACCGACGCGCTGGAGAAGAAGAGCGCCACCGCGCTGAACCAGAGGGCGTGGGCCAGCACGATGAAGGCGCCGTAGCCGAGCTGGACCGCCAGTGGCGTCTGCGGCTGCACCACCTGCATGAACAGGCTGACGATGAAGATGGTGGTCTTGGGGTTGAGCACATTGGTCAGAAAACCGGTGCGCAGCGCCCCCAGGCTGGAGAGGGCTGGCTGACTGGCCAGCTCCTCCCCGGTCTCGGGCTGGGCCCGCAGCATCTTGATGCCGAGGAAGACGAGATAGGCCGCCCCCACCAGCTTGATGAGGTTGAACAGCCAGAGGGACTGTTGGATCAGCAGGCCGACCCCCAGCAGGGTGTAGCTCACGTGGACACAGACCCCGGCCGCGATGCCGAGCGCCGTCAGCACGCCGGTGCGACGGGAGAGCAGCAGGCTGTTGCGCGACACCATGGCAAAATCCGGGCCCGGGCTGATGACGGCAAAGAAGGTAATGGCTACTACGGCTAACAGTTCGGTCATGAAAATAGTCCTGATCACATGGGATATCGGCTATTTTATTTGGCAATAACCCCCATGACGAACGATGATTTCTCACATGAATGGTGATAAAAATTCACAGAAAACCCTCTCGCTTCCCTCCCTGACGGCCCTGCGCTGCTTCGAGGTGGCGGCCCGCACCGAGCACTTCGGCCGCGCCGCCGACGAGCTGCACCTCACCCATGGCGCCATCAGCCGGGCGGTGCGCCTGCTGGAGGAAGACCTGGGCGTCAGGCTGTTCGATCGGCGCCAGCGCCGGGTCTTCCTGACCGAGGCGGGTGAGCGGCTCTATCAGGCGGTCAGAGAGGGGCTAGGCCAGATCCGGGAAACGGCCCAGGCGCTGCGCCAGCAGAGCCGCCCTCAGTCGCTGGTGCTCTCCTGCGAGCCCACCCTGCTGATGCGCTGGCTGATCCCGCGCTGGCCCGCATTTCAGGCCCTGCACCCCGAGCTGGACGTCCATCTGATGGCGGGGGGCGGCGCCCTCAGCTTTGGCAGCGGCATCGATCTCGCCATCCGCCGCAACGACTTCGACTGGCCCGAGGATCTGCACAGCCAGCTGCTGTTCGAGGAGCTGACCGGGCCTGTCTGCCAGCCGGGCAAGGTGGCGCAGTTTTTCGAGCTAGGAGGAGAGCTGCCGGCTCTGCGCGCCTCGGCCCCCCGCCTGCACACCAAGACCCGTCCCGCCGCCTGGCAAAGCTGGCAGGCGCAGGCCGGACAGGGTGCGAGCGACGAGGCGCCGACCCAGACCTTCGAGCACTTCTACTTCAGCCTGCAGGCCGCCGTGGCGGGCCTTGGCGTCGCCATCGGCCCCTACCGGCAGGTGTGTGATGACCTCGAGGACGGCCTGCTGACGGCCCCGCTCGGCTTCATTCAGGACGGTACCGGCTACCATCTGCTCGCCCCCGCGCCGCCCGAACCCGGCAGCGCCCACGAGACCCTGGCGAACTGGTTGCACGGTCTGGTGCGCTGAGCCGCATCAAGCCTGGGTGGCGCGCTCGACGGCGGGAGTGTATCTCTCCGCCGTCGTCAGTTTCCGGCAGAACTGGCGCAGTGGCATGGGACGGGCGAACAGGAACCCCTGCAGATACTGAACCCCCTTGCCCCTGAGGTAGGCGGCCTGTTGCTCCGTCTCCACTCCTTCGGCTACCAGGGAGAGGCCCAGCCGCCGACCGAGGTCGATGACGTTGTCGACGATATGCTCGGACAGCGACTCGGTCCCGATGCGACCGATGAAGGAGCGATCGATCTTGAGATAGTCCACGTGGAACTGTTGCAGGTAGTGAAGGCTGGAGTGACCGGTGCCGAAGTCATCGATGGAGAGCCGCACGCCCATCTCGTCGAGCTGGCGGAACAAGGAGAGCGTCTGCGGGTTGGTCACCAGCAGCTCCCGCTCGGTGAGTTCCAGCACCAGCACCACCCGCCCCGGCACAAAGTGCGCGAGGAAGGCGCGACACTCCGCCAGCAGGGAAAGATCCCGGCAGTGGGCGGCGCTGATGTTGAAGCTGATGTGAAAAGCGCCGGGCAGCCGGGTTTGCACCTGCTTCAGACGCTGGGCCACGACCTTCATGAGATGAGTGGTCATGGGCACGATCAGTCCAGACTCTTCCGCCTGGGGGATGAAGAGATCGGGGCGGATCAAGCCAGATCTCGGGTGACGCCAGCGCATCAGCACCTCCGCCCCGACCATCCTGCCGTCGTCACTGGCCATCAAGGGTTGCAGGTAGGGGACAAACTCCCCCGCCAGCAGCCCGCGCCTCAGCTCATCCGTCTGGGAACCCGGACGACCCAGCACCCACCATACCAGCAGTGCGAGCAACACCGAGGTCCCTGCCAGCCACAGCAGGGCCAGATGACGAGCCTCCCACAGGGTGTGCCAATAGAGCGGCATGGCATAGCCCGCATGGATGGCGAAGGGGTAGCGGTGGGAGGAGAGTTCAAGGCTGATCTTGCTGTACAGCCTGGGGGGCTGGTTCTGGTGATGACCGGATTCATCGATCCAGTCCGACCCCACCTGCAGGAACAGCTCGCTGGTATCACTGCTCATGGCGAGCATGAAGCTGAGCTGGGTGCTGTCGATGGCGCTCAGCGCCACATCGTGCCCGCGCTCATGGCGCACCACCAGCAGCGGATGATCCAGGCGCACCTTGTTGCCGTTCATCAGCAGCAGCTTGTTTCCGGTGTAGATAGTGCCGTCATCCACTTCATGGACGGGGCCAAACAATGAAGAACAACGGATCACGCCGCCGCGCGCCAGGTTGACTGAGCGCAGGAAAGGCTCGAGGGCCACTCTCTTGCGCAGCAACAGCAGATTGTCGACGCAGGAGCGGTTCACCAGCGACAATGCCTCCAGATTGGCCTGTTCGGCCTGATCCAACATGCGCTCCAACAAGGTTTTGGCCTTGTGGGCAGAGGCGCTGGCGTCCGCCTTCAACTCCTGCTCGTAGCTGCCGTGTACCATCCAGCCTCCCGCCAGCAATGGCAGAGTCAATACCAGCAGGGTGCAGCCAAGACGCCATCTCGTACGGGCCAGATCAATCCGGAACAGAAACATAGAAACCACGCCGCAATTCGCAGGCTTGCCCCGGCAAGCGCCACAGTGAAATAACGCCCACTTCACACAGAAGACAATGGGACCATCCAGGCCAGACAACCTAACGCAGCGCACTGGTAAATCCATCGACGACGCAGTGGCGAGAGATTGGCTGCCCATTATTGCGCAACCGCCATAAATGGAAAATGCCGCGTAGAGACGCGGCATTGTTTATATCGGGTGGAGAGTCCAACCAGTCAGTCCTTAGACCGCCTGTTGCAAAATCACCGCATCGGCCTTCTTGGTGTAAGACGCGATCTCGTTGAAGTTGAGGTAGCGGTAAGTATCTGCCGCCGTGGCATCCAGGGTCTTGGCGTACTGCAGGTACTCCGCCACAGTCGGGATCTTGCCGATGATGGCGGCAACCGCAGCCAGCTCGGCAGAGGCCAGATAGACGTTGGCGCCCTTGCCCAGACGGTTCGGGAAGTTGCGGGTGGAGGTGGAGACCACGGAGGCCCCTTCCGCCACGCGCGCCTGGTTGCCCATGCACAGGGAGCAGCCCGGGATCTCGATGCGGGCACCGACCCGGCCGAAGATGCCGTAGTAGCCCTCTTCGGTCAGCTGATCCTTGTCCATCTTGGTGGGCGGGGCGATCCACATACGGGTCGGCAGCTCACCCTGATACTTCTCGAGCAGCTTGCCGGCGGCGCGGAAGTGGCCGATGTTGGTCATGCAAGAACCGATGAATACCTCATCGATCTGGCTGCCAGCCACGTCGCTCAGCAGGCGGGCATCGTCAGGATCGTTCGGCGCACAGAGGATGGGCTCCTTGATGGTGGCCAGATCGATCTCGATGATTTCGGCGTACTCGGCATCCTTGTCCGCTTCCATCAGCACCGGGTTGGCCAGCCACTCTTCCATCCCCTTGATACGACGGGTGATGGTGCGCACGTCGCCGTAGCCTTCGGACAGCATCCATTTCAGCATCACGATGTTGGACTTCAGGTACTCGATGATCGGCGCCTGATCCAGCTTGATGGTGCAACCGGCGGCGGAGCGCTCGGCGCTGGCATCAGCCAACTCGAACGCCTGCTCAACCTTCAGGGTCGGCAGACCTTCGATCTCGAGGATGCGGCCGGAGAAGATGTTCTTCTTGCCTGCCTTCTCGACGGTCAGCAGCCCCTTCTGGATGGCAGCGTAGGGGATGGCATGGACCAGGTCACGCAGGGTGATGCCCGGCTGCAGCTCGCCCTTGAAGCGCACCAGCACGGATTCCGGCATGTCCAGCGGCATCACGCCGGTGGCGGCGGCGAAGGCCACCAGACCGGAGCCCGCCGGGAAGGAGATCCCGATGGGGAAGCGGGTGTGGGAGTCACCACCGGTACCCACGGTATCCGGCAACAGCATGCGGTTCAGCCAGGAGTGGATGACGCCGTCACCCGGACGCAGGCTCACACCGCCGCGGTTCATGATGAAGTCCGGCAGGGTGTGGTGGGTCTGCACGTCGATGGGCTTGGGATAGGCCGCGGTGTGGCAGAAGGACTGCATGGTCAGATCGGCGGAGAAACCGAGGCAAGCCAGATCTTTGAGCTCGTCGCGGGTCATGGGGCCAGTGGTGTCCTGGGAGCCGACCGTGGTCATGCGGGGCTCGCAGTAGGTGCCGGGGCGAATGCCCTGCACGCCGCACGCCTTGCCCACCATCTTCTGGGCCAGGGTGTAACCCTTGCCGGTGTCGGCCACCGGTTGCGGGCGACGGAACACGGTAGAGAACGGCAGGCCCAGGGCCTCGCGGGCCTTGTCGGTCAGGCCGCGGCCGATGATCAGCGGAATACGGCCACCGGCGCGCACTTCGTCGATCAGCACCTCGGTTTTCAGTTCAAAGCGGGCCAGCACCTCGTCGGTGCCGTGACGGGTGATCTTGCCCTCATAGGGGAAGATGTCGATGACATCGCCCATCTCCAGTTTGGAGACGTCCACTTCGATGGGCAGGGCGCCAGCATCTTCCATGGTGTTGAAGAAGATGGGGGCAATCTTGCCGCCGAGGCAGACGCCGCCGGCGCGCTTGTTCGGCACGAACGGAATGTCGTCGCCCATGAACCAGAGCACCGAGTTGGTGGCAGATTTGCGTGAAGAGCCTGTACCGACCACGTCACCGACGTACGCCAGCGGGAAACCGGTCTGCTTGAGCTCTTCGATGGCCTTGACGGGGCCGATGACGCCGTCCTTGTCCGGGGTGATGCCGGGACGGGCGTTCTTCAACATCGCCAGGGCATGGAGCGGGATATCGGGACGGGACCAGGCATCCGGTGCAGGGGACAGATCATCGGTGTTGGTCTCGCCGGTCACCTTGAACACGGTGACGGTGATCTTCTCGGCCAGGGCGGGGCGGTTCAGGAACCACTCGGCATCGGCCCAGGATTGCAGCACCTGCTGGGCGTGGGCATTGCCCGCCTTCGCCTTCTCTTCCACGTCGTGGAAGGAGTCAAACATCAGCAGGGTGTGGGAGAGGCCCTTGGCAGCAAGAGGAGCCAGTTCGGCGTCATCCAGCAGATCGATCAGCGGCTGGATGTTGTAACCACCCTGCATGGTGCCGAGCAGCTCGACCGCTTCGGCCGCAGTCAGGATAGGAGAGTGAGCCTCGCCCTTGGCGACGGCGGTGAGGAAGCCGGCTTTGACATAGGCCGCTTCATCAACACCCGGGGGAACGCGGGAGGACAACAGTTCTTTCAGAAAATCATGTTCACCGGCGGGGGGGTTCTTGAGCAGTTCAACCAGGGCGGCGACCTGCTCTGCATCCAGAGGTTTGGCAACCACGCCCTCGGCGGCACGTTCTGCGACGTGTTTACGGTATGTTTCAAGCACGACTAATTCCTCTTTGGTCTTTTTTTGGGGTTCGCCCAAGCTCGCGGCGATCGTCCTTGCGGGACACCCGTAGGGTGCCCCCCACTATATAAGTTTTAACGACTAATTAAAATCCAAACCCTGTGCAGTTATTCATCAAACCAGCATAACCATATAAGCCAGTTAGATTTTTTTAAACTGACAAGACACACAACACAGACGAGTTAACAAAAAGTCAGCATTTCACCCTTATTGGAACGTAGTGCCCAATTGCAGATAGAACATGTCATGCCCCCCCTCCGCCATGCCATAGCCGAGGAAGATGGGGCCGAGGAAGCTCTCCACCCCCACATAGACGGAGCCGGCGGTGTAGGAGGACTCCAGGCTGATGTCGGCTCCCTTGTCCCAGACTCCGCCCTGCTCGAGAGATCCCCCGAGGAACAGGGGTGCCTTGATGGCCCCGAAGTCGTTGTCCGCCACCCGGTAGATGTAGCGCAGACCGCTGAACAGACTGTAGCGGCCGCTCAACTGGTAGTGCTGGAAGCCGGATAGCCGGAACAGGCCGCCGAGATCCTGCACGAACAGCGGCACCTCTTCCTCCGAGGAGGAGCCGCCCCCTTCCAGCATCAGGTTGAGGCTGTGCCGTCCCCATGACCAGGGCTTGATCATCGCCAGGTGGTAGTTGAGCCCCTCGGTGTTCTCCGTCGGCTCGCCGGTCGGCTCAATCTTGATGTGGGAGTAGCCCCCCTTGATGTCCCAGTAGATTCCCTCGTAGGGGAAGTAGCGGCTGTCGAGGGTGTCGTGCTCGAAGCGAATGTAGGGCCCCCAGGCGGTGGCATCCGCACTCGCGTCGGACAGGTTCTGGACATCGACGCTGCCCACCTGGCCTTCCAGCCCCAGGGACACCCTGCTCCAGGGCTGCCGATTCCAACCGACGGCGAGATCCACGCTGGTGAAGCTGTACTCCGAGTCCAGGTAACGGACTCCGGACAGCTGCACATCTTCCTCCGGGAAGAAGACCCGGCGCTCGGTCTTGTCATAAGCCAGGCTCGCCTCGCCATAGAAGGTCTGGGAGGGCTCGAGTGGCGTATAGAAGTCGGTCTTGAGGTGCTTGGCCGTGCCGAGCGACGCCTCGGTCAGCCACTCGGCGCCCCAGTCGTTGACGTTGGTCAGGGTATAGGACATGCCGACGTTGTAGTTGGAGCTGCTCTCGAAGTCATCGGAGAAGCCGAGCTGGAAGTTGAGATAGCCAGGTCCCCAGTTCTTCTCGCTGGCATCCACCACCAGCACGTTCTCGCCGTCCCGCTCCACCACCTCGTAGGTGATGCGGTCGAACGACTCCAGGGCGTAGAGGCGGCGAATGCCGGCCTCCAGGCTCTCATAGGTCTGCACCTTGTCCGGGCGCACCTTGAGCATGGCCCGCACCGTCTCGTCGGAGAGGCGCGACTTGTTGAGGATCTCCACCTTGTCGATGTAGTAGGCCGGTTGACCGCTACGCTCGGCGCGGCGACTCAGCTTCTTGTTGCGGTAATTCGCGTAAGCGTCGGGGGAGAGTGACAGGGCATCGAGCTGGGCAGCGGCGCGATTGGCCACCGCCTCCCCCTGCTTGATCCCCTCCGGCATCCGGGCAAAATCGGCGATCCCCATGTCTCCGAACTCAGGGCTGAGCAGCACATCCTTGGGCCCCAGCAGCGCCTTCTGCTTCTCGGTGCCGACCTGGGTCATGTAGGTGGTGAGCTGGTCGATCATGGCCAGCCCGGATTTGAGCGACTCCCGGGTGCGCAGCTTGGCGCCGATGTCCACCACGATCACCACATCGGCCCCCATGGCCTTGGCCACGTCCACCGGCATGTTGTTGACGGTGCCGCCGTCGGCCAGGATGTGCCCCTCCCACTCCACGGGCTTGAGGGCGCCGGGGATGGACATGGAGGCCTGCATCGCCTTGGCCAGGCTGCCATGGTCGAGCACGAAGGGGGTCACCGTCTCCATGTCGGTGGCCATGGCGCGGTAGGGAATGGGCAGATCGTCGAAGCTCTTCTGCGCCGGCAGGTTGGAGGTGGCATGGCGCAACAGGCTGGCCATGGATTGGCCCTGGAAGAAGCCGTCCGGCAGCTGGGTCTGGTCACCGTTGACCCCGATGTCGGTGCGCAGCTGGTACTTCTCGCTCTGCTGCTTCTTGCGCAGGGAGAGCTCGTCACGACCGACCTTGTCCTGATAACCCTTGTTCCAGTCGATGGCGAGGGTCATCCGCTCCACCTCCTCGGCACTGAGCCCCATGGCGTACATGCCCGCCACGTAGGAACCCATGCTGGTGCCCACCACGATGTCGACCGGGATGCGCTTCTCTTCCAGCACCTTGAGCACCCCGATGTGGGCCGCCCCCTTGGCGCCGCCGCCGCTCAACACCAGGGCTATCCTGGGCCGATCCGCCTTGGTGCCACCGCCTTGCACCTGAGCGGCATCGCTGGCCTGGGCCGCCCCCGTCCATGGCAGGGTCGCCATCAGAAGCATTAGCAGTTGGGTCCATCCCCAATGAAAGATGCGCATATGAGTGTCCATTGATCCGTGCGAGTCGAGTGAGCTGTCCGCCGACGTGAGTGCCGCCAACTATGAGTTGAAGAACTTTAACTGCAACCGGCCGCGCTGGCGAGATGTCATCGTCCCGTGGTTGCACTGCAGAGCCAGGGATAAATAGTGTCAATCCAGTCCCGGCCTGATGTGAGCGCAAACGTTAATCTGCAATAAACGCCACCACCACCTCAAGAGCCCGCTCGGTCAGCCGTTAATATGTACTCAACCTTAGGCCCACACTCCCGAGTCACCCTTATGTTCGCAAGCCTGACACTCAAACAGAAAATTCTGGCCACCGTCATCCTCGCCGTGGCTCTCTCCTGTCTGCTGGTGGGCTATTTCAGCCAGCGCTCGGCCCAACAGCTGATCGAGACCCGCATGTTCGAACAGGAGCTACCCAACCTCACCCAGCGCATCGGCAAGGAGATCGAGAAGGATCTCACCTCGGTCGCAAGCGCCGCCAGGCAACTGGCCAATGACCGCTTCGTGCTGGACTGGGTGGCCCGCGGCATGCCCAAGGAACAGGAATCCATCCTCATCGATCAGCTCAAGGACATGACCAGCCAGTATGGCCTGGTCACCGCCTCCTTCGCCGATCGCCAGAGTGCCGCCTACTACAACCAGGACGGCTTCCTGCGCATCCTGAACCATGAACAGGACAACTGGTTCTACGACTACACCAAGAGCGGCCAGGATCTGATGCTCAGCATCTTTCGCGAGAGCAATGGCGAGGTGAAGCTGTTCGTCAACTTCCAGCAGCTCGACGGGCGCGGCCTGGCCGGCCTCGCCAAGTCCCTCGACAGCATGGTCAGCATGCTCGCCAACTTTCGCATCGGCGACAGCGGCTTCGTCTTCATGACCGATGGCAGCGGCAAAGTGAAGCTACACCCGGACGCCGCTCGCATCGACAGAGACAGCCTGGGTCAGTTGGCTGGCCCGGGCGCAGGCGCGCTGATGACCAAGCAAGCGTTCGCCGTCACCCACGCCGAAATCGATGGCCAGCCCGTGGTGCTCGCCACCAGTTATATCCCCCTGCTCGACTGGTATCTGGTGGCCCAGGTGCCGGAAGCCGAGATCTATGCCGAGCTGGACAAGGCGCGACTGCACATAGTGCTGGTGAGCCTGCTCATCGCCGTCGGCATGGGGCTGCTCGGCGTCCTGCTGGCCGGCTCCGTCAGTCGCCCCCTCAACGAACTGGCCCGCCTGTTCCGGGAACTGGGCAGTGGTGACGGGGATCTGACCCGGCGCCTCAAGGTGGAAGGACGGGACGAACTGAGCCAGGTCGCCACCGGCTTCAACAACTTCGTCGCCAAGATCCACGGCTCCATTGAGCAGGTGGCGAGCAACTCCCGCCAGCTCGCCGCCACCGCCAACGAGGTGGCCGCCAAGGCCCAGCTGACCCAGCACAACTGTACCGCACAGCGGGATCGCACCGTCCAGGTCGCCACCGCCATCCACGAGATGGGCGCCACCGTCAGCGAGATCGCCGGCAATGCGTCTCTCGCCGCCGACGTGGCCAGGCAGGCCAACGATCAGGCCGATGCGGGTGCGGTCGTGGTGGCTCAGGCCCGCCACGGCATCGTCGGCCTCTCCGGGGAGATCGAGCAGGTGGCCGGGGTCATCGAATCCCTGGCCAGCCAGACCGACTCCATCGGCAGCATACTCGACACCATCCGCAGTATCTCGGAGCAGACCAACCTGCTGGCCCTCAACGCCGCCATCGAGGCCGCCCGCGCCGGTGAACAGGGCCGTGGCTTCGCCGTGGTGGCCGACGAGGTGCGCAACCTCGCCAGCCGCTCCGCCGCCTCCACCGCCGAGATCCAGGGCATGATCAACCGGCTCCAGGAGCAGAGCACCCGCGCCGTCAGTGCCATGGCCCAGGGGCGCAACCAGAGTCTGGAGGTAGTCACCCAGGCGGACGCCGCCAACGGGGCGCTCGGCCAGATCACCGCCCACATCACCCAGATCAGCGACATGAATATCCAGGTCGCCACCGCCACCGAGGAGCAGTCCAGCGTGGTGGGGGAGATCAACCGCAACGTAGAGGACATCAACCAGCTCACCATGGAGACCGCCGACATCGCCCACCAGCTGACCGAGTCCAGCCGCAGTCTGCAGCAGCTCTCCGGCGAGCTCGACAAGCTGGTCGGCAACTTCCGGCTCTGAGCCTTTTAGCCCTCCCCCTCACTCAGGGAGCGCAGCCGCGCTCCCTGTTCTTCGACAACGGCAAGCCATGACGCAGCGGCGCCAACTCGACTCAGGATCTCGGCCGAAATGCCGCATAATCAGAGGAGAACCAAGGAGAACGGAAATGGGCAAACTGATGATGGTAATGGTACTGGGGGTGCTGTTGTCGGCCTGCAGCAGCGGTCCGGTGCGAGTGCACGGCGCCGATGTCAGTGTGGATGACACCCGGATCCGGGTCTACGATGGCCATCATGATGGCTATTACGATGATGACTATCATGGCGGCCAGCGGGGTCGTTTCTGTCCCCCGGGACAGGCCAAGAAAGGGCGCTGCTAGCGCCTTTTTTTATGGTCGCCATCTGCCCGCCGCAACCGGGTCTACTGCGAGGGACAGCCCGAGTCACGCAGGCTCCCATGCCGGTATCGACCACCACCTCAGCCAGAATACGCCTCTCCTCCTGTGCCTTGAGCACCGCCATGGACTGCGCCTTTGATGCCAGGCCCGCTCAGGCCCGGCATATAAGCCATTTCATCATGCGGTGATGCCAACGTGTGGCGCGGCAATGAAACGACAGCGCCAGCAAGGGCACATCGCTGCAGAGGACGGTCCTCGCAGCACGCGTTCTACCCCATACTTGAGGGAACACCGCATGTTCCCGGTTATGCCAGCGGCAAGTCATGACGCAGCGCCACCAACTTCCCCCGATGCCCAGGGGGAACGGCAGCATAATCAGGGGAAACCCTAGGAGGTTGTTATGGACAAGCGGATTCTGATGGTACTGCTTGGCGCCTTGCTCACCGCCTGCACCAGTGGCCCGGTACGGGTACACGGCGCAGATTTCAGCGTGGACGATGCCCATATCCGGGTCACTGACGGCTACTACCGCTATCATGGGGGCCATTACTATCGCTATTACGATGACCATCACCACCACGATGGCTATTACCGCCGCTATTACGATGACCGCTACCCTGGTCGCTATTACTACCGCTATGATGATCACCACCATCGCCAGGGCGGCTATCGCACCTTCTGCCCGCCAGGGCAGGCGAAAAAAGGGCGCTGTTAGTACCTTTTTTTGCGGTCGTACATCTGCTTGTCCGCCTGTTGCAACAGCAGTTCCAGATCGGGCGGCAGCAGCGGATCATAGTGGGCGATGCCGGTGGAGCAAAACAGTTGGTAGGGCTTGCCCTGCTCCCGGTTGAAGGTCGCCAGCGCCTTCTCGAAACGGGCCAGCACCCGGGACGCCAGCTCCGATCCTATGCCCGGCAGCAGCACCACGAACTCGTCCCCGCCAAGCCGGGCGAAGATATCTGCATTGCGAAACACCCGGGAGAGCAGCAATGCCACCTGGCGCAGGGCATCATCCCCCACCTCGTGTCCCAGGGTGTCGTTAATCTCCTTGAAACGGTCGAGGTCGAGGAACAGCAGACTCGCCTCCCGCCCCTGCCGATGGGAGAGCTGCAGGCACTTCTGCCCCAGCATGATGAAGCCACGACGGTTGGTGATGCCGGTCAGCTCGTCCAGGATAGCCAGTTGAATGGCGGCCAGCTCATGCTCCACCATGCCCGCCAGATCCATCAACAAGGCCCGCTGACGCTCATCCAGCTGACGCGGCCTGCGATCGATAAGGCAGAGGGTGCCCACCTTGTAGCCACCGGCGATATGCAAAGGCGTTCCGGCATAGAAACGGATGTGGGGGTCCCCCAGCACCAGGGGATTGTCGGCGAAGCGTGGATCCCGGATCGCATCCTCCACCACGAAGATCTCTTCGCCGAGGATGGCATGGCCACAGAAGGAGACGTCGCGTGGAGTCTCCTGCGCATCCAGACCGCAGCGGGACTTGAACCACTGCCGCTCCTCATCCACCAGGGAGATGAGCGAGATGGGCACCTCGAACATGTTGCGCGCCATCCGGGTAATGCGATCGAAACGCTCCTCCGCCGTGCTATCCAGAATGGCGAGACGGCGCAGGCCATCGAGTCGCTGTCGTTCGTGTTCGGGTATGGCAGGTGCTTGCATGGGAAGAGCCGGCGGTTGATGACAGAAGCCTCAGCATAGCAAATGGCCTCGAGCAAATCTCATCCATCGTCGGGCAACAAAAAAGCCGCTCCTGAGAACGGCTTTTTCATCTTGGCGGGGAGAAGAGACTTACTTCTTCTTCTTGGCCTTGGCGTTCGGCAGGTCGGTGATGGAGCCTTCGAACACTTCGGCAGCCAGACCCACGGACTCGTGCAGAGTCGGGTGAGCGTGGATGGTCAGCGCCAGGTCTTCGGCGTCGGCACCCATTTCGATGGCCAGACCGATCTCGCCCAGCAGCTCACCACCGTTGGTACCGACGATGGCACCACCGATAACGCGGTTGCTGTCCTTGTCGAAGATCAGCTTGGTCATGCCGTCGGCGCAATCGGAGGCGATTGCACGGCCGGAAGCAGCCCAGGGGAAGGTAGCAACTTCGAAGTTCAGGCCCTGTTGCTTGGCTTCCTTCTCGGTCAGACCGACCCAGGCCATCTCTGGCTCTGTGTAGGCGATGGACGGGATCACTTTCGGGTCGAAGTAGTGCTTCTTGCCGGCGATGACTTCGGCCGCCACGTGGCCTTCGTGCACACCCTTGTGAGCCAGCATCGGCTGACCGACGATGTCACCGATGGCGTGGATGTGCGGAACGTTGGTACGCAGCTGCTTGTCCACTTCGATGAAACCGCGCTCGTTGACGGCAACACCGGCTTTCTCGGCGTCCATCAGCTTGCCGTTCGGCACACGACCGACCGCGACCAGCACGTTGTCGTAGCGAACCGGCTCGGCCGGGGCGTGCTTGCCTTCGTAAGAGACGTACAGGCCGTCTTCACGGGCTTCAACTGCGGTGACCTTGGTCTCCAGCATGATGTTGAATTTCTTGGCAACGCGCTTGGTGTAGATCTTGACGATGTCTTTGTCGGCAGCAGGTACCAGCTGATCGGCAAATTCCACCACGTCGATCTCGGAGCCCAGGGAGGAGTAAACGGTACCCATCTCCAGACCTATGATGCCGCCACCGATAACCAGCAGCTTGCCCGGTACTGTGGTCAGTTCCAGCGCATCGGTTGAATCCCATACGCGGGGGTCATCGTGGGGGATGAAGGGCAGCTTCACCGGACGGGAACCGGCCGCGATGATGGCGTTGTCGAAGGTCACTGTGGTCTTGCCGTCAGCACCTTCCACTTCGAGGGTGTTCGGGCCGGTGAACTTGCCGAAGCCGTTCACAACCTGGACTTTACGCATCTTGGCCATGCCTGCCAGACCGCCGGTCAGCTGGTTGATGACCTTCTCTTTCCACAGACGCACCTTGTCGATGTCGGTCTGCGGGGCACCGAAGACGATGCCGTGCTCGGCCAGCGCCTTGGCTTCTTCGATCACTTTGGCAACGTGCAGCAGCGCCTTGGAGGGGATGCAGCCCACGTTCAGGCAGACGCCACCCAGGGTGGAGTAACGCTCGACGATAACGGTATCCAGACCCAAATCGGCAGCGCGGAAAGCAGCGGAATAACCGGCAGGGCCAGCACCCAGTACTACGACCTGGGTTTTGATCTCTTTACTCATCATGACCTCTTTGTCGTTCTATATCCCCGGACAGCACAGTCTTATGCCAAAGAAGGCGGCTGCAGCCGTGAAAAAAACGGGGCAAGTTTATAATTTTGTTAATGAAATGAGAAGTGAAAAGGGCGAGCTCTGTGCTCGCCCTCTCATTTACATTTACAGAACCAGTCGACGAATGTCGGACAGCACGCCACTCAGGGTGGTGATGAAGCGAGCCCCGTCGGCGCCGTCGATGACGCGGTGGTCATAGCTCAGGGCCAGCGGCAGCATCAGGCGAGGCACGAACTCCTTGCCGTTCCACTTCGGCTTCATCTCGGACTTGGAGACGCCCAGGATGGCCACTTCCGGCGCGTTGACGATCGGGGTAAAGCTGGTACCGCCGATGCCACCCAGGCTGGAGATGGTGAAGCAACCGCCCTGCATGTCGGCAGCGGTCAGCTTGCCGGCACGAGCCTTCTTGGAGATCTCGGCCAGGTCGCGGGACAGCTCATGGATGCCCTTCTTGTTGACGTCGCGAACGACCGGCACAACCAGGCCACCCGGGGTGTCTACCGCCACACCGATGTGGATGTACTTCTTCATGATCAGCTTGCTGCCGTCTTCGGACAGGGCGCTGCAGAAGCGCGGGTGCGCTTCCAGGGCCTTGGCGGCCGCCTTCAGGATGAACACCAGCGGGGTGATCTTCACGTCCAGCTTCTGCTTCTCGGCCAGGATGTTCTGCTCTTTGCGGAACGCTTCCAGATCCGTGGTATCCGCTTCGTCGAACTGGGTGACATGAGGGATCATGGCCCAGTTGCGGTGCAGGGCAGGACCGGAGATCTTCTGGATCCGGGTCAGTTCCAGCTCTTCGACCGGGCCGAACTTGCTGAAATCAACCTTGGGCCAGGCCACGACACTCATGCCGTTGCCAGTGCCTTGACCCGCAGCCGGGGCGGACTCGGCACGCTTGACCGCATCCTTCACGTAGGCCTGCACGTCTTCTTTGACAATGCGGCCCTTGCGACCGGAAGCCTTCACCTTGGCCAGGTTGACGCCGAATTCACGAGCCAGACGGCGAACCGCCGGGGAGGCGTGAACATAGGCATCGTTGGCCACGAAATCGGAAGCAGCAGCAGCCTGAGCAACCGGGGCGGCGGCAGGAGCGGCGGCCACGGGGGCTGCAGCGACCGGGGCGGCAGCCTGAGCAACCGGGGCAGCTGCGGCGGCCGGAGCAGCACCAGCCACTTCGAATACCATGATCAGGGAACCGGTGGAGACCTTGTCACCCGCCTTCACCTTGATCTCTCTGACCACACCGGCGAACGGCGCAGGCACTTCCATGGAGGCCTTGTCACCTTCCACGGCGATCAGGGACTGGTCGGCTTCGACCTTGTCACCCACGGCCACCATGATCTCGGTGACTTCCACTTCATCGCCGCCGATGTCAGGTACGTTGACCTCTTTGGCAGCGGCGGCAACCGGGGCAGCGGCCACGGGAGCGGCAGCCTGAACCGGCGCGGCAACGGCAGCAGGCGCGGCGCCAGCCACTTCGAATACCATCACCAGGGAACCGGTGGATACCTTGGCACCAGCGGCAACCTTGATCTCGACCACGCGGCCCGCGAACGGCGCCGGGACTTCCATGGAGGCCTTGTCACCTTCCACGGCAATGATGGACTGGTCGGCTTCAACCATGTCGCCCACGGCAACCATGATCTCGGTCACTTCGACTTCGTCGTCACCGATGTCAGGTACGTGCACGTCTTTGGCAGCGGCAGCAACAGGGGCAGCCGGTGCGGCGGCAACCGGAGCGGCAGCCTGAGCCGGAGCGGCAGCCTGAGCCGGAGCGGCGGCAGCGCCTTCCGCTTCGAAGATCATGATCTGGGAACCGGTGGCAACCTTGTCACCCACCTTGATCAGGATCTCTTTGACGATACCCGCGGCCGGAGCCGGGACTTCCATGGAGGCCTTGTCACCTTCCACGGCGATCAGGGACTGGTCCAGTTCGACCTTGTCACCCACAGCGACCATGATCTCGGTCACTTCCACTTCATCGGCACCGATATCCGGCACCATAATCTGTTTGGACATTGTGCTTTATCCTCTTACGCGTACGTTTATCGCGTTAACCTTGGCAAGAGCAGGTTCCGGCTCGTTGTTGCCGTCCGGACCCTGTGTGTCCTCTTACTCTTATGTCGCATTCACCTGGGCAAGGCCCTGTCCGGCACGCAAGTCCGGACAGGGCGCTCAATCCTCTTACGCGTACAGCGGGTTAACCTTGTCGGCATCGATGCCGTACTTGGCGATGGCATCGGCCACAACCTGCTTGTCGATCTCGCCGCGCTTGGCCAGTTCGGTCAGGGCAGCAACGACGACGTAGAACTCGTTCACTTCGAAGTGACGACGCAGGTTGGCACGGCTGTCGGAACGGCCATAACCGTCGGTACCCAGTACACGGTAGTTCTCGGTCGGCACGAAGGCACGCACCTGCTCGGCGAAGGACTTCATGTAGTCGGTCGCGGCGATAGTGGCTTCGGAACCCAGTACGGAGGTGATGTAGGGCACACGGGCGGCCGCAGTCGGGTGCAGCATGTTCCAGCGATCGGCGTCCTGACCATCACGAGCCAGCTCGTTGAAGGAGGTGACGCTGAACACGTCGGAACCCACGCCGTATTCGCTCGCCAGGATCTGGGCGGCGGTACGGACGTGACCCAGGATGGAGCCACAACCCAGCAGCTGTACCTTGGCCTTGTTGCCGGCCACGGATTCCAGCTTGTAGATACCCTTGCGGATGCCTTCCTCGGCGCCTTCCGGCATGGCCGGCATGGCATAGTTCTCGTTGAGGGTGGTGATGTAGTAGAAGACGTTCTCCGGCTTCTCACCGTACATGCGGCGCAGGCCGTCCTGTACGATCACCGCCACTTCATAGGCGTAGGATGGGTCATAGGAGATGCAGTTCGGGATGGTGCCAGCCAGGATGTGGCTGTGACCATCTTCGTGCTGCAGACCTTCACCGTTGAGGGTGGTACGACCGGAGGTCGCGCCCAGCAGGAAGCCACGGGCTTGCTGGTCACCGGCTGCCCACGCCATGTCGCCGATCCGCTGGAAGCCGAACATGGAGTAGTAGATGTAGAACGGGATCATCGGGCAGTCGTTGGTGCTGTAAGAGGTCGCAGCAGCCAGCCAAGAGGACATGGCGCCCAGCTCGTTGATGCCGTCTTGCAGAACCTGACCCTGCTTGTCTTCCTTGTAGTAGGAGACGATGTCACGGTCTTGCGGGGTGTACTGCTGACCGTGCGGGCTGTAGATGCCGATCTGACGGAACAGACCTTCCATACCGAAGGTACGGGCTTCGTCGGCCAGGATCGGCACGATGCGCTTGCCGATGGACTTGTCTTTCAGCAGCACGTTCAGGGAACGCACGAACGCCATGGTGGTGGAGATCTCGCGCGCCTGCTCACCCAGCAGCGGGCCGAAGGCATCCAGCGCCGGGATTTCCAGCTTGGTAGTGCTCTCGCGCAGACGGGTCGGTACATAGCCCTTCAGCGCGGCACGACGGGCGTGCAGGTACTTGTGCTCTTCGGTACCCTCTTCGATCTTCAGGTACGGCAGGTTTTCCAGCTGCTCGTCGGTGACCGGCAGGCTGAAACGATCGCGCAGGTGACGCACCGAGCCCAGATCCATCTTCTTGACCTGGTGAGCGATGTTCTTGCCTTCGGCCGCTTCGCCCATGCCATAACCCTTGATGGTCTTGGCCAGGATGACGGTCGGCTTGCCCTTGGTCGCTGCAGCCTTGGAGAAGGCGGCGAACAGTTTGCGAGGATCGTGACCACCGCGGTTCAGGGCGAAGATCTCCTCGTCGGTCATGTCTTTGACCAGGGCGGCGGTTTCCGGGTAACGGTTGAAGAAGTGCTCACGCACGTAGCCGCCGTCACGGGACTTCATGGTCTGATAGTCACCATCCACGGTTTCGTTCATCAGCTGGATCAGCTTGCCGGAAGTGTCTTTCTTCAGCAGCTCATCCCACTTGCGACCCCAGATGACCTTGGTGACATCCCAGCCGGCGCCTGCAAACAGACCTTCCAGCTCGTTGATGACCTTGCCGTTGCCGACAACAGGGCCGTCCAGACGCTGCAGGTTGCAGTTGACCACGAACACCAGGTTGTCGAGCTTTTCACGCACGGCAACGGTCAGGGCACCCTTGGCTTCCGGCTCGTCCATCTCGCCGTCACCCAGGAAGGCGTAAACGGTCTGCTCGGAACAATCCTTGATGCCACGGTCGGTCAGGTACTTCAGGAAGCGAGCCTGATAGATGGCGGCGATGGGGCCCAGACCCATGGAAACGGTCGGGAACTGCCAGAAGTCCGGCATCAGTTTCGGGTGCGGGTAGGAAGGAATGCCCTTGCCGTCCACTTCCTGACGGAAGTTGTCCAGCTGCTCTTCGGTCAGACGACCTTCGGCGAAGGCACGGGCGTAGATGCCCGGGGAGATGTGACCCTGGAAGTAGACCAGATCGCCACCGTCCTTCTCGCTGCGAGCGCGGAAGAAGTGGTTGTAGCAGACTTCATAGATGGTCGCGGAAGAGGCGAAGGAAGACATGTGACCGCCGAGGTCCAGGTCTTTCTTGGAGGCGCGCAGCACTATCATCATGGCATTCCAGCGGATGATGGCGCGGATGCGACGTTCCATCTCCAGGTCGCCCGGGTAAGCCGGTTCGTCGCTGGCAGGAATGGTATTGATGTAGTCGCGATTCGCCTTTTCAGCCACGTCCACACCGCTGATGCGGGCTTTCTCGGCCAGTTGTTCAAGGATGAACTGAGCGCGTTGCGGACCCTCTTCACGCAGCAGGGATTCCAGAGAGGCAAGCCACTCCAGCGTTTCTATCGGGTCCACATCGTTCTTCAGGATATCAGACATGGCTGGTTCCTATTGTTATTGCACGGCGGTTAAGATGCGCAAGAATTCGACAATAAAGCCTTGTGGGATTAGTTTTCCTGCTGACGGATCCGACGCATGGATCGCTGGATCCGGCTGTCTTCCCTCTGCATATCCAACAAGGTGTCCTCGATAAAGGCCAGGTGCTCATGACAAGCAGCCCTGGCCCGCTCCGGAGCCCCCGACAGGATAGCCTCGATCAGGCTCGCACGATGGCGACGGATCTTGGCTACCACTCCCGGACGGCGATTCAAAATCTCGTTATTTCGTAAAATGTTCTGTTCAAGCATGGGGCCCATGGCCCGCAGCAGGTGCAGCAGCACCACGTTGTGGGACGCCTCCGCCACCGCCAGATAGAACTGGGTGACGGCGGTCGACTCGACCACCAGCGACCCCTGCTGACCCGCCTCTTCGATGGCGGACTGCGCCAGGCGGATCCGCTCGAAGTCAGCCTCAGTCCCCCGCAGCGCGGCATAGTAGGCACAGATGCCTTCCAGCGCGTGACGAAACTCCAGCAGATCATACTGGGCTTCCGGGTGGGTACTGAGCAGTTCGAACAGGGGATCGGCGATCCCCTTGCTCAAGGCATTCTGCACATAGGTGCCGCCGCCCTGACGGCGATACAAGAGTCCCCTCGCTTCCAGGCGCTGGATGGCTTCGCGCAGAGACGGCCGCGACACCTGAAACTGGATGGCGAGTTCCCGCTCGGGGGGCAGCTTCTGCCCCGGCTGCAAGCTGCCTTCCAGAATCATGCTTTCCAGCTCGGCGACGATGGCGTCGGCCAGCTTGGGCTGAGTTATCTTGATATAGGGCATGAGGCTACTTTGTTAAATTGGTATTACCAATTCTATGGTTGGGGCGAAAATTAGCAGAGGGCTTGGAAAAAGTCCACCCAAAATATGATCTGCATCAAGAAGGAAGCTTGCCACTTTAGGGGTAAAAGAGCGGAATCATGATATAGCTCATAGAAAATGGTCTGACCAATATTATTGAGCTTGTTCACAGATAACATTTGGCCAACAGCATGAAAAACGGCCAGCCAAAAAAGGCAAGCCATTGATTCTAAATATACAAACTAATGTTTGGATTTTTTACTCAAAGTTGAGCATTCCGCGATAACGCTGCCATTCGAAACTGGTACCGGGATCCGTCTTGCGACCCGGCGCTATGTCGCAATGGCCGACGATGCGTGCTGCCGTCACCTCGGGATACTGGCTGGAAATGGCCCGACTGAGGCCTGCCAGCACCTCATACTGTACATCGCTGTACGGCAGCTCGTCGGTTCCTTCCAGCTCGATGCCGATGGAGAAGTCGTTGCACGCCTCCCGCCCCTCCCAGCTCGATACCCCCGCATGCCAGGCTCGCGCAGTGAACGGCACATACTGCACCAGTTCACCATCGCGGCGGATCAGGCAGTGGGCAGAGACCCGCAGTTGATGAATGCCGGCAAAGTAAGGATGGGCGTCGGGATCGAGGCGACCGAGAAACAGATCGTCGATCCAGGGGCCGCCAAACTCGCCAGGTGGCAGACTGATGCCATGTATCACCAGCAGAGAGATGTCGTCCGGACTGCTCCTCTCATTGTGATGGGGAGAAGGCACCTTGCGGGCCTGCTCACACCACCCTGCGCGATCGATGGAAAAAATGGTTGTGGGTTCAGTCATCATCTACTCGACTCACAATGGGGAGAGGGACGCCATGGACAGTGCCTGCCACCGCAAAAAACCGGAACCAAGCCTCTGAATCCATGGGTAAAGCTGTGTTAGGCTGAGCCATCACTTGCAAGGCACTGGATCCCATATGCACCCGATGGCACGCCGTCTCTGGCTGCTGGCCTGGCTTTCACTGCTGGGTCTGCTGACCCTCTACTTCTACTCCAGCGCCAAACCCAGCGTGACCGCCAGCGGCGAGCTGCTGCTCAAGGCCGATGCCAGCGGTCATTATCGTCTGGAGGGTGCCATCAACGACCAGCCGGTGCAACTGCTGCTGGACACGGGGGCCACCCGCGTCACCATCCCGCAACAGGTTGCCGATCGGCTTGGTCTGATCGCCCATGGCAGCAGCCAGGTCAATACCGCTGCGGGTCAGATCCGGGTCGGCAACGGTACTATCGAAACGCTGGCGATGGGGCCATTGACCTTGTACGATCTGGCCATCTTTATTAACCCGGCGGCAGACGGTGACGAAGTGCTGGTTGGCATGAACGCCCTCGGTCGGCTGGAGCTGGTTCAAAAAGAGCGGCAGTTGCTTCTCAGACCCTTGCAGGAATAAGGCATGTTACAACAGGACATCAGCCGCGCCGTGCGCGCCGCACTACTCGAAGACTTGGGCGATGCCCTCACCGCCCTGGATCAACCGGATGCCAGCGCCGATATCACCGCCCAGTTGATCCCGGTCGATCGCATCTCGACGGCCCGGGTCATCACCCGCGAGGCCGGCGTATTCTGCGGTCAACCCTGGGTCGATGAGGTGTTTGCCCAGCTCGGTGGCGAGGTCAAGGTGGAGTGGAAGGTGCAGGATGGCGAGCACCTCTCCCCCAATCAGGAGCTGTTCCGCCTCCATGGCCCGGCCCGGGTGCTGCTGACCGGCGAGCGCAATGCCCTGAACTTCGTGCAGACCCTCTCCGGGGTCGCCACCCTGACCGCCCGTTACGTGGCCGAGCTGGAAGGGACTGAGTGTCGACTGCTCGATACCCGCAAGACCCTGCCCGGCCTTCGCAGCGCCCAGAAATACGCCGTCACCTGCGGTGGCGGCAAGAATCACCGCATCGGCCTCTATGACGCCTATCTCATCAAAGAGAACCATATCCTTGCCTGTGGCGGCATTGCCGAAGCGATTGACGAGGCGCGCCGTCTCAATCCGGGCAAACCGGTGGAAGTGGAGGTGGAGTCCCTGGCCGAGCTGGAGCAAGCACTGACCGCCCGGGCTGACATCGTGATGCTGGACAACTTCAACGTGCCCATGATGCAAGAGGCCGTTCGCCTCAATCAGGGCCGCGCCAGACTGGAGGTCTCCGGCAACGTCACATTGGAGACGCTGGCCGACTATGCGGCCACCGGCGTCGACTTTATCTCGGTGGGAGCCCTGACCAAGCACGTACGGGCGCTGGACCTCTCGATGCGCTTTATCGAAAGCTGAGCGAGTAGAACGAGTCCGTCTGGCCCAAAAATATTGCGGGGCTCGAAACTTGCAAAAGGCGCCATAGGCGCCTTTTCTTTATGCAGGATCCCACGACATAAGGAGTGTGAAGATGGGCCCTCCCCAATCTTGAACAGCCTCATTGGAAATCATTTAATCTTTGATTTTACTATGTTTTTCACTAAATGACAGAAAAGTGGCTAACAAGGGTACTGCCTCTGTTGCCAACCCGAAGCGCTCGGATAAGATGCTGGAGTGTGGATAGAATTCCACCGGCACTGTTCAGGAACCATGGAAAAAAGGAAATTTGACATGAAAAGCAACATGAAAAAACAGTCAGGGTTTACGCTAATCGAATTGATGATAGTGGTTGCGATCGTCGCCATCCTGGCCGCCATCGCCTTGCCGGCGTATCAAACCTATACCAAGAAAGCGAAGTTTTCAGAAGTTGTCTCTGCCACTGGCGCATTTAAAACAGCTGTTGAAGTTTGCGCTCAGAGAGATGGTGATATGACCAACTGTACAACCGCAGGCAGCAATGGTATCCCGCAAGCCGTTAGTGGTTCTAGTGGTAGCTTTGTTTCCTCAGTAGACATTGCAGCAGGTGCGGCCAGTGGCGCCGTTGAGATAACAGCCACAGGCACAACCCCCCCCTTCGAGACTACTGAAAATACTTACATTTTGGGTGGCGTGTTTACTAATGGCCAAGTTGTTTGGACAAACGCAGCCAGTGGCAGCTTATGTTTGACTTCTGGCATCTGCTAACGCATGACCTCTAGCCTCAATAGCGGCCTGGCCACCAGCCTGGCCGCTTCCTCCCTCCTCAGTGAGCCGGACTCACAGCGCTATCTGAGCCAGGCCAGGGCGCAGCGCAAGCCCTTTGTCACCTTCCTGATCGAAAATGACATCCTCGACAGCAAGGCCCTCGCGGATTTCTGCGAGCTGGAGTATGGGGTACCTCTGCTGGATCTTGCCGCCTTCGATCTCTCCGAGATCCCGCAGAAGTACCTCAATCAGAAGCTTATCGAGAAACACCATGTGCTGCCCATCTATACCCAGGGCCACACCCTCTATATCGCCATGTCGGACCCGACCAATGTGTCGGCCCTGGAGGATTTCGGATTCAGCTTCGGCCTGCATACCGAAGCCTTGCTGGTCGAAGAGGGCAAGCTGACCGCCGCCATCGGCAAGCTGATGGAAAGCGAGCAGGACACCCTGGGCATGGATCACATCGACGAGGCCGAAATCTCGGAACTCGAGGTCTCCGATGAGAGCTCGCGGCTCGACGACAGCGTCAACACTGCCGACGACGATGCCCCCATCGTCAAATACATTCACAAGATCATGATGGACGCCATCAAGCGTGGCGCATCCGACCTGCATTTCGAACCCTATGAGATCAAGTACCGGATCCGCTTCCGGATCGACGGCATACTGCACGAAATCGCCACCCCGCCGGTCAATCTGGCGAACCGTTTCGCGGCTCGCTTAAAGGTAATGGCGCGGCTCGATATCGCCGAGCGGCGCCTGCCCCAGGATGGGCGGATCAAGCTGAAGATCTCCCGCAACCGGTCCATGGATATGCGGGTCAACACCCTGCCCACCATGTGGGGAGAAAAGGTCGTCATTCGCCTGCTGGACTCGTCAGTATCTCGCCTCAACCTCGATCAACTCGGCTTCGACGAACGCCAGAAGGCGCAATACCTGCATGCGCTCTCCAAACCACAGGGCATGATACTGGTCACGGGCCCCACGGGATCGGGCAAGACGGTGTCACTCTATACCGGTCTCAACATCCTCAATACCAGCGAGGTCAACATCTCCACCGCAGAGGATCCGGTGGAGATCAACCTGCCCGGCGTCAACCAGGTGCAGATCAATCCCAAGGCGGGGCTCACCTTCGCCAGCGCCCTGCGCTCCTTCCTGCGCCAGGATCCCGACATCGTCATGGTGGGGGAGATCCGGGATCTGGAAACCGCCGAGATTGCCATCAAGGCGGCCCAGACCGGACACCTGGTACTGTCAACTCTGCACACCAACTCTGCGGCCGAGACCCTGACCCGGATGATGAACATGGGGGTGCCCGCCTTCAACATCGCCTCCTCGGTGACCCTGATCATGGCCCAGCGCCTCGCCCGCAAGCTGTGCGATCACTGCAAGGTGCCCGAGGCAGTGCCGGAAGCCGAATTGCTGGAGTTCGGTTTTACCCAGCAACAGCTGGCCGCCGGTTTGCGGCTGTTCAAACCGGTCGGTTGCAAGGAGTGTTCGGGAGGATACAGAGGACGGGTCGGCATCTATGAAATCATGCTGATGTCGGAGAACATCGCCAAGCTGATCATGCAGGGAGCAAACTCGCTGCAGATCGCTGCCATCGCCCAGAAGGAGGGTATGCGTACCCTGCGCATTTCCGGCCTGGAGAAGGCCCGTCTGGGGGTCACCAGCCTGGCCGAGATCAACAGGATCACGACCAACTAAATACATAATGTTCCAGTCATCAAGCCGGGTGAAGCCGATACAGTCACCCCGATGATGTTCTTCAAGCCAAGATGAACCGGACGGGCAGTGCCTCATCCGGCCACCGTCGCCCAATTGCAGGATGCAGTGATGGCAACATTAGCGCAAAAACGTAACACACCTAAAAAGGTCTTCTCCTTCCGCTGGCATGGATTCAATCGCAAGGGACAAAAGGTTTCCGGTGAGTTCCAGGCCGACAGCATCAACACCGTCAAGGCGGAGCTGCGCAAGCAGGGCGTCAATGTCACCAAGGTCAGCAAGCAGGGCCAGGGCCTGTTTTCCAAGGGGGGTGCTCGGATCAAGCCGATGGACATCGCCGTCATCTCCCGCCAGATCACCACCATGCTCTCGGCCGGTGTGCCGCTGGTGCAAAGCTTGCAGATCATCGCCCGCGGTCATGAGAAGGCAGCAGTACGCGAACTCATCGGCCAGATCGCCACCGATGTGGAAACCGGCACCCCGCTGTCGGAGGCGCTGCGCCGCCACCCCCGTCACTTCGATGCGCTCTACTGCGATCTGGTAGACGCAGGGGAGCAGTCCGGCGCGCTGGAAACTATCTACGACCGGATTGCCACATACCGCGAGAAGAGTGAGGCGCTGAAGTCCAAGATCAAGAAGGCAATGTTCTATCCCGCCATGGTCATCCTGGTCGCCATCATTGTGACCTCCATCCTGCTGCTGTTCGTCATTCCCCAGTTCGAGGAGATCTTCAAGAGCTTCGGAGCAGAGCTGCCAGTCTTCACCCGATTCGTCATCGGTATCTCCCGCTTCATGCAAGCTTGGTGGTATATCATCTTTGGTGGCACAGCCTTGGCCATCTTCCTCTATGTGCGCGCCTGGCGAAAATCCCAGAAGGTACGGGACAACACCGACAGATTCATCCTCACCATTCCGGTCGTGGGCAACATATTGCACAAGGCGGCCATGGCCCGTTTCGCCCGTACCCTCTCCACCACCTTCTCCGCCGGGATACCTCTGGTGGATGCTCTGGTATCAGCGGCCGGCGCCTCTGGCAACTATGTCTATCGCACGGCCATCCTGGCCATTCGCAACGAGGTGGTGGCCGGCATGCAGATCAACGTCGCCATGCGTACCGTGGATCTCTTCCCAGACATGGTGATCCAGATGGTGATGATTGGTGAAGAGTCAGGCGCCATCGATGACATGCTCTCCAAGGTTGCCGCCATCTTCGAGCAGGAGGTGGACGACATGGTCGATGGCCTCACCAGCCTGCTCGAACCCATCATCATGGTGGTACTCGGGGTGCTGGTCGGTGGCATGGTCGTCGCCATGTACCTCCCCATCTTCAAGCTGGGCTCTGTGATACACTGAGCCCCTTCGGCAGAGTGACCAGCGGGCATGGCTCGTTCTGGTCCTCTGCCATCCTGATTCTCCACACAAGCGGTTGATTTATGGTGCCTCTGATCGAACTGGCCCAGGGCCTGCCCTGGCTCTATCTCTCCCTGATTTTTCTCTTCTCCCTGATGATTGGCAGCTTCCTCAACGTGGTGATCCATCGCCTGCCCATCATGCTGGAGCGGGAGTGGCATGCAGACTACCGTGATTACTTCGGCAGCGAGGTTGCCACTTCCCCCGCCGAACCTTACAACCTGATGGTACCGCGCTCTCGCTGCCCCCACTGCGATCACCCCATAAGCGCACTGGAGAACATCCCCCTGCTGAGCTGGCTCTGGCTCAAGGGACGCTGCCGACAATGCAAGGCGCCAATTTCGGCCCGCTATCCCCTGGTCGAGCTGCTGACCGCCCTGTTGTCGGTCACCGTTGCGGCGACCCTCACTCCCGGCTGGGGAGCCCTGGCAGCCCTCGCACTGACCTGGGTACTGGTGGCCCTCACCTTCATCGATCTGGACAAGATGCTGCTGCCGGACCAGCTCACCCTGCCGCTGCTGTGGGGCGGTCTGTTGTTCAATCTGGCCGGCGGCTTTGTGCCGCTGGCCGATGCGGTGATCGGCGCCATGGCTGGCTATCTGGTGCTCTGGAGTCTCTACTGGGCGTTCAAGCTGCTGACCGGCAAGGAGGGAATGGGTCATGGCGACTTCAAGCTGCTGGCGGCACTCGGTGCCTGGCTGGGCTGGCAGGCGCTGCCCATAGTGCTGCTGCTCTCTTCACTGGTCGGCGCCATCATTGGGATCGGACTTATCCTGCTGCGTAACCATCATCAGGGCAAACCCATCCCCTTTGGCCCCTACCTCGCCATCGCGGGCTGGATAGCGCTGCTGTGGGGGGATAACATCACCCGCTGGTATCTGGACATCGTTCTCTAGCAAGGGGATCACAAATCTATGTATGTGGTAGCCATCACCGGCGGTATAGGCAGCGGCAAGACGACAGTCGCCAACCAGTTTGCTGCCCTGGGGATAGAGGTGGTCGATGCCGACCTGATTGCCCGCGAAGTCGTGGCACCCGGCACCCCGGCCCTGGCCGCCATCACCAGCCACTTCGGCCCAGAGATCTTGACCGAGCAGAGACTGCTGGACAGGCGAGTCCTGCGCGAGCGGATCTTCAGCGATCCGGCGGCCAAGTCCTGGCTCAATGCCCTTCTCCATCCGATCATTCGCAGCGAGATGCTGCGCCAGTGCGCGGCAGTCAGTTCCCCCTACTGTCTGCTGGTGGTGCCCCTGCTGGTGGAAAACCGGCTCACCGAACTGGCCGATAGAGTACTGGTCATCGACGTGGATGAAGCAACCCAGATCGAGCGAACCTGCCGCCGGGACGGAGTCAGTCGAGAGCAGGCCCAGGCCATACTGGCATCCCAGGCGAGCCGTAGCGAGCGCCTGGCGATGGCTGATGACGTGCTGGACAATCAGAGTGGCACGACTGAGACCATACGGGAGCGAATTTTAGCGCTGCACGAGACATATCTGGCATTTGCCTCTCAACAAGCCCCCCAACTGTGAGTACACTAGGCCGGTTTATGGCTGGCCAGGATTAGGCATGATTTACGATTTTCCCCTCAACGAAAAAAGCCGGACCTATCTTCGTCTGGAATCCCTGTTTTCCCAGATACGCGACAATCTGGAGAGTGACCAGTCCTGGGCACACATCGCCTTCTTCAAGGGGTTGTTCGATTTGCAGGAGTTGCTGGAGCGCGGGGATCTGCGTGCCGATCTGATCAAGGATCTCGAGCGGCTCGGCCAGCGGCTGAGCCATTGGGCCAGCCTGCCGGACGTTGACCTCGAGCAGATCCAGCGGATGCAGCAGGAGAGCACCCAGCTTTCCCGCAGCCTGCTCAGCTCCCCTCGCCCCGGTGCCCGCCTGAAAGAGGATCGTCTGCTCGGCTCCATCCGCCAGCGCTTCTCCATTCCCGGTGGTCTATGCGCCTTCGACGTGCCACAACTGCACCACTGGCTAGTGACGCCGGCCGTGGGTCGCCATCAGCAGATGCAGCAATGGCTCAGCGACATCAACCTGCTGATGAACGCCATCTCCCTGCTGCTGAGGCTGTGGCGTGAATCGGGCCACTTCAGCGATCAGGTAGCCACCAATGGCTTCTTCCAGGATACCGCCGAGGGGGCCGAGCTGATCCGTATCCGCCTGACCGGTTCCCAGTCCTGCTACCCGACCCTGAGTGGCCACAAGAACCGCTTCGCCCTGCGTTTTCTGCCCACAACAGAACAAGCGATTGGCGATGTACCCTTCCAGCTTGCCTGCTGCTAAGGAGCTCCCATGGTCACCAAGGTAAAATGTCCGACCTGTCAGAACGAAGTGGAATGGGGCCCACAGAGCCCGTTTCGCCCCTTCTGCAGCAAGCGCTGCCAGCTGATCGATCTCGGCGAATGGGCGGATGAAGAGAAGCGGATCCCAGGGGAGATCAACCCGGATCTGCTGCCGGAGCCGGAAGAGGGCGACCAGTGGCTATAAGCCAGTGGCGGTCACTCACCTCTGCAAAATGAAAAAGGGCCGCTTGGCCCTTTTTCATTTTATTTTGCTACCGGCTCAAGCCAGCACGGCCTGCAGCCGCGCCACTATGGGGCCATTGGCATCGGGGAACTGGTAGTTGTGCAGCTCTGCCAGCGGCACCCAGCGGCACTCCTGCCCTTCCTTGCCAAAGGGTTCGCCATGGAAGCGGGTCACCTTCCAGATATCTAGCAGCACCTGCTTGTCCGGGTAGTCGTGATGCAGCTCCATGAAAGGTGTGCAATCCTGCACCCGGATGCCGATCTCCTCCCACAGCTCCCTGTCGAGCGCGGTGAGCAAGTCTTCCCCCGACTCCACCTTGCCCCCGGGAAACTCCCAGCGATCCCCCTGATGGCGATCGGAGGAGCGCTTGGCGATGAAGATATCGCCCCGTTCATTCTCGATGACGCCGACCGCCACCCAGATCCGCTTTTTCTGTTCCATCTTGTTACCTTTGTACTCTCTGCCTGCTCGGATCGCTCAATGACCCCAGCACCCGGCTGGGTGAGCTGCCGATGATGCCCAACATCCGATTTTGCGTCGCCATGTGACAAAAACAAGGCGGGCACCGGGCCCGCCTTGTCATGGCATAGCGTCGATCAGGTCAACTGACCGTGACAATGCTTGTATTTTTTACCCGACCCACAGGGGCAGGGATCGTTGCGACCGACCTTCTGCTCATCGCGCACGAAGGTCACCGGCGCCGCGTCGGCCTGGACCTCTTCGTCGGCCAGCTGGTTCTCGGCGGCGGCATGGGTATAGCTGCGGGGAGCCGCTTCCGCCTGCTGGCGCTGCTGCTCTTCCATCGCCTCCACGTCGCGCTCCTGGACCTGTACCCGGCTCAGGATGCTGACCACGTCGCGCTTGAGGGTCTCCAGCATCTGGGTGAACAGATCGAAGGACTCGCGCTTGTACTCCTGCTTGGGGTTCTTCTGGGCGTAGCCGCGCAGATGGATGCCCTGGCGCAGGTGATCCATGGCCGCCAGATGCTCCTTCCACAGGCCGTCCAGGGTCTGCAGCATCACCGCCTTCTCGAAGTTGCGCAATACGTCCTTGCCGACCAGCTCTTCCTTGCGGGCGTAGAGCTTGGTGGCTTCTTCCAGGATGCGCTCGCGCAGCTTCTCTTCATACAGCTTGTCATCTTCCGCCAGCCACTGCTGCAGCGGCAGATCCAGCGCGAAATCAGACTTCAGGCGCGCTTCCAGACCAGGCACGTCCCACATTTCTTCCAGGGACTGTGGCGGAATGTACTCGTCGATCACGGCGCCATAAACGTCATCCCGGATGACATGGATGGTGTCGGAGATGTCGTTGGTGTCCAGCAGCTCGTTGCGCTGCTCATAGACCACCTTGCGCTGGTCGTTCGCCACGTCATCGAACTCGAGCAGGTTTTTACGGATGTCGAAGTTGCGACCTTCCACCTTGCGCTGGGCATTCTCGATGGCCTTGGTCACCCAGGGATGTTCGATGGCCTCGCCCTCTTCCATCCCCAGCTTCTTCATCATGCCGGTGACGCGATCGGAGGCGAAGATCCGCATCAGGGTATCTTCCATGGAGAGGTAGAAGCGGGAGGAGCCCGGGTCACCCTGACGACCGGAACGGCCGCGCAGCTGGTTGTCGATGCGACGGGATTCGTGGCGCTCGGTACCTATGATGTGCAGACCGCCAGCGGCCAGCACCTCATCGTGACGGATCTGCCAGGCCGCCTTGATGGTTTTAATCTGCTCGTCGGTCGGGTTCTCCAACGCGGCGATCTCGGCTTGCCAGTTGCCGCCGAGCACGATGTCGGTACCGCGACCGGCCATGTTGGTGGCAATGGTGACTGCGCCAGTCTGACCGGCCTGGGCAACAATTTCCGCTTCCATGGCGTGGAACTTGGCGTTCAGCACCTTGTGCGGGATGTTTTCCTTGGTCAGGATGCCGGACAGCAGTTCGGAGTTCTCGATGGAGACGGTACCGACCAGTACAGGTTGGCCACGCTCGACGCAGCCACGGATATCTTCGACGATGGCGACGTACTTCTCCTGGGCGGTCAGGTAGACCAGATCGCCCATGTCCTTGCGCACCATCGGCTTGTTGGTCGGAATGACCACGGTATCCAGACCATAAATCTGCTGGAATTCAAAGGCCTCTGTATCCGCAGTCCCGGTCATCCCCGCCAGCTTGTCATACAGGCGGAAGTAGTTCTGGAAGGTGATGGAGGCCAGGGTCTGGTTCTCGTTCTGGATCTTGACCCCTTCCTTCGCCTCGACCGCCTGGTGCAGGCCGTCAGACCAGCGACGACCCGGCATGGTACGGCCGGTGTGCTCGTCGACGATGACGATCTCGTCCTTCTGGACGATGTAGTCGACGTTGCGTTCGAACAGGGTGTGAGCGCGCAGGCCGGCATTGACGTGGTGCAGCAGGCTGATGTTGGTGGCGGAGAACAGGGAGTCCTCCTCCGCCAGCAGCCCCTCTTTCTTGAGCAGCTCTTCCACGAAGATCTGGCCGTTTTCGGTCAGCAGCGCCTGGCGGTTCTTCTCGTCCACGGTGTAGTGGCCGTCGCCGGTATACTCTTCCGAGTCTTCCTTGTCCTGCTTGACCAGCAGCGGGATCAGTTTGTTGATCTGGGTATACATGGCGGAGCTGTCTTCCGCCGGGCCTGAGATGATGAGCGGGGTACGGGCTTCATCGATGAGCACCGAGTCCACCTCATCCACCAGCGCGTAGTTGAGCGGACGCTGTACGCGCTGCTCGGGCGAGAACGCCATGTTGTCGCGCAGGTAGTCGAAACCGAATTCGTTGTTGGTACCGTAAGTGATGTCGGCGGCGTAGGCATCGCGCTTCTGGGACGCATCCATGCCGGGCACGTTGCAGTCGACCGTCATGCCGAGGAAGGTGAACAGCGGGCGGTTCGCCTCCGCATCGCGCTTGGCCAGATAGTCGTTCACCGTCACCACGTGCACACCGCGACCGGTCAGCGCGTTCAGATAGGCAGGCAAGGTTGCAGTCAGCGTCTTGCCTTCACCCGTCTTCATCTCGGCGATGCGGTTGGAGTTCAGCACCATGCCGCCGATCAGCTGCACGTCGAAGTGACGCATGCCGAACACCCGGCGGGACGCTTCACGTACGGTGGCGAACGCTTCCGGCAACAGCTGCTCAAGCGTCTCGCCCTGCTCCAGGCGCTGACGGTACTCGGCGGTCTTCGCCTGCAGCTCGCCATCGGACAAGGCCTCTAACTGAGGCTCCATCGCATTGATCTGTTTAACAATTTTGCGCAAAGCCTTGAGCGTTCTGTCGTTCCGGCTGCCGATAATCTTGGTGAGCAGTGTGCTAATCATGTGTACCAACTGTTTTGGTTATATAAGCGTTCCGTCACTGGAACCTGAAGAAAAAACCTAACCCCGTCTGGCATTCAGAAAGCGCGCGGGGTTGACCTGACGACCATCTTTCAACACTTCGTAATGCAGATGGACCCCGGTCGCACGACCGGTACGCCCCATCAAGGCAATCTTCTGGCCCTCATCGACCAGGGTGCCCACATCCACCAACAACTTGGAGTTGTGGGCATAGCGGGTCACCAGACCATTGCCATGGTCTATCTCCACCATATTGCCAAATTCCGGGTGGCGGCCTGCCCAGCTGATGATCCCCTTGCCGGTCGCCAGGATGGGAGTGCCAGGCTTGCCACGAAAATCCACCCCCTTGTGCATCTTGGCGCGGCCGTTGAACGGATCGACCCGTCCACCGAACCCGGAGGAGATCCAGACGCGCTCCTGCTTCACCGGTGAACCCGAGATGAAACCGGCATCGGTGATATGGTGATTCATGATGAAAGATTCAAGTACCGACAGCTGTTCTTCACGGCTGCTGAGCTGCTGGCTGAGGTGTTTCATGGAGGCTTGCAGCTCGCCCAGGCTCACTTCCAGCTCTTCGTCATAGGAAGGGCCACCCATGGGGGGCAGCTCCTTAAAATTGAATTCGTCGGGATCGAGGTCTGCCTTCTCGGTCAGACGCTCGCCGAGCGCATTGAGGCGACCGAGCTGCCCCTGCATGGTGCCCACCTGGGCGGCCAGCATGGCAAGCTGTTCACGGGCTTCATCGGCCCCTTGCGTGGATTTTTGCTGTTCGGCCATGGCCAGCGCGACTTCCAGCGCCTCCATTTTCTGGTGCCAGCTCTGCCAGAGCCAACCACCACTCAGTGCCAATACAGTGAAGAGGATACCGCCGACCCAGGCCAGACGTTGTTTGGGTAAGTGCAACTTGCGGCGCTGCTTACCGTTGAGGATCAGGGTAATGCTCATAGAAATCTGTCTTCTCGGTCAGGTGAGGCCAGGAGCCAACACGGGCAATAAAACCGGGAGATAATCGGTATTAAAGGATGGAATAAACAAATGACAGGACGTCGGTGCGGAGAGATGACCGACGTCCTGTTGCACAGCTATCAGGCCAGAACCAGACCGTTATCGTAGTAAGCGATGGGCGCTTTGTCGCCCTCCGCCTCAAAGGTCACCAGTTCCCAGGCCTCCTGCTTGGCCAGCAAGGCACGCAGCAGTTTGTTGTTCAGGGCATGGCCCGTCTTGTAGGCACGGAATTCACCGATGATGCTGCGGTTGCACATATACAGATCACCGATCGCATCCAGCATCTTGTGCTTGACGAACTCGTCCTCGTAACGCAGACCATCTTCGTTCAGCACCCGGTAGTCATCCAGCACCACGGCGTTTTCCAGGCTTCCGCCCAGGGCCAGGTTCTGGGAACGCAGGTACTCGATGTCGCGCATGAAGCCGAAGGTACGGGCACGGCTGATCTCTTTCACGAAAGAAGCACCGGAGAAGTCCAGCACGCAACGCTGGTTGCGGCCTTCAAATACCGGATGCTGGAAATCGATCTCGAGATCCATCTTGAAGCCGTTGCGATAGGGGTGGAATTCCGCCCACTTGTCGCCGTCTTCAACCCGGACACTCTGCTTGATCCGCACGAACTGCTTGGGCGCATTCTGCTCACGGATACCCACTTCTTGCAGCAGGTAGATGAACGGGTGCGCACTGCCATCCATCACCGGGATCTCGGGGGCATCAACCTCGACATAGAGGTTGTCGATCCCCATCCCGGCCAGGGCGGCAGAGAGGTGTTCGATGGTTGACACGCGGACGCCGGCTTCGTTTACCAGAGCGGTACAAAGCACGGTATCACGCACCTGATCGGCGTTGGCTGGCAGCGCGACCACAGGATTCAGATCGGTACGCAAGTAAACGATCCCTGTGTTAACAGGCGCCGGACGGAACGTCATTGTGACTTTCCGACCCGAATGCAGGCCCACACCGGTGGCCTGGACACTCGTTTTCAAGGTTCTTTGTCTAATCATGGGCGTATCCGCTTAACAGCTCAAATTCCTGACCAGATGGTCGTTGCCGGGCCATCTTAGCACAATCCTTAAGCAACAAACAAACCAAGGCCATACGAGGCTTAGTCAGCTTGCTTGCGCAGGAACGCAGGAATATCGAGATAATCCGGTTCGCGACGAGCTTGCGGCTCGGCGTTCACCACCTTGGCCGGGGCCTCTTCCATCACGCGAGACTGCAGGGCTTCGCTGATCAGGGGCTGACGGGCCGGACGTTCCTGAACCATGTTGTTCTTGACCAGGGTGATGTCGGGCTTGCGCTCGGCACCGATACCGGTGGCCACCACGGTCACACGCAGTTCGTCGTGCATCTCCGGGTCGATTACGGTACCCACCACCACAGTGGCGTTCTCGGAGGCGAAGGCCTTGACCGCGTTACCCACGGTTTCGAACTCTTCGATGGTCATGTCCATGCCGGCGGTGATGTTGACCAGGATGCCACGGGCACCGGCCAGATCCACGTCTTCCAGCAGCGGGCTGGAGATGGCCTTCTCGGCCGCTTCTTCGGCACGGTCATCACCGGAGGCGGAGCCGGTACCCATCATGGCGGTGCCCATCTCACGCATCACGGTACGCACGTCCGCGAAGTCAACGTTGATCAAACCCGGGCGGGTGATCAGCTCGGCAATGCCCTGTACCGCACCAAGCAGTACATCGTTGGCCGCCTTGAAGGCGTCCAGCAGGGAGATGCCACGACCCAGCACCTTCAGCAACTTGTCGTTGGGGATGGTGATCAGGGAATCGACATTCTTGGACAGCTCCTCGATACCGTGGGCGGCGAAGCCCATCCGCTTCTTCCCTTCGAAGGAGAACGGCTTGGTCACGACGGCGACGGTCAGGATGCCCATCTCCCGGGCCACTTCGGCCACGATAGGTGCGGCACCGGTACCTGTACCACCGCCCATGCCGGCGGCGATGAACACCATGTCTGAACCGGTCAGCAGCTCACGCAGCGCTTCCCTGTCTTCCATGGCGGCATCACGGCCCACTTCCGGATTGGCTCCGGCTCCCAGACCCTTGGTGATGCCACCGCCGATCTGCAAGGTAGTGTTGGCACTTGAGTTGCGCAGTGCCTGGGCGTCGGTGTTGACGGTAATGAACTCAACACCCTCGATGTTTTGACGAACCATGTGCTCGACTGCGTTTCCGCCGCCGCCACCCACACCTATCACCTTGATGACGGCTTCGTCAGTGTGGCTATCCATAAATTCAAACATGTTGTCTCTCCGCTTTATTTGCCTGACTCAGCAAAATCTTTAGAACTCGCCACGCAACCAGTTGCTGACCCGTTTGACCAGCCCACCTACGCTTGCCTTGGCGGCATATTCCTTGCTACTGCCGGTGGATTGATTGGTACGGCCGTACTGCAGCAGCCCGACCGCAGTCGAGTACACTGGTGCCTGCACGTAATCGCTCAATCCCCGAATGTTCATGGGTTCGCCCACCCGGACCTGGCTCTGGAAGATCTGCTCTGCGCACTCCACAATGCCTTCGATCTGGGCCGCGCCACCGGTCAATACCACACCGGCCGCCAGCTGATGCTTGACCCCCTGTGCCTTCAATTCGCTCTGCACCCGTACCAGCTCGTCATTCACCATGGAGAGCAATTCCGTGTAGCGGGGTTCAATCACTTCAGCCAGTGTCTGCCGTTGCAGGCTGCGCGCCGGGCGACCGCCGACACTGGGGACTTCAATATTGTCTTCCTTGCTGACCAGGCGGCCGAGGGCGCAACCGTAGCGTACCTTGATCGCTTCCGCGTCCAGTGGCGGTGTGCCAAAGGCGTAGGCGATGTCGCTGGTCACCGTGCTGCCGGCGTAAGGGATCACCTTGGTGTGGCGCAGGGCACCGCCGGTAAACAGCGACATGTCCATGGTCCCGCCACCGATGTCCACCACGCAGACACCCAGCTCCTTCTCGTCTTCGGTCAGCACGGCATAGCTGGAAGCCAGGGCCGAAAAGATCAGCTGATCCACCCGCAAACCCACCTTCTCCACACATTTCTCGATGTTGCGAGCCATGTCGTTGTGGCAGGTGATCAGGTGCACCTTGGCCGCCATCCGCACGCCGGAGAGACCAACCGGATTCTTGATCCCTTCCTGATAGTCGATGGCAAACTCCTGAGGCAGCACGTGCAGCACCCGCAGCTCATCGGACAGTCGTACCGACTTGGCGGTGTGGATGACGTTGTCCACGTCCTCCTGGGTCACCTCTTCGTCGGAGATGGGCACCATGCCGGTCTCGTTGCGGCAATCGATGTGCTTGCCGGACAGCCCCAGATAGACGGAGCTGATCTGGCAGTCGGCCATCATCTCGGCTTCTTCCACCGCGCGGCGCAGGGACTTGACCACGGAGTCGAGATCATTGACCCCGCCCTTCTCCATCCCGCGAGAAGCGTGGCTGCCCATGCCGATGACATTGAGCTCGCCATCGGGCAATACTTCGCCAACCAGTACCGCCACCTTGGTCGTGCCGATATCCAGTCCGACAATCAAATTTCTATCTGCGGTGTTGGTCATTCACTTTCTCTTCGTTCTTCTTCCAGCCAACCGCCATTCCGGTGTCGTATCGAAGATCCACGTAAGCAACCCGCTCACGGGGTTCGATGACCGGAAAGGCATCGATAAACCGCTGCAGGCGAAGCGCGATATCCGAGCGCCCCACGAACAGCTGAATGTTGCCATCCAGGGTCAGTTCCCAGGCATGGCGGGGGGTCAGATTCACCCCCAACAACTTGTATCCCCTGGCCGCCAGCAGCGTCTCGTACTGATGGCTGGCTTCCAGCACCTTGGCGGCCTGATCATCGGGCCCGGACAACTGCATCAGGGGTTTCTTCACCCTGTCCGGCGCACTGAACACCTCACCCTTGGTGTTGACGAAGCGATTGCCGTTCCAGCGTGCCGCCACATCCTGTTCGGTGAGGTAGACCTTGATCTTGTTCGGCCACTTCTTGCGTACCGAGACCTGGGCCACCCAGGGCAGGGCGTTCAAACGCCCCTGCAATTCGTTCACGTCCAACTCGAAGAAGTTGCGCAACTCGGCGCCATCCAGCACGGCCGCGCGCAACTCATCGGCTTTCAAATATTCGTGTTGCCCCTGCAGCAACAGCTCGCTCATGGGCAACCGACTGGCATCCGTCAGCCAGTCTTTAACATCCAGCGCAGTCTGGTAGAGCCCCCACATGACCAGGATGAAAAATGCCACCCCGGCGATGAAGCCCCCCTTGGTGCGCCCTTGTGCCCTTGCCTCCACCCGATCGATCCCCGTATAACGCGCCATGCCGGCCACTTGCAGACCGGTTCGCCATTATATAGGCCCCGGCTTGGCGGTCAAAATACTCATTGGGCCCTCAGGCACCGGATTTCATGCTATCTACGCTCAATTTCATCTCACCGAGACGGCGGGCCAGTGCCCCGACGTTACCGGCGCCCTGAGTCAGCACCAGATCCCCCTCGCCAATCAGGTCGGCCAGCACCGCCGGCACATCGTCAGGCGTTGCGACAAAGATGGGTTCCAGGGTGCCGCGAGAGCGGATGGAGCGGCACAGGGCACGGCCATCGGCACCCGGAATAGGCTCTTCACCGGCGGCATAGACCTCCAGCATCACCAGCACATCCACCTTGGAGAGCACGTCGGCGAAATCTTCGTAGAGATCCCGGGTCCGGCTGTAACGGTGTGGCTGGAACACCATGACCAGCCGCTTCTCTGGCCAGCCGGCGCGGGCGGCATTGATGGTCACCTTGACTTCGCTCGGGTGGTGACCGTAGTCATCAACCAGCATGGCCTTGCCACGACCCGTCTCGAACTCGCCATATTGTTGGAAGCGGCGGCCCACCCCTTCAAACTTGGCGAGCGCCTGGATGATGGCCTCGTCGCCAATGCCGTCTTCGGTCGCCACCGCGATGGCGGCGGCGGCGTTGAGCGCATTGTGGATGCCCGGCAGATTCAGGGTGACAGTCAGCTCGCCGGCATCCTTGCGACGGACCCGGAAGCGGCTGCGGTTGCTGGTCTGCACGAAGTCCAGCACCTGTACATCGGCATCTTCGGAAAGGCCGTAGGTCAGGGTCGGACGGGCGATCTCCGGCAGCATGCCACGGATCACGGGATCATCCACGCACACCACGGCCAGACCGTAGAACGGCAGGTTGTGCAGGAAGTCGATGAAGGTGGCTTTGAGCCTGGAGAAGTCGCCACCATAGGTGTCCATGTGATCCGCTTCGATGTTGGTCACGATGGAAACCATGGGTTGCAGATGCAGGAAGGAGGCGTCGCTCTCGTCCGCCTCGGCGATCAGATAGCGGCTGCTGCCCAGGCGGGCGTTGGTGCCGGCGCTGTTGAGCAGACCGCCGATGACGAAGGTCGGGTCGCGATCGGCTTCGGCATAGATGCTCGCCACCAGACTGGTAGTGGTGGTTTTGCCGTGAGTGCCGGCGACGGCAACTCCGTGGCGGAAGCGCATCAGCTCGGCCAGCATCTCGGCACGGCGCACCACGGGAATGCGCAGCTCGCGGGCGGCCAGCAACTCGGGGTTGTCCTGCTTGATGGCGGTGGACACCACCACCACGCTCGCCTCGTTCACGTGCTCGGCACTGTGTCCCACGAAGATATGAGCCCCCAGGGATGCGAGCCGTTCGGTCACCGCATTGCGGGACAGATCGGAGCCGGAAATCTGATAGCCCTCGTTGGCAAGCACCTCGGCGATCCCCCCCATACCGGCACCACCTATGCCGATGAAGTGGATGCGACGCACGCGGCGCATTTCGGGGATTACGGTACGCAGTTTTGCCAGTTCAACCTTGGTCATAGCTCTCTCTTCATGTCTGCCGCCAGCCGCTTGCCCACATCGGCAACCTGCTCGGCGGCATCAATATATACGGGGACAAGACTGCACGGCCTGGCCTGTGCAATCTTGCTCAACATGCTTTCTCACTCTGCCCGCTGGCGAGCCGCTTGCACTCATAGGCCACCCGCTCGGCGGCATCGATGATGGCGACGCGGCGCGCGGCCTGGGCCATGTTCAACAGGGTTTCCCTGCGCCCGGCGAGCCAGGAGAGACGCGCCGCCAGGGAGGCCGGGGTCAGCTCGGACTGGGGCAGGAACTCCGCCGCCCCGCCATCGACCAGGGTCAGGGCGTTGCGGGTCTGGTGATCATCCACCGCATGGGGCAGCGGCACGAAGATGGCGGCCACACCGGCGGCAGCCACTTCGGAGACGGTCAGCGCCCCCGCCCGGCACACCACCAGATCGGCCCAGGCGTAGGCATCAGCCATGTCCTTGATAAACTCGCTCACCTCGGCCTCGACGCCCTGCACGGCATAGGCCTGCGCGACAGCCTCCCGGTTGCCCTTGCCGCACTGGTGACGCACCGCGATGGGCACACCGGCGGCCGCGACCGCTGGCGGTACCTGTTCGTTGAGCACCCGGGCTCCCAGGCTGCCGCCGACGATCAGCAGCCGCAGCGGCTCGCTGCTGCTACGCAACTGGGGATCCGGCAGCGCCACCACTTCGGGGCGCACCGGATTGCCCACCACGGCGGTACGGGCATTGGGAGCGAAGGCGCCGGGGAAGGCCATCAGCACCCGCTTGGCCAGGCGCGCCAGCAGCTTGTTGGTCATGCCGGCCGCCGCGTTCTGCTCGTGCAGCAGCAGCGGAATGCCGGAGAGCCAGGCGGCAACACCGCCCGGACCGGAGGCGAAGCCCCCCATGCCGAGCACCACGTCGGGCTGGATGGTCTTGATCACCTGGCGGGCCTGCAGCACGGATTTGACGATCCGGTAGGGCGCCGCCAGCAGCCGCTTGATGCCGTTGCCACGCACCCCCTGGATGTCGATGAAGGAGATGGGGTAGCCATGGGCGGGCACCAGCTCGGCCTCCATCCGGTCGGCGGTACCGAGCCAGTGAATGGTCCAGCCCTGGGCCTTGAGGCGATCGGCCACGGCCAGCCCGGGGAACACATGGCCCCCGGTACCGCCCGCCATCACCAGTAACGTCTTGCTCACGCAACCTCCCGCACGCGCGCCTGGGCACTGGCCTGGCGCAACTCGAAATCGATACGAATCAACATGCTCACCGCCACCATCATGATGATGAGACTGGAACCACCGTAACTGACCAGCGGCAGGGTCAGGCCCTTGGTCGGCATCATGCCGCTGGCGGCGCCGACGTTGACGAAGGTCTGGAAGCTGAACCAGATGCCGATGCCGATGGCCAGATAGCCTTCATACAGGCGCTCTGATACCAGCGCCTGATGACCGAGCTTGAGCGCCTTCACCGCCAGCGCAAAGATGAGGAAGAGCGCACCCAGTACGCCCACATACCCCAGCTCCTCGCCCAGGATGGCAAACACGAAGTCGGTGTGCGCCTCCGGCAGGTACTCCATCTTCTGGATCGAGTTGCCGAGCCCCTCGCCAAACCAGCTACCACGGCCAAACGCCATCAGGGACTGGGTCAGCTGGTAGCCGCTGCCGAACGGATCGGCCCAGGGATCCAGGAAGGAGGTGACCCGCCGCATCCGGTAGGGCTCTGCGATGATCAGCGTCACCACGGCGCTCACCCCCACCAGGATGAGGCCGATGAACTGCACCATGCGGGCTCCCGCCAGGAACAGCATGCCGAGCGAGGTGACGAACATCACCACCACGGAGCCGAGATCGGGCTGGGCCAGCAGCAGGATGGCCACCACGAACAGCACCGCCATGGGTTTCATGAAACCGATGAAGCGCTCGCGTACCTCGCTCTGACGGCGCACCAGGTAACCCGCCAGATAGACGAACAGCGCCAGCTTGCCGAACTCGGCCGGCTGCAGGTTGAAGGGGCCGAGTGGCAGCCAGCGCACCGAACCGTTGACGCTGCGGCCCACCAGCAACACCATCACCAGCAGCACGATGGCCAGCAGCAACATGGGGCCGTTGTACTGCTGCCAGCGCGCCATGGGCACCTGCAGCACGAACCAGGAGATGCCGAGCGCCATCACCAGAAACATCCCGTGACGCTTCACGAACATGAAGGGGTCATCGCCGAGGGCTATCCCTTCGGGGATGGAGGCGGAGGCCACGATCACCAACCCTACCGACATCAACGCCAGCGCCAGCACCACCAGCTGCCGGTCGTAGAGACCGGCAGGGCGCGCAGGCAACAGCCAGCGCTGCAAAAAGCCTGCGACGACGCGAAGGGCGTTCATAGCGTCATCACCAGTTCGGTGAAACGATCACCGCGCGCTTCGAAAGACGTGAACTGATCCAGGCTGGCACAGGCCGGCGCCAGCAGTACCCAGTCACCGGGCCTGGCGTCGACTGCGGCCTTGGCGACGGCGTCGTCGAGGGAGGCGACCTGCTCAGTCTGCTCACCCAGCGCGAGCAGGATGTCCGCATCCTGGCCGAAGCAATACATGTGATCGATCTGGTTGCCGAGCAGCGCCTGCACCGGACCGAAATCTTGCCCCTTGCCCTGGCCGCCAGCCAGCAACAGCAGGCGGCCTTTCACCGATTCACGCACACCGGCCACGGCGGCCAGGGTGGCCCCCACGTTGGTGGCCTTGGAGTCGTTGATCCAGCGCACCCCGTTCACCTCCCGCACGAAGCGGGCACGGTGGGGCAGGCCTTCGAAGCGGCGCAGCACGGCGAGTTGCGGCTCACGGGGAATCCCGACCGCATCGCACAGGGCCATGGCCGCCAGGGCATTGGCCTGATTGTGGGCGCCGACTATCTTCATCTCGTCCACGGCGAGCAGCGGCTCCCCGTGCAGGGTCAGCCAGTGGCGGCCATCCAGCTCGCAGCGACCGTAACCATTGCAATCGAGCCCGAAGCTCTGCCACACCTGGCCCACGTCGGGCAGGGTCTGAGGATCGTCCCGGTTGACCAGTATGTGCTGGGAGTGCTGATGGATCTCCTGCTTGGCGGCGCGGTAATCCGCCATGCCCTCATAACGATCCATGTGATCCTCGGAGAGGTTCAGCACCACGGACGCTGCGGCACGCAGGCTGTAGGTGGTCTCGAGCTGGAAGCTGGAGAGCTCCAGCACGCAGAGATCCATGGGCTGCTTGAGCAGCTCGAGCGCCGGGATGCCGATGTTGCCACCGACGCCCACCTTGAGGCCGGCCTCAGCGATCATCTCTCCCACTAGCGTGGTGACGGTGCTCTTGCCGTTGGAGCCGGTGATGGCGATGACGGGGGTCTGGGTCTCGCGCACGAACAGTTCTATGTCACCGACGATGCGCACCCCGAACTCCGCTGCGGCTTTCAGTTCGGGGGTCGCCAGGGCGATACCCGGGCTCGCCACTATCATGTGCGCCTGCTTGAGCAGATCGCCGTCCAGCCCGTGAACGAGCTCCACCTCGGGGGGAAGTTGCTCCTTGCCCGGGGGATTGGCGCGAGTATCCATCACCAGGGGCGTGACACCACGACCGAGGAAGTAGTCGACGCAGGAGAGTCCGGTTTTGCCGAGTCCGATGATGATGACCATGGCTTACCTCACCTTCAGGGTGGCAAGGCCGAGCAGCACCAGCATGAGGGTGATGATCCAGAAGCGCACAATGACGCGCGGCTCCGGCCAGCCCTTCTTCTCATAGTGGTGATGGATGGGCGCCATGCGGAAGATGCGCACGCCGCGCAGCTTGTAGGATCCCACCTGCAGGATCACCGAGACGGTCTCCATCACGAAGACGCCCCCCATGATCACCAGCAGGAACTCCTGACGCACCAACACGGCGATGGTGCCGAGCGCGCCGCCCAGCGCCAGGGAGCCGACGTCCCCCATGAAGACCTGGGCCGGATAGGTGTTGAACCAGAGGAACCCCAGACCCGCCCCGACGATGGCGGTACAGACGATCACCAGCTCGGAGGTGTAGGGCACGTAGGGAATGTGCAGGTAGTTCGCGAAGTTCACGTTGCCGGTGGCCCAGGCGACAAAGGCGAAGCCCCCCGCCACCATCACGGTCGGCATGATGGCCAGCCCATCCAGGCCGTCGGTCAGGTTGACCGCGTTGGAGGTACCGACGATGACGAAATAGGTCAGCACGATGAACATCAGACCGAGCTGTGGCATCACATCCTTGAGGAAGGGCACCACCAGCTGGGTCTGGCCGTCATGGGTCGCGGTGGCATAGAGGAACACCGCCACGGCCAGGGCAACGGCGGATTGCCAGAAGTACTTCCAGCGGACGATCAGGCCGTCGGTGTTCTTGCGCACCACCTTGAGGTAGTCGTCGGCAAAGCCGATGGCACCGTAGGCACCGAGCACGAACAGCACCAGCCAGACATAGGGATTGTCGAGGCGGCTCCAGAGCAGCACGGAGATGAAGATTGCCGCGATGATCATCAGGCCTCCCATGGTCGGGGTGCCCTTCTTGCTGAGGTGTGACTCGGGGCCGTCGTTGCGGATCACCTGACCGAATTTCAGGATCTGCAGACGACGGATGAGGCGCGGCCCCATCCAGAGCGCCACCACCAGACCGGTGATGATCGACAGGATGGCGCGGAACGTCAGGTAGGAGAAGACGTTGAAGAAGGTGAAGTGCGGGGTGAGCAGTTCCGCCAGCCAGACTAGCATGTGGCTGACTCCTGACGGTCAACGACCATCTTGACGATATCTTCCATGCGGGACCCGCGGGCACCCTTGACCAGGATCGAGATTTCTTGATGTGTATTTATCATTTGCGCAAGCACTTCAAACAACGACGCCTTGTTATCGAAATGTCGACCCGCCGCGGCATCTGCGGTGTGACGACTCTGTTCTCCTACCGTCAGCACGGCGTCGAGGCTCTGCTCGCGGGCGTGGTGTCCGACCCGGGCGTGCTGGGCCTCGGACTCCTCCCCCAACTCCTTCATGTCACCAAACACCAGCACCTTGTAGCCGCCCATGGCGGTCAGGGCATCGATGCCCGCCAGCACGGACTCCACGCTGGCGTTGTAGGTGTCATCCACCAGGGTGAGGCCACCCCAGCGTTGCACGCAGAAGCGGCCCTTGACCGGTGCCATCTGCTCGAGTCCGGCCTTGACCGAGGCGAGCGAGGCGCCCAGCGCCAGCGTACCTGCAGCGGCAGCCAGGGCGTTGGCCACGTTGTGGCGGCCCGGAATGGCCAGGGTCAGGGTCAATTCCCCCTGAGGGGTCAGCATCACGAATTCGGCGCAGCCCTGCCCGTTGAGTACGATGTCACGGGCGTGGAACGGCTGGCTCTGATCCTCGAGGGAGAAGGCGCAATGAATGCCCTTCGCCTGCCACTTCGGCCAGAACTCGTTGTCGGCATTGACGATGGCGGTGCCACCCTCGCTCAGACCCTCAAAAATTTCGCTCTTGGCGTGGAACACCCCTTCCAGGGAGCCGAACCCCTCCAGATGGGCGGCTGCCACATTGTTGATGATGGCGGCATCGGGTTGGGCCAGCGACGTGGTCCAGGCGATCTCCCCCGGGTGGTTGGCACCCAGCTCCATCACCGCAAACTGGTGCTGCGCCTCGAGGCGCAGCAGGGTGAGCGGCACCCCCACCTCGTTGTTGAAGTTGCCGGCGGTGGCCAGCACCTCCCCTTCCTGGCGCAGGATGGCGGTCGCCATCTCCTTCACCGTGGTCTTGCCACAACTGCCGGTGATGGCCAGCACTTTCGGGTTGATCCGCTCGCGCACCAGCTTGCCGAGGCGACCCAGCCCCTTGAGGGTATCGGCCACCACCAGTTGCGGAATGGCCAGCGGCAGCTCGCGCTCCACCAGCAGGGCAGAGGCCCCTGCCTGAACGGCCTGGTCGCAAAAATCGTGGGCGTCGAAACGCTCGCCACGCAGCGCGACGAACAGCGCCCCCTTGCCCAGAGTGCGGGTGTCGGTACTGACTGCCGTGATCTCGTGATCGCCGCCGATCAGACGGGCATCGAGCACCTGCGCCAGGTCGGCAAGCCTGAGGGTCATCATGTGAATGACTCCATTAATGTGTGCAACACGGCCGCGACGGTTTCCCGATCGCTGTAGTGCCGCTTGTCGGTTCCAATGATCTGATAATCCTCGTGGCCCTTACCGGCCACCAGGATGATGTCCTGCTTGCTCGCCTGGCTCAGCGCCAGCTGGATTGCCTTGACCCTGTCGTGCTCGATCTGCACCAGACCGGGATCGCGAAGGCCCGCCACCATGTCCGCCATTATCTGCTCCGGCGCCTCGGTACGGGGATTGTCGTCGGTCAGGATCACGCAGTCCGCATGTTGCTCCGCCATGGCGGCCATCATGGGCCGCTTGCCGCGATCCCGGTCGCCACCACAGCCAACCAGACACCAGAGCCGGCCTTCGCAGTGCACCCGCAGGGCCTGCAATGCCTTCTCCAGCGCATCCGGGGTATGGGCATAATCGACCACCGCCAGCGGCGCCTTGCCACCGCCGAAGCACTCCATGCGACCGGTCACTGGTTGCAGTTTCGGGGCGCTGGCCAACAGTGCATCGAAGTCATAACCCAGTACCAGCATGGCGCCCATGGCGGCCAGCACATTGCTGACGTTGAAGCGGCCGAGCAAGGGGGCGGATAATACACCATTCCCCCAGCTGGAGTTAATGCGCGTGTCAAATCCTTGTTGGTGGAAATGGGGGTCCTGCGCCGTCAACTGTCGCCCGGCATGGTTTTCAATCGGGCCATGCACGCCGAAGGCTACCGCGCCGGGGTAGGCTGCCAGCCACTGGCGCCCCAGACGGTCGTCGGCATTGATGACGGCGCAGGGCTCGTCCACCAGTTTCAGCAACTCTTCCTTGGCGGCACCATAGGCCTCCATGGTGCCGTGATAATCCAGGTGATCACGGCTCAAGTTGGTGAACACAGCCGCGGAAAACGGCAGAGCTGCGACGCGATGCTGCACCAGACCGTGGCTGGAGACCTCCATCGCCACCAGATCGGCTCCCTGCTGTTGCAGCGCCGCCAGATTGGCCTGCACCTGGACGGCGCTGCCTGTGGTATTTTCCGCTTCGATCAGATTGCCAAACAGGCCGTTGCCTATGGTACCCATCACACCGGCCTTGCCTCCCAGCAGGGTGCGCCAGTTGGCGACCAGCAGGGCCGTGGTGCTCTTGCCGTTGGTGCCAGTGATGCCCACCAACTGCAGCTTCTGCGCCGGATGGTCATAGAAATGGCCAGCCAGTTCGGAGAGGCGAGCGGGCAGGTCCTTGAGCCCGAAACAGGGGATGGAAGTGACGGGGACAACGAATTCCCCATCCTCCTCAAACAGGACGGCGGTCGCTCCCTGAGCCACCGCCTGTTCGATGAAACGCCTGCCATCCATCTGGTGGCCCCGGATTGCCACGAAGAGAGAACCGGGCCCGACTCGCCGGCTGTCGAGCTGGATGTCGGTGAGGGGAAGCGCCGGGGCAGTGATGCCGAAATGGCTCATGAGTTGATCAAGTGCGCGGGTCGGCAACATGGGAAGCCTCCGAATGGACAGGAATGCAGACGCTCAGGGGACGGGGCGCCATGGAAAACACCCCGACAGTCGCGGGGTCGACAGAGAAACGCGGATGCCTGTCAGGTACGAGGTGCGCCATTGGCGGTCTCCGTACGGGCAAGCTTCGCCGGCACCTCAGGGGGGATGGCGTCGGGGCGAATATTGAAGAGCTGCAGCACGCCACCCATGGCCTCGGCGAATGGCGGGGTCGCCACGGCACCACCGTAATAGGCATCGCCCTTGGGCTCGTTGATCACCACCACCATGACGAAGCGGGGGTTGCTGGCCGGTGCGAAACCGGCAAACCAGGCCATGTAATCCTTGCCGTAGCCACCGGCGACGGCGACCTTGGCGGTCCCACTCTTGCCACCGACCCGATAACCCGGGATCTGCGCCTTGGGAATGGCATTGCTGACCACGTACTCCAACGCCTGCAGCATGGCGGTGGCGTTGTTATGGTCGATGACCTGCTCACCCTTGGGCGGCGTGGTCACCTTGATGATGGAGAGCGGCACCCGCTTGCCCTTGTTGGCCAGGGTGGCATAGGCAGAAGCCAGCTGCAGCGGGGTGACCCGCAGGCCATAGCCGAACGACAGGGTCGCCCGCTCGATGTCGGACCAGCGGCGGCGCTGGGGCAGCATGCCGCCGCTCTCCCCCATCAGGCCGCTACCGGTATCCATGCCGAAACCGACCATGCTGAGGGTGTTGATCATCTCCTGGGCCGGCATCCGCAGCGCGATCCGCGACATGCCGATGTTGGAGGAGTAGCGCAGTATGTCGTACAGATTGGTCGCCTTGTGAATGCTCACATCGCGGATCTGCTTGGCCCCGATGAACAGGGGACCACCGGGTATGGTGTCCTTCCAGCTGGTGACGCCCGCCTGCAGGGCACTGAGCAGGATCAAAGGCTTGACGGTCGAACCCGGCTCATAGGTATCTGTCACGACCCGGTTGCGCACCCGGAAGCTCTGATACTGGCCCCGGTTGTTCGGGTTGTAGGAGGGGGTGTTGACCATGGCGAGCACTTCGCCCGTCTTGACGTCCAGCATCACCATGGAGCCGGAGGTCGCCTTGTTCTCGTCGGTGGCGCGCTTGAGGGCGCGGTAGGCCAGCGCCTGCACCCGCTGATCGATACTGAGCTGCAGATCGTTGGCGTGCTTGCCCTCCTTGACTAGGCCGAGCCGCTCGATGACCCGGCCTTGCCTGTCCTTGCGCACCCGCATCTCGCCCGGGGTCGCGGTCAGCCATTCGTTGTAGCTGCGCTCTATCCCCTCGATACCGCTGCCGTCGATGTTTGTCACCCCCACCAGATGGGCGCTGATCTCGCCGGTCGGGTAGAAACGGCGCGCCTCTGGGCGCAGGTAGATACCACCCAGCTTGAGGCCCTTGATGTATTCCGCCACGGCAGGGGTCACCTGACGCTGCAGATAGACGAAGCGTTTGCTGGGGTTGGAGATGCGGTGCTTGAGGGTGTTGATGTCGAGCTTGAGCACAGCGGAGAGCGCCAGCCAGGCGCGCTCGTTGTGGATGGCGCCGGACTCGTGGACCGTCTTGGGATCGGCCCAGACCGCCTCGACCGGCACCGAGACCGCCAGCTGCTCGCCGTTGCGGTCGGTGATCATGCCGCGCACCGCCTGGGTGGAGGTGGTACGCAGGGAGCGCATGTCCCCTTCCTGGCGCAGTCTGTCCGGATCTATCACCTGGATCCAGGCCAGCCGCAAGATCAGCCCCGCAAACGCGATGCCGATGAAAAACACCAGCGTGCGAAAGCGCCACGGGTAGAGTGACGGTGCTTTAACCTTGGCTTTGTCCTTTGCCGGAGCCTTGGTGGCGGCCTTGCGTGTCATGGTTGTGTAATTACCTTTTCGGTGGTCACCAACGGGCGAGCCATCTGCAATTTATCCATGGCCAGACTCGCCACCCGGGAGTGTTCGGCCAAGGTACCCTGCTCCAGCAGCAGGTGCCGCCACTCGATGTTGAGCCTGTCCTCTTCCGCCATCAGGTCATTCTGCTTGGCCGTCAACCCGCGAGTCATGTTGGTCACCAGGATCACCGCAAAGGCGGTGATCAGTACGGCCAGGGTCAACACGACCTGCAACTTGTGGTGCCAGAGATCGCTGATGATCTCCCTGGACAGATGAATCCGTACCTCACTCATGACTCAATCCGCCAGGCGCTGGGCGACTCGCAGCACCGAGCTGCGAGACCGGCTGTTTTCGGTGACTTCATGTTCGGAAGGTTTGAGCGCCTTGCCGACCGACTTCAACTTGCGGCCACCGGCCAGCTGAGCCTCGGTCAACGGGATGCCATGGGGCACTTCCGGCCCCTTCTCGTGCTTGCGAATGAAGTGCTTCACCAGCCGGTCTTCTAGGGAATGGAAGCTGATGACGGAGAGACGACCATCGGTCGCCAGCGCCTGCAACGCACCGTTCAGCGCAGTCTCGATCTCGTCCAGCTCGCTGTTGATATAGATACGGATGGCCTGGAAGCTTCGGGTTGCCGCATGCTTGCCCTTCTCCTTGCTCGGATTGACCCGGGCAATCATCTCGGCCAGCTGGCGGGTGCGCACGTAGGGCTCGGTCACCCGATCATGGACGATGGCACGGGCAATCTTCTTGGCAAAGCGCTCCTCGCCGAAGGTCTTCAGCACCCAGGCGATATCATCCACATCGGCGCGAGCCAGCCATTCGGCGGCGCTCTGGCCCGTGGTCGGGTCCATGCGCATGTCGAGGGGGCCGTCTTTCATGAAGCTGAAACCGCGCTCGGCGTCGTCGAGTTGGGGAGAAGAGACTCCCAGATCCAGCAGGAAACCGTCGACCTTGCCCAGCAAACCGCGATCGCTCAGGTAGCTGGTGATGCCGGAGAAGGGACCGTGCACGATCTCGAAGCGGGGATCCTGGATCTTGGCCGCCTCGGCAATGGCCTGGGGATCCCGGTCGATGGCGATCAACCGGCCGTTGGGACCCAGTTGCTGGAGAATGAGACGAGAGTGACCACCCCGGCCAAAGGTACCGTCGACGTAGATACCGTCCGGCTTGATGGCCAGCCCTTCGACGGCTTCGTGCAACAGCACTGTGATGTGTTCAGCGGCTTGGGTCATTTATAAAGAAAAGTCCTGTAGTCGTGGTGAACTTGCCCAATCGTCCTCGGGCAGGCCCAGAATGTCGTCATTGATCTGTTGTTGCCAGCGGGCTTCATCCCACAACTCAAACTTGTTGAGCTGGCCCACCAGCATGATCTTCTTGTCCAGCCCGGCGTGGCTACGCAGTGGCTGGCTCAGCAGCAGACGGCCATTGCCGTCTAGTTCGCACTCGGTCGCGTGTCCGAGCAACATGCGCTGCAGGCGGCGTTCAGCCGGGTTGGTACTGGAAAGTGTCTTGAGCTTGCGCTCTATCTCTTCCCATTCACTCAGGGGGTAAAGCAGCAAACAGGGGTGGGCAATGTCTATGGTGCAGACCAGCTGGCCGTCGCGCTCGGAGCGCAGCCAATCTCGATATTTGGTCGGAATCGCCAGTCGCCCTTTGCTGTCCAGGCTGATGGCGTGAGCGCCACGCAACAAATTGCAGTCCCTGAAAATGAGTTAAGGGGGCAAATCGCCCGATAAAAACCACTTTGATCCACTTTTCTCCACCATGAAGTTTAAGGACGAGCAGGGGGCTTTTCAAGCAAGGATCTCAGGCATGGGGAACATATTGACGCAGCGCAGGGAGGCTACAGATTAAATGAGTTGATTTTCCACAAGTTATTTGTGTTAACGGCCATAGGATTAATTGCGAACATTTTTAAAATGAACAATGTGAAAGAAGTAACATATGCTGGAGTCTCCCCTCTTTTTACACAGTAATGCATGACAATCGTATGCAAACAAAAATGCAATATATTGATTTACATGTAATTTTCATGATACCTCTCTATGTCGGCCAGTATCTCCATCCAATCTTTTGCTATTTTCTACCGCTATAAAAAAGAGCCTCGCGATAAATCGCAAGGCTCTTCAGGAATAGGTCGGAGTCGGCCTGTAAGCCGGGTTCTGTACCGGGTTGCCCCGGGTAGCAATCATTCCTCTAGGCCAGCAATCGCTCACTGGCTCAAGCAACCTACCCGCCCCCAACGCGGGCCGCGCCAATAGGGGCCTATTTGGTCTTGCTTCGGGTGGAGTTTACCGTGCCACGAACTGTTGCCAGTCGCGCGGTGCGCTCTTACCGCACCCTTTCACCCTTACCTGATCCCTTGCGGGCCATCGGCGGTTTGCTCTCTGTTGCACTGGTCGTAGGCTCGCGCCTCCCAGGCGTTACCTGGCACCCTGCCCTATGAAGCCCGGACTTTCCTCCCCTCCGCCCGTCTGTCCCGAGGGACACAACGACGAAGCAGCGATTGCCCAGCCGACTCCGAGGCGCGGATTATAGCCTCGTGACACAGTGTGGGTAAACCGGCAATTCCCCTTTACGGCAATTAATAGTGCTCGAGGCCGTACTTGTAGAGGGCATTCTTCTTCACGCCGTGGATCTCGGCGGTGAGAGCAGCCGCTTTTTTCAGCGGCAGCTCCGCTACCAGCAGCCCCAAAGTGCGGATAGCCTCGGCGGGCAGATCTTCATCCACCTTGCTGGCACCGGCGACCACCAGCACGATTTCGCCACGGCAGCGATTATCGTCTTCCCCAAGCCAGGTCAGCATCTCGGAGGCAGGCAGACCGTGGATGGATTCGAAAGTCTTGGTCAGCTCGCGGCACACCACCACCTGGCGTTCACCGAGAATACGAACGATGGCTTCCACCGTATCCTGCACCCGGCGCGGTGACTCGTAGAACACCAGGGAGCGGGTGTCTTCGATGACGGCCTGCAGCCGATCGTCGCGCCCCTTGGCTTTCGCTGGCAGAAATCCTTCGAAGGCGAAGCGATCTGTGGGCAGACCTGCGGCAGAGAGTGCAGTGATGGCGGCGCAAGGTCCCGGCAGCGGCACCACCTTGACCCCGGCCTCGCGACAGCGGGTGACCAGGTGATAGCCGGGGTCGCTGATGAGCGGGGTGCCCGCATCCGAGACCAGGGCGACGCTCTTGCCCTCCTTGATCCGGCCGATCAGCACATCCGCCTTCTGCTGTTCGTTGTGATCGTGCAGGGCGAAGGTCGGCACCGAGATCTGGTAGTGGCTGAGCAGGATGCCGGAGTGCCGGGTATCTTCGGCGGCCACCAGATCGACGCTGCGTAAAATGTCCAATGCACGCTGGGTGATATCCGCCAGATTACCGATGGGGGTGGGGACTATATACAGGGTTGGGGTGTCACTCATGGGATCTCCGAGTGTCCCGACAATTGTGTCGCCATATTGGCCCGTTTACACTATGGAGAACTTCAACACTGGTCGGGGAATGAACTTGAACCGGGTTACAAAGCAGCTAAGTGTATCACGACTCTTCGGCATCATACTCGCGGCAGTACTGCTCGCCGCCTGTGCGTCGGAGCCCAACCCATCTTCCGCGGAGCCCGGCATGCCGTCGGCGTTCTCGGATCTGACCAAGAATGCCCAGTGGTATCTGGAGCAGGTGGATCCCGCCAAACCGGCTGAGGCCTTCACCTGGCAGGTGATGGCGGCGCGCAGCTATCTGGCGCTCGGCCAGGCCAAACCGGCCGCCGCCCTGTATCAACAGTTGCAGAAGCAGCCCGGCAACCCGGTACAGCAGGCACAGCTGCAACTGCTGCAGGCGCACCTCCTGCTGGCCCAGGGCAATGCCAATCAGGCCCTGATCCTGCTGGAAGGCAAGCCGGAAGTGGCCCTCGATGCCGATACCCAGAAGGATTGGTATCGCCAGCGGGTGGTGCTGCAACTGGACATTAACAACAAGTTTGGTGCGGCCAAGTCGCTGATCCTGCTGGAACCCTACCTGGCCAAGAATGAGCTGGCCACCAACCACCAGCAGATCTGGTCCCTGCTCAAAAGCATGACCCCCTCCACCCTGCAGGCGCTGGAAGAGGCACCGGCCCCCGACGTGACCACCGGCTGGCTGCGACTGGCGGCACTGGTGAACGAGTTCGGCGCCCAGCCGAGTCAACTCGCCCGCCAGCTGGCTGGCTGGAAGCAGAGCTTCCCGAACCATCCGGCCCAGACCAACATGCCGGCTGGCCTCGGGGATCTCGCCACCACGGACACAGGTGCACTGCAGCAGGTCGCCGTCTTCCTGCCCCTCTCCGGCAATCTGGAGGCGCAAGGCGCCGCCATCCGCAACGGCATGTTGATGTCCTACGAGGAGAATCAGGGGCAATTCACCCTGAACTTCTATGACACACAAGGCAAGGCGATGGGGGATCTCTACAAGCAGGCGATCCAGGAGGGGGCCAACATGATCATAGGCCCGCTGCTCAAAGACCAGGTCGAGGAGCTGCTCAAGGCCAGCCCGACCGTGCCGGTGCTGGCGCTCAATGAGCTGGACAAGCCGATCATCAACGACAACACCTTCTACTTCTCCCTCTCCGCCGCCGCCGATGCGAGCCAGGCCGCCCAGTACCTCTATGGCCAGGGTTACCGCAAGCCGCTGCTGATCGCGGCGCAAGGCCGGATTGGCTACAGCAGCATCAAGGCATTCGAGCAGGCCTGGGCTGGCGTCAGCCAGGAAAAGCCCGTGGTCGCCACCTTCGGGGCGCGCAACGAGGTGCAGGGCATGGTCAAGAATGCCTTGAGCGGTCGTTCCACCGCCCGGGCCGGGGAGATAGTGCAGCTCTCTGATGCGGCGCCGCGCAGCATAGATGCCGTCTATGTGGTGGCCAACAGCCTGGAGACCCGGATGATCAAGCCCTATGTGGACATCTCGGTCAATCCCATGGGCAGCCTGCCCATCTACAGCAGCTCGCGAGGCTATGACAGCGGGGCGACCGAGGTGGCTTCCGAACTCAACGGCATGCACATCTCCGACATGCCGCTGCTGCTGGGAGGCTATGAGCAGCAACGGGAGCAGATAGCCCTGCACTGGCCACAGACCCAGGGTGACCTGCTGCGCCTGTTTGCCCTCGGCTACGACGCGGTCAGTCTGGCCGGCAACCTGCCGCAGATGCGCAAGCTCAATGCCATGCAGCAACCGGGCATGAGCGGCCAGCTGAGCGTGGATCCCCAGGGCAACATAGTGCGCATGCTGGACTGGGCCACCTACCAGAATGGCAAGCTGGTCAGCGACAGCGCCGTGCCCCAGCTGGAGGACACCACCCATGAAGAGGCTACTGGCACAACTGCACCAGCAGTGGTTGAACCTGTTGCCGTCGGCAGCGACGAGCAAGGGACAGCACTTTGAGCAAGTAGCGGAACGCTGGTTGCAGGCCCGCGGCCTGCAACCCGTGACCCGCAACTACCGCTGCCGTGGCGGTGAAATAGATCTGATCATGCGCCAGGGGGATACCCTGGTGTTTGTCGAGGTCAGATATCGCGCTCGGGCCAGCCATGGCGGAGCCGCCAGCTCGGTCACCCAACGCAAGCAGCACAAGATCGTGCTGGCCGCGCGCCACTATTTCAAGCAACATGCCATCAACGAGGCCAGCCAGGCCTGCCGATTCGATGTGATCGCGTTCGAGGGCGACCAGCCAGACTGGATCCAGAGCGCATTTTAAGAGGACCCCATGACTGATCCCATCAAAGAGAATTACACCGAAAGCATCCAGACCAAGATAGCCGCCGCCGAGGCGCTGCCGGACGCCATCCACACCGCGGCCCAGATGCTGACCATCTGCCTGCTCAATGGCCACAAGGTCATGGCATGCGGCAATGGTCCCTCCTCGGCCCTGGCACAGCTGTTCATCTCCGAGCTGGTCAACTGCTACGAGACGCCACGTCCCTCCCTGCCCGGCCTGGCTCTGACCCCCGACATGGCCACCATCAGCGCCATCGCCACCGATCACGGCTTCGAAGAGGTCTATGCCAAGCAGATCAGGGCTCTGGGTCAGCCCGGCGACATCCTGGTGGTGCTCACCACCACGGGCAACAGCCGCAGCCTGATCAAGGCCGCCGAGGCGGCACTCTCCCGCGACATGACCATCATAGTGCTCGGGGGGGGCGACGGTGGTGAGATAGCCGGCCTGCTCGGGCCCAACGATGTGGAGATCCGCGTGCCATCCGCCCGCCGCCCTCGCATTCTGGAAGTGAATCTGTTGACCCTGCACTGCCTCTGTGATCTCATCGACCAGACACTTTTCCCGCAACAGGAAGATTGAAACCATGAAGAAGCCTATTCTCGCACTCGCCCTGCTGACCGGTGCCCTGCTGCTGCAAGGCTGTGCCGCCGTGGTAGTCGGTGGCGCAGCCGGTACCGCCAAGGCGACCGGGGATCGTCGCACCCTGGGTGCCCAGTGGGACGATCAGGCCATAGAGCTGAAGGCGGCCAATCTGCTGGCCGACAACAAGCCGCTGAGCGCCGCCAGCAAGATCAGCGTCTACAGCAACAACGGCCGCGTCTTGCTGGTCGGTCAGACACCGTCTGACGCATACAAGCAGGAGGCGGGCAAAATTGTGGGCCGGATCGAAGGGGTGCGTCATGTCTACAATGAGCTGCGTCTCGGCAAGCCGGTGAGCATAGGGGTGCGCAGCAACGATACCTGGATCACTTCCAAGGTACGGGCCGACATGCTGGGCACCAAGAACTTCGACAGTACCAAGGTCAAGGTAGTCACCGAGAACAGCGAGGTGTTTCTCATCGGCCTGGTGACCCGTCAGGAAGGGGATCAGGCAGTGGAGATCGCCCGCCACGTCAGCGGGGTCAAGCAGGTGATCAAGGCCTTCGAGTTTGCCCAGAACTAAGTGGGCAATGACGAGATAAAAAAACGCAGCCAGTTGGCTGCGTTTTTTATTTGATGACTTTCAGGGTCGGACGACCCGTCGGGCGCGGTGGCTCCGGCTCGGGTTCTACCGGTGCCTCGGCCTGCTCCAGCCAGAGATCGTAGCCCGGCTCAGGCGGGAACAGGGTTCCCACGCCGTTTTCCCTGGCATGAATGGCCAATATGGCCGCCATGGGAATGTAGACCTGCTGTGACACGCCGCCGAAGCGGGCGCTGAAGCTGACGGCATCATTATCCATGTGGAACTGGCCCACGGCCCGAGGCGCTATGTTCAGGACAATTTGCCCATCCTGCACAAACTGCATCGGCACCATCACATGGGGGATATTGGCATTGACCACCAGATGCGGGGTCAAGTCGTTATCCAGCAACCAGTCAAAAAACGCCCGCAACAGATAGGGGCGACTGGGTGTCATGGTCGGTTCCGAACTACTCATACGCTGGCACGGATCTCGCGTTCAGCCTCGGTCAGAGAGGCCTGGAAGGATTCACGTTCGAACAGACGGACCATGTAGGCCTTCAGCTCTTTGGCACCACGACCGGTGAAATCGATGCCCAGGCTCGGCAGACGCCACAGCAGCGGAGCCATGTAGCAGTCAACCAGACCGAACTCTTCGCTCATGAAATAAGGCATTTCGCCAAAGATAGGGGCGATGGCCAGCAGGTTGTCACGCAGCTCGGCACGAGCGGCTTCGGTATCGGTGCCCGCCATGATCTTGTCAGCCAGAGAGTACCAGTCCAGCTCGATGCGATGCATCATCAGACGGCTGTTGCCGCGAGCCACCGGATAGACAGGCATCAGGGGCGGATGCGGGAAGCGCTCGTCCAGATACTCCATGATGATGCGCGAGGTGTACAACGCCAGCTCGCGATCCACCAGAGTAGGTACAGTGTTGTACGGGTTCAGCTCGGCCAGCTCGTCCGGCAGGTTGCTCAGGTCAACCTGGCAGATATCCACGCTAACACCCTTCTCCGCCAGGACAATGCGCACCTGATGGCTGAACATATCGTTGGCACCGGAAAACAGCGTCATTACCGAACGCTTATTGGCAGCTACAGCCATTGAACCCTCCCGTCATTAAAAAGCAGAAACGGCAATGAAGCATTTTGATCTTCATTGCCGTGCGTCATATTACTCCGATCTGGTCGCTTAGTGAACGTCGCGCCAGAATTCCTTCTTCAACAGCACAGTGAAGATGAAGAAGATTACGATGAAACCGAGCACCCAGAAGCCCATGCGTTCGCGCTCCTGTTGCACCGGCTCAGCCGAGTAGACCAAGAAGTTTACCAGATCCAGTACCGTCTGATCATATTCTTCGTTGTTCATTTCACCATTGCCGTCAGATTTGATGCTGACGACTTGCTGCATCTCCACTCCATCCAGGGTGTGCGTCTCGAACTTGGCACGGGGAGTCCCCTGCAACGGCTCCAATACGTGGGGCATGCCCACGGACGGGAAGACCGCATTGTTCACCCCGAACGGTCGGGTTTCGTCCACATAGAAGGAACGAAGATAGGTGTAAATCCAGTCAGCTCCCCGCACTCTTGCCACCAGGGTCAGGTCCGGCGGCGGCGCCCCGAACCAGCGCGCCGCATCCTTCTCTGACATGGCGCTCTTCATCAGATCACCTATCTTGGCACCGGTGAAGACCAGGTGTTCCTTCATCAACTCTTCCGGAATGCCGATATCGGCAGCCACCCGGTTATAACGCTGGTATTGGGTGGAATGACAACCTGCACAGTAGTTCATGAAGGTCGCAGCACCCCGTTGCAGGGATGCCTTGTCACTCAGATCGTACTCTGCCTTGTCGAGGGGGAAGCCACCGCCAGCGGCCAATACCAGACCGGGCAGCAGGGCCAGCACTGCAAAAATTATTCTTTTCATTTGAATGTCACCCTCTCCGGCAGCGGCTTGGTGCTTTCATTCTTGCTGTAGAAGAACAACAGGACGAAGAACCCGAAATAACCCAGAGTGCAAAGCTGCGCGATCAGCGTCAGCATAGGCGTCGATGGCAGTACGCCCAGCACACCCAGAATGACGAAGCAGACCACAAACTGGGCGATATTCAGCTTGTGCAGGGTGCTGCGGTAGCGCACCGAACGTACCTTGCAGCGATCCAGCCACGGCAGCAGGAACAGCACGACGATGGAGAGCCCCATCATGATGACCCCCAGCAGCTTGTCTGGTACCGCCCGCAGGATGGCGTAGAAGGGGGTGAAGTACCAGACCGGGGCTATGTGCGCCGGCGTCTTCAGTCCGTTCGCCACCTCGAAGTTCGGCTTCTCCAGGAAGTAGCCCCACATGTCCGGCTTGAAGAAGATGATGGCGCAGAACAGGAACAGGAAGCCCGCCACCCCAATCATGTCCTTGACGGTGAAGTAGGGATGGAATGCCACCGCATCCAGCGGCCAGCCGTTCTCATCCTTGTGCTTCTTGATGTCGATACCGTCCGGGTTGTTGGACCCTACTTCGTGCAGCGCCAGGATGTGCATGGCCACCAGCATCACCAGCACCAACGGCAGGGCAATCACGTGCAGCGCGAAGAAGCGGTTCAAGGTGGCGCCGGATATGACATAGTCACCACGGATCCACAGGGTCAGGTCGTCACCGATGACCGGGATGGCGCCAAACAGCGAGATGATGACCTGGGCTCCCCAGAATGACATCTGCCCCCAGGGCAGCAGGTACCCCATGAAGGCTTCGGCCATCAGCACCAGGAAGATCAGCATGCCGAAGATCCACAGCAACTCGCGCGGCTTCTGATAGGAGCCGTAGATCATGCCGCGAAACATGTGCAGATAGACTACAACGAAGAAGGCGGAGGCGCCGGTGGAGTGCATGTAGCGCAGCAGCCAGCCGTAGTCCACGTCCCGCATTATGTATTCCACGGAGGCAAAGGCACCCTCCGCCGACGGGTTGTAGTTCATGGTGAGCCAGATGCCGGTGATGATCTGGTTGACCAGCACCAACATGGCAAGGGAACCGAAGAAGTACCAGAAGTTCAGGTTCTTGGGAGCCGGATACTTGGCCATGTGATCGTTGTACATGGCCGTGAGCGGGAAACGATCGTCAATCCAGCCCATGAGTTTGGCAAACATGGTCAGGCCTCCTTGCCATCGGCACCGACCAGAATGGTGGTGTCGCTAAGAAATTGGTATGGCGGAATGACCAGGTTCAGCGGTGCGGGCACGCCCTGGAACACTCGACCGGCCATGTCGAACTTGGAACCATGGCATGGGCAGAAGAAGCCGGAGGTCACCCCTTGCACCTGCTCACCGAAGCTATCCGGCAGGTAGGAAGGGGAGCACCCCAGATGGGTACAGATACCGACCGCCACGAAGATCTCCGGCTTGATGGATCTGTAACCGTTATGGGCATAGTCCGGCTGTTGTGGCTCATCGGAAGCGGGATCACGCAGTTTGTCATCGTGCGTGGCCAGGGCATCCAGCGTCTGCTTGGTGCGCTTCACCACCCAGACCGGCTTGCCGCGCCACTCGACGCGGATCAGCTGACCCGGCTCCAACTTGCTGATATCCACCTCTACCGGTGCCCCTGCCGCTTTGGCTTTGGCACTCGGATTCCATGACTTTATAAACGGCACTGCGGTAAAAGCAGCTCCTACTCCGCCAACGGCAACCGTTGACCAGGTAAGAAATCTGCGGCGACCGGTATCAACTGGCGCATTGCTCATCCAAAAACTCTCCCATGTGGACTCCGCTCATTCTTATAGTGTCCCCGTTTCCTATCTCCTCTCCCTCTGACAACTGCGGCGGAGGCGGAGTGGCAATTGACACAGAAAGACCATGGAAATTTTAAAGAAAAGATAACAATTTGACAAGAAAGAGAAGCGATGGGCAAAAACAATAAATACACAAATTTTTGTCTTTTGTGACGTATGGTTAGCATTGGCGTATGTAATATTACCAATAAAAAAAGCCTGGCACATGGCCAGGCTTTTTTGACACTCGTGAGAGTGCGTACCAAAAGCGAATTAACGCTTGGAGTACTGCGGACGCTTACGCGCTTTGTGCAGACCAACTTTCTTACGCTCAACCTTACGGGCATCGCGAGTAACAAAGCCAGCTTTACGCAGTTCAGAACGCAGGGTCTCGTCGTACTGCATCAGAGCACGAGTGATACCGTGGCGGATCGCACCAGCTTGACCGGAGATGCCACCACCGTTAACGGTGATGTACAGATCCAGTTTCTCGGTCATCTCAACCAGTTCCAGCGGCTGACGAACTACCATGCGGGCAGTCGGGCGGCCGAAGTATTGCTCCAGGGAGCGCTGGTTGATGATGATTTTACCGCTACCCGCTTTGATAAAGACGCGAGCAGTGGAGCTTTTGCGACGGCCGGTACCGTAGTATTGATTTTCTGCCATGTTGCCAGTTCCCGTTAGATATCCAGTACTTGAGGTTGCTGAGCAGCATGAGCGTGCTCTGCGCCTGCGTAAACTTTCAGCTTACGGAACATGGCACGGCCCAGCGGACCCTTCGGCAGCATGCCCTTGACGGCAGCTTCGATTACCATTTCCGGCTTGCGCTGAATCAGCTTGTCAAAGCTGATGGACTTGATACCACCCGGGAAACCGGAGTGAGCGTGGTACATTTTGTCGGTAAATTTCTTACCGGTTACGTGTACCTTCTCAGCGTTTACAACGATGATGTAATCACCGGTGTCAACGTGCGGAGTGTATTCAGCTTTGTGCTTACCACGCAGACGAGCAGCGATCTCGGTTGCGATACGACCCAGAGTTTTACCCTCTGCGTCCACAATGTACCAGTCACGTTTTACGGTTTCTGGCTTGGCAACGAAAGTTTTCATTAAGTTAAACCCAATTACCTGTTACAGACCCAATTGCTTATGGGGGCTCTCCCACAAACAACAAACGATGGCCTACCTGTACCCCTTCGAATACAAGTAAAGCTTAAAGTGTTGCTGTCTTATCGACAGCTGTAACGTGGGCCGGGCGATTATAAGTGAAGTTGCCTTAAATATCACCTGCTAATTTCACTGCCATGAAGCTAGCAAATGTCGCCCGGCCCTACCTGCCGCAGATGCCCATCCGACTGGCAGGCGCGGTATTGTGACTAAGGAAGGTGCACTCTGGCAAGGTATTCGTGCGATTGCATTTCCTGGAGCCGTGAAAGACAGCGCTTGAATTCGAAATTCAGCAGGCCATCGCTGTAGAGCGCACCCATGGGCACCGCCGCCGACAGAATGAGTTTGACGTGCCGCTCATAGAACTCGTCCACCATGGCGATGAAACGGCGGGCCGCATCGTCAGTGCCTGTGCCCATGGGGTGCACGTTGGCCAGCAGCACGGTGTGAAACTCCCGGGCCAGCTCTATGTAGTCCCCCTGGGATCGTGGGGTGCAGCAGAGCTGCTCGAACTCCATATAAAGCACCCCTTCTCCCATGCCTAGCGCGCTCAACTGACGATGGCTGACCTCCAGGGTCGCGGGAGTGATCTGCGCCAGCCCGGTCAATTGTCCAAAGTAGCGGTCCAGATTGGTCTTGGCCTGCTGATCCAGCGGGAAGTGATAGATTTCCGCCTGCTCCAGGGTACGCAACCGGTAATCGACGCCACCATCGACATTGAGCACCTCGCAGTGGCGCTCGATCAATTCGATGGCCGGCAAGAAACGGGCCCGCTGCAGCCCATTGCGATAGAGATCCTTGGGTGGAATGTTGGAGGTGGTCACCAGCACCACGCCATGACCGAACAGCTCCTGGAACAGGGTGCCCAGCAGCATGGCATCCGTGATGTCGGAGACGAAAAACTCGTCAAAGCAGATGATGTCTGTCTCGCTGGCGAGCTTGCTGGCGATGAGTTTGAGCGGATCGGCCTGACCGGTCAGTCCCTTGAGTTCGTCGTGCACCCGATGCATGAAACGGTGGAAGTGGACGCGCAGTTTGCGCTCCCCCGGCAGGCTGTCGAAAAAAGTATCCATCAGCCAGGTCTTGCCTCTGCCCACTCCGCCCCACATATAGAGACCCAGGATGGGCTCGCGGGCTTTCGGCTTTTGTAGCCAGCCCAGCAGGCCACGGGATCTGGTCGGAGTCGGGCTGGCGCACAAATCCTGATAGAGTCGCTCCAAGCGGGTCACGGCCATCGCCTGGGCCGAGTCGGCCAAAAAGCCGGGACGCTGCAAATCCTGCTGGTATTTTTGCTGCGGGGTCATCCTGTAAACCGCCTCCAAGTCCCTGAATGAGGGACAAAATGGTATCACGCTCTCGGGGTGCACGGTATAGTGCCAACGAGGCATCGCGGTCAATCTGGCCGCCTCAAACTCATCGATTTAGCTGTAACAAGGAGCTTCTATGACTCTGTTAAACGGGATCCTGCTGGCGGTAGCCGCCCTGATCATCGGCGTGTTGATCGGCCGCTTCACTGTCCGCAGCCGGGATGCCGGGCGCCTGGAACAGGAGCTGAAAAAGGCTCATAAGGAGCTGGAAAGCTACCAGGGCCAGATCACCACCCACTTCGCCGACAGCGCCGCTCTGATGGAGCAGTTGGCTGAACAATACCAGACCCTCTATCGCCACATGGCCGAGCAGAGCAAGTTCCTCGCCAAGGCGCAAGAGCCCCTGTTCCGCGAACCTCAGGTGGAAGAAGCAACCGCTGAGTCCGCCAACGAGGAGCCCGGCCAGCCACCCCGTGACTACGCTGGTGCCTCCGGCCTGCTCAAGCAGCCCGGTTAGCCTCTGGTGGAACTAATTACGCCTTATCGTGGTCAGACCTTGACGATTGCATTGCAACTTTTTCTGGGAGCTGTTTCTCATATGCGTAAATCTCTTTCTGTATTCAGTGTGTTAGCCCTCAGTGTCGGTATCGCCCTGTCCGCAGCACCGGCGCAAGCCGCCCTGCCCTTGATGGGCAACAACAACCAGGAGATGCCGAGCCTGGCCCCCGTCCTCGAGCAGGTGACCCCTGCCGTGGTCAATATCTCCGTCTCTGGCAAGAAGATCACCCGCCAGCGCCTGCCGGAACAATTCCGCTTCTTCTTCGGCCCCAACATGCCCGATGAGCAGGTGAGCGAGCAGCCGTTCCAGGCGCTCGGTTCCGGCGTCATCATAGATGCCAAGAAGGGCTACGTGATCACCAACGCTCACGTGGTTCACGAGGCGGACGAGATCAAGGTCAACCTGAAAGACGGTCGCGAATACGCGGCCAAGAAGATAGGCGAAGACAAGCAGTCCGACATCGCCTTGCTGCAAATCAAGGCGGAGGACCTGGTGCAGATCAAGTTCGCCGACTCTGACGAGCTGCGGGTCGGTGACTATGCCCTGGCCATCGGCAACCCCTTCGGCCTGGGTCAGACCGTTACCTCGGGTATCGTCAGCGCCCTGGGTCGCAGTGGCCTCAATATCGAGAACCTGGAGAACTTCATACAGACCGATGCGGCCATCAACTCGGGCAACTCAGGTGGTGCGCTGCTCAATCTGCGTGGGGAGCTGATCGGCATCAACACCGCCATCCTGGGCCCGAACGGTGGCAACATCGGCATCGGCTTTGCCATCCCGTCCAACATGGTGCGCGACCTGTCCGAGCAGATCGTGAAATACGGTGAAGTGCGCCGTGGCCAGTTGGGGATCACAGGCACAGAGCTGACCACGGATATCGCCAAGTCCTTCGGCTACAACAAGAAGGATGGTGCCTTCGTCAACCAGGTCATGCCTGACTCCGCCGCCGCCAAGGCGGGCATCAAGGCCGGCGACATCATCATCAGCATAGATGGCAAGCCCATCCGCTCGTTCGGTGAACTGCGTGCCAAGATCGCCACCATGGGCGCCGACAAGCAGGTTGCACTCGGCCTCATCCGAGACGGCAAGGAGCAAACCGTCAAGGTCACCCTGAAGAAGGCCGATGACAGCGAGATCCTCGCCAGCGCCCTGCACCCGGCACTGGAAGGGGCCAAGCTCAGCACCACCTCGGATCCGGTGACAGGTGTAGCAGTGGCTGACATAGATCCGCGCTCCCCTGCCGCCGCCGCCGGCCTGCAGAAGGGCGACATCATCATCGGGGTCAACCGTCTGCGTATCAACTCCATGGATGAGCTGACCAAGGCCTTGAAGAACAAGCCGGAAGTTCTGGCGCTGAACATACAGCGCGGCGACTCCTCGCTCTATTTGGTGATCCGTTAAGTCCCTCACACCCGCGGCAACCGCCGCGGGTGATTTTTATCCACCGATAATGTTATTCTCTGCGCGCAGCATGTACGGACGAGAATGACATGAAAATCCCACCTTTGATCAGTTACTTGGGCAAGTCTGTCGGCTTTGGCCTCACCGTGGCTGCGCTCCTGTTGCTGCTGTTCCCCAGTTTTCGGGGCGGCGCCCCCCTGCCAGGTCTCATCACCAATTCCCGCGAGCTGAGTTTCTCCTATGCCGCCCACCGCGCCGGCCCTGCCGTCGTCAACATCTACACCCGCAGTTTCGCCGGCAATCGCGGCGAGAAAGCAGAGCTGAGGCCACAGGGGCTGGGCTCAGGGGTCATCATGAACCAGCGCGGCCATGTGCTGACCAACTACCACGTCATCGCCGATGCGGACCAGATCATTGTCGCGTTGCAGGATGGCCGGGTATTCAGCGCAGAGCTGGTCGGCACCGACAAGCTGACCGATCTCGCCGTGCTCTACATAGAGTCGGACAACCTGCCGGTGATACCGCAGGATCCCGAGCGCCTACCCGACGTAGGCGACGTGGTGCTCGCCATTGGCAACCCCTACAATGTCGGCCAGACCATCACTCAGGGCATCATCAGTGCCACCGGCCGCATCGGTCTCTCCAGCATGGGGCCGGACAGCAACGGCCGGCAGGATCTGCTGCAGACAGATGCCGCCATCAACGAGGGCAACTCAGGTGGCGCCCTGGTCAATGGCCGTGGCGATCTGGTGGGCATCAATACCGCCGCCTATCACCTCAACGGCAATCAGGAGAGCTACGGCATCAGCTTCGCCATCCCCTACAAGCTGGCCAAGCGGATCATGGACGAGCTGATTGCCAATGGCCGGGTCATTCGCGGCTACCTCGGCATCTCCAGCGTCGAGATCAACCCCATAGTCGCGCGCATGATGAATCTCGGGGATCTGCAGGGTCTGGTGGTAGAGAGCCTGGATCCCGATGGTCCCGCCACCAAGGCCGGCCTCAGGCGCGGGGATGTGCTGCTCAAGATCAACGGCGAGGCCATCAGCGGCGTGCGCCCTGTGATGGACAAGATCGTCGAGAGCCGCCCCGGCACCAAGCTGACCATCTCGGTGATCCGCAATGGCAAGCCCCTGGACGTCGACGTCATCATAGAGGAAGACGTGCGCTACCAGAACCTGCCCACCAGCAGCGCATCACCCGCCAGCTGACGGCAAGGGAGTCAATAGAGGGGCCATCAGGGCCCCTTTTTCGTGTCTCCCTCTCAGGCCACCCTTCCCTGGCGTGAGATGACTCACAGTTTCCACCAGCGCGGCACCGGTTATCACGATCAGCTCTGCCGTCATCTGTTGCGCCTCGCCGACGAGAACCTGCAACAACTCACCATCTCCTGCGCCATCACCCTGTTGCGGCTGGCCACGAGCTGTGCCAGTTTGCCAGCGATGACATCAGCCTGATCCTGGCCGTGGTGGTCCGCGACATCCATGTCGAGTTACCAACCCAAGCCCCGCCGGGGCAGGAGGAGATCGCCAGCCTCGTCATCTAGATCCAGACCCGCCTCACTGCAGATCCCCCCTGCTCGGCCCGGCCATGGCCGCCAAGAGCGAGCAACTGGTTCACATCCGCTGACCTGCATTCACCAGCACTACTCCTATGATCTTCGCGGCGACCCGCAGTTGCGTGCCGACCTGCAGGCTCACATCAGTGCCATTATGCTGCGGGTCAACTACCAGATAGGCAGCCACAACCCGCTGGCGAACCACAAGAACGGGATTACGAGGGGCTGGTGCAGATCGAACTGGACTTCGTCATCAGCACAGTCAAAGTGAGCGAGAAAAACGTTCCCTTGGTACAAACCGCCCCCTTCACGACCCGTACCAGCTGGAGCAGTTCGGCAAGCTGGTACTGACCGATCGCTTCCGCCTCTACCTGCTGGACAAGTACTTCGATACCGACCACTTCATGGTGGTCACCGAGCCGCTCAGCCAGGCACAGCTGTTTGGCCGCATCTGTGACCAGCTGGAGTCCGAGTAGCTGGTAGAACCGGGCTTCAGGAGCTCGTTGCACTAGCGGGAACGAATCGTCTCCACCATGCTGGGAGAGGGCATAGCCCTGCCACACTCCCTCGGCCTGCTGGCCCGCCGCACCTTGGTATATACAGTGCTGGCCCCTCAGGGGATCGACTGGGGCAATGGCGAGACAGCCACCCTCGTCTTCGTGCTCGCCATCAGCAAGGCGGACTACGAGGAAGCGATGGGGCTCTACGATCTGTTTCTGGCGCTGATGAACGAAAAAGCCAGCAGGAATCTGCTGGCTTGTCGGGACTTTAACGACTTCAAGGCGCTGGCGCGCGCCGGGTCATGACGGCAAAGGAGGTGCCACTCACTCCTCGTTGAAGCCCGAGGTGAACAGCGCCACCACGGCGGCCAGGGCCTCCACTTCTTCGGGGCCCTCCACCTGCACCTCCACCTGCTTGCCCTGGGCGGAGTCCAGCATCAGCAGACCAATCACACTGTCCGCATCGGCCTCGATGCCGTCCTCGTTGCGCAGCAGCACATGGGCATCAAACCCCTGCACCAGCTCGAACAGCATCATGGCCGGTCTGGCATGGATTCCCAGCTTGTTTTTGACTTCTACCGAGGCGGAAACTGTCATCTGAACATCCTGTGGGTCTATCAAGCCTGTGTCGAACGCTTGTCCAGCGTGCGGTGGCGGATCTGCACGTTCTTGCCAAGCAGCCGGAAGGTGCTGGCCAGCCGCTCGGCGATGAACACCGAGCGATGCTGCCCGCCGGTACAACCGATCCCAACGGTCACATAGCTACGATTGTTGCGCTCCAGGTGGGGCAACCAGGTCACCAGCATGTTCTCTATCTGCTGGATGAACAGCATCACGTCCGCCTGGGCCGAGAGGTAGTTGGCTACAGGCTCGTCCTGGCCGGTAAACGGCTTGAGCTCCGGGATCCAGTGGGGATTGGGCAGGAAACGGGCATCGAACACGAAGTCCGCATCCTTGGGGATGCCGTATTTGAAGCCGAACGACTCGAACACCAGCACCAGCTCATTCTCTTTCTTGCCGAGCACCCGGGTCTTGATGAGCTCGCTCAGGTCGTGAATGCTGAGGTTGGTGGTATCGATGCGCAGATCGGCGGTCGAGGAGAGGGGCGCCAGCAGGTGGGTTTCCTCTCGGATCGCCTCATCCAGCGAGAGCTGCTTGCGAGACAGGGGGTGCAGCCGGCGACTCTCGCCATAGCGCTTGAGCAGAGTCCCGTTGTCGGCGTCGAAGAAGAAGCTGGAGAATTCCACCCGCCCCTCATTACGCACTTGGGTCAGCAGGTTGTCCAGCTTGTCGGGCTGGGTCGGCAGGTTGCGCACATCTATGCTGACCGCCAGCTTGTCATACTGGCTCTCCACCGAGACGATCAACTGGGGCAGCAGATTGACCGGCAGGTTATCCACGCAGTAGTAACCCAGATCCTCCAGCACCCTCAGGGCTACCGTCTTACCGGAGCCCGAACGACCGCTTACCACTATTAACTGCATCTTGTCCCCTCACGCCAACGTGGCTGTGTCAGACCCGGCATCAGGCCGAGGTCATGATCTGATAGAGTTCTTCATCGCTGGTCGCCTGGCGCAACTGGCGACAGACGGCCTTGTCACCCAGCTTGGATGCCATCAGGGAAAGGGTCTTGAGATGCTGCTTGCACTCGCTTTCCGGCACCAGCAATGCAAAGAGCAGGTCAACCGGTTGATTGTCGATAGCATCGAAAGGGATGGGTTCAGAGAAGGTCATCAGCACGGCGGTCGGCGCAAAGGCGTCGTCGATCCGGCCGTGGGGAATGGCGATACCGGCACCGATCCCGGTACTGCCCATCTTTTCCCGCGCCAACAGGCTTTCAAACAGCACCTGGCGGGAGGCGCCGAGGCGCTCAGCGGCCAGCTCACTGATGATCTCGAGGGCGCGTTTCTTGCTGGTACAAGGGACCGCACTCTTGGTGCAGTCCCGACTCAGTATGTGTTCAAGTTGCATAGTTATTTTTGATTTAACTTATCTTTGTGCTTGATGATCTGCCGATCCAGTTTATCCAGCAGGGTATCAATCGCCGCATACATGTCGGCATGCTGCGAATTGGCGAACACCTCTCCCCCGCTGACGTGCAGCTTGGCTTCGGCGATCTGGTTCAGTTTTTCGACGCTCAACACCACATGTACGTTGTTGATATGGTCAAAGTGACGCTCGAGTTTGGCAAATTTGTTATTCACATAATCACGCAGAGCTTCGGTAATCTCGACATGGTGTCCGGTCAGGTTAATTTGCATAACGTCTTCCTTTTGTTTGCCTAAACCAGGCGTTTGCGCTGATTGGATGGCGGGATCAACAAGGATTCACGGTACTTTGCGATCGTGCGTCTCGCCACCATAATACCCTGTTCGGCCAGCAAATCCGCGATCTTGCTATCACTAAGCGGTTTGGCCGGGTTTTCGGCCGTCACCAGCTTCTTGATAAGGGCACGAATTGCGGTCGATGAGCACTCTCCTCCTCCCTCCGTGTTGACATGACTGGAGAAAAAAAACTTCAGTTCAAAGATGCCACGGGGCGTATGCATGTACTTCTGGGTCGTCACCCGTGAAATCGTCGACTCGTGCATCTCCACCGCCTCGGCGATGTCGTTGAGTACCATGGGCTTCATGGCCTCTTCACCGTACTCGAAGAAACCCTGTTGCTGCTCGACGATGCAGCTTGCCACCTTGAGCAGGGTGTCGTTTCGACTCTCCAGACTCTTGATGAACCACTTGGCTTCCTGCAAATGGGAACGAATGAACTGAGTATCCGTGCTGCTGCGGGCATTGCGTGCCATTGCCGCATAGGCCTCGTTGACACGAATGCGCGGCGCCGAATCCGGGTTGAGTTCAACCACCCACTTCGCCCCCTTCTTGACCACGGAAACATCCGGGATCACGTATTGCGATTCGCTCTGGATGATGCCATTACCGGGTCTGGGCTCCAGCTGCTGGATGAGATCCAGTACCTCCTTGAGGTCGCTCTCCTTGAGCCGGGTCTTGCGCGCCAGGGTGCGGTAGTCACGGTTGCCGAGCAAGTCCATGTGCTCGCGGATCACCTCCCTTGCCTCATTGAGCCAAGGCAGATCCGGCGAATACTGGCCAAGCTGGATCAACAGACACTCCTGTACCGAGCGAGCGGCGATGCCAACCGGATCGAAATGCTGCACCCGCTTGAGCACGGCTTCCACTTCATCCAGTTCAACTTCTACCTCTTCACTGCTGACTGCAGCCTGAATATCTTCGAGAGAAACGGTCAGGTAGCCAGACTCATCGATGGCATCGATGATGGCGAGGGCAATCGCGGCATCCAGATCACTGAACGGCGTCAGTCGCATCTGCCACAACAGATAATCCTGCAGATTTTCGGTGGTTTCCCCCTGATAGACGCTGTCTTCCCCGTCATGGATGGGGCCAGCGCTCTGAGCCGTGCCGGCGGAATAGACCTCATCCCAGGTAGTGTCCACCGGCAGTTCATCCGGCATCTTGTCCTGTGCCATTGCGTCACTGGAGTCGAGTTGACTGGCGTCCTGGGGTTCTATCGGACTGGTTTCGTGCGCCTCATTCTCCTCCTGCTCCAGCAAGGGGTTATTATCGAGCGCTTGCTGAATTTCCTGCTGGAGTTCCAGGGTGGAGAGCTGGAGCAGACGAATCGCTTGTTGTAATTGTGGCGTCATGGTCAGGGACTGGCCGAGACGCAACTGTAATGTCGGCTTCATCTACGTCGGGATATCCTTATGTTCAGCGAGGCGGTCACCTAACAAAAATGAGGGGTGCCCCCTTACTATAGACTGAATTGATCGCCCAAATAGACGCGCTTGACCTGCTCATCGGCGAGGATGTCGGCCGGTGCACCTTCGGCAATCATCTTGCCGTGGCTGACGATGTAGGCCTTCTCGCACACATCCAACGTCTCTCTGACGTTATGATCCGTGATAAGCACGCCCAGCCCTCTTTCCTTCAGATGCTGGATGATCTTCTTGATGTCTATGACCGAAATAGGATCAACACCTGCAAAGGGCTCATCCAACAGGATGAATCGCGGCTCTGCCGCTAGCGCACGGGCGATCTCGACACGGCGCCGCTCCCCTCCCGACAGGCTCTGACCCAGGCTGTCGCGAATATGGGTGATGTTGAACTCTTCCAGCAACTGCTCGACCTTATCCTCCCGCTCCTCGCGGCTCAACCCCTTACGGGTCTGCATGACCCCCATCAGGTTGTCGAACACCGACAAGCGTCGGAAGATGGAGGCTTCCTGGGGCAGGTAACCGATACCATTGCGGGCGCGAATATGCATGGGCTGCAGGCTGATGTCCTGTTCATCTATGGTGATGAGACCCGCATCCCGCTGCACCAGGCCCACGATCATGTAGAAGGAGGTGGTCTTGCCGGCACCATTCGGGCCAAGCAGCCCCACTATCTGGCCGGTGCCCACTTCCAGGCTCACGTCGCTGACCACCATGCGGCGCTTGTAGCTCTTCTGCAAACCCGTTGCTTTTAACACTGCCATGGCTTCTGTTTCCTACTTCTTCTGATCGGCGGGTTTGTCGAAGTTTTCTACCTGATCCGGCAAGAACACCGTCTTGACGCGCTGGGTGGGTCCCTTGCTCTCGGCGATCATCTTCTGTTTGACGATGTCGTAGCGGATGAGGTCACCGGTGACCTGGCTGTCTTCCTGCTTGAGCTGACCGTTGCCGGTGATGGTGACCAGCCGGTTCTTCAGCTCATAGCGAATGCTGTTGCCGTGGGCGTTTACCGGCTTGCCGTTGTCCAGGATCTGGAAGAAGGTGGCGGGGTTGCCATAGGCGGTCATCACCTCGGCCCCTTTCTCGCCGGAGCGGATCACCACCACCTTGTCGGCCTTAATCTTGATGGTGCCCTGAGTGATGATGACATCATCACTGAAGGTGATGCGGTTGTCCTGCATCTCGGCCACTTGCTTGACCGCATCCACGTAGACCTTCTCGGCAAAGTCGGACTCTTTGGCATTCACCGCACTGCACAACAGCAGGGACGCGAGGGCCAGATTAACGTTTTTCATTGAAATAAGTGGCATGGCCTTTATCCAGTAATTCGAAATATTTACGTTCCAGATGGCCCTTCAGGCCAACACCCTCGGTCTGGAATTCCTGACCCACTATGCTGATGTGCTGGTTGCTTCTTACGTCTTGGGTCACCAGATCCAGCTCCAGATAGGGGGTATCCAGCGTGGAGATGAAGGTCGCCGGCAGCAAGCCGTCCAGATGTACCTTGTCGCGCAGTATCACGTTGTCATCGGTATTGAGCACCCCGGTCTCGGCCGTGACCTTCCATTCGGCCTCTCCCTGCTCATCGAACATGTAGACCACCGGCTTGTTGAAAGTGGCCTGCTCGAGGATCTGGTAATACTCCGCATACTCGGACTCCAACCGCTCGGTCCTTTTGCCCTGCTCGTTGAAGCGGGTGGTGACCAGATTTTTGGCGGTAAAGTCTGGTTGATAGTTCTCTACCTTGGCAGTCGGCTCAGGTACCAGCTCGATCTCGCCGAGCTGCCAGGCGGCGAGTGCAACCAAGAACAGCAGGGCGAACAACAGGGTCTGTCTGCTCATACCGAGGCCTCGGGTTGGTAGTCGCCCAGGCCCTGCGCCTGCAGGATGAGATCGCACACCTCGCGTACCGCGCCCACCCCACCCCCGAGGCGGGTCACCAGATCGGCACGAGCCAGCACCAGCGGATGGGCATCCGCCACCGCAATGCCGAGGCCACAGGCCTGCATCACCGGCAGATCTATGGTGTCATCCCCCATGTAGGCGGCTTGCGACGCCTCCAGACCGAGCTTGGTCAGCAGTGCCTCGAAGTGGGGCAGCTTCTGATCCGCCCCCTGTACCAGGTGCCGCACCCCCAGGCCTCTCATCCGATCGCTGACGATGCGGGAGTTGCGCCCTGTGATAATGGCAATCTCGATACCGGCGTTGAGCAGGGCACGCATGCCAGCGCCATCGCGGGTGCAGAAGGTTTTCAGCTCTTCACCCTGGTTGCCCATATAGATGAAGCCATTGGAAAGCACCCCATCCACGTCACACACCAGCAGGCGGATCTGCGCCGCCTTCTCGTACTGGCTGCGCGTCACCGGACCATAGAGGGTCGGTACGTCTTGCATCAAATCACCCCGGCTTTCAGTAGGTCGTGCATGTTGAAGGCGCCAAGTGGCCGCCGCGCCTCATCCACCACCAGCAATCCGTTAATCTTTCTGGTTTCCATCAGTTTGACGGCCTCGGCCGCCATCATCTCAGGCCCTACGGTAACACAGTTGACCGTCATGACGCGGCTGATAGGGGTGTGGTGAATATCCACCTGCAGATCCAGGATCCGGCGCAGGTCGCCATCGGTGAACAGACCGGCCAATCGGCCATCAGCATCAACAACGGCGGTCATACCCAGCCCCTTGCGGCTCACTTCCAGCAGCGCCTGGCTGATGGTGGCATCTATCCCTACCTGGGGCAACAGGTCCCCGCGGTGCATCAGATCGCCGACCCGCAGCAACAGCCGCTTGCCCAGCGACCCGCCCGGGTGCGAGAGCGCGAAGTCATCGGCGGTGAAACCACGTGCCTCCAGCAGAGCCACGGCCAGGGCATCCCCCATCACCAGCGTCGCCGTGGTGCTTGAGGTCGGGGCCAGACCCAGCGGGCAGGCCTCTTTCTCCACCTTGATGCACAGGTGCACGTTGGCCTCCTTGGCCATGGTGGAGGTCGGGTTGCCGGTCATGCAGATGAGCGGAATGCCGCGACGCTTGAGCACCGGCAACAGGGCCAGGATCTCGTCGCTCTCGCCGGAGTTGGAGATGGCGATGATGAGGTCGCCGCCGGAGATCATCCCCAGATCTCCGTGGCTGGCTTCGCCAGGGTGGAGGAAGAAGGCGGGTGTCCCGGTGCTGGCCAGGGTCGCGGCAATCTTGTTGCCGACATGACCCGACTTGCCCATACCGGTGACCACTATTTTGCCGGCACAGCACAGCACCATCTCGCAGGCGCGCTCGAAGGTCTCATCGAGGTATTGGTAGAGCCCATCGATGGCTTGTTTTTCTATGTCCAGCACCGCGCGGGCACTGCGACGGAAATCGAACAATTCAGACACTTTTTCAGGCTTTACAGACATAAAGGCACAGCTCCGGGCCGAAATTTGCTGCGGGATTATAAAAAAGTCTGCCGAGATAAGCGAATCGGATGCGGGACGGTCTGCCACTGATGCAAGTTGTTACATAAAACTGTCGCGTATTTGGGGGGCAAACCCGCTCAATAGTTGTTCCTTGCTGTTGCTTAGACCTAGACTAGCCCATAAAATTCGCTCTTCATTTATACCGGATGGACATTTGTTTGAACGATGACCTGATCACCATCTCCGACCTGACCTTCAGTCACGGAGATAGGTTGCTGTACGACAGGATCAACCTGACCATTCCCCGTGGCAAAGTCACCGCCGTCATGGGGCCAAGCGGGATCGGCAAGACCACATTGCTGCGCCTGATCGGTGGCCAGCTCAAGCCTGAGTCCGGTCATATTCTGTTTGACGGGGAAGACATCCCCACCCTCTCCCGCGGCCGTCTGTATGAGGTGCGCAAGCGGATGAGCATGCTGTTTCAGAGCGGCGCCCTGTTCACCGGCATGACGGTGTTCGACAACGTTGCCTTCCCGCTGCGGGAACACTCCGGTCTGCCGGAGGAGCTGATCCACACCATCGTCATGATGAAGCTGCAGGCGGTGGGCTTGCGCGGCGCTGCCAGACTGATGCCGTCCGAACTCTCCGGCGGCATGGCCCGCCGTGCGGCCTTGGCCAGATCCATTGCGCTGGATCCGGATCTCATCATGTATGACGAACCCTTCGTCGGCCAGGATCCCATCACCATGGCGGTGCTGGTCAAGCTCATCAAGGAACTCAACGATGCCCTCGGCATCACCTCCGTCATCGTCACCCATGATGTGAAGGAGGTGCTGAGCATCGCCGACTACGCCTACATCATCGCCAACCGCAGGGTGGTGGCACAGGGCACGCCGGAGCAACTGCGTGAGGAGCACAATCCCGAGGTCGAGCAGTTCCTCAAGGGATTGCCCGATGGTCCTGTTCCGTTTCATTTTCCGGCAGGTGATCTGCTACAGGATCTGTGATGTTAATAAGTCAGATAAGCAAGCTGGGTCGAAGCGGAGTACGTTTCATCAGCGCCGTCGGCCGCGCCACCATCATGCTATTTCATGCGCTGGCGGGCAAACCCGAGCCCCGCAAACACTTCCCCCTGCTGATACAGCAGCTCTATGTGGTGGGTGTACAATCGGTCGCCATCATACTGGTGTCTGGCCTCTTCATCGGCATGGTGCTCTCCTTGCAGGGTTACAACGTACTGAAGGATTTCGGCGCCGAGCAGAGTCTGGGGCCCCTGGTCTCCCTCTCCCTGCTGCGGGAGCTGGGCCCTGTGGTCACCGCCCTGCTGTTTGCCGGACGTGCGGGCTCGGCCCTCACCGCCGAGATCGGCCTGATGAAGGCGACCGAGCAGCTCTCCAGCCTCGAGATGATGGCGGTGGACCCCCTGCGCCGAGTGGTGGCGCCTCGCTTCTGGGCAGGGGTCATCAGCATGCCGTTGCTGGCCTTCATGTTCAGCCTGATCGGCATCTTTGGCGGCAAACTGGTCGGGGTAGACTGGCTGGGTGTGGATGAAGGCAGCTTCTGGTCTGCCATGCAGGCCTCCGTCGACTGGCAGGACGACATCATGCAAGGGGCCATCAAGAGTGTGATCTTCGCCTTAGTGGTCACCTGGATCGCGCTCTTCAATGGCTATGATGCCAAGCCAACCTCGGCCGGGATCAGTCAGGCGACGACCCGTACCGTGGTCCACTCATCCCTGGCCGTGCTCGGTCTGGATTTTATACTCACCGCAGTCATGTTTGGATAAGGGAAAGATGAAGTTCAGCAAAGTAGAATTCCTGGTCGGTGCCTTCATGCTGGCTGGCATCGCAGCCATTCTGGCGTTGGCACTGCAAGTGGCGGGATTGAGTTTCAAACCGGAAGGAGAAACCTATACCCTGCGCGCCCATTTCGATAATATCGGCGGCCTGAAAGTACGCTCGCCGGTCAAGGTCGGCGGCGTCGTCGTCGGTCGAGTCAGCGACATCACGCTGGATGCCAAGAGTCAGGTTCCCGTCGTCTCCCTGCAGATGCAGAAGAGTGCCGGCGAGTTCTCAGAAACCAGCTCGCTCTCCATCCTGACCTCGGGTCTGCTCGGCGAGCAGTATGTCGGCCTGGCTCCGGGCTTCACCGATGAAGAGATGGGCACCAGCATGCTCAAGGATGGCGACATGATCGAAGACACCAAATCTGCCATCGTGCTGGAAGACCTGATTGGCAAGTTCCTGTACAGCCAGTCTTCCCCGGCCACCGATACGCCAGCAACCAAGGAGTAACCATGTTCAAGAAGATCGCCCTGCTGCTGGGCCTGATGACCAGCATGCTGTTTTCCGTCTCCGCCCTGGCAGCGGTCAATGCCGCCGACCCCTATGCCCTGGTGGATCAGGCTGCCCAGCAGACCTTCGCCCGCCTGAAGGCGGACCAGTCCCAGGTCAAGAGCAACCCGGACCACCTGCGGGTGATCATTCGCGAAGAGCTGCTCCCTTATGTGGACAATCGCTTCGCCGCCTACAAGGTGCTCGGCAACCAGATCAAGGAGACCACCCCGGCCCAGCGCGATGCCTTCGTCCAGGTCTTTACTGAATACATGGTGAGCTCCTATGCCGATGCCCTGGCCCATTTCGACAAGCAGACAGTCAAGGTCCAGCCGGGCAAGGCGCCCGGTGACAGCAACATCACCGCCGTCAACGTCAGCGTGAAAGAGGCCGGCAAGCCGGACATCTTCCTCGAGTTCAAACTGCGCAAGAACAACAAGACCGGTGAGTGGAAGGCCTTCGACATGGTCGCCGAGGGGATCAGCCTGCTCTCCGCCAAGCAGAGCGAGCTCGGTGGCCTCATTCGCCAGAACGGCATAGATGCGGTGATCGCCCAGTTGCGCGAGCACAATGCCAAGCCGCTGGTGCTCAAGTCATGACACTCCAGGGGGAGCTGCAGGCGCCGCAGGTCAACGCCCTGTGGCAACGGCGATCCGAGTGGTGGCAAGATGATGCGCTCGATATGAGCGGGGTCACCACCCTGGATTCCGCCGGCCTGGCCCTGCTGGTCAAGTGGGCCAAAGCCACTCTGGTACGGGGAGGCGCGCCGCAACTGGTGGGCGCCTCCACTGATTTTTATACCCTGGCCAACCTTTACGGGGTGGCCAGTCTGTTTCAACCCATCCCGCCCAACACCGAGGACGCATAATGCAAGTCTCTGAAATTGAAGCGATACTCCTTGAGGCTTTGCCATTGTCCGAAGTCCATGTCAAAGGCGACGGCAGTCACTATCAAGTGATTGCGGTCGGCGACATGTTTGACGGCATGAGCCGGGTCAAGAAGCAGCAGGCCATCTATGCCCCGCTGATGGACAAGATCGCCAGCAACGCCATCCACGCCCTCTCCATCAAGGCCTTTACCGATGCCGAATGGAAGCGCGAACGTAAATTTCTACTGCCCTCCTGATTTGGTATCTAAGTAAATGGACAAATTCAAGATCACCGGCCCCTGCACCCTCTCCGGTGAAGTGACCATCTCCGGCGCCAAAAACGCCGCCCTGCCGATCCTGTTCGCCACCCTGCTGTGCGACGAGGAGATCCAGCTCTCGAACGTGCCGCGCCTCAAAGACGTGGGCACCACCCTCAAGCTGCTGGAGATGCTGGGCGCCAGCACCAAGGTCAACGGCAACGTGACCGTGCTGACCGGCGCCGTGAACAACCACGTCGCCCCCTACGAGCTGGTGAAGACCATGCGCGCCTCCATCCTGGCGCTGGGCCCGCTGGCCGCCCGTTTTGGCGCGGCTGACGTATCCCTGCCCGGCGGCTGCGCCATCGGTGCCCGCCCGGTCAACCTGCACGTGCACGGCCTCGAGCTGATGGGCGCCAAGATCGCCATCGAAGATGGCTACATCAAGGCCCGTGTCGACGGTCGCCTCAAGGGTGCCCACATCCTGATGGACATGATCTCCGTCACCGGCACCGAGAACCTGATGATGGCCGCCACCCTGGCCGACGGTCGCACCGTGATCGAGAACGCCGCCCGCGAGCCGGAAGTGGTCGATCTCGCGAACTTCCTCAACGCCCTGGGCGCCAAGATCCAGGGTGCGGGTACCGACACCCTGACCATCGACGGGGTCGAGCGTCTGCACGGCGGCAGCTACAGCGTCCAGCCAGATCGCATCGAGACTGGCACCTTCCTGGTAGGCGCCGCCGTCACTGGGGGCAAGATCACCTGCCGCAAGACGGACCCTTCCCTGCTGGAAGCCGTACTGGTCAAGCTGGAAGAGGCCGGTGCGCTCATAGAGAAGGGGGAAGACTGGATCTCCCTCGACATGACGGGCCGCACCCTCAAGCCGGTCACCATCAAGACGGCTCCCTACCCGGCCTTCCCGACCGACATGCAGGCGCAGTTCACCGTACTGAACGCCGTGGCCAAGGGTACCGGCATGGTCACCGAGACCATCTTCGAGAACCGCTTCATGCACGTGCCCGAGCTGGTACGTATGGGCGCGGACATCGAGCTGCAGGGCAACGTGGCCATCTGCCGCGACACCGAACAACTCAAGGGTGCCCAGGTGATGGCAACCGATCTGCGCGCCTCCGCCAGCCTGGTCCTCGCCGGCTTCGTGGCCGAAGGCACCACCATGGTCGAGCGCATCTATCACATCGACCGTGGCTATGAAGACATAGAGCACAAGCTGCAAGGCCTGGGCGGATGCATAGAGCGTATCAAGGCGTGATCGTCACTCCCTGCCGATGAGCAATAAAAAGGCCCCCTCGCCAAGCGAGGGGGCCTTTTTCATTTCCGGGGTCTGGCGATTCAGTGTCCCGCCAGCTTCATCTGCTCGACCAGCACAGAGCCCGTCTTGAGGCTGGAGCGCTCGTCCTCGTCGTTCCCCACCGCCACCAGGGTGCTGAACATGTCGGCCAGGTTGCCGGCTATGGTGATCTCCTCAACCGGATAGAGGATCTCGCCATTCTCCACCCAGAAACCGGCTGCGCCGCGGGAGTAGTCACCATTGACGATATTGACCCCCTGCCCCATCAGCTCGGTCACCAGCAGGCCTGTGCCCATCTCCTTGAGCATGCCCTGGAAGTCCTGGCCGGTATTGGAGACCTGCCAGTTATGGATGCCACCGGCGTGGCCTGTGGTGGTCAGCCCCAGCTTGCGCGCCGAGTAGGAGGTAAGCAGCCAGCTCATCAGCTCGCCATTGCGCACTATGTCCATGTCGCGGGTGCGTACCCCTTCACCGTCGAACGGGGTACTGGCGAGCCCCCCCAGCAGGTGGGGGAACTCCTGAATGCTGAGCCACTCGGGCAGGATCTGTTTGCCCAGCTTGTCCAACAGGAAGCTCGACTTGCGATAGAGGTTGCCGCCGCTGATGGCCATCACCAGATGACCCCACAGGCCGGCGGCAGTGTCGGGGTGAAACAGCACGGGGGCGTGGCGGGTGCTGATCTTGCGGGCCCCCAGACGGGAGACGGTGCGCTCCACCGCCTCGTCGGCGATGCGCTGCGGGCTCCAGAGGCCGGAGAGGGCGCGGCTGGAGGAGTAGCCATAGTCCCGCTGCATGTCGCCATCCTGCTCGCCAATCAGCACGCAGCTCAGAGAGTTGCGCGACGCTGCATAGCCTTTGACGAAGCCATGGCTGTTGCCATAGACCTTGACCCCCAGATGGCTTGAAAAGCTGGCGCCATCGGAGTGCTTGATGCGGGCATCACGCCCCAGGGCAAGCCGCTCGCACTCGATGGCCAACTCGATGCCACGCTGGGGATCCAGTTCAATGGAGTGACAGAGTTGCAGATCCGGGGCATCCCAGGCCAGCAGTTCGGCATCCGCCAGACCGGCATACTCATCGGGGGAGGTGTGGCGGGCAATCTCCATGGCTGCTTCGACGGCGGCACGAATGGCAGACTTGCCGAGATCCGTGGTCGAGGAGGATCCCTTGCAGCCATTGCGATAGACGGTGATGCCGAGCGCTCCATCCTTGTTGAACTCGATGCTTTCCAGCTCACAGCCCCGGGTATTCACCGACAGCCCGGTCTGCTTGCTGATGGAGACTTCCGCAAGCCCGGCGCCCAGCCCCTTGGCTATCTCCAGGGCCTCGGCGACCACCGCCTCGAGATGGGCTTGATCCTGGCGAATTTGATCTTGCTGGTCCATAACTCACATCTGTATGAAGGAAGGAAAGGGGCTAAGCATATCAGACCCCTGCGCCCAGCGGGAGAAGCTGGTAACATATCCCCCAACGCGAATGACAGGAATCAGAGACCGATGAGTCAGTATCAAGACGACAACGAATTGGACGATTGGGGTCCCAGCAAGAGCCAGCTCAAGCGCGACGCCGAGGCACTACAGAAACTGGGGGCCGAGATCGTCTCCCTGAGCCACAGCGAGCTGGAACGGATCCCGCTGGATGAAGAGTTGGCCGAAGCCGTCGAGCTGGGCCGCAAGCTCAAGCCCAAGAAGGACGAGTCCTTCCGCCGCCACCTGCAGTTCATCGGCCGCCTGATGCGCAGCCGGGATATAGAGCAGATCGAGGAAGCCCTCTCCATCATCAAGATGCGTCACTCCACCGTGAATGCCCGCCTGCACCGGCTGGAGCAGTGGCGTGAGCGCCTGATCACCGAGGGAGACAGCGCCCTCAACGAACTGATGTCCCAGTTCCACGAGCTGGATCGCCAGAAACTGCGCCAGCTGATCCGCACCGCCAACAAAGAGCGGGAGCTGAACAAGCCGCCGGTGGCCTATCGCGAGATGTACCAATACCTGCGCGGCGAGATCGAAGACCAGCTGTAAGCCATGACGGCCTGTGGCTGACAGAAACAAAAACGGGGCCAATCTGGCCCCGTTTTTTTATGCGCCGTCAGCTACCCGGCAAACACTGGGTGTGAGTACCCGGTTGCAGATAAGGCACCAGCAAGGGCGCCATCCCCTTGAGAACCTGTACCGGCAGTGCCGAGGTGAAGCGGAACTTGTCGGACTGGCTGCCGGGCACATAGGCCGTCAGGGTACCGAAGTGATCATCCCCTATGTAGAAGACAAAGGTCGCGGTCCGGTTACGCGCCAGTGAGCTGGTGACATTGCCGTAGCGGCCGACCGTCTCGATCCTGTTGTCCCCCGTCCCCGTCTTGCCCCCCAACGACAGCACAGTGCCATCCTGCAAGGCAAAGGCACCGGCGATGCGCCGCGCTGTTCCCCCCTCAACCACCTTGGACAAGGCATTGCGCAGGGCGTTGGCCACCTCGGCAGGCATCACCCGAACACCCTGGGTGTTGGCCGGTTCGAACACGGTGGCGAAGGGCGTGTCCTTTGCGAAGGAGAGATGCTCGATCCGCAGGGTCGGTGCACGCATGCCGCCGTTCTGGATGATCCCCATCAATTCCGCCAAGGCAGCAGGCCTGTCTCCCGAGCTGCCCAGTGCGGTCGCCAGGGAGGGAACCAGGTGATCAAACGGATAGCCCAAACGCGCCCAGCGCTGATGGATGTCGAGGAAGGCCTCGACCTCCAACATGGTGCGGATCCGGCTATCCCGGGCACTGCGATGGCGCGTCTTGAACAGCCAGCTGTAGACCTCCTGACGCTCATCCCGGCTGGCCGCAACCGCATCGGCAAAGGTGGCCTTGTCAAACTCCCTAAGATAGGAGAGCAACCACAGCTCCAGCGGGTGAACACGGGCGATATAGCCTTGATCCGGCAGTGAATACTTACCAGGACCATAACTGGTATAGAGCTGCTCGACTCGCTTGTCGCTCAGCTTGTCCCGTGGCAGGCGCTTCGCCAGGAAGGCTGCAAAGTCGGCCTGTGACGCTTCCGGCATCAGGTAGCGATGCACGGCCGCGAGGCGCACCGCGCTGGGCTTGAGGCCATCGAGGAAGGTATCGAGCTGCTCATCCGTGGTCTTGCCGCGATATTTACGCCAGAAGCGCAGCAGATAGGTCTGCCCCTCCTTGTCGGCAAACTTGGCCAGATACTCGGTACGACGGGGATCCTTGTCATCCTTGAGCAACTGGGCACGGTTGCCTTCCTTGTAGAGGCTGTAGCGCACTATGTCCCGCATCAGCCGTACGAAGGGCAGGTTGATGGATTCACGCAAGGCGTCGCGGATCGGCGGAATGCGGCCATTGTCTTCCTTGCGGAAGTTGTTGAAGGTGTGCATGCCACCACCGGTGAAGAAGCCCTCGTAGGGGCTGGCGGAGTATTTGCGATCCAGCGCAGCCTCCAGCATCACGGGCAGGCTCTTGTCCTTGGCACTCATCAGGTAGGCGATGGCCCAACGGCTGATGTTGTCCTGATCGGAGACCTCTATCTTGCGCAGGCTCTCGGCCGGCATGTTCCCGTAGCTGTCATGCAGCTCGGTCACTATCTCCAGATAGGTGGTCAGCACCCGCAGCTTGGCGGTTGAGCCCAGCTCCAGCTTGCTGCCCTCATTGATGTCGAACGGCTGATCCGTGTTGTCGGTCTGCACCCGCACCTTGACCCCTTCCGGCGTCTTCTCGAACAGGGTGAAGCTGTATTTCACGTCCCCCGTCTTCTCCGGCGAGAGCAGGCGCTCACCAAACAGCCCGACCTGGGCGGCAAATGTGGGGTCCGCCAACTGCTGCAGATAACGGGAGACGTCATTTTGCAGCGGCATGTTGAGAGTCGTGTCCGCCGTCAGATCCATGCGGTCCAGATCATAGAGCTGAACACCGAGCTGGCGACTGAGGCGGGTGCGCGCCACCTGCAACCCCTTGTTGTTATTGACCCGGGTGATCGCCGGCGCCTGCAGGAAGTCGCGGAACGCAAGCTTGGCCTTGAGTGCCGACTCCATCAAGGGAGGCGTGATCATGCCCTCCTGCACGAACAGGCGCAGGTAGCTGTCTGTCAGGGTCGACAACGCCTCACGCCCCTGGGCCAGATAGTAGGAGGGGCGACGGTGGGCAATCATCAGGGAGACCACCTGGCGCAGCGCCAGCCCCTGCTCGGCCAGAGTGTCGTCCTGATTACGCGCGGGATCCAGCAGGCGATTCACCTCGTCCACATCGGCACCGAACCAGACCCAGAGACCATCTCCCAGGCCGTGCACCTCCCCATAACCCGGGGCGGCGGAGAGCGGCACCGAGTTGAGGTAAGCCCAGGCCACCAGTTTGCGTGCTTCCAGGGTTTTTGGCCCCAATCGATAGGCCCGCACACTGGCCGAGGCCATCTGGCGGATCTTCTCGGTGGGGGACAGGGTCAGACCATCAGGGGAGTGCCGATACTTCTCCACCTGGGTCGCCAGCGTACTGCCACCGGCGGATTGGTCCTGCATGTCCAGCGCCTTGCCCACCTGGGACAGCGCCGCCTTGGCAAAACGGGGCCAGTCTACCGCCGGGTTGGCGAGCGGCTGCTCGTTGCTCAACAGCTCCCTGTTCTCGATAAATAGCAGGGACTGGATGACCAAGGGGGGAATAGAGTTGAAATCAGGGTAGTAATGGGTCGGGTACTTGTATTGATAGAAAGGCTCTGCACGGCAGTCGTGCAGCGTCAGCCCCGCCTGCACCTTCTCGGTATAGGGGACGAAGAAACCATGGCTGGCGTAGTTGTAAAGTGCATCGGAAAAACGCACCTGCTCGCTCACCTGATAACCACGCTGGATGAGGCGCTCCTGGATCATGGGCATCAGCACATAACCGAGTCGCTTGTCGAAGGGGCCATCATCCGGGAAGGTGATTTGCTTGCTGGGACCCGGTTCCAGCTCATAAGTCAGCTTGGCGGCATAACGGGAGATCTCCTGCGACTGCAATCGGGAGGTCTTCATTTCATAACCAACCAGGGCGATCACGGCAGCCAGGCAAAGCAAAAAGATGAAACAGAACAACCAGCGCCACCAGGGGCGACGCTTGCGCTGATATTGCCCGTCCGCATGCGGTACGGATGAATCCTGAGATGCCACTTTGTTCGAATCCGTCTGTTTTGATGCGCCCATATCAGCCCCACCATGGTTGCGCAATTTATTGTCTTTCAATCAAGCTTAGTCGTTTCAAGTCAAGGGCTTGAAAACTATTGACCGCTTTGCAGCGATGTTAACAGGGCGATTGTAAAAATGGGAGCCGATTGTTGCAGTGCGGCGAGAGATCCGAGCTGCCGAGTGGAAATGAAACACCGGCTGTAAGCCGGTGTTCGGGAATGGCGGTGTGAGCTTATTTGCTGGTACTCATGCCCTTCAGCTTGGTGCTCAGCTCCTTGCGCTCCTTGGAAAGCTCGGCATTCTTGATAATGTGATCATCAACACGCTCTTCGTAATCGGTGCGCATGTTGGCGATGATGGCCTGCACTTCGTCGATGCTCATGCCTGGCTTGATATAGTCGCTCAGGTTGTCGAGCAGCAACACCCGCTTCTGGTTGTCACGGATCTTCTTCTCGTTGTCCGCGATTTCACGCTTGAGCTTGTTCTGACGACGAGACATACGCACATATTCCAACACATCGCTGAAAGTAGACTTGTTTACTTGTTCCATATCGGTACCACTGACTGAAGGTGAATGAAAACAGGTCTGGGTACTCTCATACCAGATAAAGAAGTAAAGGCATGGTATGGGTAAACCCGGAATGCCCCTTACTCTACCGAGTTATGATGCAGATACAACCCCAATTGCAGACCCAGCGCCGGGTTTCAGCAGGATAGCGCCGCGTGAGGAATCAAATGGAAAACCGGTGAGAGTGCAGAGCCAGGCGCGGCAGCAGACAAAGCCTCCGGTGCCGGAACCCATGAGCACCAACAGGTGACAAAACGGGTGAACGCAAGGAATAAGCAGACGCGATCTCGGCAGGCAGTGGCTGGTTTTGGGGAAACGTCAGACAATAAAAAACCCCGCTCAGTGAGCGGGGTTTTTTATATTGGGTGCCTGGCAGTGTCCTACTCTCGCATGGCGAATGCCACACTACCATCGGCGCTACCGCGTTTCACTTCTGAGTTCGGCATGGGATCAGGTGGTTCCACGGCGCTATGGCCGCCAGGCAAAAAACTTCATCTGGAAAGCTGACGTGAGTAACGACTGATTGGCTATTGCCTGGTCGCTATCACTGAATTAGGTAGTAGTCTCGCACTTGCTACAAGGCCAGAAACACTTCTTGGGTGTTGTATGGTTAAGCCTCACGGGTAATTAGTATGGGTTAGCTCAACACGTCGCCGCGCTTACACACCCCACCTATCAACGTTGTGGTCTCCAACGGCCCTTTAGGACCCTCAAGGGGTCAGGGATGACTCATCTCAGGGCTCGCTTCCCGCTTAGATGCTTTCAGCGGTTATCGATTCCGAACTTAGCTACCGGGCAGTGCCACTGGCGTGACAACCCGAACACCAGAGGTTCGTTCACTCCGGTCCTCTCGTACTAGGAGCAACTCCCTTCAATCATCCAACGCCCACGGCAGATAGGGACCGAACTGTCTCACGACGTTCTGAACCCAGCTCGCGTACCACTTTAAATGGCGAACAGCCATACCCTTGGGACCGACTTCAGCCCCAGGATGTGATGAGCCGACATCGAGGTGCCAAACACCGCCGTCGATATGAACTCTTGGGCGGTATCAGCCTGTTATCCCCGGAGTACCTTTTATCCGTTGAGCGATGGCCCTTCCATTCAGAACCACCGGATCACTATGACCTACTTTCGTACCTGCTCGACCTGTCCGTCTCGCAGTTAAGCTGGCTTATGCCATTGCACTAACCTCCTGATGTCCGACCAGGATTAGCCAACCTTCGTGCTCCTCCGTTACTCTTTGGGAGGAGACCGCCCCAGTCAAACTACCCACCAGGCACTGTCCGCGAGCCCGATTCAGGGCCCTGCGTTAGAACATCAAACATACAAGGGTGGTATTTCAAGGACGGCTCCAGCGCAACTGGCGTCACGCCTTCAAAGCCTCCCACCTATCCTACACATGTAGGTTCAATGTTCAGTGCCAAGCTGTAGTAAAGGTTCACGGGGTCTTTCCGTCTAGCCGCGGGTACACCGCATCTTCACGGCGAATTCGATTTCACTGAGTCTCGGGTGGAGACAGCATGGCCATGGTTACACCATTCGTGCAGGTCGGAACTTACCCGACAAGGAATTTCGCTACCTTAGGACCGT
>NZ_CP075564.1:4027500-4172500 GCF_020423125.1 Aeromonas media
GCTGATCACGGCTGTACTGCTGTTCACCACCCTGATTGCCGTGATGGGTGGACGGGTTATTCCCTTCTTTACTGCCAGAGGCACGGGTCAGGAGAAGGCACCTCCCCGCCCCTGGCTGGAGCGCGGGGCATTGGCCTCTCTCTGGCTGATCCTGCTGCTCTGGCTACTGCTGCCCGGCTCATGGGCCAACTCTTTATATACAATGCCTCTATATATAGTGGCGGCTGGCTTGCACCTGTGCAGGCAACTGCGCTGGCAACCCGGTGTCACCCTGGCACACCCCCTGCTATGGTCGCTGCACCTGGCTTACCTGTTTATTCCCCTTGGTCTGCTCGCCCTCACGGCTCAGGCTGCTGGCCTGCCCCTCAGCTTGTCGCTGGCCAGTCACCTGCTCAGTGCTGGCTGCATGGGCACCATGATCCTCGGAATGATTGCCAGAGTGTCGCTCGGTCACAGCGGCAGAGCCCTGCACGTAGGGCGCAGGATCACCATGGCATTCGCTCTGGTGATCGTCTCTGCGCTCGTGCGGGTCTTGATCCCTCTGTATTGGCCTACCTTGACGCTGACGGGATGGAACCTGAGCGGCTGGAGCTGGATAGCGGCCTATGGTCTGTTTGTCTGGGTTTACACCCCCATCCTGACCCGCCCCAGAGTGGACGGTCGTCCTGGCTAGCCATCAGGCACGAGTGGCGGGATAGTGGATCAAATTGTGAAAAACGGCCGGGGCTATTCCCAAATTGCGGTAACCATGGGGGCGGTCGGCGACAAAGCGAACGGCTTCCCCCTGCTCCAGTGAACGCCACTGCCCATCGACCAGCACCTCCATTACCCCGCTGATGACGATGACATGCTCGGTCACCCCGGTCTCATGGGGTTCCGATTCCCGCTGATAGCCAGGTAGCAGGGTCAATTCAAACAACTCGAAACCGAAGCGGCCTTCATAGGGAAACAGCGGCGCCACCTGCATGCCTTCGCCCGCCGGTTGCTGGCGAATGTCATCGGCGGTGCGATAGAGCGTCTCCCCCGCCACTGCTGGGGTCGGCTCGATAAAGCTGGAGAAGGAGACCCGAAACCCGGTGGCGATCTTCCACAGAGTCGCCACCGTCGGGCTGGATTCCCCCCGCTCGATCTGCCCCAGCATGGCCTTGCTCACCCCGGTCTCACGGGCAGCCACATCCAGACTCCACCCCAGTTCGCTGCGCAGCCCTTTCAATCGCTGAGCCAGATGTCGATTCATCTCCTGCATACGCCCTCTCCCGAATGCGGCATGTAACCTTGTGCGCTATAGCGCACAAGGTTATAGTCAAAGTCATATTGTACGTAATAACGCACAAGCTATCGACATACACAAGGAAGTCACCATGCCCTTTGCTTTCCCCCATCTGGTCGCAGGCCTTATTGCCGTTCTGGTTGGCTATACCAGTTCGGTTGTGCTGATCATTCAGGCGGCCACCGCCGCTGGTGCCGATGCCGCCCAGGTATCTTCCTGGCTATGGACGTTGGGTATTGGCATGGGAGTGAGCTGCATCGGCCTCTCCCTTTATTACCGCATACCCGTGCTGACCGCCTGGTCTACCCCCGGGGCCGCCCTGCTCATCACCAGCCTGGGCAATTTCAGCCTGTCGGAAGCCATCGGTGCCTTCATCGCCTCCTCCTTGCTGATCACCCTGTGTGGCATCAGCGGCTGGTTCGACAGGCTGATGCGCCACATTCCAGCGCCCCTGGCCGCCGCCATGCTGGCTGGTGTGTTGCTCAGATTCGGGCTGGATCTATTCAAAGTCGCCCCACAGGATCCCCTGCTGCTTGGCGCCTCGCTGCTGGCGTTCTTGCTTGGTCGCCACCTCTGGCCCCGCTACACCATGGTGCTGGTCCTGGGTGCCGGCATGCTCCTCTGCACCCTGAGGGGCGAGCTGCAGCTTGCCGAGGTCCACTGGCAACTCTCCAGTCCGGTATGGAGCTCGCCAACCTTCTCCATCAACGCCTTGCTGGGGATAGCGCTGCCGCTTTTCCTCGTCACCATGACGTCGCAAAACATGCCCGGCATTACTATCCTGCGTGCCCATGGTTATCAACCGGCAACCTCTTCCCTGATCGGTTGGACAGGCCTTACCGGTCTGCTGCTGGCCCCGTTCGGTGGTTACGCCTTCAACCTGGCCGCCATCACGGCCGCCATCTGCATGGGCAAGGAGGTGGATCCCGACACGGCTCGCCGCTGGCCCGCCGCCGTGTGGGCGGGTTGCTTCTACCTGCTGACCGGTTGCTTCGGAGCTACCGTGGTCGCCTTGTTCAGCGCCTTTCCCACAGCTCTGGTGACCTGCGTGGCCGGGCTGGCACTGCTCGGCACCATAGGCAGCAGCCTGCACGCGGCACTGCAGCAGGATGAAGAGCGGGAAGCCGCGCTGCTCACCTTCCTCATCACGGCTTCGGGGATCAGCCTGCTCGGTGTCGGCTCTGCCTGCTGGGGATTGCTGGTCGGCGTGGCGCTGCATCAAGTCAACCGCCTCCGCGCCTGACCTGACCATCTGGGGAGACTCCAGTGAGGCGCCACACACAATTCGGCAAAGGTGGTTCACAGGCGAACTCCATTCCCGTTTAGTGAGAAGGAGGCGCATATTCTTCCCGATACGCGCCGCTGTCAGACTCAATACTGGAGAAGAAAAATGAGGAATCAGGCTGTCATTTTATTGCTGACCCTGTTGGGTACCGCCAGTGCCCATGCCGCCGACACGGACAGGGAGCTGGCACGCCAGCTCGCATTGCAACAGAAGAACCTGCTACCCCTGCTCGCCAATCAGGAGTACCAGAGCCCGCTGCCAAACCTGATGCAAAAGGCGAGTCCACGCCTCAAGCGGCAGGCCAACGATGCCAACCAGGCCGCCATCAGCCGGCAAGGGCTGGACGGCGAGATCAAGCAGCTGATGCAACTGCGACTGGCCAACCCGGAGCAGGCTGCCGCACTGCAACAAGGGGTCGACCCCCTGGTTGCCTACGTGCCGAGCGGAGATGAGAAGAGCTGGAGTGCCATCGAAGCCTTCGACAGCGCCGGCAACCCGGTCTACCTCGATGTAAACCAGCCACCGGCACGACCGGTACTGGTAGTGGAGGCCGATCCCGTCAAGGCCAAGAATGCCGGCTTGAAGGTGATGCGCAAGGCGCTGGCTGCCGCCGACATGCAGGTGGCCCCCCGTGTCGCCAGCAACACGGCCCCCCTCAAGACCAGCATCCTCAAGAAGATCAGGCTCAGCGATGATCAGGAACCCTGGTTGCTCGGCGCCGCCGAGGTCTACGCCGTCGTGGCCGGGGTCAATCCCGGTCGGGACGAACCCGTGGTGGACATAGTCGACATGCCCTATCTCGACCATGACAACACCGACTACACCCCGAACCAGATCCTGGTGTACTGGGATCGCTATCGCTGGGGCGCCGTCGACCTCGTCATGATGGAGCAGGATGACAACGTCAACTACAAGGAGCTGAGCGCCCTGCTGATCGAGGCCCTCAAGCTCGGCTTCACCGCGGGTGGCGTGCCGGAAGCCCTGCCCTTCCTCGACCTAGGCGGTCGCATCGTCAAGGCGCTGCCCGACTCCTGGATGACCAACAACGACGACTATCTCGATACCTTCTACACCCTGGAGCAGGACCAGAGCTACCACCAGTATCCCGGTGCCGCCGGCAATGCGGTCATCACGCTGGAGCCCAAGGAGATCCAGCCGACCAGACCCTGAACATCACTCAAGGCAAAAAGCCAATGAGGCGACTCATTGGCTTTTTTCGTTTCGGTCTCAAGGGGCTCAAGGCCGGTTGAAATGATGCAGACCTACTTCAGGGCCGGCACCCACTTGTTGTCAGGGGTGGGTGAAGCAGGGCAGGGAGCGGCTGAATCTGTGCTCGAACACCAGAGAGGTTTCGAGGTGTACCACCTCTTCCCGGGAGGTGAAGTGATCGAATACGAAGTTGCGCAGGTGCTCGGTGTCGGCGACGCAGAGGTGCACCAGGAAATCATCCTTGCCACCCATGTGAAACAGGCTGATCACCTCGGGCAACGCCAGGATGGCATCGCGAAACGCATCTATGATTTGCCGGCTGTGACGCGCCAGCTGCAGGGAGACCATGGCCTGGATATGGCCGCCCAGGGCCTGATAATCCACCTCGCAGTGAGCACCTTTCAGCACCCCGTCCTGTTGCAGCTTTCGCACCCGCTCCAGGCAGGTGGAGGGAGCCACCCCGACCAGGGCCGCCAAATCCTTGTTGGTCATGCCCGCATCGCGAAACAGATGGGCCAGGATGTCCAAGTCCAGTTGATCCAGGTTTCTCATCTCTACTCCTTCCATCGCTCTATTTTTTTAGACTCTGCCCGTAAACCGGACCGAACACAACGCAGATTGACATCGCACCCGCGCCCTCTATGCTGTGCCGCACTCAAACAGGGGGCCAACAAGTTCGTTTGACACCCGATTAGCACCGACAAGGATCCTCATGCTCAGTGCCCACCCCTTCTGGAGCCTGGAGGTTCCGCGCCTCGACGGACAGCTGTTGCTCACCCCCTGCCCCGGCAACCAGCAGGTTGCCATGCCGCTCGCCCTGGCCCAGTTGCAGCTGGCCGGTGCCGGCGGAGTGCTCACGCTGATGACGAAGGATGAGCTGGCCGCACGCGGCGCAGGCTCCCTCGGCTCACTGGTCAAGGCCAGGGGCATGGCCTGGTTCCACCTGCCCATAGCGGACGATGAGGCCCCCGATGAAGCCTTCGAGCGAGCCTGGCTCCCCGTGCTGCCGCAACTGCTCTCCCTGCTGCGCGAGGGCAGACACCTGGCCATTCACTGTCACGGAGGGAGCGGCCGCACCGGGCTGGTGGCGGCCCTGCTGCTGATGGCCCTAGGCCAGCCCCAGCCGGAGGCCATGGCCACCATCCGGGCCAGGCGGCCCGGCGCTTTCACCCTTGCTTGCCACCATCACTGGCTCGATACCCGGGGGCGACGACTGGCCGGGGCCGACTAAAGTGTGCCCTGGCCCTTGGCGTGCTCGCAGGTAAAAACCTTGTCGATCTCCTCCAGTCCTATGACACCTGAATCCTGGGCGGCTCATAGCTGAACACCTTGCCGATCTCCTCCAGCCATAGCCGGTGAGCCGGCCCTACATCTAGCCCTTGGGCTGCTCGTAAGTGAACACCTTGCCGATGTCCTCCAGCCGATAGCTGGTGAGCTGATAGACGTAGTAGTTGAGCCAGTTGGAAAACAGCAGGTGACCGTGACTGCGCCAGGTGGCACGCGGCGTCTGATCGGGATTGTCGCCCGGGTAGTAGTTGACCGGGATGACGGGGGTGAGGCCCGCCGCCAGATCCCGCCGGTACTCCCCATCCAGGGTCAGTGCATCGTATTCGGGGTGGCCGGTGACGAACACCTGGCGGCAATCCTTGGTCGCCGCCAGATAGACACCGGCCTCCTCGGACTCGGCGAAGATCTGCAGATCGGTATGGGCGCGGATAAGATCCCCATCAAAGGCCGCATAGCGGGAGTGGGGCGCAACGAATTCATCATCGAAGCCACGCAGCAGCGGCTCGTGCTCATCGAGGCGGTGGTGGCGATAGACCCCGGACAGCTTCTCGCCGTGGGTCTGCTTCTCCATGCCGTAGAGCGCCTTGAGCGCCGCCTGCACCGCCCAGCACAGGAACAGGGTGGAGGTCACATGCTGATGGGACCACTCAATGATCTCGACGATGCGCGGCCAATAGACCACCTCCTCGAACTCCACCAGCCCGAGCGGCGCCCCCGTGATGATCATGCCGTCGTAGTTGTTGCCACGGACCTGCTCGAAATCGTGATAGAAGTTCTCGAGGTGTGCCTGGGGCGTGTTCTTCGACTCCCGATCGTCGATGCGCAGCAGATCCACGTCCACCTGCAAGGGCGAATTGGAGAGCATCCGCATCAGCTGGATCTCGGTCTCTATCTTCTTGGGCATCAGGTTGAGGATGAGCACCCGCAGCGGACGGATGTTCTGGGTGACGGCCCGGGATTCCGTCATCACGAAGATGTTCTCCTGCCCCAGCACTTCGGCGGCGGGCAACTGGTCCGGGATCTTGATCGGCATGCTGACTCCCTGTACTGCATCGGTAAATATGTCTGGACATCTAGAAGCCTATAATAAAGCACTCATCCTGTCATCAGATACCTTTTGTATTCACCCCTGCCTTTGACTAGCATACGGCTCTGTGTGTCTCTCGTGCCCAACCCCATGACAGGAATCAAGATCTCGGTAGACCGGCTGCAAGTCGGCAATTATGTCTCCCTGCCACTAGGGTGGCGTGAGCACCCCTTCCTGTTCTCCAGCTTCAAACTCAAGAGTGAAGAGGAGATAGAGCTCATCCGCCGGCTCGGCCTCAAGCTGGTGACCATCATTCCCGACAAGAGCGACGCCCCCCCCAAGCCCCTCGATCAGGTGCAACCCGCACCGGATGGCTCGGACGATCTGGTCGGTCGTCAGCAGGAGATGCAGCAAGAGAAGACCAGGCGCATCGAGCAGTTGCAGCGCTATCGCCGGGATCTGCAACAGTGCGAGAAGCATTTTCAGCAGTCGCTGGCCCAGGTGCGCAGCCTGATGGGCAAGATCCAGTCCCGTCCCCTCAATGCCATCAATGAGGCCCAGGAGCTGATCAACGCCATGACGGAGCAGTTGCTGTCGGTGGACGAGATGGTGCTGCACCTGGTCTCCGACAGCGAGGACGGCAACAACCTCCAGTTCCACTCCCTCAACGTCAGCGTGCTCAGCATGCTGCTGGCCAGAGAATGCAAGTTGCCGGCCGAGGCTATCCGTCAGGTCGGCATGGGAGCCCTGTTCCACGACATCGGCAAGCTGAAGATCCCGAGCCAGATCCTGCGCAAGACAGGCCCTCTGACCAAACCCGAGCAGAACCTGATGGCCCAGCATCCGCGCTACGGCCTGGAGCTGCTGAGCCTGACCAGTGGCTTCCCCGAGCCGGCGAAGCGCATAGTGCAGTACCATCACGAGTACCTTGACGGCAGCGGGCCACAGGGGCTCAGGGGGGATCAGCTCGACCCGCTGACCCAGATAGTGTCCCTCATCAACGAGTACGACAACCTCTGCCACCTGCAGGCCAAGGTGCCCTATTCCGCCCTCGGCAACCTCTACAAGCAGCGCAAGGCTCAGTTCAACGCCGACCACCTCGGCATGCTGATCCGGCTGATGGGCATCTATCCCCCCGGCAGCGTGGTACAGCTCTCCAACGGCCAGGTCGGGCTGGTGATGTCGGTCAACGCCTCCCGCCTGCTCTACCCCGCTGTGCTGGTGTACGACCCCCGCATCCCGCGCCAGGAGGCGGCCATCATAGATCTCGAGCAGGCCGAATTGACGATTGCCAAGGTGATCCACCCCAAGCGACTGCCGCCGGCGGTGTTCGAGTACCTCAACCCGCGCACCCGGATCAGCTACTACTTCGAGCACAACAAACCCTGATCGGGGTTCACCACCCAAGGAGCCTGCATGCGTATCGAGATCATCAGCACGGGGGACGAGATAGTGACCGGCCTGGTGGTGGACACCAACGCCGCCTGGCTCAGCGCCCTGCTACTGGAGCAAGGCTGGCAGGTGCGCCGCCGCCTGACCGTGGGGGACAACCTCGCCGATCTGAAGGCCGCCTTGCAGGAGAGTGCCAGCCGGGCCGAGGTGGTGCTGGTGTGCGGGGGGCTCGGCCCCACCGCGGATGATCTCACCGCCCAGGCGGCGGCCGAGGCCTTTGGCCAGCCCTTGACCCTGTTCCCCGACTGGCTCGCCACCATGGCCGAGCGCTACGCCAGCCGGGGCCGCACCATGGCCCAGAGCAATACCAAGCAGGCCTGGCTGCCCCGGGACTGCGAGATCCTAGACAACCCGGTCGGCACCGCCTGCGGCTTCGTGGTCAGCCACCCGGCCAGTCACGGCCAGAGCCGGCTCTTCTTCACCCCGGGCGTGCCGTTCGAGTTCAAGCAGATGGTGCGCGAGCAGATATTGCCCCGCCTCAAGGCTCTGGCGGGGGAAGAGACTGACACCGAGCTGCGCCGCTTCTATACCTTCGGCATCTCGGAATCCGCCCTCTCGGACAAGCTGGATGCGGCGCCCTGGCCTGCGGGCATCGAGCTCGGCTACCGCTCCTCCATGCCCCTCATCGAGCTGAAACTCATCGGCCACAGCGCCAGCGCCGCCGACATGGATGCTGCCGAGGCACGCCTGCTCGGTGAGATAACCCCCTGGCTGGTAGGACAGGGCAACGAGGAGCCGGCGCAGCAGATCCTGTCCCTGCTGGGGGCAAGGCCGCTGTACCTGCAAGAAGGGGAGAGCCGGGGTGCCCTGCTGGCCATGTGCCACCCGCATCCGGGGCTGGAGGCCAGCTTCAGCCACAACCTTCCCAGCGAACTGGACCAACTGACGGGAGGCGGACAAGAACCCTGCCTGACCATAGGCAATGCGGGCCCCGGCGGCGTGCCGCTGCTGCTGTGCGCCGACGGGCAGCGAATCGGCCAGCAGGTGAAGCTAAGTCACCCGGATCCCGAGAGCGCCCGCCGGATCCTCGCCTTCGCCGCCCTCGACATGCTGCGCCGCCACCTGCAGGGGCTGCCGGTGCTCGCCGACTACCTGACCCTGACCAGAACGACCAGCCGCATCGACTGATACCGGGCTAGAAGGCGCCTAAGCCCCCATTCCCATGCACCCAGTACCCGGCAAGCGCCAGGGTCAGCAGGCAGAAGGCCTTCTCATAGCCCCCGCCGCTCTTGAGGGGCAGGCCGGGCAGCCGAAAGCGCCGTCGCCAGGGCCAGAGCAGGGGAATGCCCATGGGGGTGAGCCAGTCCCCGAGCAAGTGGCTGAGGTAGCCGACGATGAGCGCGTCCTTCATCACGCCGGACAGCGGGCCGGATACCTGAAACTGCGCCAGCCCCCATATCCCCAGACCCACCGCCAGCAGGCTGTGGGTGAAGCCACGATGGCCGAACAGGCGGGAGAGGGGCCCCGAGATCCAGGGCAGCTGCCGACCGAGCAGGGACTGGGGGTGATCGAGGTCTGGCAGCAGCGCGCTGGCCAGGGCCATGGGCACTATGTGCCACAGGCTGCCTTCGGCCAGAGCCGGAGTGAGTTCGACCTTGTGGGCAAGCAGGGCGCAGGTGACGGAAAACAGCAGGTGGCCTTGGGCGGTCATGGGGCTCGTTCGGTTGGACAAGAGGGCAGTATGATCGGTAGCGACCCGCATCAGCGCCTCGGGACGGCGGCAGATTAAAATCCCTTGAACCGCCTCTGGCAAGGTGAATCGTATCGCCATCCTGAACCTGATACCCATCGGGGTCCGCTTTCGGTGAAATAGTCAGCAGATACCGCCAAACACACTTCATTTGACACCAAACAAGTCATCACGGCACCGTCACCCGCCGTCAGACACAATTTCCCCAACCCGGCTCACCCATTTGCACTCGGCTCGTTGACCCGGAAGAAGAAATGCCAGAATACTGCGGTTCTGGGCCGCCCTGATGACATTGGCTTTTGGCAAGGATCCCGCCCCCGGCCACAGGGAGGTTGGCCGGATCGGGACAACGAAGGAGGATCCCGGTGTTAAGCAAAGAGTGGTTTCAGCTGTCGGCAGACATGACCTATGTCTGTCTGCGCATTGCCCCGGGTCTCACCGAGCCCGTTCAGGAGCACCATGTCCTGGCCCTGTTGCGGCTCTCCAACTGCCGACGCTATCAACCCCTCGGCGAGGGGATCCGGCAGGCCGTCACCCTGCTCAACACCCTGCTGACCCAGCCTGATGCCCCCTCTCACCCGCCCGTGCCCATCGCCCAGCGGCAGGATGCCCGGCTGCTGATCCTGATCGACAAGGATCAGATGAGCGCCAGCGCCCAGATCACCGCCGACTGGGGCGGCAGTTCCCTCACCCTGGCGCAGTTGCAGGAGGCCGTGGCGGCGAGCCCGGTCAAGCAGGGAGTGAGCGAGCGGCTGCTCGCCGCCGCCATCAAGGCCGCCAGCGAGGCCGCCCCCGGCACCCGGCTCAACCCCGTCATCGCCCTGGGCAAGGCGGCCAGACACGGCCTGGATACCCGCCTGGAGCGATTGGTGGAGACCGCAGCCGAGCGGATCCTGAAACCCCAGGAACTGGACCATGGCAGGGTAGACATGCGCGATCTCGGCACCTTGCTCACCGTCAAGGCAGGCGCCCCCCTGATGCGGCGCCACCCGGCAACCCAGGGCATAGATGGCTTCACCGTGACGGGCCAGGTGCTGGCGGCCCGTTCCGGCAAGGAGAGCGCCATGACGGCGGGAGAAGGCACCTGCTTTTCCCCCGAGGATCCGGACCTGCTGCTGGCGACCCGCGCCGGGCTACCGTGCCAGGAGCGGGCCGGCATGAGGGTGGACGAGGTGCTGAGCGTCAAACAGGTCGATATCCGCCACGGTCACGTCGAGTTCGAGGGCTCCCTGCTGGTGACCGGAGATGTCATGCCCGGCATGCGGATCAGGACCAGTGGCGATGTGGTGATAGGGGGCTTCGTCGAAGGGGGCTATATCGAATCCGGCGGCACCATCACGGTGCGCAACGGCATCATAGGGCGCAAGCTGGAGGGGGACGAATACCTCTGCCACCTCTGCGCCGGGGGCGAGATCCACGCCAGCTATGCCCAGTACGCCAGGCTGGAAGCCGACGGCGACATCCATATCCAGAGCCAGCTCAGCCACAGCTATTGCCGCAGCGGCCAGGATCTCAAGGTCGGGGACAGCGCTATGCGCAAGGGCCACCTCATCGGCGGCATCAACATCGCCAACCGCCTGATCATGGCCCCCGTGCTCGGGGCCTCGGCAGCGAACCGGACCCGGTTGCAGATCCTCGGCGGCTACTTCAGCCACAAGGAGCAGGAGCAGGCCCTGCGTCAACGCAAGCAGGCCTGCCGGGAGCAGCTCGACAAGCTGCAGGATCTCATCCTGCGGTTGCTGCAACAGCCCAGCGACAAGCGCAATCCCGAGACTCTGAAGAAGATCAAGGCGATCCGCACCCATCAGCTGGACGAGAGCAAGTCCCTTGACGAGCAACTGGCCGAGGCACAACACGCGCTGCAGGCCCTGATGGCCAGCATGGACATCATCGCCACCCAGCGCCTCTTCCCCGGCGTCGAGGTGGAGATGGCGCACTACCACAGTCGGGTCGATATAGAGCACGGCCCCATTCACTTCGCCATCCGGGACGAGCAGTTGCAGCTGACCCCTTACGAGGGCCAACGCTGATGGCCGCCACTCTCCCCTTCGGCGATGGTGGCGTGATCCCGGCGGCAATTTTCGCTACACTCGGCCTCCCCTTGGCCCCATAGGGCGGGCCAGCCAGACTCAGGTAGTGAGAAGATGTACAAGCTGATCGCATTGGATATGGATGGCACCCTGCTGAACCCGCACGGTCAAATAACCCCCCGCACCCATGCCGCCATCGCGGCCGCCCGCACCCAAGGCGTCACCGTGGTACTGACCTCGGGCCGCCCGCTGGAGGGCATGACGACCTATCTGGCCGAACTCGGCCTCACCGGTCAGGATGACTACGTCATCTGCTACAACGGCGCCCTGGTGCAACAGGTCGCGGATCAACGCATCCTGCGCAGCCAGCTGCTGACCGGCAGCGATGCCAGCGCCATCGCCCATCTGGCCTTTGAGCTGGGGGTCAACGTCCACGGCTTCTCCGTCCGCCAGGGCCTCATCAGCCCCAGGGTCAGCACCTACACCGAGCACGAGTCCCGACTGATCAAGATGCCGATCAACCTGGTGGACTTCGCCACCCTGCCCGCCGACGAGCAGATCATGAAGGTGATGATGATAGACCCCGAGCCCAAGCTCTCCCGCGCCATCGCCCAGCTGCCCGCAGAGCTCTATGAACGGTACACAGTGGTGCGCAGCTCCCCCTACTTCCTCGAGTTTATGAACAAGCGAAGCAACAAGGGCACCAGCGTGGCCGCCCTGGCCGAGCACCTGGGCCTGGACGCCTCCCAGGTCATCGCGGTGGGTGATGCGGGCAACGACCGCCACATGATCGAATATGCCGGACTCGGGGTCGCCATGGGCAACGCCACCGACGAGATCAAGGCGCTGGCGCAGCACACCACGGCTCGCAATGACGAGGATGGCGTGGCCAGGGTGATAGAGCAGTTCATCCTCAATGCCTGAATCGACGAGGGGCCTGCGGGCCCCTTCTGCTATCCGGCCATCAGAGTCGAATGTTTAATATATCCACCACGCCTTTCTCCCAGAAGCCCACCAACTGCGGCTAAAGCCCCTTATAAAGGGACTCAAGCTGGCTTTCCCATCATCAAAATTAACATTGCGGCATCATTTCGTTTGACATATTGAACGGCCTTGGCAGACTGGGATCGGGATCCAGGCTGTCATCGCCCAGGCTGACCGACGATTCTGGCACTGCGGCATGACCCTGATCCCATGACCATGCCTTGAGGCATGCCCTTGCGAGCGTGAGGCGGCAAGGGCCTTCCCAAGGCGCAGGATGAGACCGCCAAGGATAGCCAAGGTGACCTATGCCCAACCCCAGTTCCCATTCCAAACCCGTCGTGCTGATGACCATGGGGGCCCAGGCCCGCAGCGGCCATGCCTACCAGGTCATGACCCACAAATACATCACCCCCCTGGTGGAGATCAGCGGCTGCGTGCCCCTGCTGGTGCCGACCTGCTGCGGGACAGCTGATCTGGAGCAGTATCTGGATCTCGCCGATGGGGTCTACCTGAGCGGGGCAGGATCCAACATAGATCCCGCCCTCTACGGCCAGGAGAACCTGACCCCGGAGAAGGCCCAGGACAGAGACAGGGATCTGTTCGACATAGCTCTGGTGCGCGCCGCCATCGATCGGGGACTGCCCCTGCTCGGCATCTGCCGCGGCATGCAGGAGATCAACGTGGCGCTCGGCGGGGACATTCTTCAGAAGGTCTATTGCGAGCCCGGCTATGCGGATCACCGGGAGGATGCGGACGATCCGGTAGAAGAGCAATATGGCCACAGCCACCAGGTGAGCCTGGTGCCCGGCAGCTGGTTTGCCGACCTGATGGGGGAGGCGCAGATCCCGGTCAACTCCCTGCACGGCCAGGGGATCAAGCGGCTTGGCGAGGGGCTGGCGCCGCTGGCCCATGCCGAGGATGGCTTGATAGAGGCCATTCATGCCCCCGGATTGCCCCAGTTCACCCTGGCGGTGCAGTGGCACCCGGAGTGGAAGGCGAAAGAGAACCCCCACTCCATCAAGCTGTTCAAGGCCTTCGGCGACGCCTGTCGCCAGTATCGGCAGCGGGCGGGCTAGTCGCCGAACCCCTTGCCTTTCAACTTGGGCAGGGCCCCGCGATCGGGGCGCAGGGTACGGCAGACATCCAGCCCCTTGAGGCCCCGCTGGACATGGTCAGGAGCCTGCCCGAGCACCATGCCGTTGCCGCGATAGAGCCGGGCCTCTTCCAGCTCGAACAGCTCGCCGCCGATCAGCAGCTGTTCACGGCCATCGACCACCTTGCCCCGCTTCAGGGGCAGGGTCATGTCCACCAGTATCTCGCCGGTGGCGCACCCCTCACGCCAGCGGGCCTCATCCGAGAAAGGCGAAATGGCGATATCCCGCCAGGATCCATCCCGAAACTCCATCCGGTAGTGGTCGCGAAACAGATCGCAGCCCGCCAGCACCATGGGGATGGCCAACCAGATGACACTCTTCATTCCACTCACGCCCTGCACTCCCTTGTCAGTCCGCGCCAAGGATAAATAAATGGCCTCGCCTGTGCACCTCTTTCTCTGCCGCTCGGGGTGGATCAGAGCAGCAGCCCGTCCAGCTCGTCGAGGGCGGCGAGCTCCACATCCGGCAGCAACCGCAGCGACTGCCAGGGCAGCCGGTGCTCGTTGAGCCAGGCGGCCCGAAAGCCGTGCAGCCTGGCCCCCAGCACGTCCGTCTCGGGATGATCCCCCACGTGGAGGATCTGGCCGGAGGCGAGCCCGAGGGTCTGCTGCACCTGCACGAACATGTCCGGCGCCGGCTTCATCCTGGCCCCCGCCCCTGCCTTGCAGACCAGGGTGAAGTAGTCGCTCAGCCCGGCCTGTACCAGATCCAGGTTGCCGTTGGTGATGACCGCCAGAGGGTAGCGCTCCGCCAGTCTGGTCAGCAGTCGATGGGTCGATTCGCTCACCGCTATCTTCGAGCGTTCGGCCAGAAAACCGGCGAACACCCGCTGCGCCTCCTGTTCCGCCAGGGAGGCGGCCATGCCCCCCTGCACCATGGCCTCGCGGATGCCGTGCTGGCGCGCCAGGCTGACATCCTGGCCCAGCTCGGGCCGGGCCAGCAGCAGGTTGCGCTTGAGCTCGAGCCAGCGCGGCTTGTCCAGCATGGCAGTGGCCAGGTATTCGCTGCGCAGGTGGCTCAGCATCCACTGCTCGGCCCGCGCGATGGCGGGGCCGTTATCATAGAGGGTGTCGTCGAGATCGAACGAGATGGCGGCCACCGGCTGCCAACGACGGTAAAAATGCATGCATTCTCCTCTGCGTCATCAACAAGAGCGCCTGGGCTCCCTGCTGTCACTCATCTTCCGGGGTGTCGGGATCCCGCTTGGCCCTGGGGTGGGCGCTGTCATACACCTTGGCCAGATGCTGAAAATCGAGGTGGGTATAGATCTGGGTGGTGGAGAGATCGGCGTGGCCCAGCAGCTCCTGCACCGCCCGCAGGTCCCCGGAGGACTCCAGCATGTGGGTGGCGAAGCTGTGGCGCAGCTTGTGGGGATGGACGTGGGCATTGAGCGCCTGCTTGTTGCCCCAGCCGTCGAGCCGCTCCTGTACCGAGCGGGCCGACAGCCGCTGACGGCGCTTGGAGACGAACAATGCCTCCCCCTCGTCCCCCGCCAGCGCTGGCCGCACCGTGAGCCACTTGTGCAACCACTCCACCGCCATTCTGCCCATGGGCAACACCCGCTCCCGCGATCCCTTGCCGGTGACCCTGAGCTGGCGCTCGTCGAGCTTCACGTCCGCGAGGTTGAGCCCCACCAGCTCGGCGAGGCGCAGGCCGGAGGAGTACATCAGCTCCATGATGGCGCGATCCCGCACCGCCAGCGGATCCTGCTCGTCGGTGATGTTGAGCAGCTGGTACATCTCGTCCACATCGAGGTTTTTCGGCAACGGCCGCCCCTGCTTGGGGGTGACGATGCCGCGGGCCGGGTTGGCAGGGAGCCGCCCCTGGCGCACCTGCCAGTCACAGAAGCTGCGCAGGGCGGAGACCTTGGTGGCGAGCGATCGGGGGGCGAGGCCTGCCTTGTGCATTCGGGTCACCAGGCTGCGCACCTGGCTCGCCTCAAGCCGGGCCCAATCGCTCAGACCAAGCCTGACCAGCTCGGTGGCTATCGCCTCCAGATGGGCCTGATAGTTGCTGCGGGTGTGGGGGCTGAGCTGGCGCTCGACCCTCAGGTATTCGATAAAGGCCGTGAGCTCCCCCGCCAGGGCGGGGGGCAGAGGGTCGGCGGCAGGAAGGGGGGCCTTAGCCACGAACCAGCTCGGGCAGACGCATCTGCAGCAGACGGCCCAGCTGACCCAGCAGCAGGGTGTCGTTGTGGGGGGTGAAGTGGCTGGGGTCCGAGCTCGCGAAAGCCAGCACGCCGAGATCCCCGAGCCGCATCAGGGCCACCGAGTTGACCAGCACGTCGCTGCCGAACAGCGCCTGCTTCTCGCTCTGGTTGAGCCGTCCGAAGTAGTAATCCGTCCCGGGAAGCCGCTGGCCCAGCAGCTGATCGAGCTGCTTGCCGTCCGCCAGGAAGCGCTGCTCGGGGCCGCTCAGCTGGAATTTCTTTGGGCTGAGCCAGAGGCGCAGGCCGGTCAGCCGCAGCCGCTGCACGAAGGCCTTGCCCATCACGGCGCTCAGCTCGAACAGGGTCTGACAGCCATACAGCTCGCCATAGAGATCCGCATAGACCCGGAAGATCCGCTCGTTCTCGCTGGCGATCCCCATCAACTCGGTGATCTCCTGCTCCAGCTGCTCGATGCGCTCGCGCTGTCTGTCGAGCTGGCGCTCCACCAGGGAGATGGTGCCCTTGTGCTCATGGGGAATGCGGATCCTGTCCAGCATGGCCCCGTGGCGCTGGAAAAACTCGGGGTAACGGGCCAGGTACTCCAGCACTGTGGCTTCGTCCAACAGTGACTCCTGCCGTTTGAGTTCGCTCATAACTTGGTTGATCCATCCGAAAAAGGGGCACAGGGCCCCGACATTACCGTTTGGCTGCGCGGAGGAGGTCCCCGCTCGATGCCTATAACTCTATCTGGCCGTCGAACATGTGCTCGGCCGGGCCCGTCATATGCTCGACTGGCCCGCTCACTGGCTTACAGCTCTATCTGACCATCAAAGACATGCTCGGCCGGGCCCGTCATGTAGACCGGCTGACCCGGCCCTTTCCAGGCGATGGTCAGCTTGCCACCCGGCAGGGTGACGGTGACCCGCTCCCTGAGCTTGCCCTGGCTGATGCCGATCACCACGGCCGCGCAGGCGCCGGTACCGCAGGCCAGGGTCTCCCCCACCCCGCGCTCGAACACCCGCAACTTGATCTCACTGGCGCTGACCATCTCCATGAAGCCGACGTTGACCCGCTCGGGGAAACGCTCGTGGCGCTCCATGATGGGCCCCAGGGTCTCCACCGGGGCATCGGCCACCGAGGGCACCTCGATGACGCAGTGGGGATTGCCCATGGAGACGGCACCGCACATCACGGTGTGATCCTGCGCCCGCAGCAGGTAGGTCTTTTCCGCCTTCTGGGCACGGAACGGGATCTTGCCCGGCTCGAACTGGGGCACCCCCATGTTGACCGTGACCTGGTTCTCCCCCTCCAGTTGCAGGGTGATGCGGCCACGGGCCGTGCTGACCGCGATGCGATCCCGGTTGACCAGCCCCTTCAGGCGCACGAAGCGGGCGAAACAGCGGGCACCGTTGCCGCACTGCTCCACCTCGCTGCCATCGGCATTGAAGATGCGGTAATGGAAGTCGAGCTCGGGATCATAGGGCGGCTCCACCAGCAGCAGCTGATCGAAGCCGATGCCGAAGTGGCGATCCGCCAGCTTCTTGATGACGTCGTTGCTGAAGAACACCTTCTGGGTGACGCCGTCCACCACCATGAAGTCGTTGCCCAGGCCATGCATTTTGGAAAACTCAATCAACATCTTCTTTCCCTGCGCAGTTCAGGCCGTCACGAAGGTCGTCCACAGCCCCATGGATCCTGGAAAAATCTGTCACCGTCTTGCGTTCCTGTGGCTGGCTCACGGCAGCAGGTGCTCGCCGCGCCAGAGATCGGCCAACTGTTCCCGCTCACGGATGAGATGGGCCTGGTCACCGTCCACCAGCACCTCGGCCGCACGGGGACGGGTGTTGTAGTTGGATGACATGGTGAAGCCGTAGGCCCCGGCAGAACGCACCGCCAGCAAGGAGCCCTCGGCAATCGCCAGGGTACGCTCCTTGCCGAGGAAGTCACCGGTCTCGCACACCGGGCCGACCACGTCATACAGCGCCTTCTCGTGGATCGTGCGGCTGTCCACCTCGATGATGTTCATCCAGGCGCCGTAGAGGGAGGGACGCAGCAGATCGTTCATGCCGGCGTCGATCAGCGCGAAGTTGCGGGTCTCGCCGGGCTTCAAGAACTCGACCCGGGTCAGCAGCACGCCGGCGTTGGCGACGATGGCGCGGCCCGGCTCGAACAGCAGGGTCAGATCCCGGCCCGCCAGCTTCTGTTTGAGCGCCTCGGCGTACTCGGTCGGATGCGGCGGCTGCTCGGCGCCATAGTTGACCCCGAGACCCCCGCCCACGTCCAGGTGATGGATGTGGATGCCTTCGGCCGCCAGCTCGTCAATGAGCTTCAGCAGCTTGTCGGCCGCTTCCATAAAGGGATTGAGCTCGGTGAGCTGGGATCCGATATGGCAATCCACCCCCTTGATCTCGATGTGGGCCATGGCCGCCGCCTTGCGGTAGATGGCAGGCGCCTGCTCGATGGGGATGCCGAATTTGTTCTGCTTGAGGCCGGTGGAGATATAGGGGTGAGTGCCCGCATCGATATCCGGGTTGACCCGCACCGAGACCCGCGCCTTTTTGCCCATGCTGCCAGCGACCCGGTTCAGGCGCTCCAGCTCGGCTTCCGACTCCAGGTTGAAGCAGAGGATCTCTTTCTCCAGCGCGAGGCGCATCTCGGACTCGCTCTTGGCGACGCCGGAGAAGACCACCTTGGCCGGATCTCCCCCCGCCGCCAGCACCCGTGACAGCTCCCCGCCGGAGACGATGTCAAAGCCCGAGCCCAGGCGCGCCAGCAGGTTGAGCAGTGCCAGGTTGGAGTTGGCCTTGACCGCGTAGCAGATCAGATGGGGAATGTCGCCCGCTGCCTGATCGAAGGCGTGCCAGTGGCGCTCCAGGGTGGCGCGAGAGTAGACATACAGCGGGGTACCGTACTGGTCGGCGAGCTGTTGCAGGGGAAGCTGCTCGGCCTGAAGCTGGCCGTCGGCGTCGTAGTTAAAGTGATCCAAGGGGGCGGTTCCTTCCTAGATTATTGCGGCGCGGCCTCGGAGGCCGGTTTGGCGGTCGCAGGCGAGGCGGCTTGCGGTGTACTCTCTGTCTTGGGCTGTGCCGGCGTTTGCTCAGTGGAGACGGGCTGCTCGGCCGGTGGCATGTAGAGCGGCCCCGTCAGGCCGCAGGCGGCCAACCCGAACGACAGCGACGCGGCAAACAGGCACTTGGTGAACTGGGTAATCATAATGGTTCGCTGCGAAAAAATTTTTGGCCCTCTATAATCGCACTCACATTGTTAAAAGCAACAGGATAAACCGATGAAGGATCACGAGTATCACGCCCTGACCGACGCCTTTTTCCAGTATGTGGAAGACGTTATCGACGAGGGGTATCCGGATATCGACTGCGAGCGGGCCGGCGGTGTGCTGACCCTGAGCTTCGAGAACAAGACCAAGGTCATCATCAACAAGCAGGAGCCCCTGCACCAGATCTGGGTGGCCACTCGGGAGAACGGCTTCCACTTCGAGCTGCGCGGTGACAGCTGGATCGACAACCGCTTCGGCGACGAGCTCAAGGCTCTGCTGACCCGGGCCTGCACCACCCAGGCGGGCGAGCCCGTCCGGTTCCCATGATGGCAGAGTCTCCCATGATGGATCTGCATCCCCAGGGCGCCCGTCACGCGGTGATCTGGCTGCACGGGCTGGGGGATTCCGGCGCCGGGCTCGCGCCGCTGGTGGAAGCGCTGGCCCTGCCTGCCGACCTGCCGGTGCGCCACCTGCTGCCCGATGCCCCCGAACGGCCCATTACCATCAACATGGGCTACAAGATGCGTGGCTGGTACGACATCAAGAGCTTCGAGGATCCGGCGGATCGCGCCGTGGAGTCCCATGTGCGCGAGTCCGCCGATCGTATCGCAGCCCTGCTGGATCAGCTGGTGGCCGAGGGCTTCGCTCCCGAGCATATCGTACTGGCCGGCTTCTCCCAGGGCGGGGTCATCGCCTCCTTCACCGCGCTGCGCTATCAAGCAAAGCTGGCGGGCCTGCTCTGCATGTCCACCTACCTGGCAACGCCCGAGCAACTGGTCGAGGAGATGAGCGAGGCCGCCCGCGTCCTGCCCATCTGCTACATGCACGGCATCTATGACGACGTGGTGAGCCTCTCCATGGGCTGGGATGCCAAGAACCGGCTGGAGGCGGCGGGTCTCAGCCCCGAGTGGCACGAGTACCCGATGCGCCACGAGATCTGCCGCCCCCAGCTCGACGAGATCCGTCGCTGGCTGCTGGCCCGCCTCGGCGCCTGATCCCGCACTGCGGATACGATAACGGCCTGCATCAGCAGGCCGTTTGCTTTCATCCCGTTGGCGATGTGCCCGGCACATCACCCGACTTCCCGGGCCGCCCCCGGATTGTCCCGCTGCGGACTCTGGCTGCGGTAGGGGATCACCTCCAGCTTGTCGCCCATCTGCACGATCTCGTAATACTGGGGCAGGTTGAAGTTGCTGAACTGGCCCGCATCGCTGAAGCGCTCGTGGCCCGAGGTGTAGAAGCGGTTCACTCCCTGCACCAGCTCATCCTTGTTGCCGGCGAAGTGCTGGTAGATCTCCACCCGATTCGCCTCGTCCAGGATATAGATGTTGGTGCCCGCATCCCGGGTGTCGAAGAAGAACTGCACCAGCCCTTCGCTCGCGTAGGCGTCGACAATGCCGGGCAGATGCTGGCTATGGGTCTTGTCGAGGCGCAGCGGCAGGTGATCCAGCTTGTTGTGGGAGATGTGGCGGTAGAAGTCGATGGCGTTTTCCAGCTTCTTCACCGACACCCCGCGCCGCTCGAAGAAGATGCCGTACTTCTCTTTCCCCAGCGCCAGCGTCTTGACCAACTGCTGCTTGTCCCGGGCCAGGCGCAGTTCGATGCACTCGGCCACCAGTTGCTGGAAGCGGGTACGCACCAGGGAGCGGAAGTGCTGGCTGTAACAGAACACTTCTATCATCTCGGGGGCGGCGGCATCCTGGTGCATCTTGCCGAGTATGGTGGTGAGGGCATCCACCACCGCTTCCTCCCCCTCGAAGTGCAGGGTGCGGATCTCGCTCCAGGAGTTGCGATAGACGAGATCCACCGATCCCACCAGACACTCCTGGTTGCGGCCGAAGGAGAAGACGTCGGCGGCATTGGCATCGAACTCGATCACCTGCCCCACCCAGTGGCTTGACGGGTCCGTCTCCAGGTTCAGGAAGATGGAGAGCTGGCGGATCTCGCACGGCCGGCTCAGCGCCAGGTTGGTGGCGCGGGGATACTTGACCGGGAAGGTGCCGGAGAGATCGCGGCAGAACTGGTGCAGATTGTCGATGTGCAGATCCGAGCCCTGATTGAACAGGTGCACCCGGGACTGGGGCGTCAGCAGGCCGTTGAAGTAGGCCCAGGCCACCAGTTTGCTGATGTAGCCGTTATATTCGAGCGGCGCCCGACCTATGATGTCGGCGGGCTCGAGGGAATGCTTGTAGAGATACCAGCCGGCGCGATTCAGGCGGCCGTGGGGCACCTGCACCAGGCTGAGATCCGGCTCGCCGAGATCCGGCGCTATCTTGAGGTTGATCCTCTGCACCTTGCCCGGCAGGCTCTCGAAGGCGGCATAGAGCTTGCGCGACAGTATGCCGATGTCTTCCGGATTGATGGACTCGCTGATGTTGTTGCGCCGGGCGAACTGGATGAGGTTGCGGTAGCTCTGCATCAGGGCCTCCAGCAACTCGGCGTAGGCCATCTTGACGTCCTCGACCTTCCACTCCTGGCGATGATCCAGGTGATGCAGCCGCTCCGGGCTCCAGCCCCAGTAGGCCACCAGCTGGGCCATCTGCTCCCGGCGCCAGTCCGGGGAGTGATCTTCCTTGGGGTGGCTCAGGCCGTCACACACCTTCAGATAGAAGCAGCGGCGCACCAGATCCAGGCGCTGCATGTCGCCGATGGATTTCAGGTAGTTGGTCACCTTGTCCAGCATCAGGCAGTAGTTGTCGAGCCGGTAGTGCATCCCCTCGTTGTGCTGGAACCAGTCGCGGCTGGTCACCGACAGCAGCCGGGTGTTGGGATACTCGTGGGAGTAGGCCTCCATCAGCACCGACTTGAGCACCGCCTTGTAGGGGGAATCTATGCCCTTGTAGAGCTGCCACAGGGCGGAGCCGAAGTACTCCTCGGCGGGGATGCGGTCAAAGCCCCCCAGATCGAGCCAGTCGTCCTGGCTCAACTTGCCGTGGGCGAACAGGCCGTTGACGTAGTCGTCGTAGTGATCGTCATATTCGGCCGGCACCAGATACCAGAGCAGCCGCTTGCCCGCGATGTGCATGGCGCTGCGATAGAACTCGTCGAGCAGCAGCAGGTGCTGGGCGCTGCCGCAGCTCTCCCCCTGCATCTGGGCATCGTTGCGCTGGCGGAACTTGTCTTCGGGGATCAGGAAGAAGTTGAGATCGACCCCGCGCTGCTCGGCCCACAGGGAGAGGTGCTGGCACTTCTGCTCCAGCAGGGCGAGGCGCTCACTCGACAGACCGGCCACGTGACAGACCCAGATGTCGAGATCCGAGTGGCAGCACTGACCGATGGAGGAGGTACTGCCCATGGAGTAGAGGCCCTGGATCGACTTGTCGTGGGTGCTGAGGCCGCCCTGACAGTTCGCGTTCTGGCACAGATCCTGGATGAAGGCCTGCTGGGCCTCGTTGGCGACGAAACTCCAGATACCATGAGGCACGTCCCCTGCCACATAACCAGGCAGGAGGGGATGATTGAAGTGCAGCATGACAGGCAGCAGTTGAAAGACCTGCTGCCCGTAGCGACTCATGAGATCCAACGCTCGTTGCGTCTTGAGACGATTCAGCTCGTCGTAGCGCGCCACCAGCGTGTCCAGTTTTACCAGCAATGCCCTACCTATGGGGAAGAGAAATGACGCACCAAAACGGGGAGACGTCAAAAAAGTGTGATCATGTTAACAATGCAAACAGCAGTGGTAAACAAGCCCGCACACAATCACCGGATTATTTCTGGCACGCCCCGTAACGGTATCAATAGAAAGCAATAAAAAATAATATTTTCAATTAGTTGCCATCATATAATGACCGCGTGAAAATTATTTTCAGCGACCCTTTTTGAGCTTGGCCCCGCTTTTGCCGGCTGCGTCATGAAAGCCCATGCAAAGGGTGGTAAGATCGTTTTCCTCACTAAAGATGAAACAACTGATTGATATGGCAGCCCGAACCCTGAGAATTGCCACTCGCAAGAGCCCACTGGCCCTGTGGCAGGCCAACTTTGTAAAAGATCGGCTGGAAGCCCTCTATCCCGATCTACTAGTCGAACTGGTCCCCATGAGCACCCAGGGTGACAAGATCCTGGATACCCCGCTGGCCAAGGTCGGCGGCAAGGGGCTCTTCGTCAAGGAGCTGGAGACTGCCATGCTGGAAGGCCGGGCCGACATCGCCGTCCACTCCATGAAAGATGTGCCGGTGGAGTTCCCCGAGGGGCTCGGCCTGCACACCATCTGTGAACGCGAAGACCCGCGCGATGCCTTCGTCTCCAACCGTTTCAAGCAGATAGACGAGCTGCCCCAGGGGGCCGTGGTCGGCACCTCCAGCCTGCGCCGCCAGTGCCAGTTGCGGGCCGCCCGCCCTGATCTGGTGATCCGCGACCTGCGCGGCAACGTCAATACCCGCCTCGCCAAGCTGGATGCCGGCGAGTACGACGCCATTATACTCGCCGCCGCCGGCCTGAAACGGCTGGAGATGGCCCATCGCATCACCGCCTTCATCGAGCCGGAGCAGAGCCTGCCCGCCAACGGCCAGGGTGCCGTCGGCATCGAGTGTCGTCTGGACGATGTTGAGCTGCACGCCCTGCTGGCACCGTTGGAACACACCGAGACCCGGATCAGGGTGCTGACCGAGCGCGCCATGAACCGTGCCCTGCAGGGAGGCTGTCAGGTGCCTATCGGTGCCTATGCCCTGGTGCAGGGGGACGAGATCTGGCTGCGCGGCCTGGTGGGAAGCCCAGATGGCACCCAGGTGATCCGGGACGAGATCCGCGGACCCCTGACCGATGGCGAGGCACTCGGCCACACCCTGGCCCAGCGCCTGCTGGCCGATGGTGCCGACGCCATTCTTGCCGAGGTCTACCGGGCATGAGTGCGAATCGGGTCTGCTCATGGTCACAACCACCGAGCGTGGCCTGATGGTCCCGCTGGTGGTGCGCCCGGCCGCCCAGGCCGCCGAGCTGGCAGCACTGCTGCGCCAGCACGGTCATGCACCACTGTGCTGCCCGCTGCTGGAAACCCGACCGGGCAGTGAACTCCCCCACCTGCCCGAACTGCTGCCCCAAACGGACATCATCATCGCCGTCAGCGCCCATGCCGTTAAATTTGCTCATCATTTTCTGTTGCAAACTGGTCTGACCTGGCCACATATTGACTACTTTGCGGTCGGTCAAGCGAGCGCGGATGCCTTCAGCGAGGTGGGTGTCCAGGCCCTCTGCCCGACCGATCCCCGCAGTGAAGGCCTGTTGGCCCTGCCGCCCCTGCAAGAGGTGAGCGGCAAGCGGGTGCTGATCCTGCGCGGCAACGACGGGCGGGATCTCATCGCCCGAACGCTGGCCTCACGCGGCGCACTGGTGCACTATTGTGCCACCTACGAGCGCCACTACCCCGAGCTCGACGGGGACGCATTGACCCGCCACTGGCAGGCAGCCGGCCTCGACAGCCTGCTCATCACCAGTGGTGAACTCTTGCAGCGGTTGCTGGCCCTGGTGTCCGGCCCGCAGCGACCCTGGCTTTATGACCGCCTGCTGGTGGTGCCCAGTCCCCGGGTGGCCGAGATGGCCGAGGGAGCTGGCTTTACCCGTATCGTGATTGCCCAAGGTGCATCCAACCAGGCTCTGGTGGCCGCCCTGGAACTGAGGAAGATGGAATGACTGAACAGCAAGAAGTCCAGCCGAGTGCTGCGGCCCCCGCGGCCGACAACAACAAGCCCGAGAACAAGGCCGCCGGCAACAAGAAGGGCGGCGCCGGCGTCGTCCTCGGTGGCGTTGCCATCCTGCTGGCCCTGGGGCTGACCGGCGGCCTCTATCTGCACGGCCACCAGAATGCCGTCGCCCAGCAGGCCGAACTCGGCGCCCTCAAGCTGCAACTGGCCGAGGCCATGGGCAAGCTGGATCAGAGCAACAGCAAGGATGCCGAGCAGATCGGCGCCCTCGGCAAGAGCCAACAGCAGTTGCAGGAGGCGCTGGACGCCCTGCAGACCAAGGTGCTGGATCTCGACGACAAGCGTCCCAACGACTGGATGCTAGCCGAATCCGAATACCTGGTGCGCATGGCGGGCCGCAAGCTGTGGCTAGAACACGACATCGTCTCCGCCATCACCCTGCTCGGCAACGCCGACGAGCGGATCAAGGCGCTCAACGACCCCAGCCTGATGCCCATTCGCAAGGCGCTGGCGGAAGACATAGCCCAGCTCAAGGGGATGCCGCGAGTCGATCGCGAGGGGCTGACCCTGAAGCTGGCCGCGCTGTCCGACCAGATAGAGCTGCTGCCCCTCTCCACCGTGAGCATGCCACAAGCCAAGGCCGAACCGGATCAGGCGGTCAGCGCCAATCCGGACGAGTGGGAGAGCAATCTGAAGAAGAACTGGGTCAAGTTCACCGAGAACTTCATCACCATACGTCGCCGCGACGGCGCCGTGGAGGCCCTGCTCTCACCGCAGCAGGAGATCTTCCTGCGGGAGAACCTCAAGACCAAGCTGTTGCAGGCCCAGCTCGCCGTCTATCGCGAGCAGCAAGCGCTCTATACCGACAGCCTGGAGAAGGCCCAGCGCTGGCTGACCCAGTACTTCGATACCGACAACAGCGCCACCCAGTACATGCAGTCCGAGCTCGACAAGCTCAAAGGCGAGCAGATCCAGTTTGACTACCCAGATCAGTTCAAGACCCAGGCCATGCTGGAACAGGTGCTGACCGAGCGCCTGCAACGCATCCTGGCCGGCAACTGAGGAGGAGACCATGATTCGTCTGATCGTCGTGGTGGCCGTGATGGTCGCGGGCCTGATCTTCGGCCCAGAAGCGTCCGGCAACAAGGGCTATGTGCTCATCTCGCTTGGCAACTACACGGTGGAGTCTTCGGTCACCAGCGCCGTGATCCTGGCGGTACTCTTCTACGGTGCCCTGCTCATCGTCGAGTGGATGCTCGCTCGGGTCTTCGGCCTGCGCCGCAAGACGCAAGGCTGGTTCGGCTCGCGCCGTCGCCGCAAGGCGAACCTGCAAACGGTGAATGCCACCCTGGCCATGGCCGAGGGGCATTACAACCAGGCCGAGAAGCTGCTGATCAAGGGGGCTGACAACAGCGACACCCCGCTGCTCAACTACCTGAGTGCCGCCAGAGTGGCCCAGGCCCGAGGCGATGACGTGCGCCGGGATCACTACCTGCAAAAGGCGCAGGAGGAGAACCCCAAGGCCGAGCTGGCATTGACCCTGATCCAGACCCAGCTGCAGATAGAGCAGGGTCAGTACGACAGTGCCCTCGGTCGGCTCGAGTCCGTCTACGCCCTGCACCCGCGCCACCCCATGGTGCTGGATCAACTGCGCCAGGTCTATCTGGCCCGGGAAGACTGGGCGGCCCTTATCGATCTCGCCCCGGCCCTGCGCAAGGTGGGCAAGTTGACGTCGGTACAGGAAGAGGCGCTGCTGCACCAGGCCTGGATTGGCCGTCTCGAGGCTGCCAGCGGCGCCCTCGAGACACTGCGCCCGGTATGGCAGGCGCTGCCCCGCAAGCTGCGTCAGGACCCCGAACTGCTGGCCAACTACGGGGATCGTCTGCGCCGGCTCGGTGCCGACAGCGAGGCTGCCGACCTCTGGCTGGAGGCCCTGCGCAAGGATCCCTCCCCCGAGCTGTTCGCCCGTCTGCCCAAACTCAGGCTGGATGACTATCAGCCCATGTTGACCCTGCTCAAGAAGATCCAGGATCAGCCGGGCGCCGAGGCTGCTCTGGCACGAGTCTACCTGCTGGCCGGCCAGCTGGACGATGCCCAGCGCCTGCTGGAGCAGGAAGTGGCGAAGCGGCCGGATGCCGCCCTCTACCATGCCCTCGGGCAGGTGATGGACAAGCGCCGTCTCACCAACAAGGCCAATGAGTACTATCGTCAGGCCCTGCAACTGGCCGACGTCTGACGCCAGCTCGACAGAGAGAATCAAAAAGGCCGCAATTGCGGCCTTTTTCTATTCCGTGTTCCCGCGTTGATTCGGGGTGTTTCTCAGCTCTCCTCTCCCTGAGGGAGAGGGTCAAGGGCTCAGGCCGTCAGCCGCTCCATCTCGCCAATAAGCCAGACGGCCTCCTGGCGGTGAGAGCCGCACACGTCCTGCATAGGCCGAAAGCTGCTGCACACTGCCGGACGCTCAGGCTGGCCGAAGATCTTGCAGCCCAGCCACGCGTCGAGCTGAATACAGGGCAAGCCGGCCGGCTTGCCCTCCGGCATGCCGGGAATGGCACTGCTGATACTGGGGGCTGTGCAGCAGGCACCGCAACCTTGACGACATTCCATATGATGCATTCCTGTGCATGGCGAAGCAGTCTATCAAAGGGCCCCGATTCCCCTTAGCCTTATCCGCCCCGTCCCGCTAAATAGTCCAGACCCGGACGCGCGGGCAACAAAAAGCCCGACGGCAGCAGCGGTCGGGCTTTTCATCTTCAGCAGGTTCAACCCACTCTCATCAGAGAATGATGTCGCGCACCACGCTGTCTTTGCGGTCCAGGAAGTGGATCGACTTGATGCGGCGGATGGTTCTGGATTTGCCGCGGATCAGCAGGGTCTCCGTGGTCGCCATGACACCATTGCTGGTGATGCCTTCCAGCAGATCACCCTTGGTGATGCCGGTGGCCGAGAAGATGACGTTGTCATTCTTGGCCAGATCTTCCAGCTTGAGCACCTTGCTCACATCGATGCCCAGCTCCTGGCAACGGGCAATCTCCTGTTCGCCCAGGGCACGCACCTCGGGGCTGTCGCCCTTGACCTGATGACGGGGCACCAGGCGCGCCTGCATGTCGCCGTCCAGGGCGCGGATCACCGCCGCCGAGATCACCCCTTCCGGAGCGCCACCGATGCCATAGAGCATGTCCACTTCGCTGTCCGGCAGACAGGTGAGGATGGAGGCGGCCACGTCGCCGTCGGGAATGGCGAACACCCGCACGCCCAGCCCCTGCATCTCCTTGATCGCCTTGTCATGACGCGGCTTGGCCAGGGTGATGACGGTCAGGCGGGAGAGCGGCTTGCCGAGCGCCTTGGCCACGGCCTTGAGGTTCAGCTCCAGGGCCTGATCGAGATCGATGGCGCCCTTGGCGCCCGGACCCACGATCAGCTTCTCCATATACATGTCGGGAGCCTTGAGGAAGGAGCCCTTGTCGCCCACGGCCAGCACGGCCAGGGCATTGGACTGCCCCATGGCGGTCATGCGGGTGCCCTCTATGGGGTCGACCGCGATGTCCACGGCGTCGCCCTGACCCGTGCCCACCTTCTCGCCGATGTAGAGCATGGGGGCTTCGTCGATCTCGCCTTCGCCTATCACAATCTCGCCATCGATCTGGATCTGATTGAGGATGTGACGCATGGCCGCAACGGCCGCGCCATCGGCGATATTCTTGTCACCACGTCCGAGCCACTTGTAGCCAGCCAGTGCAGCCGCTTCCGTCACTCGGGAAAATTCGATTGCCAGTTCACGTCTCATCGCATATCCAACCTTAGGAGCTCGAAAACGGGCGGCATTCTACCACAAGGGCAAACCTTTGCGCGCAAAAGTGGCGGCTCGCCACATAAATCCCGGTTTTCATCCCGCTGACATGGAATCGACACGGTTTGTTCATTGCACGGTCACCCGACTGTCATCTGTCACTTCTAGCATGGCCCCGTCTTTTAAAACAAAAGCTTGCAACACAAGGGATCATGATGAAAAAGCTGACAGTAGTAGCATTGGCTCTTACCGCCGCCTTCCAGGCTCAAGCCGTTGAAGTGTACAAAAACGAGAGCACCCTGCTCGACCTCTACGGCCGCATCTACGCCGGCCAGTTCTTCGGCGAGAAGAAAGAGCTGGATGCCAATGGCGACATCAAGAACGAATACAGCGACAAGCAGGGCGCCAACCAGTTCGTCCGCCTGGGTGCCAAGGTAGAGAGCGAGATCAATCCGGGTCTCAAGGCCCTGGCCCAGTACGAGTTGCAGATCTACGTCAACGACAGCGAGAAGACCGTCAGCGAGAACTCCGACAACATGCGCACCCGTCTGGCCTTCGCCGGTGTGGGTGCCGACTGGGGCAATGTCACCTTCGGTCGTCAGAAAGGCGCCCCCGGCCTGCTGGCCGACTGGACCGACGTCTCTCTCTCCGACGGCTACGGCAACGAGGCGCTGGGTGCCAAGACCGACACCTTCGCCACCAACCGTGCCGGCTCGGTGCTGAAATACTCGGGCCTGTTCAACGGCTTCCAGGTCGATACCAGCTACAAGTTCGACGGCGGTGACACCGAAGAGACCACCAGCAAGGACAGCGATGCCGCCTACGGCGCCGCCCTGGCCTACACCTTCCCGTTCAACCTGGCCCTGGGTACCGCCTACAACGTGGGTATCCGCGACAAGAGCGGTGAAGAGGATGCCAAGCTGTGGCTGCTCTCCGCCAAGTACGACAACAAGGCCGTCTATGCCGCCCTGAGCTACGCCGACGGCAGCGACTTCCTGGCAACCGGCAAGGATCACACCGGTTGGGAAGGGGCGCTGGGTTACAACTTCGAGAGCGGCTTCGGCCTGATGGCCCTGTGGAACAAGCAGAAGGTGGAGCAGAGCGGCAAGTCCGACTACGACTCCATCGACTACTACACCCTGGGTGCCCAGTACAAGTTCAACAAGAACCTGCGCGTCATCGGCGAGTACCGCATCAACAACCTCGACAGCAATGACAGCGGCAAGCTGAACACCAAGGATGACTTCCAGCTGGCGGCCCGTTACGACTTCTAACTCCGGCCCCAGACAAAACGGCGCGCAGATCCCTCTGCGCGCCGTTTTTCATTCTCCCCTCCCGCCTGGGGGCTGAGCCACAGAGGCTAGAGCTTCTTCTGCCAGAACAGGGCCCGGCCCACTTGCGGATCGAGCTCATAGCCCGCAAAACCGCTGGCCAGGTAGGCGGCCTGGGCCACCTTGTTGCTCTCCAGCACCTCCAGGGTCAGCTTGCAGCAGTCGAGCTCGCGGGCGAGCTGCTCCACCTGCGCCAGCAGCCGTTTGCCGAGGCCGCGCCCGCGATGATCCGGGTGCACCGCAAGGTCGTGGAGGTTGAGCAGGGGCCGGCAGGCGAAGGTCGAGAAGCCCTCGAAGCAGGTGGCCACCCCGGCCGGCTGCCCATCGACCCAGGCCAGCAATACATGGGCACCACTTCTCGCCGCCAGGGCCTGCGCCAGATTGGCCTTCACCTCATCGGCGAGGGGGCTGCCCCCGCCCATCTCGTCTTTCGCGTATTCGTTGAGCAGATAGACCAGCGCCTCGCCGTGCTGCCGGTTATGAAGGTCTGCCCTGATGATCTCTTCCATGTTCCGTTTCCTGTTTCCCTGGGGCAGCATCGGCGCCACCGAACCCGGATGGTAAACCAGCCCTTTGCCCCAACCAAGACTCATCCGATGGGTTGCATCAGGGCAATGATCCTCAACTGACCGCACAACTGCTCGTAGGTGTGGGATTTTTGCATCTTTGCCTTGCAAGACAAATGAAAATCAATATCATTAGCGTCCTCTCGAAACGGGAGATACTAATAACTACAAATAAATCAATAAGTTCAGGCCAACAGGTCGATTAGAAGAGTCACACGCAGATGCATAATCCCAACTCCCCGCGCGCCCTGCTGGGCGTCGCCTTGCTGTCCCTTTGCGCCAGCGCCCAGGCCGAAGACGAAACCCTCACTGTGGTCGGCAAACGCAGCCAACACGAGGAAGTCGCCACCGCCACCCGCACCAGCACCCCGGCCAAGCTGGTGCCCCAGAGCATAGAGAGCGTCTCCGCCAGCGAGCTGACCGCCTACGGCCAACCGACCCTGAGCGAAGCCCTGAGCGGCATCCCCGGGGTCAACGCCAGCGGCGACACCCGCTTCGACGGTGTCAACATCCGCGGCTTCAACGCCAGCAACGACTTCTACCTCGACGGCCTGCGGGACGACATGCAGTACACCCGGGATCTCGGCAACATAGAGCGGGTCGAGGTGCTCAAGGGGCCAGCCGCCGTGCTCTACGGCCGTGGCAGCACGGGGGGCATCATCAACCGGGTCAGCAAGAAGCCGCAGCGGGGCCAAGCCTCCAGCGTCAGTGCCCGGGTCGGCAGCTTCGACAGCCAGCGCCTCGCCGCGGATCTCAATGCCGAGGCAGGCGAGCGGGTGCAGCTGCGCCTCAACCTGGCCCAGGAGGACAAGGAGAGTTTTCGCGACGGCGTGACCAGCAAGCGCACCCTGCTGGCCCCCTCCGCCAACTGGGAGATCACCGACAAGCTGAACTGGCTGGTGCAGTACGAGCGCAACGGCAGCGATCGCACACCGGATCGCGGCATCCCCGGGGTCAACGGTCGCCCGGCCGATGTCCCCATCGAGAGCGTCTACAGCGACACCAGCCGCGACTTCATAGATGACGTGGCCCAGTCCACCCGCTCCCAGCTCACCTGGGATCTGAACGAGCAGTGGCAACTGCGCCAGCAGCTCGGCTACACCAGTCTCGACAGCCAGTTCGACAACACCTATGTCACCAGCGTCAAGGGCGACCAGGTGACCCGCGCCCGCTGGCAGCAGGATCTCAAGGCCAACAACCTGACCAGCAACACGGAAGCGGAAGGCCAGCTTCAGACCGGCCCCGTCGAGCATCGCCTGCTGATGGGCCTGGAGCAGAGCTGGCAGGAGCGCACCCCCAAGCTCTATCAGAACGCCAGCCCTATCCCCCCGGACAACCTGTACGATCCGGGTTCACTGCCCAGCTACAACGGCGCCATGAAGCTCTCCAGCGACGCTAACCACAAGGTGCGCGGCTACGGCCTCTATGTGCAGGATCAGCTCAGCCTGGGGGACTGGCACCTGCTCGGCGGCCTGCGCCGGGACGCGTTCACCGTCACCAGCCGCCGCAACGACCTCGACAAGGAGGAGACCCTCTCGGTCACCAGCCTGAGCCCCCGTCTGGGCCTGGTGTGGAACCCCATCGAGGAGCACGCCTTCTACACCTCCTACAGCAAGACCTTCACCCCAGTGGGTGGGGAACTGATCGGCATCACCCCGGGGGACAAGAACAACAACCTGGATCCCCAGCACACCCGGCTCTACGAGGGGGGCGTGAAGAGTGACTGGCTGAACGGCCGCCTGGCCACCACCCTCTCCATCTACCGGCTGGAGATGTACAACAAGCGCAGCAAGGATCCGCTGGATCCCACCAAGGTGCTCCTCACCGGCCTGCAGCGCACCGACGGCATAGAGCTGAGCGCCAGCGCCCAACTCACCGACGCCTTCTACCTGCACGGCGGCATCGCCATCCAGGACGCGGAGCAGGTCAAGGCGGATGCGGATCTGCAGGGCAAGCGGCCGATGAATGTCTCCCGCGAGAACGGCCAGCTGTTCGCCGGCTACCAGAGCGGCAAGCAGGGCTGGTATGGGGAAACCGGGGTGACGGCGGTGGGGGATCGCTTCGCCGACAACGCCAACACCACAGTGCTGCCGGGCTACGCCCGCTATGACGCCCGCGCCGGTTACCGCTGGCAGCACTGGGATGCCCAGCTCAGCGTGGAGAACCTGACCGACCACGACTACTTCGTCAGCGCCACCAGCGCGGCCCAGATCATGCCGGGCAGTCCCCGTCAGCTGAATCTCACCGCCGCCTACCACTTCTGATCCTCCTTACCCACAGCCAAACTGGCCAGCCTCTGCTGGCCAGTTTTTTATGACGCGCCACCATGATAAAACCCAAGAGACTCCCCCTTCACAACAACAAGTGGGTGCGCCGCATCCACGCCTGGGCGGGCTTTGCCACCCTCACCCTGATGCTGCTCTACGGTCTGACCGGCCTCTGGCTCCAACACAGGGCCGTGCTGCCCCTGCCCGGCCCCCACACCGAAAAGTCGAGCGAGGAGATAACGCTGGCCGCGCCGCTGGCGAGCCCGGACGCACTGAAAGCCCTGCTGCAACAGCGTTACCCCGAGGGCTTGGAGGAGGGACGGATCAGCATCACCCCGGCCCGGACCCTGCCCACCCCCACAGGCTCCCTCACCCTGCCGGCGCGCTGGGAGCTGCGCGGCGTCACCCTCAGCCAGAGCCTGGCCGCCAGTTATGTGGAGGGTACCCTGCTGGTGCAGACCGAACTGCAGCGGGCCAACCTCGCCGCCAGCCTCAACCGGCTGCATCGCGGCATGGGCACCGGTCTCTCCTGGCAACTGGTCGGCGATCTTGCGGCCCTCTCCATGCTGCTGCTGGCCCTCACCAGTTTGCTGATGTGGAACAAGCTGCACGGCCCGGCCGGACGTCTGCTGCTGACGGGCGCCATCGCGACAGTGCTGGTCGCCCTGCTCTAGGGCTTCTACCGACACCAAAACGGGATCCACCTCCCACCCGGGGTAACCCTGCCCATCCCCCGGGTAACAAAGGGTAACCGGCCGCCGATGGGAGTCACAGTTGGCGACCCCCCGACTGGAAGCGGGGCCCGCCCGGCTGCTAGGGTGCCGGGTTTCAGCCGTCGGAAACTTTCATGCGCATCTCCAGCATCGAGTGCGGGCGAGTCCTGGCCATCCTGGCCGTGATGACCATTCACCTCTCCCCCTTCAGCAATCCGTTCGATCCCACCCTCTGGGACGGCACCCCCTACTTCTGGCTCGGGGCCATCATCAACCAGCTGTGCCGCTTCGCGGTGCCGCTCTTTTTCCTCTGCGCCGGCTACTTCCTGCAACCCGCCCTCGCCGCAGGCAAGCCTATGGCGGTGGCGCTGCGCTACTGCCGCCCCCTGCTGGGGCTCTGGCTGGTCTGGAGCCTGCTCTATCTGCTGGTGCCCTTCAACCCGGTCGCGGCCATGACGGAAGGCTATCTGGCCAGCATGGCGGGCCAGTGGCAAATGCAGCTAGGGGATCCTCTCAACGCCTGGTGGGTGGGTGGCATGATCCACCTCTGGTTCCTGCCCGCCCTGATGCTGGCCGTCCTGCTGCTGGCCCTCAGCTGGCGGGTCAGGCTGCCCAGACTGGCTCTGGTGGCGGGCGCCCTGCTCTACGGGCTGGCCCTGATCGGCGGCTCCTATGGCCCGTTGCTGCCAGGGGGCGAGTGGGCCCTGCTGACCCGCAACGGCCCCTTCTTCTCGCTGCTGTTCGTGGCGCTTGGCGCCGAGCTGCGCCTGCGTGGCTGGCAACCGGATGCCAGGCGCAGCGCCCTGCTGATGGTGGCGGGGATGGGTCTCTATGCCCTGGAGGCTGCGGGCCTGCTGCGTTTCGCCGCCGTGCCCCTCAACCGTCACGACTTTCTGCTCGGCTCCCTGCCCTGGGCGCTCGGCCTGTTCGGCCTGCTGCTGGCCAATCCAAACTGGGGCAGAGGCAGCTGGCTCGAGCGCCAGGCCCCCAGGGTGCTGGGCCTCTACTGCCTGCACATGATGCTGGTGGTCTGGCTGATGGTGTTCGGCCCCCAGGGCAAGCTGCAGTGGTGGGAGCTGGTGAAGGTGCCGGTGCTGCTGGTGCTCTCCCTGCTCGCCTGCCGACTGCTGGCGACGAACCGGATCAGCGGCTGGCTGCTGCGGGCCCGCTGAAGGGGAACAAGGCATGGGAGGGAGGCAGATCTCTCCCCTACGCCCGCTAACGGCAACAGGCGACCTGCGGGTCGCCTTTTTTGTTACAGGGGCATCACTTTGACCCGCTAGCGGGTGACGACGGGATCTGTGCTGCTACCATGCCCCTCTTTTGACGAATCCAGACGAGACACATATGCAGATCCGCCCCTTCACCCCGGTCGACACCGAGGCCGTCCTCGCCATCTGGCTGGAAGCCTCCCTGCAGGCCCACCACTTCATCGAGCCGAGCTACTGGCACGCCAACCTGGCGCCGATGCGGGAGATCTACCTGCCCGCCGCCGACAGCCAGGTACTCTGCCTGGGTGACCAGCTGCTTGGCTTCTACTCCCTCCACGAGGGCTCCCTGGCAGCCCTCTTCGTGGCCCCCGCGCAGCAAGGGAAAGGGCTGGGCAAGGCTCTGCTCGAGCACGCCAAGGGGCAGTTGCCGGCCCTGCGGCTGCAGGTCTATCAGCAGAACCGGACTGCTTGCGACTTCTATCGCTCGCAAGGATTTCAGGTTGCGGCCGACGCCCTGGATCCCCACACCGGCTGCGCCGAGTGGGTAATGGTCTGGTCGGCGCGGGATTAACTGGGCTCGGTGGGATGAGGTTCTTCGCGGGCCGCCGCCGCGTCGCTCGGTGCCAGCAGATCGCCGTGGTTCAGCGCAAAGTCGTGCATCTGCTGCAGCAGGGGGATAAGGGCCACCCCGAGCGGGCTCAGGGCGTATTCGACCCGGGGCGGGACGTCGGGATAGAGGGTGCGAATGATGACGCCGTCGCTCTCCAGCTCCTTGAGCTGGGCGGTGAGCACCTTCTGGCTCACCTCGGGGAGGCAGCGGCGCAGGTCGCCGAAACGCAGGGTCTGGGCGCGCAGATGAAACAGGATGGCCGGTTTCCATTTACCGGCGAGCAGGCGCAATACCTGATAGGCGGGGCAAGGCAGTGAGGACAAGGGATGACTCGCGACTGGTTACTTTGGGGTAACTATGCCACCAAAATGTGCCTTCTTGCAGCCAAGATGCCGGCTTCTTATGATGCGGATTCCGTCATTCCCCCGAGAGAGGTTCATCATGCCCAGCCTGCTGCAGATCCATTTCACCTTCCCCGCCGAGCTGATGGGGCCGTCCCTGACCGCCGCCGCCACGCCGCTGGCCGAGTCCATCACCCGGGAGCCGGGCTTCATCTCCAAGATCTGGACCGAGAACCCGCGCACCGGCGAGGCGGGCGGCATCTATCTGTTCGAGGATGAGGCGAGCGCTCTCGCCTACGCCACCATGCACGAGCAGCGGGTGCTCGCCATGGGCGCCAGCGCGGTGCAGTACAAGGTGTTTGACGTCAACGAGCCCCTGAGCCGCATCACCTTCGGCATCAAATAAACCGACCCACAGCGCGGGCTCAGAACCTCAGGGTCAAGCCGATATTGGCCTGCCACTGGGTGAGCAGATCCCCCCGCACCCGGAAGGCGCAGACCTCGGGGTTGCAGAGAAACGTGCTGTCGTCGTTGAGCAGGGAGCCGTAGCCACGCACCTCGGCCCGCAGCGCCAGATGTTCCCCCAGGCGCGGTTGCACCCCGAGCGCCAGTGACATGGAGGGGGCCGTCTCGCTGTCGTAGGCATCGAAGCGGGTCACCCCGATCCCGGCGCCTATATAGGGCGCCATCAGGTTGTCCGAGAGTATCAGGGCCCCGGCGAAGTGCAGGGTATCCACCGTCAGCCTGTCCGGCTGATCCGGGGAGACGGGGGTGGATTGATGGCTGTAGAGCAGCTCTATCATGCCGGGATCATCCACCTCCCTGCTGATGAAGAGGCCCCAGTTGCCCGAGCTCTCCCCCTGCAGGGAGCCTACGTGGGGCGTGGGGGCGGGTTCATCCATCGCCTCGAAGTCGATGGATGAGCTATAACCCAGGAAAGGGGTCAGCTGCCAACCCGGCGCGGCAGGCTCTGTCGCCCAGCCCGTCAGCGGCAAGCACAGTCCCAACACCATCATCGTCGCTCGCGTCACGCTCTTCTCCCTAGTTGCATGGATTGCGTCAAAAGCATATCAGAGCCTGTTCCATCCGACCCTGGATGGTGGCTGTATCGCCCCATTTTGGCGACCCGCCCCCGTTCCCCGCCCTCTCTTTCCATCAAAACTTGCGCCGGCTCACATTATTCATCTGGGATTAACCTCTGCCACGTAAGCTGACGGCGCCACAGCGGTGGCATCAACAGGATGAGGATCTCAGGAATGGTTGCCGCGCAACTCAACGACCCACAAAGCACGCTCTCCGATACCCTGAGGGCCACCGCCCACGCCATCGAGGAGAGCCACATCAGCCTCAAGGAGATGCTGGCCCTGGTGGGTGAGCAGGGCATGCTGCTGTTTTGCGTGCTGCTCACCGTCCCCTTCCTGTTGCCGGTCTCCATCCCCGGCGTCAGTACTCCCTTTGGCCTGCTGATCCTCTTCATCGGCATCGGCATCACCCTCAACCGGGTACCCTGGCTGCCCGCCATCCTGATGGAGCGCCGCTTCGCCGCCGAGCACCTCAAGCCAGCCCTGCACAAGGGGGCCGATCTGCTGGCCCGCATCGACCGTTTCATCCGGCCGCGCCTGCTGCTGCTGACCGGCAGCTCCACAATCAATCGCTGCAACGGCCTGCTGATCATGCTGGCGGCCCTGCTGCTGATGCTGCCGCTCGGCGCCATTCCCTTCACCAACGCCATGCCCGCCTGGGCCATACTGCTGCTGGCCATCGGCATGCTGCAACGGGACGGCCTCTTCGTCGCCCTCGGCTACGCCCTGGTCACTGCCACCCTGGTCTGGTTCAGCGTGCTGGCCATCGGCCTGCTGATGGCGGGCCAGAACATCTCGACGCTGTTTGGCTGAGACGGGCGCAGACACAGACAAATGAAGGAGGGCGACACAGGGTCGCCCTCCTTCGTTGCAAGCCTGGGTGATTTTCAGGGATCCCCGTCGTGGGCCACCTGGTTGCGCCCGCCCCGCTTGGCCCGATAAAGCCACTCGTCCGCCCGGGCCAGCACTGTGCCGAGATCTTCCCCCGGCCGGATCAGGGTGGTGCCCAGACTGACTGTGACGGGGGCCGGATCCGGCTCCATGGCCGCCACCGCGGCGCGGATCCGCTCCGCCACCTTCAGCAATATCTCCTCGTCTATCTGCGGCAGCAGGATCAGAAACTCCTCGCCGCCGCTGCGCACGAACAGATCCTCTCCCCGCAACTGGGCGGACACGCAGTCGCAGACCCGGCACAACACCCTGTCCCCGGCCTGATGGCCGTAACGATCGTTGATCTGCTTGAAGTGATCGAGATCCAGCATGATGAGGCCGGTGAGCGGCTGACCCTGCACCCTCTGGTGGTACTGATCGAAGAAGAAGTGGCGATTGTAGAGGCCGGTCAGCTGATCCGTCTCGCCGAGCCGCTTGAGCCGCCGTTGCAGCTCGTGCTGGCGGGTGATGTTGCGGGTCATCCAGGCCACGGCCCGCTTGCCGTCATAGAGGGAGGGCAGCGGCGCTATCTTCCCCTCGAAGCGCTGCATCCCCTGGGGCCCCGCCTCGGCATCGATGCCATCCACCTCGGCGGGGGAGAGATCGTACTCCACCACCTGCACCTGGCCGCTGGCCAGGGCACGCGCCACCTGCTCCATCACCCAGAACGCCTTGTCTGCCGGCAGCACGTCGAACAACCGCTTGCCAATCAGCGGGTTGCCATCCTGGTATGACTGCTGCTCCACCCCGCCGATGTACTCGATGTAATGACCATCTTCACTGAGAATGAAGACGGGATCGGGCAGCTGGGTCATCACTTCATAGAGTTGTGCCACTGAGAGCGCCATCTGTGCTCCTTTTATCTGCGGGGAGGGCCCTGTGTTGTCTGTTATACACGACCCGTGCAGTATCGCATACGGCCCGGACGCCGTGGCAACGTGGCGGCAGAACCCGCGGTGCGGTAGTGAACGGCTATCCCCCGGGCCCGCAGTCAGTATCCGCAAGGGGGAGTATGGCGCCCCTCGGCCCATGACAGACGCTCGCGGCGAGCGCGCTGGCGCCTTGAAACGAAAACGCCATCGAGAGGAGCTCGATGGCGTTTTCGGTGGCCGGGATGAGGGGATCAGCGGCTGGCAGAGCGGTTCCCGCTCCAGAGCAGCTCGCCGCTCTTGAGATCCATCAGGCTCATGGCTAGGCGGTAGCGGCTCCCCTCGGAGACGAGATCCCCGTAGAGCATGTAACCGGCCCCGGTCTGGCGACCCAGACGCACCAAAGAGGCCGGATTCATCCCCCCCTGCTGATACTCGAGCTGGCTGGTGATGGCTGATACCTGGCCGGGATCGGCGAAGCTGAAGCCGCCCTGTTTCTGAATCCGCTGGATCATGGCCACCGCCATGGACTGGGTGTTGAACGACTCACCCGTGCCGTTCTGAGGGGCCATCAACAGCAGCACCGGGCTGCCGTCCCGGGTCAGTGCCTGCACCTCGGGGGCCTTCAAGAAAGCATCCGCCATGGCGACCGCCAGCCCGGTCGGTGCCACGGGTTTGGGCGGCGGCTTGACCGCCTCGGGTTCAGCCACAGGTTTCTCTGGCTGACTCACCGGCTTGTCCGGCTCGCCGACCGGCGCCGGGGTGCCGCCATAAGGATTGACCGCACAACCGCCCAGCAACAGGGCACCCACCATCAACAAGGAACGCAGCTTCATCTTTTCTCTCCGCCAGAAGTCCGTGGAACGGACTTCGCCAAAAGCCCGCATGACGGAGCCCGGCTCCGCCTCCCTCCCATGCTAGAGACAAACCGGCCCCGGGTCGATGCGCATATGGGACGGGGACGACAAAGGCTGGCGAACCTGGCTGCACAAAAGGGTGGCATGGCCCCGCCAGATTCCGTTACGGTAGTCCGGGCCAAGATTCAAGAGGATCGCACCGGGCACGCCAACCCTCAGGGTGATCCGCTCCCTCTTTGACGACGCCACCGGTCCGTCTCAATATCCTCCTCTGGTGGAATGGGCGGAAATGGGCTCTTGATTGGCCGCGGGGAGATAGACACACCACAGGCCACAACCAGATAGATACAACCAACATCAAGCAGGAAGCACTATGCAATTGACCACACCCCAACCGCCTCAGGACGATGAGATCGAAGCGCTGCGAGTTGGCCTCTCAGGCTACAACCTGGGTCACGCCGGCGCGCACCTGCGCGAACGGATCGCCAGCTTTATCAAGGATGAGCAGGGCAAGGTTCACGGCGGCATCATCGCCGATATCAAGTGGGGCTGGCTGCACGTCGACTGGCTCTGGATTGACGAAAGCATCCGCAAGGATGGCTGGGGCGGCCGCCTGCTCGGCGCCATGGAGCAGTACGCACAGAGCAAGGACATCACCAACTACCATCTGGAAACCACCAGCTTCCAGGCCCTCCCCTTCTACCAGAAACAGGGTTACGAGGTATTTGGCCAACTGCCCGATATGCCGCCGGGGCATATCAGTTACTTTCTGAAAAAGCAGGATAAGTGATGACATTCAAGCGCCTTGCCAATGCCAATATCGTGATCCGCCCGTTCGAAGCGGGCGATGCCGATGAGTTTGTCCGCGCGGCCCACGAATCCATCGAGACGGTCGGCAGTTGGATGAGCTGGTGCTCCCGTTCATTTACTCGGGAGAGTGCACTGGAGTGGTTTGCCAGCTGCGAGCAGGATTGTGCGGCGGGACGCGCCTTTGACATGGGCATCTTCTGCGCCACCACCGGCCAACTGCTGGGTGGCGCAGGTATCAACCAGCTGTCGCCCCATCATCGCTACGGCAATATCGGCTATTGGGTACGCCAATCCCGCCAAGGCTGTGGCATCGCCCGACAGGCGGTCGCCCTGCTCCGTGACTTTGGCTTTCAGCAGTTGGGACTATTTCGACTGGAGATCGTGATGGGAGTTGGCAACAACGCCAGCGAAGCTGTTGCCATCGCCGCCGGGGCTACCTTTGAGTGCCGGGCAAGGAACCGTATCTTCCTACATGGCCAGCCTATGGATGCACATATCTATGCCCTTGTTCCCGCAGGCTGATATCTGTCAGGACGTAGCCTGTAGCGCCATCTAAATTGAGGCAGCATGTAACCTGAGTCAAAAATTTACTATGGACCGGTCGCAATTACGGAGATTCCTGAATGACCGATTAATTCAAGATTTACAACAAGTCTATAAAAGTTCCCTACGGGTCTCCACAAGAGTAAACTCTCTCACATACAAATAGCATTTTAATTTTTTAAAACTAATAGATAGGACTGAAACTGTGGCAAGACAACCTAACACGGTAAAAACTATTACAGGGCAAACTATAAACTCCATAAACATTAAAAAATTAAAATGCCTAAGGAAGGTGCGAATAAGCGGGGAAATTCTTCTCGGCTGACTCAGTCATTTCATTTCTTCATGTTTGAGCCGATTTTTTCTCCCGTAAATGCCTTGAATCAGCCTATTTAGACCGTTTCTTCGCCATTTAAGGCGCTATTCCCAGTTTTTAGTGAGATCTCTCCCACTGACGTATCATTTGGTCCGCCCGAAACAGGTTGGCCAGCGTGAATAACATCGCCAGTTGGTTATCGTTTTTCAGCAACCCCTTGTATCTGGCTTTCACGAAGCCGAACTGTCGCTTGATGATGCGAAATGGGTGCTCCACCTTGGCCCGGATGCTGGCTTTCATGTATTCGATGTTGATGGCCGTTTTGTTCTTTCGTGGATGCTGTTTCAAGGTTCTTACCTTGCCGGGGCGCTCGGCGATCAGCCAGTCCACATCCACCTCGGCCAGCTCCTCGCGCTGTGGCGCCCCTTGGTAGCCGGCATCGGCTGAGACAAATTGCTCCTCTCCATGCAGCAGATTACCCAGCTGATTGAGGTCATGCTCGTTGGCAGCGGTGGTGACTAGGCTGTGGGTCATGCCACTCTTGGCATCGACACCAATGTGGGCCTTCATGCCAAAGTGCCACTGATTGCCTTTCTTGGTCTGATGCATCTGCGGATCGCGTTGCTGCTCTTTGTTCTTGGTCGAGCTGGGTGCCTCAATGATGGTGGCATCGACCAAGGTGCCTTGAGTCATCATGACGCCTGCTTCGGCCAGCCAGCGATTGATGGTCTTGAACAATTGGCGGGCCAGTTGATGCTGCTCCAGCAGGTGGCGGAAATTCATGATGGTGGTGCGGTCCGGCAAGGCGCTATCCAGGGATAACCGGGCAAACAGACGCATGGAGGCGATTTCGTACAGAGCATCTTCCATCGCGCCATCGCTCAGGTTGTACCAATGCTGCATGCAGTGAATGCGTAGCATGGTTTCCAGCGGATAAGGTCGCCGGCCATTACCAGCCTTGGGGTAAAACGGCTCGATGACTTCCACCATGTTTTGCCATGGCAGAATCTGCTCCATGCGGGACAAGAAAATCTCTTTTCTGGTCTGACGGCGCTTACTGCTGAATTCACTGTCGGCGAAGGTAAGTTGATGACTCATGATGAACCCTGTTCCATGGCTCCAGATGACAAACATGATCTCATATCAGGGACTTGTTCGCACCTTCCTTAGCAGAAACATCTACATCTTGGATGGGGATGTCTATAGAACGGTAGAGCAGAAAGAAAATGCCATCAATAAAGTAATTAGTGGTGATGACCGTAGAGCTGTAGATTTGAGGGGGAATGCTTTATCTAAAATTTCAGAATTTATTTTGCCGGAGGGGTTTAATCCAGAACGACACATCCACTCTATGCTAACTGAAATTAACGATAATGAGCTAGATAACGATTATCAAGAAATCATTGATACAGCAAGAACGATTGTATTTGAACAAGATGCTCACAACTATTTATCCAAAATTATTGACTTTCTCGGAATTGAACGTTCTGTAGGATTAGCTCGGATTGTGGATCTAGCATCTAAACACCCCTCATGGGAAATTTTCACTTCTCAAGTTGTTGGATGGCTCACCCCAATAATCGAAGATTTAAGAGAAATAGATGCTTAAATTTCGTCCTCACAGGGTGTATTACCGTAGGGTGCAATAAGCGAAGTGAATTGCACCCTACGACCACTCCCTGAGGTTATGGCGGGCACGGTTTTGGTTCCCCCTCTTATTCGCTGAGGCGAGCCCGCTTGTCCAGGCCGCGAGACAGGATGTCGAGCGAGCGGCGCCGGGCCATGGGCCAAATCGGAAAAGGGCGAGCACAGCTCGACCCGATTTGGCGCGAGAACAAGGATGTTCGAAGCGGGCTTTGGCCGAAGCCATGGATGGCGAAGGCCAAAGGCCCGTCGGCGCGTGCCGTCGGACAAGCGGGTGAGCCGAAGGAACCCGACGAAGTCGGGCGAATAAGCGGGGGTGGCCTTTCTTTTGGTGACTTTTCTTTGGCCACGCAAAGAAAAGTTACTCGCCCAAGCCCGAAGGGCGGGCGAAACCCCTTCGAGGCCAGCGGCCTCGCGTCCTGCACGGCAAAGCCGTGCCATCGACTATCCCCCGGACGATTACGCCTATCGGCTAATCGACCCTACGATTACATGGCAAGGCCGTGCCTGCTCGCCACAGGCACGGAGTCTGGCTGGACGCCGGATGCCACCGGCAAAGGGGGGCGTGGCCGCCCCTATCGGCCCAAAAACGCCTCCCAATCCTTGAACACCGGCTGCAACCCGGCCTGCCGCACGGCAGCGGCCACTTCCCCTACCGACCTGTCGTCGTGGATGGCGAACTGCTCCAGCTCCTCCTTGTCTCCCTCCGCATAGCCGCCGGGCTGGGTGCGCGATTCCGCCGACATCTGGGTGATTCCAAGGCGCAGGGCGCCGTTGCGAAACGCAGGGGACTCCCGGGTGGAGAGCGACAGCTCCAAGGTTGGCGAGAAGAGGCGCCAGGCGCAGATAAGCTGCACCAGCTGGCGATCCGACATGCTCACTTCTGGCTCCAGCCCCCCGGTGCAGGGGCGCAGGCGCGGGAAGGAGAGGGAATAGCGGCTCTGCCAGTGGTGGCGCTCCAGCCAGGCGAGGTGCTCGGCCACAAAGTAGCTGTCGGCGCGCCAGTCCGGTGACAGGCCGATCAGGGCGCCGAGGCCAATCTTGTCGATGCCGGCGCGCCCCAGCCGATCCGGGGTGGCGAGGCGCCACGCGATGTCCTGCTTGTTGCCGCGCAGGTGATGGCGGGCGTAGGCGGGGGCGTGATAGGTCTCCTGGTAGACCATGACGGCATCCAGCCCCAGGGTCTTGAGCTCGGCGTATTCGGCTTGCGACAGGGGCTGCACCTCCATCGCCAGGGTGCTGAAGTGGCGGCGGATCCGCGGCAGATGCTCGCGAAAGTAGTCCATGCCCACCTTGGTCTCGTGCTCGCCGGTCACCAGCAGCACGCTGTCGAAGCCACGCGCCTTGAGGGCCAGACACTCGCGCTCGATCTCTTCGCTATTCAAGGTCTTGCGCTTCAGGCGGTTGCTCATGGAGAAGCCGCAGTAGGAGCAGTCGTTGGCGCACAGGTTCGACAGATAGAGCGGCACGTAGAAGCCCACTGTGTTGCCGAAACGCTGGCGGGTGAGGCGCTCAGCCAGCTCCGCCATCCGGGGCAGGAAGGGCTCGGCGGCCGGGGAGATCAGCGCCATAAAATCGCTCAGGGTGCGGCGTGGTGCGCTCAGGGCACGCTCCACATCCAGGGCCGTCTTGGCGCGGATCTGCAGGCCCACGTCGTCCCAGTCAAGCTCCTGCCAGCGGTCGATAAAGGAAGGCTCCTCAGCCCTCACCCCCAACCCCTCTCCCAAAGGGAGAGGGGAGCTATCACTCGGGCGCACTTGGGGTGGTGCGAAAGGCTCGAAGTCACTCATCGTTCCAGCCTCATGACTCATAGCGCCCCCAGGAAATCAGTCAGAGGGCTGGAGGCCTGGGCCTGGCTGCCGCGCACCCCTAGGCCCGCTTCATAGGCGCTGCGACCGGCCTCGCAGGCCAGCGCGAAGGCACGGCCCATGGCGACCGGATCCCCACTCACGGCAATCGCCGTGTTGACCAGCACCGCATCGGCCCCCAGCTCGAAGGCGGCGGCGGCGTGGCTCGGCGCGCCTATCCCCGCATCCACCACCACGGGCACCTTGGCCTGCTCGACGATGATGGAGAGAAACTCCCGGGTCACCAGCCCCTGATTGGAGCCGATGGGGGCGCCCAGCGGCATCACGGCGGCGCAGCCCACCTCTTCGAGCCGTTTGCAGAGCACGGGATCGGCGCCGCAATAGGGCAGCACCACGAAGCCCTCTTTCACCAGTTGTTCGGCGGCCTTGAGGGTCTCTATGGGGTCGGGCAGCAGGTATTTGGGATCGGGGTGGATCTCGAGCTTGAGCCAGTTCGTCCCCAGCGCCTCTCGGGCCAGGTGGGCGGCAAATACCGCCTCGGCGGCGGTCTTGGCGCCCGAGGTGTTGGGCAACAGCTTGACCCCGAGTTTGAGCAAGGGGCTGAGGATATCGTCGTGGCGCTTGCCGGGCTCGAGGCGCTTGATGGCCATGGTCACCAGTTGGGAGCCACTCGCCGCTATGGCGGCCGCCATCAAGTCGGGGCGGGCAAACTTGCCGGTGCCGGTAAAGAGGCGCGATGAGAAGGTATGGTTCGCTATGGTCAGCATCTCAGCCTCCGGCGATGGCAGTGAAAAGGTGGATCTCGTCCCCGTCATTGAGGCGGGTGTCTGGCCAGCGGCTGCGGGGCAACACGGCGCCGTTGAGGGCCACCGCCACCCCCTGGGGAGCAATCTCCTGCATCGCCAGCAACTCAGTCAGGCGCTGGCCGGTGGGCAGCGTCAGCTCGATATCGTTCAATCGGATCTTCATGGCTAATCCTTCAGGGCCGGGTTGGTGCTGCCGCAGACCGGGCAGTCGGGGTCGGCGGGCAGGCGCAGGGTCTGCCACTCATGGGCCAGGGCATCGAAGCGGCGCAGGGTGCCCGCCACCGGGCTGGGGCGCCCGAGCAGCAGCTTGAGTGCTTCCAGCGCCTGCAATGAGCCCATCACGCCCACCAGGGGGCCGGTGACGCCGCTGCTCTGGCAGCTCTCCCTTACTGCGGTATCCGCCGGGTAGAGGCAGGCGTAGCAGGCATGCTCAGGGGCGCTGCGCACCATCAGCTGACCCTGCCAGCCGACGGCGGCCGCCGAGATCCAGGGCTTGCCCTGCTCGACGCAAGCGGCGTTGATGGCGTGGCGGCTGGCGAGGTTGTCGCAGCAGTCGACAACCAGATCCACCTCGGCCACGAAGCCGGGTAGGCTGGCCCCATCGAGACGCTGGTTGATGGCGATCAGCTCGACATAGGGGTTGTGGGCCGCCAATCGCTCCCGGGCCAGCTCCGCCTTGGAGCGGCGCAGCCCCTCCCCGTCGAACAGGATCTGGCGCGACAGGTTGCTGGAATCCAGGGTGTCGCCGTCGGCGAGCCAGAGCGTCCCCACCCCGGCCCCGGCGAGATAGAGGGCAAGCGGTGAGCCGAGGCCGCCCAGGCCGACGATCAGCACCGACTTGCCCTTGAGCCTCACCTGCCCATCTTCCCCAATCTCGGCCAGCATCAGCTGCCTGCCGTATCTCAGGTACTCTTCGTCGCTCAGCGACGCCTCGTCAGAGAGCATGTTCCACCTCCTGCGCTGCTATGGCGGAGCGCGCCGGATCCCCGGACCCCACGGCAGCCAGCAGACGAGCCGTGGCCCCCCGCCAGTCGTCACTCCCAGTGATGGCGGAGACCAGGGCGATACTGCCGACCCCGCTTGCCTTGACAGCCGCGACCCGCTCCTCGCCGATGCCGCCGATGGCGACAGTTGGCCACTGCGCCATCAGTGCGCGGTAGTGGTGCAACCGCACCAGCCCCTGGGGGCGGGACAGCATCGCCTTGGTATTGGTGGGGAAGATATGGCCAAGCGCTATATAGGAGGGGGCGAGTTCGCGGGCCCGCATCAGCTCGAAGTAGCCGTGGGTGGAGATGCCGAGGCGCAGCCCGGCGGCCTGGATGGCGGCGAGATCCGCCGTTTCCATATCCTCCTGACCCAGATGCACACCGTAAGCACCCGCCTCGATGGCCTGCTGCCAGTAATCATTGATAAAGAGCCGGGCCCCGAAGCGGCTCCCCAGGGCCACCGCCGCCGCAATGGCGGGCATCACTGCATCGGCGGGCAGATCCTTGATGCGCAGTTGCAGTGTCCTGACCCCGGCTTCCAGCAGCCGCTCCAGCCACTGCACCGAATCCACCACGGGATAGAGGCCGAGACAGTGTTCGGTCGAGACAAAAGGCCCCTGGGGCAGGCGAGCGCTGCTTGTCTCATGCAGGCCGAAGCGGCGATCCAGCGTTGATCCCGCCAGCACGGCGCGGGGGAAATGAGCAAGATCCCCGGGCCAGCCGAGATGGGCGATAGGGCCGGGGCCCGATCCCACTCCCTGCGCTGCCGCCAACCCCTGTTGCAGGTAGGCGCGCGCCAGGGTGATGGCGTCTTCCACCGGGTAATCCAGCGCCACCACGGCGGCGATGGCGCTGGCGTAACAGCAGCCGGTGCCGTGGCCATGGCGGGTATTCAGGCGCGGCGCCGCGAGCCAGAACTCGCGGTGCTCATCCTGGTAGTAGTCCAGACAGAGATCCCCGCCCCACTCAAGGTGACCGCCCTTCACCAGGACGGCGCGGGCACCGAGCTCCCGCAGCCTGGCCGCGCCCGCTCTTACCAGCGCGGGGCTGGTCGCCGGAATGCCGGTCAGGGCTTCCAGCTCGGGGCCGTTGGGGGTGATGAGCGACAGCCTTGGCAACAGGTGCTCACGCACCGCCGCCAGCATGTTGGGCTCCGCCATGGGGGTGCCTGTGCTGGCGATAGCCACGGGGTCATAGACCACGAAGGGGACACCTATCGTATCGAGCCGCCGGGCCAGCACCTCCACGTGGAGCCTGGTCGGCAGCAGACCGATCTTGATGGCGGCCGGGGGCAGATCGACGCCGAGGGCGTCGATCTGGGCGCAGAAGGTCTGCATCAGCACAGGATCCACCATCTTCACCGCCACCGAATTCTGGGCCGTGATGGCGGAGATGACGGAGCAGCCGTGCACCCCGAGGGCGTGCAGGCTGTGCAGATCGGCCTGAATGCCGGCACCGCCCCCGGAATCTGAACCGGCTATGGTCCAGACGATGGGCTTGCTGCTCATGCCTCTTCCCGCTCCTCTTTGAGGGCCGCCGCCTGATGGTAGAGCTCGCCCCCCTTCTCCTTGAAGGTCTCCGCCATACGGTGCATCCCGCTCTCCACCTCCGCCACCACCCGTTCCTGCTGGCCATCCATGCCCACCAGTTTCACCTCGACGGCTTCCAGCTTGGCCGCATAGTCACGCACGTCCTGGGTGATCTTCATGGAGCAGAACTTGGGGCCGCACATGGAGCAGAAGTGGGCCACCTTGCCGGACTCCTGGGGCAGGGTCTCGTCGTGGTAGGCACGGGCGGTCTCGGGATCCAGCGCCAGGTTGAACTGATCCTCCCAGCGGAACTCGAAGCGCGCCTTGGACATGGCGTTGTCGCGGATCTGGGCGCCCGGGTGCCCCTTGGCGAGATCCGCTGCGTGGGCGGCGATCTTGTAGGTGATGAGGCCCTGCTTGACGTCCTCCTTGTTCGGCAGCCCCAGGTGCTCCTTGGGGGTGACGTAGCAGAGCATGGCGCAGCCGTACCAGCCGATCATGGCGGCGCCTATGCCGGAGGTGAAGTGATCGTAGCCGGGGGCTATGTCGGTGGTGAGCGGGCCCAGGGTGTAGAAGGGCGCCTCGTGGCAGTGCTCGAGCTGCTCCGTCATGTTGCGCTCTATCATGTGCATGGGCACGTGACCCGGCCCCTCTATCATCACCTGGACGTCGTACTCCCAGGCGATTTTGGTGAGTTCCCCCAGGGTGTGCAGCTCGGCGAACTGGGCCTCATCGTTGGCGTCATAGACGGAGCCGGGACGCAGGCCATCGCCCAGGGAAAGCGCCACGTCGTAGGCGGCGCAGATCTCGCAGATCTCGCGGAAATGCTGGTAGAGGAAGTTCTCCTTGTGGTGGGACAGGCACCACTTGGCCATGATGCTGCCGCCACGGGAGACGATGCCGGTGAGGCGCTTGGCGGTCATGGGCACGTAGCGCAGCAGCACGCCGGCGTGGATGGTGAAGTAATCCACCCCCTGCTCGGCCTGCTCCAGCAAGGTGTCGCGGAACAGCTCCCAGGTGAGATCCTCGGCGATGCCGTTGGTCTTCTCCAGCGCCTGATAGATGGGCACGGTGCCGATGGGCACAGGGCTGTTGCGCAGGATCCACTCGCGGGTCTCGTGGATGTAGCGACCGGTGGAGAGATCCATGACGGTGTCGGCGCCCCAGCGGGTGGACCAGACCAGCTTCTCCACCTCCTCCTCGATGCTGGAGGTGACCGCCGAGTTGCCTATGTTGGCATTGATCTTCACCAGGAAGTTGCGGCCGATGATCATGGGCTCGGCTTCCGGATGGTTGATGTTGCTCGGGATGATGGCGCGGCCGGCAGCCACTTCATCGCGCACAAATTCGGGGGTGATGTTCTGTGGCAGGCGGGCGCCGAAGCCCTGACCCGGATGCTGGCGCAGCAGCAGCTCGGAGCGCACCCGCTCGCGACCCATGTTCTCGCGAATGGCGATGAACTCCATCTCCGGGGTGACCATCCCCTGACGGGCATAGTGCAGCTGGGTCACCCGGCGACCCGACTTGGCGCGCAGCGGCTTGGGCAAATTATCGAAACGCAGGTGATCCAGCCCCTCGTCGGCGAGACGCTCCTGGGTGAAGGCGGAGCTGAGATCATCCAGGGCTTCGGTGTCGCCACGCTCCAGCACCCAGGCTTCACGCAGGCGCGGCAGGCCGCGGCGCACGTCTATCTCGGCGCTCTCGTCCCCATAAGCCCCCGAGGTGTCGTAGACGGGCACGGGATCGTTCGGCTCGAACTGGGGCTCTTCCTTGCTGCCGCCGACGAAGGTGTCGGCCAGGACGATCTCCCGCAGCCCCACCCGGATATCGGGACGGGAACCCTGAATGAAGATGCGTCTGGAGTTGGGATGGGCCATGCCCTTGAGGTTGTCGATAAAGGCCTGGGCACTGGAGCGCTGCTCCCGGCGGCTGGCGGGCACGGACTTGCTGTTTTCAGAAGAGGTAGACATAGCAAAACTCACATTAACTGGTTGAAGTTATGGGTGTTTGCTTGTCTGGAGTTCGAGGAGAAGTGATGAACTTGCAATCTGGGTGTGCTCTCAAGAGGGAGCGAGCGCGGGATGGATCATCCCTGCTCTGCCGTCCCGCCCCCTTGTGGGGGACATTCGCCGCCCTGGCGGGCAAGCGGTGGGACGACCTCCCTCCTGTGCGCCTGTTCTTGCCCGGGGTTCCCCTCCTGGCAAGGGGGAAGTGGCTACTCCCCCGGCGCGGCAACTCGCAAGTTACCCTTGTTTCCCTTCGCAGGTCTTAACCTGATCAGGTTCCACGGATCCCGAATTAACGGTCTCAGCTTTGCGTCGTTCGACGGTCAGCACTCCGACAAGATGGCGCCAGTATAAGTGGGGAATTTTAAAGTACAAGTCATTAACAAGGGGAAAGAACAACCAGCCGCAGACGCGGCTCACTCATCGGGATCGAGTGTGTCCTCCGGGTTGGGGATCAGGATCTCGGTCAGACGGCCAGCATCATCCCGGCTCAGCACCAGCCGGCGGCCCGGTTGCAGATCGGCGCGGCTGCCGTTCACCCAGCGGGTGCCGGCATCAAACACCAGCACCCCCAGTTGCTGCAGCAACAATGTCTGACCCGTGCTGGCGAGCAGATTGTCCTCCGCCCGCCGCCACTGGGCGCTCTGCACCGGATCCGGCTCAGCCGTGCGCAGCCGGATCTGCTCGGCAACGCCGTAGCGGCTCTGGATGGCGAGGTGCATGCCAGGCCTCAGATCGTCATACTGCACTACGCCGTGCAGCGCGGCGCTGCCGAGCTCGAGCTCGGCCCCCTGGAACTGCAGGCGGAGGCCGTCGTTGTGCTCCAGCTCCACCAGCCAGAGCTCGGGCTCGTCGGCAAGGACGTGAAAGGAGAGCAGCAGGAACAAGGCGGTTCTGGTCATAGCAAACAGGCCCATGGTCAACCCGGCGAGGAGGTTTAACTATGGGCCTGGACGGGCAATTTTTCCGGTTCACTGGTGCGGCGGCTCAGTCGTCCTCCCGGCAGCGGCTCAGACGCATGCCATCGAAGCTGCACTCCAGCTCCAGCCAGCGCCCCTCGAAGGGGGTCAGGCTCTCATCCGAGGTGACATAGCCCCAGACCCGGCCCCCTTCCACCGGCCCCTCCAGCTCCATCTCATGCTCTTCTTCCAGCGGCTCCACCTCGCGGACCAGCCGCCTGTCTCCCTCGATCACCCCTTCCAGATCGACCCAGGTACCGCCGAGATCGTCTTCGTCCAGACCATCCTTGAAGCGGGTCTGCTCATCGATCACGAAGGGAATGCCGTTGACCATCAACTGGCCCAGTTGCCAGCTGGTGCGGCCGGTCAGCTTGAACTCGGCCGCCTGCACCAGACCAAAGGGCAATAAAATCAATAGCCAGAGGGCGCAGAGAGACTTCTTCATCGGGGATCCTCGGGGTTACACTGGCACACAGGATGTCTCATCCGGTGTGAAATGGCCGTGAAATGCCGGCCCAAACCAGGAGATCAGAGCATGAAAATACTGGTGGTGGAAGACAGTCCTCAGGTGGCTGAGACCGTCATGGACTATCTGGAGCTGGCCGGGCACAGGGTAGACTGCGCCTATCACGGCCAGGCAGCCCTGCAACTGCTGGCCGAGCAACGTTTCGACGTCATCATCATGGACGTCATGATGCCGCGCCTGGACGGCCTGCGCACCGTCGAGCGGTTGCGTTCGGACGGCATCGCCACCCCCGTGCTCTTTCTCACCGCTCGCGACAGCCTGGACGACAAGCTGGCAGGTTTCAAGGCGGGGGGCGACGACTACCTGGTCAAGCCGTTCGCCATGGAGGAGCTGGAGGTGCGGTTGCAGGCCCTGGCCCTGCGCGGCCCCCGCAGCGACATGGGGGCGTTGGCGTTCGGCGAGCTGGAGGTGGATCCCGCCGCGGGCCGCGCCACCCGCGCCGGGGTGGAGCTCAAGCTCGGCAAGATTCCGTTCCAGATCCTCACTCTGCTGGTGAAACGGGCCCCCCATCTGGTGACGCGCCAGGAGGTGCTCGACACCGTCTGGGGCGATGAGGAGCCCGACTCAGACGCCCTGCGCAGCCACATCTATGCCCTGCGCAACGCCCTGGACAAGCCCTTCCCCAGTCCCATGCTGGAGACATTGCACGGCCAGGGCTACCGGCTGGTCAAACCATGAGCCCCCCTGCCCCCCCAAGCCAGCAAGCCTTGAATCTGCCGAGCCTGCGCAAGCGCCTGATCCTGGCGCTGGGCGGGGCCGGCTTGTTGCTGCTGCTGATCCTGAGCCTGCTGATGGTGGTGGCCGAGGACAAGATGGAAGAGCTTAGCCTGCGCCACTGGCTGGAGGCTGAGGTCACCCGCTACAACGATGACTGGCTGCGGCTCGGCCATGCGGCCCCCGCCCCCAGCCCGCGCCAGTTTTCCAGCTACTGGACGGAGGCGGGACGCCTGCCTGCCTGGCTGAAACCCTACCAGACCCCCGGCTTCTTCGAGCACCAACTCGGCGAGGAGGACAAACACTTCCTGGTGCACGCACACCCCTCGGGCAAGGGCCTGCTCTATCTGGTGTTCAACGACGACGCCGACGACTACCTGGATCCTTACGAAGACAGGTTGCACCTGGTCACCCGGCTGATCGGGCTGGCCCTGCTGCTCGGCTGCATAGCGTTCGGCATCTGGCTGGTACGCCACATCACCCGCCCCCTGGACAGGCTGCGTCAGCGCGTCGCCCACCTCACCCCGGATCAGGTCGACTTCATGCCGGACGCCCCCTGGCAGGAGCTGCGGGAGATCGAGCTGGCGCTGCTGGCGGGCAAGCACGAGGTGGCCGCCGTGTTCGCCAGGGAGCAGGAGTTCAGCCGTTTCGCCAGCCATGAGCTGCGCACTCCCAACATGGTGATCCAGGGCTCGGCCGCCCTGCTCGGCAAGGTGACCGACCTGCCCGCCCCCGCCGCCCGGGCCGCCAGCCGCATTCGCGCCGCCAGCGACGAGATGGCCCTGCTCACCGAGACCTTCCTGCTGCTGGGGCGCAAGGAGGCGGTCGAGCGCCCCCCGCAATGGGTGGCACCGCTGATCCAGCGGGAGCTGGCGCGCCTCGCCCCCTTGCTGCAGCGGGAGAACCTCGACATCCGCCTCAATCTGGACGAGCAGAGCGAGGTGCGGGCCCCCCTCTCCCTGCTCGCCATCGCGCTCGGCAACCTGCTGAAGAATGCCCTGAGCTACGCCGAGGGTCACATCGAGATCGCGCTTCAGGGGCAGGTGCTCACCATCAGCAACCCGACGGCGGCGGCGCCGGATCAGATCCTGGGCTACGGCTGCGGCCTCACCATCATCCAGCGCATCTGCGAGAAGCTGGACTGGCAGATAGAGACCCGGCTGGAGGATGGTGTCTTCAGTGCCAGGCTGGCAATGATCACCAGCGAACCCACGAAGGCATAGCCCCCTCATCCCCGGCCCTTCTCCCCCGAGGGGAGAAGGGAGACAACAGACACTCCCCGGCAAGCCCGCCGCCCACCCGACCAGATAGCAACAAGGCGCCCGAGGGCGCCCTGTTTTTACCTGTCTGACACTCGTCCTAGACTCATTCCGCCGGCTTGTGCTTGCGACTCGCCTTGAGCTCCAGAAAATCGATGATCTTGCCCGCCACATCCTTGCCGGAGGCGGCCTCGACCCCTTGCAAGCCGGGGGAGGAGTTCACCTCCAGCACCAGGGGGCCACGGGCACTGCGCAGGATATCCACCCCGGCCACATCCAGCCCCATGATCTTGGCGGCCTGCACCGCAGTCGCGCGCTCTTCCGGACTTATCTTGATCGCCTCGGCGGTGCCGCCACGGTGCAGGTTGGAGCGAAACTCCCCCGGCTGGGCCTGACGACGCATGGCCGCCACCACCTTGCCATTGACCACCAGACAACGAATGTCGGCACCGTTGGCCTCGCGGATATACTCCTGCACCAGGATGTTGTTGTTGGTCTGGATGAAGGCCTCGATCACGCTCTCGGCGGCCTTCTGGGTCTCGCACAGCACCACGCCTATCCCCTGGGTCCCCTCCAGCAGCTTCACCACCAGGGGCGCCCCGCCGACCATAGTGATGAGGTCGGGCACGTCGTGGGTGCTGTGGGCATAGCCGGTGATGGGCAGGCCGATGCCGTGGCGGGAGAGCAACTGCATGGCACGCAGCTTGTCTCGGGAACGGGAGATGGCCACCGAGCTGTTGAGGGCCATGGTATTCATCATCTCGAACTGGCGCAGCACGGCGGTACCATAGAAGGTGATACTGGCACCGATGCGCGGGATCACGGCGTCATAGCTCTCCAGTTCCCGTCCTTCGTAGTGGATGGAGGGGCTGTGGGAGGCGATGTTCATGTAGCAGCGCAGGGTGTCGAGCACCTCGACCTGATGCCCGCGCGCCTGCGCCACCTCGACCAGGCGGCGGGTGGAGTAGTTGTTGGGCTCGCGGGATAAAATGGCAATATTCATGACAATTCCGCTAGAAGGCAGTGCCTGGGCAGGATGGGGCGGGAGAGTATAAAGTGCCACAGCGCCAAGACAACGCCAATTGTTTCTCCTGACAACAAGACAAACCACGCAGAACTCTGCTATGCCATCCCGCTGTCATCCAGATGTAAAACGGCGGCACCAGACTGGTCTGTCCCCCAGTACAGGATGCCGCCGTTGTTCGTCAAAGATCAATCTGGACTGACCGGTCGCAACGCCTTAATGCAGGTTTGGCCCCAGCCAGCGCTCGGCCTCCACCAGCGTCATGCCTTTGCGCTGGGCATAGTCTTCCACCTGATCGGGCTGGATCTGCGCCACCGCGAAGTACTTGCTGTCGGGGTGGGAGAAGTACCAGCCGGACACCGCCGCCCCCGGCCACATGGCGTAGGACTCGGTGAGCTGCATGCCGATGGCCTGCTCCACACCCAGCAGCTCCCAGATGCTGCCCTTCTCGGTGTGCTCCGGACAGGCAGGATAACCCGGCGCCGGGCGTATGCCCTGATAGTTCTCGCGAATGAGCTCCTCGTTGCTGAGGGCCTCGTCTGGGGCATAGCCCCAGTGCACCTTGCGCACCTGCTCGTGCAGGTACTCGGCGAAGGCTTCGGCGAGACGGTCGCACACCGCCTGGATAAGGATGGCGTTGTAGTCGTCGTGATCCGCCTTGTAGGCTTGCGCTATGGCTTCCTCGCCGATGCCGCCGGTCACCGCGAAGGCGCCGATCCAGTCGGGCTTGCCGCTCTCCTTGGGGGCCACATAGTCCGCCAGACAGTAGTTGGGGAAGCCCTGCTTCTCGCTCTGCTGGCGCAGGTGATGCAACACCTTGATGACCTCGGTACGGGACTCGTCCCTGTAGACCTCTATGCTGTCCCCCACCCCGTTGGCGGGGAACAGGCCTATGATGCCGGCGCAGCGCACGCTCTGATCTTTCTCCAGCTGATCCAGCATGGCGTTGGCATCGGCAAACAGCTTGGTCGCCTCTTCGCCGATGATCTCGTCTTCCAGAATGCGCGGATACTTGCCCGCCAGCTCCCAGCTCAGGAAAAACGGCGTCCAGTCGATGTAGGGGCGCAGCACCGAGACGGGCACATTCTCAAAGGTCTGCACACCCGGCTCGCGGGGCGCAGGGGGCTCATAGCCGACCCAGTCCAGCTGATGGCGGTTGGCGCGGGCGTGGGCCAGGGAAACCGGCTTGGAGCGTGGCTGCTTGCGGGCATGCTGATCCCGCGCTATCTCGTACTCCTTGTCGATGCGGGCGACGAAGGCGGGCTTGAGCTCGGGGTTCAGCAGGCTCTGGGCCACCCCGACGGCGCGGGAGGCGTTCGACACATAAACCACGGGTTCGGAATAGTTCTGCTCTATCTTCACCGCGGTGTGGGCCTTGGAGGTGGTGGCGCCGCCGATCAAGAGCGGCAGCTTGAAGCCCTGGCGCTCCATCTCTTTCGCCACGTGCACCATCTCGTCCAGGGACGGGGTAATAAGGCCGGACAGGCCTATGATGTCCGCCCCCACTTCCCGCGCAGTCTTGAGGATGGTCTCGCAGGAGACCATGACCCCGAGATCGACGATCTCGTAGTTGTTGCACTGCAGCACCACACCGACAATGTTCTTGCCGATGTCGTGCACGTCCCCCTTGACGGTGGCCATCACGATTTTGCCGTTGCTGGAACCGCCGGACTTCTCCGCCTCTATATAGGGCTGCAGGTAGGCGACCGCCCGCTTCATCACTCGCGCCGACTTCACCACCTGGGGCAGGAACATCTTGCCGGCGCCGAACAGGTCACCCACCACGTTCATGCCGTCCATCAGCGGCCCCTCGATCACGTGCAGCGGCTTCTCGGCCCCGGCCCGTGCCTCTTCGGTGTCCTCCTCGATGAAGTCGGTGATGCCCTTGACCAGGGCATGCTCCAGCCGCTTGCCCACCGGCCAGCTGCGCCACTCCTGATCCCGGGGATCCTCCGCCTGGGCGCCGGCGCCGCGATACTTCTCGGCGATGGCCAGCAGATCCTCGGTGGCGCTGTCACTCAAGTTGAGCACCACGGCCTCGACCTTCGCCTTCAGCTCCGCCGGAATGTCTTCGTAGATGGCGAGCTGACCGGCGTTGACTATCCCCATGTCCATGCCGTTCTGGATGGCGTGGTAGAGGAAGACGGCGTGAATGGCTTCCCGCACTGGCTCGTTGCCGCGGAAGGAGAAGGAGACGTTGGAGACGCCGCCGGAGATCATGGCGTGGGGCAGATGGGTCTTGATGTCCTTCACCGCCTCGATGAAGTCCACCGCATAGTTGTTGTGCTCGTCGATGCCGGTCGCTACCGCGAAGATGTTGGGATCGAAGATGATGTCTTCCGGCGGGAAGCCGACCCTGTCCACCAGGATCCGGTAGGCGCGCTGGCAGATCTCGAACTTGCGGGCACGGGTATCGGCCTGGCCCACCTCGTCGAACGCCATCACGATGACGGCGGCACCGTAGCGGCGCAGCAGCTTGGCCTGCTCGATGAATTTATCCTCCCCCTCCTTCATGGAGATGGAGTTGACCACCGGCTTGCCCTGCACGCACTTGAGGCCCGCCTCCAGCACCTCCCACTTGGAGGAGTCGATCATCACGGGCACCCGGGCGATGTCGGGCTCGCCAGCGATGAGGTTGAGGAAGCGCACCATGGCCGCTTCGGCGTCCAGCATCCCCTCGTCCATGTTGATGTCGATGATCTGGGCGCCGCTCTCCACCTGCTGCTTGGCCACATCCAGGGCCTCGTCGTAGAGCCCCTCCTTGATGAGGCGCTTGAACTTGGCCGAGCCGGTGACGTTGGTGCGCTCCCCCACGTTCACGAACATGGACTCAGAGGTGATGATGAGGGGCTCGAGGCCGGACAGCCGGCAGGCCACCGGCAGCTCGGGCAGGGCGCGGGGCTTGATGCCCGCCACGGCGTCCGCCATGGCACGAATATGGGTCGGGGTAGTGCCGCAGCAGCCCCCCACCAGGTTGAGGAAGCCGCTCTGGGCCCATTCGCGGATATGATCCGCCATTTCACCCGCATCCAGATCGTACTCGCCGAAGGCATTGGGCAGACCGGCGTTGGGGTGGGCGCTGACATGGGTCTCGCTGATGCGGGACAACTCCTCCACGTACTGGCGCAGCTCGTCCGGGCCCAGCGCACAGTTGAGGCCGAACGACACGGGTTTGACGTGGCGAAGCGAATGATAGAAGGCTTCCGTGGTCTGGCCCGAGAGGGTGCGGCCGGAGGCATCCGTGATGGTGCCGGAAATCATCACCGGCAGGCTGTAGCCCAGCTCTTCGAACACCAGATCCACCGCGAAGGCGGCGGCCTTGGCGTTGAGGGTGTCGAAGATGGTCTCGATCAGTATGAGGTCGGCGCCCCCCTCGATGAGGGCGTGGGTCGATTCTGTGTAGGCGGCCACCAGCTGGTCATAGGTGACGTTGCGCTTGCCGGGATCGTTCACGTCCGGCGAGATGGAGGCGGTGCGGTTGGTGGGACCCAGCACCCCTGCCACGAAGCGCGGCTTGTGGGGCTCTTTGGCCGTCCACTCGTCTGCCACGGCACGGGCCAGACGGGCCGCCTCCCGGTTGATCTCGGCCGAGAACGCTTCCATCTCGTAGTCGGCCATGGCGATGCGAGTGGCGTTGAAGGTGTTGGTCTCGAGGATGTCGGCCCCGGCGGCACAGTATTGATCGTGGATCTCGCGGATCACCGCCGGCCGGGTCAGCACCAGCAGATCGTTGTTGCCCTTGATGTCGGTATGCCAGTCGGCAAACCGTTCACCGCGATAATCCGCCTCACCGAGCCTGTACCCCTGGATCATGGTGCCCATGGCACCGTCGATGATCAGGATCCGCTCCTTGAGACAGGCTTCCAGTTTCTTTGTTACGTCCGACTTCTTGCTCGACTCTATGCTCGACACCGCTTCTACCCCTTACATCCATGCAACTGCGTGAGGTCCATCCTAGCAGCAAAAAAATCAAATGGAAATCTAGCCGTCTATCTGTCCGAAATATCGAGCATATACTCACAAATGGGTAATGAGTAAGATGTGGCCCGAGAGTACCCTATGCCCGTCCTCAACGGGGATACGTGCTTGCTGTTTACTAAAGAGAAAAATAACTATGAGCGTCTACTACACACTCTGTTTCTTGGCAGCGTTGGCGATCTTCATCGCCTTTGCCAACCAGTATGTCGTGAAGATCCAGACCACCATCGCCATCACCGCAGGATCCATGCTGATCTCCGCCCTGATGGTGCTGTTTGGTAAGTTGGGTTGGTTCAATCTGGAACCTCTGGCCGTCGAGACCATGGAAAGCATCGACTTCCAGAACTTCCTGCTGAAGGGGATCCTGGGCTTCCTGCTGTTTGCCGGCGGTCTCGGCATCAATCTGAAGGCATTGCGCAGCCAGAAATGGGAGATCACCATTCTCTCCATCGCGGCGACCCTGCTCTCCACCTTCATCATCGGCTACGGCTTCTGGTTCATCGCCAAGCTGCTGGGCTGGGAACTGCCGCTGGTCTATTGCATGCTGTTCGGTGCCCTGATCTCCCCCACCGACCCCATTGCCGTGCTCGCCATCGTCAAGAAGATGAAGGCACCTCCCCAGATCGCCATCCAGATCGAAGGGGAGTCCCTGTTCAACGACGGGGTCGGCCTGGTGATCTTCGCCACCGTCTTCGCCGTGGCCTTTGGCGGCGTCGAGCCCACCTTCGGCAGCGTGGCTGGCCTGTTCCTGCATGAAGCCCTCGGCGGCATCCTGTTCGGCGCCGTGCTGGGCCTCATTGCCCACGTGATGATCAGCGCCACCGACGACGGCTCCCTGGAGCTGCTGCTGACACTGTGCATCCCGACCGCGGGCTTCGCCTTTGCCAACATGATCGGCGTCTCCGGCGCCCTGGCCATGGTGGTCACCGGCATCATGATAGGCAACTGGACCCGTCAGTCAGGCTTCTCCGAGCAGAGCCGCCACCACCTGGATCACTTCTGGGAGTTGATGGACCAGTTCCTCAACGCCCTGCTGTTCCTGCTGATCGGCCTGGCCCTGGTGCTGCTGGATCTGGCCTGGCAAGACTGGATCCTGCTGGTCATCGCGGTGCCGCTCTGCCTCGCCGCCCGCTTCATCAGCGTCTCCCTGCCCTATGTGGCCTTCCGCAAGTTCCGCAGCTACAACCGCTTCTCGGTGCGCATTCTCACCTGGGGCGGCCTGCGCGGCGGTCTGGCCATGGCCATGGCGCTGGCACTGCCCTCCGGGGTCATGGTGCTGCCAGAGCAGGGCGTCGATCTGCGGGAGGTGATCCTGGTGATGACCTACTCGGTGGTGATGTTCTCCATCGTGGTGCAAGGCATGACCATCACCCCGATGATCACCGCCGCCAAGAAGGCCAGCGGCGACTACTGAGTCAGCCGCAGGCCGTGACTGGCAAAGGCAGAAGGGCTCCCTCGGGAGCCCTTCTCGTTGGCGGTCTGGCAATGGAAGATGCGGCATCGTCGCGACATCGCACAATTAGTGTTTGCTTTTTATTCATTTCGAAGAGAGAATGCGCACCGGCTAGTTAATCAGCCCAGTTTATGTTCGCAATGCTTCAACGTTAGATGAATCCTGCCAGTACCCACATAACCTTCCTCTGATTTACTCGCCTTGAGAACCGTCAGGCTGTCTGCCTGCGTTGCCCGGCTCTCACGGTGCAGACCCGATCTGCCCACCCAATTTGAACTATGCATCCGCATATTCCTTGATAGTGCAGACGCCCTTATGGGGCTGGGTATTCCTGCGCGGATCTGACCGCGCCCATTGACCTACATTTGCAAATACAAGGAGCAATTATTTAATTTATATAGAGAAATACCATGATGAAAGCCGTACAAACACACAAACCCCTGCGTCGCAGCAAACCCATCAACCTGCCCGTGCAAGAGCATGATTATGATGCGTTTCTGATCCAGTTCAGCACCCGCTCCAGCGGTGGCTTCGCCATCTCCTGTGATGGCATCCCTGGCGAGTTCTCCATCGAAGAGCTCAACTGATCCTGCCCACCGGCAGCACACGATGCAGACAGGCCGCAACTCACGGCGGCCCCCTTGTCTCCCTCGCCTTCAGCCTTATGATCCCCTCTTCTGATTGACGGCCCTGCCATCCCTCAGACAGTACAGGCCTGGGTATCGGCCGCTTCCAGCAACAGACACTCGTCGGCATCCTCGCTCAGCCTGACCAGACGGCTGCGCACCAGACCCAGCTTGCCCAGCAGCGCCACAGATCGCTCGTTGCCCGGGGTGACGATGGCGATGACCCGCTCGATGCCGAGCCGCTCCCGCCCATCCTTGATCGCCGCCTGCGCCGCCTCTATGCCATAGCCCTGACCACGCCAGGCGGGCAGGAAGGCGTAGCCGATGTCTTCGCACGGCAGGGTGTCGCGCTTGATGAGCCCGCAGATGCCCAACTTGGCCTCGTCTTCCCGTCGCATCACCAGATAGAGACCGTGCCCGTGCTGGGCATAGCTGACCGCCGGCCCCTGCTGGATGTAGTTTTCGGCGTCGTCCAGGGTGCGGATCCCGCGATCGCCGATGTAGCGATGGAAATCGGGGTCGTTGAGCAGTTCGAGAATGAAGGGGGCATCGTCGGTATTGAGCTCGCGCAGGATGAGGCGCTCGGAGAAGATCATGGCAAAGGGCTCGTGTGATGAGAACAACAGCCATCAAGACTGCCCCCACAGCCAGCGCTTGGCAAGATCCCCGGCCAAAAGGAGGCCGTCTTGGACCGCAAACCGGCGACCACAGCCCCCGGCAGCCGACATTTAGTCCCTGCCACATGAGTCGCACGGCGGTTCCGGCTATACTGCCCGCCCTATCCCAATCCACAGTACAACAAACAGGAGATCCCCCATGACGGACACCACCGAGTTCTTTGACGAACAGACGCTGCTGGAGATGGTGGACAACCAGCTCGCCGACGGCCATCCCCTGCAGGTGAAAGCCACCCTGATGCGACTGGTGATGAAGGGCACCCCGCGGGACGAGGCGCTGCAATACATCGCCTGCGCCCTCGGTGCCGAGCTGATGGCCATGGAGGCCGAACAGGGCCCCTTCAATCTGACCCGCTACGCCGAGTTCCTCGACTGCCTGCCCGAGATGCCCTGGGCCGAATAACACCCCCTCATCAGGCAGGCCGCGCCAGCAGACATTATCATTACTGCCACCACCAATGACGGGAGTATGGGGCTATGCGCTGGCAAGATCGCCGTGAGAGCAGCAACGTGGAAGACAGGCGCCAACAGGGCAGTGGCAGCGGGGGCGGCGGCCTGCCCCTCGGCGGCAAGGGCCGCCTCATCCTGATTGTCGTGGTCATGGTGGCGGGTTACTACGGCGTGGACTTGAGCCCATTGCTCGACGAGCCGGCCCAGCAGAGCCAGGCGCCGCGCCAGAATGTGTCTCAGCCGGCCAGCGATCCCCTGGCCAGATTCACCTCTGTGATGCTCGCCTCCACCGAAGACACCTGGGGCGAGATCTTCTCCCGAAGCGGCAACCAGTATCAGCCCCCCAGGCTGGTGCTCTATCGCGGAGCCACCCAGACCGGCTGCGGTCAGGGCCAGTCCGTCATGGGCCCCTTCTACTGCCCGGCAGACAGCACCGTCTACATCGATCTCTCCTTCTATCAGGACATGCGCGACAAGCTCGGGGCCGATGGCGACTTCGCCCAGGGCTATGTGGTCGCCCACGAGGTGGGCCACCACGTGCAGTACCTGCTCGGCATCTCGACCAAGGTGCGCCAGCAACAGCAGGGGCTGAGCCAGGCCGGGCAGAACAGGTTGTCGGTCAAGCTGGAGCTGCAGGCCGACTGCTTCGCCGGAGTCTGGGGTCACCATATGGAGAAGGAGCAGGTGCTGGAGCACGGCGATCTGGAGGAGGCCCTCAACGCCGCCCAGGCCATCGGTGACGACCGCCTGCAGCAGCGTGGTCAGGGCCGGGTGGTGCCGGACAGCTTCACCCACGGCAGCTCGGCCCAGCGCCTCGCCTGGTTCAAGCGGGGCTTTGACAGCGGCAAGCCCGCTAGCTGCGACACCTTCGCAGCCCGCTGAGCCGGGCAGACGACAAGGCCGGGTCCCCAGGGATCCGGCCTTATCGCATCCAGCAAACGGGAGATGGACCTGCCGCCCTCAGGGGGCCTCATCCGGCAGCAGATCGGTAAAGACGAAGCCATCCCGCACCACTGTCTCCCCCACCCGGATCGCCAAGGGCCGCAGGAACATGGGGCCATCAAAGGCCAGGGTGTGGAACTCGCCGTTCTCGCCGCACGGATCCACCCCATCCGGCAGCGCCGCCAGCAGCACCTCGTCGAACTCGTGCCCCCCCAGGCTCATATCCAGCTTCTTGGGGTCGAGCGTGCAGATCCTGGCCCTCAAGCCGGCGGCCATCATCTCCTGCGCCAGCTCGCTCGTGTCGCTACCCCAGAGCGGGAACAGGGGCGCTATGCCGGTGCCCGCCAGCTGTTTCTCTCTATAGGCGCGCACATCTTCGAGGAAGAGATCCCCGAATGCCATGTGGCGGATCCCTATGGCCAGCACCTCGGCGATGAAGCCGGTCATGATCCGGCCATAGTCTTCGTTGCTGCAGGGCCAGGGCAGATCGATGCAGTGCAGTGGCAGCCCCACGCACGCAGCCTGCTCCGTCAGCAACTGCTTGCGCACCCCGTGCATGGCCACCCGCTCGAACGCCTGATTCAGGGTGGTGAAGAGTCCCACCACCTCGATCGCCGGATCCTGGCGCAAGCGATGCAGGGCCCAGGCGCTGTCTTTTCCGCTGCTCCAGGAGAGCAGTACCTTTTTCTTCGTCATGATCTCTCCAATCCCTTGTCGCAAGGTGCTGCAAGACAGTGTTGCGAATTGTGCGATTTACATCGAGGGACACAAAAGCATACCCTCGTGGGTGAGCGTATCCCCGCAGAACGTGGGGGAGAATAACTAAAAAAACGATGGGAAACATAAGGATATGACCACAGTCAGCACACATCATGACCACAATCGCCCCCTCAACCGACAGGATTACAAGACCCTGAGCCTGGCGGCGCTGGGCGGCGCCCTCGAATTCTACGACTTCATCATCTTCGTCTTCTTCGCCGTGGTGATAGGCGAGCTGTTCTTCCCGGCGGACATTCCCGAGTGGCTGCGCCAGTTCCAGACCTTCGGCATCTTCGCCGCCGGTTACCTGGCCCGCCCGCTGGGGGGCATCATCATGGCCCACTTCGGCGATCTCATCGGCCGCAAGCGGATGTTCACCCTCAGCATCATCCTGATGGCGCTGCCGACCCTGCTGATAGGCCTGCTGCCCACCTATGCCACCCTCGGCATCGTCGCCCCGCTGTTGCTGCTGTTGCTGCGGATCCTGCAAGGGGCCGCCATCGGGGGCGAAGTCCCGGGGGCCTGGGTCTTCGTGGCCGAACACGTGCCTGCCCGCCGGGTCGGCGTCGCCTGCGGCACCCTCACGGCAGGGCTGACGGCCGGCATACTGCTCGGCTCCCTGGTGGCCACCGCCATCAACCGCGGCATGAGCCCGATCGAGGTGAGCGAGTGGGGCTGGCGTCTGGCCTTCGTGCTCGGCGGTGTGTTCGGCATCGTCGCCATGTACCTGCGCCGCTGGCTGCACGAGACCCCGGTCTTCGCCGAGATGCAGGCCAACAAGGCCCTGGCCGAGGAGCTGCCCCTCAAGACGGTGCTCCGTGAACACAAGGGCAGCGTCATCGTCTCCATGCTGCTGACCTGGCTGCTCTCCGCCGGCATCGTCGTGGTGATCCTGATGACCCCGACCTATCTGCAGAAGGTGCATGGCATCAGCCCCGCCGATGCCCTGACCGCCAACTCCCTGGCCATCGTCGCGCTCACCCTGGGCTGCATCTTCTACGGTCGACTGATAGACAGCCTCGGCAGCGGCCCCACCTTCGTCCTGGGTTCCCTGCTGCTGGCCGGTGCCACCTATGCCTTCTACCACAGCCTGGCGGCGGGCATGGCTCAGCTGATACCGCTCTACATGCTGGCGGGCTTTGCGGTAGGGATCGTCGGCGCCGTGCCCTATGTCATGGTCAACGCCTTCCCGCCCGTGGTGCGCTTCTCCGGGCTGTCGTTCTCCTACAACGTGGCCTACGCCATCTTCGGCGGGCTCACTCCCATGCTGGTCACCCTCTGGATGAAGAACGACGTGCTGGCACCCTCCCACTATGTGGTCAGTCTGGCCGGTCTCGGCTTCGTACTGGGCCTCTGGCTCTGGCTGCGCCAGCGCACTCGGCGTCAGGTCACGCCACAAACCGCCTGATCAATACGGACCCCGGACTGTCGGGGCCCGCTTGTTCCGGCTATATTCAGCCGGGCTCCCGTAGAGTTGCCCCCCCTTAAGGCCAGACCCGCGTCTGGCCCTGTTGTTTGCCAACCACCCCGAGGTGCAAGATGTTTTTCCAGGTCGTATTCATCGCCTTGCTCGCGCTGCTTCCCATGGTCAATCCCCCCACCACGGCAACCCTGCTGCTGGGATTGAGCAAGGGCATGTCCCGTGAGCACATACGCCGTCAGATCAATCTGGCCGCCATCTATCTGTTCGCCACCCTCTGCGTCAGCTTCTTCATCGGATCCTCCATCCTGGATCTGTTCGGGATCTCCATTCCCGGTCTGCGGCTGGCCGGTGGCCTCATTATCGCCTTCATCGGCTTTCGCATGCTGTTCCCGGCCCCCAGCCAGGCCGCCGGGGTCGACATCAACCAGAGCATCGCCTTCGTGCCGCTCACCATGCCCAGCATGTGCGGGCCGGGCACCATGGCCCTGGTGATCAGCGGCGCCGCCCAGATTGCCGAGCTGCCCGACGAGTACAACCGTTTCGTCATCTATGCCGCCATGGTGACCGCCTTCGCCCTGATGAGCCTGCTCAGCTGGGGCGTGCTCAAGCTGGCGGATCCGGTCTGCAAGATCCTCGGTGCCACCGGCATCGACGCCATGACCCGCATCATGGGCTTCCTGCTGGTGTGCATGGGCATGCAATTCTGCATCAACGGCATCAAGGAGGTGGCGCAGGATCCCGTGTTCCACGGCGCAACTACGGTGCAGACAGCCCCTGCGTTGTCCCACGCACCCGATCACCTGCCGGCCCCGCACCAGCCCTGACTGAAAACGGTGTCATCTCGGCTCGGGAATCGTCACCGAAGTTGCGCCTGATCATGTTGTCCATGCTCGGATGGGTTAGTCTTTTTTTTGTACAGGCAGGGTTCAGAGGGTCGCGGCTAACGTGACCGATGCAGACCCAATCACTTGAGGAGACATGCAAATGGAAGAGATGCTGACCGAGATTGGAAGCTACAGCCTGTTTCATGAATATCTGAACGTAGTCGGGGCCGCCAGCCCAGCCCTGACCCGGATCAAGAGCAGATGGGAATACAAGCGAAGCGATCGGCTGGTCGCCCAGATCAGGATAGATCCGCAAGGCCACGCGCGATTCTATATCGATGCCCGTGCCATATCGGTCAACTGATCCCCATCAACCCCATTCACCCGCCCCGGTCCACTGACCGGGGTTTTTTATTGGTGCGCCCCAAAGAAAACAAAACCCCGGCGGTGGGCCGGGGTTTGATTGCGTAGAGTCATGCCGCTGCGCGGCCAAGCCAACCTAGGAAGTGCCGCCCACGGTGAGCTGATCCAGCTTGAGAGTGGGCTGACCGACGCCGACCGGCACGCTCTGCCCCTCCTTGCCGCAGACACCCACCCCGCGATCGAGCGCGAGATCGCTACCCACCATGGAAACCTGACTCATGGCCTCGGGGCCGTTGCCGATGAGCGTGGCACCCTTGATGGGGGCAGTGATCCTGCCATCCTCGATGAGGTAGGCCTCGGAGGCGGAGAAGACGAACTTGCCGGAGGTGATGTCCACCTGACCGCCGCCGAAGTTGGGGGCATAGATGCCCTTCTTCACCGAGGCGATGATCTCCGCCGGATCGTGCTGACCCGCCAGCATGTAGGTGTTAGTCATGCGCGGCATCGGCAGGGCGGCGTAGGATTCGCGGCGGCCGTTGCCGGTGAGCGGAACCCCCATCAGGCGGGCGTTCTGCTTGTCCTGCAGGTAGCCCTTGAGGATGCCGTTCTCGATCAGCACGTTGTAGCCCCCAGGCGTCCCCTCGTCGTCGATGGAGACGGAGCCGCGCCGACCCACCAGGGTGCCGTCATCGACTATGGTGCAGTGTTTGGAGGCGACCTGCTCGCCGATGCGACCGGCGAAGGCGGACGATCCCTTGCGGTTGAAGTCCCCCTCCAGCCCGTGACCCACCGCCTCGTGCAGCAGCACGCCGGGCCAGCCGGCACCCAGCACCACCGGCATGGTGCCGGCCGGCGCGTCTATGGCCTCGAGGTTCACCAGGGCCTGGCGCACCGCTTCGCGCACATAGCCAAACGCCCGGCTTTCCAGTCCGTCCAGCTCCAGGAAATAGTCGTAGCCGAAGCGACCGCCGCCCCCGGCGCTGCCGCGCTCCCGGCGATCGCCCTTCTCGGCGATGACGGTCACCGAGAGGCGCACCAGAGGGCGCACGTCGGCGGCCAGGGTGCCATCGGTAGCGGCCACCAGGATCTCTTCATAGACGCCACTGATGGAGGCCATCACCTGATTGATGGCGGGATCCAGGCTGCGGGCAAACTTGTCCATCTGCTCCAGCAGGGCGATCTTCTGCTGCTTGTCGAGGGTCTGCAGCGGATCCATGGCCGGATAGAGCAGGTTCGCTTCGGTTCTGGCCCAGGCTTTCACCTTGCCCTGGGCCCCGGCGGCGGCGATGCCGCGGGCGGCGGTCACCGACTGTTGCAGCGCCAGCAGGCTCAGCTCGTCCGAGTAGGCGAAGCCGGTCTTCTCGCCGCTGACGGCGCGCACCCCCACACCCTGATCGATGTTGTAGCTGCCATCCTTGACGATGCCGTCCTCCAGCATCCAGGACTCGTGCCAGCTGCGCTGGAAATAGAGGTCGCCGAACTCCACCTGATGGCTCATCAGGCTGCCGAGCAGCTGCTGCAGCCGCCCTTCGTCGAGATCGTTCGGGGCCAACAATGAGGCACTAACCTGGCTCAATAGACTCAATCTTTCTCTCCACTCTCGCTGTGAGAAGTCGTAACGGTTAATTCATCCGGTGTGGGTTCGTCGAGTGCAATCAGCGGAGCTCATGGCCCCCGGTGCCAATCAACGCCACGGCATCACAACAGCCGGGCATGTTGCAGCACCGGCATGGTGCGTTTCAATTCGTCGACCAGCCCGGGCTCCATCTTCGCCAGCACGGTGTCGCGCCCCGTGCGTTGACAGGCCAGCACCCGACCCCAGGGATCGATCACCATGCTGTGGCCCCAGGTCTGGCGCCCCGTCTCGTGAGTACCCCCCTGATTGGCGGCCACCACATAGCACTGGTTCTCGATGGCGCGAGCCCGCAAGAGCGGCTCCCAGTGCGCCTCGCCGGTCACGGCGGTGAAGGCGGCAGGCACCAGCAGCACGCGGGCACCGGCCCGGGCCAGCCGGCGATAGAGCTCGGGGAAGCGCAGATCATAACAGATAGAGAGGCCGAGGGGACCAAAGGGGGAGTCCAGCACCACGCACTCCTGGCCGGGGCTGAAGGTCTCGGACTCCCGGTAGCGGCCGTGGTTGTCGGCCACGTCCACGTCGAACAGGTGGATCTTGTGGTAGTGGCCTTTGAGCTCACCGCTGGAATCGAACACCAGCGAGCTGGTGTGGATATGGTCGGAACCGGCGATGGTGGTGGGCATGGCCCCAGCCACCAGCCAGATCCCGTGCTCCCGCGCCCAGGCGGCCAGCTGGGTCTGGATAGGGCCCTCACCCAGGGCCTCTGCGCCATCCAGATAGCCCTGGCGCTCGCCAAACAGGGCGAAGTTTTCAGGCAGCAGCACCAGCAAGGGGCGCTCCTTGGGCAGGGCCGCCAGCTCGGCGGCGATCTGTGCCCGGTTATCCTGCCAGTGACGGCCTGATATCAGCTGTATTGCGGCTAACCACATGACACGCTCCTTGTGATTGGGCAAGCCGCCGGACTCTGCATCCTCGGCTTGCGGGGGAATCCCTGCACTATGAGGGGTTCGGGCCCCGGACGAAAGGGTTTTGGCACCGCGATGCCGCTCCTCAGCGCTGGGCAGGCCCGCCGTGTTTGGGGGTCAGCAGGAAGGGGGTGACCTCCTCGGTGGGCAGATTCGGCGCCACCGCATCCACCGCCTGTTTCTGCTGCTGGTTGAGCTTGATACGGGCGCGATCCCGGCCCGCCTCGATCAGCTTGGGGTCGTCCAGCGGGCCCGAGACCCGGAAATCGATGCGAGTCACCACATCCACCACAGGTTCCAGCAGCTTGGAGAGCGCCAGCACATAGAGCCCGGTGATCGGGGTCAGGGAGAAAGCTGCCACCACCGGCAGGGTGCCCCCCAGGTTCGGCGAGAAGCTCAGATCGTAATCGAGGCGCCAGCGCACCAGATCGGCGACACCCTCGCCACGCAGGTTGCCGGCGGCCCCCTTCATGTAGAAGTCGTTGTTCTCCACCACCCCCTGCTTGATCTTGGCGGAGGCCGACATGGATTCGAAATAGAATCCCTTGTCGAACACATCACGAAAATCGAGGCGCAGCTTGCGCATCAGGGAGTCGAGGCTCAGCAGGGAGAGCAGGCGCGCCCCCTTGTCGTTGACCTCCCGCAGGGTGCCCCCCTCAAGCTGGTGGTCGGCACTGCCTGCCAGGGTCGGCAAGTCCAGCCGGTAGGGCACGTCACGCCAGCTCAGATCCAGCGCCAGCTTGCCCGGCGCGTCGCCGATGGGCGAGGTGAAGCCGAGTCGCTTGAGCAGCAGTTCGCTGTTCTGGGTGCTGAGGTGGGCACGGACCCGGGTCTGCATCTGGCCGGGCTGCGCCAGCCACTCGGCGCTCCCGCTCAGGGTGCTGCCGGCGAGCCGCATCTCCAGCCCCTTGAGATCGAGCCGGTTGGCGCCGGGTACCAGTTCGCCTTTCAGCTCCCCGAGGGGCAACTCCCCGAAGCGACAATCCACGCAGCTGAAGGTGAGCCAGGGGATGGCATCCATGATGGCCTTGTCCTGACGGGCATCGGGCTCGGGGCTGAGATCGGATCCCTTGCCTGACCAGTGAATACGAGCGAACTTGGCGTCGATGGGCTGCCTGTCCGTCACGGGAATGCGCACTACCCCCATCACCTCGGGGCTGTCGATCATCACCTCGGTGGCCAGGTTCACCGGCCCCACGGTGAAGTGCACCGCCTTGAGGTTGGCGCTGCCGATATCGGCCCGGGCGAGCAGACCATCGACCCCCCACTCCTGGGGCAGGAAGGCAGGGCCGACCACCGCGTTGCCGCTGCTCTGCGTCCCCTTGCCCGGCAACCAGCGCGTGAGCCGCGCCAGCCAGCCGGCCACGTCGGCCTGGGGCTGATTGATGGCGAGCAGCATGGGCTTGTCTTGCAGCACCCGGGCCCCGGGCTGGCCGACGTTGACCCGCACCCGGCTGAGGTAGGGAGCCCCCTCGCCGTACACCAGCCGGCTCTGCATATCCACATCGGCCCCCAGCACCGCGCGAATGTCGGCACTGCCGTCGCGGCCCCGTGCCGTGACCTTGAGGGGGAGCCGGCTCTCGGGCGCCTTGGTCAGCGGCACCGGCAGATCCAGCCCCATCCCCTGCAGGTTGGAGTCCAGCGCCAGCTGGAAGCTGAAGGCATTGTTCTCGGGCAGGGTCAGCCCCAGGGTCCCCGTCCAGTTGCTGCGTCCCTTGAGCATTTCTAGGGCAGGAATGTCCTGGCGCTGGCGGCTGCTGTCCCAGAGTCCCTTGAACTTGAGATCCGCCTGATAGCCGTGGGGCAACTGTTTGCCCCGGTAATCCAGGGTCAGCGGCTGGTTCCACAGGCTGGCCTTGAGGTTGCTGAAGTGCGTGTGCTCGTTGTCGTATTCGAGCCGTCCCTGCACCTTCTCCAGGGGCAGATCCAGGGTGGCGATCCTGACACTGTTGTCATGGAAGCTCGCCTCCCCGCTGGCCTTGACCTCGCCCTTGCCATCCAGCGGTATGTCGAGCTTGACCGTGCCCTCCATGGGACCACGGATCTCGATCTCCCGCAGCGCCTGACCCACAGAGCCCGCGAGGGGAGAATCCTGCAGGTAACCGCTGATGGCCTGCCCCTCCCCCTGGACCCTGGCATCCACATAGAGGTGCGCCCCGGGGGAGAGATCCGGGATCCAGGCATGCACAGCGTCGGATCTGGCCTTGCCGAGGCGAGTGGCGCTGCTGCGCATGTCCAGACCCGCGTTCTGGAACAGCAGATCGATCTGCAGGTCGGTGAGTGGCTGCCAACCGGGGAAGAACTCGTAGGTGGCCTGCTCCAGCGGTACGGCGACCTGGAAGACCCCCTTGCCGTTGTCGTAAGGGAAGTCCCGGAACTCGCCATACCAGAGCAGGTCAGCCCCCTTGGCCTTGCCCCCCTTGATGGCACCGCTCAGGTAGTCCACCAGACCGTCGCTCATCACGGCCAGCGGATAATAGCGATCCGCATGGGCCGCATTCTTCACGTCGATGCGGCCGGTCAGGGCGAGGAAGGGATGTTCAAAGAGCTCGAGGCGGAAACGACTGGCGAGGCGCAAATCCTCGTTATCCAGCGCAATGTCCTGGCCGTAGAGCACCCAGCCTTGCGTCTCGCGCCACCAGTCGAGGCGCGCAAAGAGGCTGTCCACCGGGATCGGCACCTTGAAGTGACGGGCGGGATCCACCTTGCCCTTGCCCAGGGTCAGGCGGGCGCTGCCCCCGACCGGGGTCAGCCAGAAGTCGCCGTCCAGTTTCTGCAGGCCGGGCACATCGTGCCAGGCCTTGGTCTCGAAGCCCCTGAGCTGGCCGCTCAGGGAGAGCCCCTGCCAGTCGCCATCTGCCTGCAGCACCAGCTCCTGCAACTTGCCCTTGGGCTGGGTATGTTTGAGGGTCGTGGTCAGCTCGGGATAGAGGCCGGACACCAGCTGGCTCAGGTTGGCGACCTGGTCGAGATCGATGGCGGGCACATAGCCCTGGATGCGGGAGCCGACCCGCTCTAGCTGCAACCGGCTCTGCAGCCAGGTCGCCCCGTCGAGCTTGAAGGTCACGTCGTGGCTGGCGAGCTGCCACTCCTCACCGTCGCGCCGCAGCTGGATCTTGCCGCCTCGCAGGTCGAGCCGGTGCGGCTCACCCTTGACCTCGTCCTTCCAGATCAGGTGGTTGTTGCCAAAGGCCAGCAGGGAGTTGCCGAGCCTCCCCCCCTCGAACTCGCTCCACAGCTGGAAGTCGAGCTGCCCGGTCACCCTGGGTTCGCCGGCATGGATCCGCGCCAGCATGGGACTGATGTCCAGCTCGCTGGCACCCAGGTAGAGCTGGCCCTTGAGCTTGTCGAGGCGCACTTGCGGGGCATCCACGTCGATGATGAGATCCAGGGTGCTCTCGCCCACCCCGTTGATCAGGTAGGCCTTGCCCACCCCCTGATGGCGCTTGCCGCGATTCTGCCAACGCAACTGGGCGATGTTGAGGGCACGCACCTCCCCCAGCGCCGTGGTGATGCTCAGTCGGCTGTCGTGAATGTCGAAGGTGGAGAGCTGGGTCAGCAGGAAGCGCAGCAGGGCCGCCTGCTGGCTGGGATTCTTGTCATTTTCCGGTGCCGCCGGCTGTGCCAGATCCAGCGCGATGTCGCCGTCGCTCAGCAACAACTGGCCGAACACCAGCTTCCAGTCGTTGAGGGAGCGCCAGAAGTCGAGGTGGGCCCACACCTTGCCGAGGCGCAGGGAAAAACGTCCCGAATCGGGGGCGATGGCGAGCTCTTGCAGCTCGAGGGCCGGGCCGCGCCGGGTCCAGCTCAACCCGACGTGCTCGACGCTCACCTCCAGCTGGTTGTCCCCCAGCAGGGTCGCTATCACGGCCTGCCGGTGCTGGTTGAGCAGGGGACCGCCAAGCCGTACCACGCTGACCAGGATGGCCAGCAGCACGAAGAGGACTCCGAGGGCCAACCAGCCCCGACTCAGCCAGCGATAGATCAATTACATCATCACCACATCGAATTGTTCCTGCCCACAGAGCGGCTCCGTCACCACCCTGACCTGCTTGCCGATGAAGACTTCCAGCTCCGCCAGACTGTGGGATTCCTCCCCTCGCAGGTAATCGGCCACCGAAGGCGCCGCATAGACGGTGAACTGATCCGCGTCGTAGGCACGGTTGACCCGGATGATCTCTCGCAGGATCTCGAAACAGACCGACTCCACCGTCTTGACCCGGCCGCGCCCCTTGCACTCGGGGCACTCGGAGCAGAGCACGTGTTCCAGGCTCTCCCGGGTGCGCTTGCGGGTCATCTCCACCAGGCCGAGCTGGGAGAAGCCGTTGACGTTGGTCTTGGCCCTGTCTTTCGCCAGCGCCAGCTCCAGGCTGTGCAGCACCCGGCGGCGGTGATCCTCGGACTGCATGTCGATGAAGTCGATGATGATGATGCCGCCCAGGTTGCGCAGGCGCAGGTGGCGGGCAATGGCGGCGGTGGCCTCGACGTTGGTGTTGAAGATGGTCTCTTCCAGGTTGCGATGGCCGACGAAGGCACCTGTGTTGATGTCCACCGTGGTCATGGCTTCGGTCTGGTCGATGATGAGGTAACCGCCGGATTTCAGCTCCACCTTGCGCTCAAGGGCACGCTGGATCTCGTTCTCCACGTCGTAGAGATCGAAGATGGGCGACTCGCCGGAGTAGTACTCCAGCTTGCTGGCCAGCTCGGGCACATACTCGCCGGTGAAGTGCGAAAGCAGCTCGAAGCTCTGGCGGGAATCGACGCGGATCTTGTCGAGTTCGGCGCCGACAAAGTCGCGCACTACCCGGAAGGCCAGGCTGGGATCCTCGTAGAGGATCTTGCACGGCGGGTACTTCTGCTTGCGCTCCAGGATCTTGCGCCACAGGCGCTTCAAGAAGGCGGCATCCTGCTCCAGCTCCTGCTCTCCCACCCCTTCGGCAGCGGTACGGATGATGTAGCCACCCAGCTCGTCCACATAGCCCGCCACGGTGCGCTTGAGGCGCTCGCGCTCCGCTTCGGACTCGATGCGCTGGGAGACGCCGACGTGAGCACTGCCCGGCATGAAGACCAGATAGCGGGACGGCAAGGTGATGTCGGTGGTGAGGCGGGCTCCCTTGGTGCCCAGCGGATCTTTAACCACCTGCACCATGATGTCCTGGCCCTGGCGCACCAGCTCGGCGATGTTGCCCGCCTGGAACTGCTCCTTCTCCTTGATCGCCACGCACTCGGTGTGGGGCACTATGTCGGAGGCGTGCAGGAAGGCGGCCTTGTCCATGCCGATGTCGACGAAGGCGGCCTGCATGCCGGGCAACACCCGGCTGATCTTGCCCTTGTAGATGTTGCCCACGATGCCGCGCTTGGCCTGACGTTCTACATGCACTTCCTGCAGCAGCCCGTTCTCGACCAGGGCGACCCGGGTCTCTGAGGGGGTGACGTTCACCAGCAGTTCTACTGACATAAGTTACCTTGCCTTTCTAGTTTTGAATTCTGGCACGACGAACAACGGGTAACTCAGCAGCGAACTGCTGACGAGGGGATTACCGGGTCTGCTCGAGGTGCTGCTTGATCAACAGATCCGTCTCCAGCAGGGGCAGGCCGACCACGGCGCTGTAGCTCCCCTCGATGCGGCTGACGAACTTGCCGGCTATTCCCTGGATGGCATAGGCACCGGCCTTGTCACAGGGTTCACCTGTGCGCCAGTAGGCCTCGATCTCGGCCTCGTCCAGCTTGCGGAATGCCACATTGGTGGTCACCAACCGCACATCGCAGCGATCCGGGGTAGCCAGTGCCACCGCCGTCATCACCTGATGGACCTTGCCGGAGAGCGCTTCCAGCATGTCTTTGGCATCGAGCAGGTCGGAGGGTTTCTCCAGCACCCTGTCTCCCAGCACCACTATGGTGTCGGCCCCCAGCACCGGCAATGCGGTCGGGGCCGCGGCCACACCGGCCATCGCCTTGTCACGGGCCAGCCGGCAGACATAATCCTGGGGCTTTTCGCCCGCGTCCCGCTGCTCGGGCACATCCAGCCTGAGCACCTCGAAGCGGTAGCCCAGCTGGGTCAGCAGTTCATGCCGGCGGGGTGAGCCCGAGGCGAGATAGAGTTGCAGTTCGTTGTGCTTGTTCATATTCACTCAATGAGGCGAGACGCAGTTACAATCCGTTGTTTTTGCTCATGTTCACTTGATATTGAAGCGACGGCGTACCTTGCGCAAGACCATAAAAATCCAGGGCCATATTAACATCGTCGTCAACGTCGACCAAAAATAGGCCAGATTGAGACTGGCACGGCTGAACAGGTGCTCGGCCCAGAACACGGTGATCTTGCCCACCAGGGAGAGCAGACCGATGATCAACGCCTGCTGCCAGAGGGAGAAGTTGCGGATCTTCTGGAACTGGAAGGCCGCCAGATAGGTGGTGATGGCCATGGCCATGGCCCTCACGCCGAGCGTGCTGCCGAGCAGCACGTCCAGCAGCAGGCCAGCCACCCAGGCGGTGCCGACGTTGGCCCGATGCGGCAGCGCCAGCGCCCAATAGATGAGGACCATGGCGAGCCAGTCCGGCCGGAAGGGTTCGAATTGAAAGGGAAGCGGCAGGATCGAGAGACACAGGGCCAGCAGGATCGAGATCCAGATCCAGATCCTGCCGCTGGCGGGTTGCAGCATCAGCGCGTTGCCTCCGCCGCCGAGGTAGCCGTCGCCGCAGAGGGCGTCGCGGCAGGCGCCAGGGCATCGTCGTCATGCACTTCCGGCTTCTTGTCGGTCCACAGCAGCAGCAGATAACGCAGCCTGTCCAGCGCCACCAGCGGCTTGGCCTCGATCTGGGCGAAGGGCTTGCCCTCCACATAGTCGGATCGGGTCACGGTCGCCACCGGATAGCCTTCCGGGAAGCGGCCGCCGAGGCCCGAGGTGACCAGCAGATCGCCAACCTGGACGTCGGTGTTGCGCGGCAGGTTGCGCAGCTCCAGCTTGTCCAGCTCGCCACTGCCGGAGGCGATGGCGCGCAGATCGTTGCGCAGCACCCGCACCGGGATGCCGTGGCTGGAGTCGGTGATGAGCAGGACGCGGCTGGTGGTGGAACCCACGTGCAGCACTTGACCAACCACCCCCTGATCGTTGATCACCGGCTGGCCGTTATAGACGCCGTCCAGCGCCCCCTTGTTGATCAGCACCTGATGGCTGAAGGGGTCGGAATCCACCGACAGCAGCTCGGCCACCATCTTGCGGGACTCCTTGTGCACAGGCGAACCGAGCAGCTCGCGCAGACGCTGATTCTCGTGCTCCAGCTGATCCAGCTTGAGCAGGCGGGAGCGCAGAGTTAACAGCTGCTGCTCCTGCTGCTTGGTCTGCTCGATCAAACTGGATCGGGTCTGCACCTGAGTCGACATGGTGTCGAGCAGGGTACCGGGCGCATTGGCGATGTATTGCAGCGGGCTGACCAGCGAACTCAGATAGACGCGGACGTGCGTGAACACACCGAAGCGGGAATCCGCGACGATGGCAGCGACAGAGATGATGACGGCGAGAAACAACCGTAACTGAAGCGAAGGGCCTCTACCAAAGATGGGTTTCATGAGTCGTCAAAAAAGAGCCGGCGCTCGGCCGGCTTTGGGTCTTATTCGTAGTGGAACAGATCGCCACCGTGCATATCGATCAGTTCCAGCGCCTTGCCACCGCCACGGGCGACACAGGTGAGGGGATCTTCAGCCACGACGACCGGGATGCCGGTCTCTTCCATCAGCAGACGGTCGATGTCTTTGAGCAGGGCGCCACCACCGGTCAGCACCATGCCGCGCTCGGAGATGTCGGACGCCAGCTCGGGCGGGGACTGCTCCAGGGCGACCATGACGGCAGAGACGATGCCGGACAGCGGCTCTTGCAGCGCTTCCAGGATCTCGTTGGAGTTCAGGGTGAAGCTGCGCGGAACACCTTCGGCCAGGTTACGACCACGGACTTCGATCTCGCGCACCTCTTCGCCCGGGTAGGCAGAGCCGATCTCGTGCTTGATGCGCTCGGCGGTGGCTTCCCCGATCAGGCTGCCGTAGTTGCGGCGCACGTAGCTGATGATGGCTTCATCGAACTTGTCGCCACCGATGCGCACGGACTGGGAGTAGACCACGCCGTTCAGGGAGATGATGGCCACTTCTGTGGTACCACCACCGATGTCCACCACCATGGAACCGGTCGCTTCGGAGACCGGCAGGCCGGCACCGATGGCGGCGGCCATGGGCTCATCGATCAGGTAAACCTCGCGGGCACCGGCGCCCAACGCGGATTCCTTGATGGCACGACGCTCGACCTGGGTGGAGCCGCACGGCACGCACACCAGCACACGGGGGCTGGGGCGGAAATAGTTGTTGTCGTGAACCTGCTTGATGAAGTGCTGCAGCATCTTCTCGGTCACGTAGAAATCGGCGATCACGCCGTCTTTCATCGGACGAATGGCGGAGATGTTGCCTGGGGTACGACCCAGCATCTGCTTGGCGGCATGACCGACGGCAGCGACCGATTTGGCGTTCCCGCGCTCTTGGCGAATGGCGACAACTGAGGGTTCGTTAAGGACGATCCCTTGATCTTTTACGTAGATCAGGGTGTTGGCAGTTCCCAAATCGATCGACAGATCGTTGGAAAAGACGCCTCTGAGCTTTTTGAACATGGCTACGGGAAATCCTAAGAATTTGGAGGTGCAGAAAACCGGCTAACTTTACCAATGCCCACCCCAATGGGCAAGCGCTCAAACTGTCGCCAGTCAATCAAGCGCGACAAAAATGCGAGTCATCACTCACCCGCTCAGGCCGACAAACACTACGAAACAAGGAGATAAGACGCAGGCTCACCCCAAAGCGCCCCTCTCCCCGTCCCCATATCATTTTCAGGGCATCACTTCGCGGCGATAAATAATGCGATCGTTGCCCCTGTCACGGCCAAAGATGGCCTCTCCCGACAGATGATCCGCCGTGGCGGGGTCCGCCAGCCAGAGCGGTTGATCAGGTTGTTTCTCCAGCACGATACGGTAGGGGATGCGTACGGCCTGATTCGGTGGTGCAAAATGGAACCAGGTTTCACCGCTATTGAACCGAGTCTGGCTACCTCCTGGGGCCTGATTGCCGAACCCGAGGCGAATGCGGGCACCATCCTGCAGGACGAGATCCCCGCTCGCAGCATCATAGTGTTGATTGGCGTCGGTGAAATCCATGCCGTCCCCCGTCAGGGCGATCTGAGTGCAGACATCCTGCGAATTGGCGCGCCACAGCCCACCTTCGAAATATTGAACCTGAAGCGGCAGCGCCAGCGGTGCGCTGACCGCTCCCTGGCGGGTACTGGCCAGCAGACGGCCGTAATAGGCAATCATGGTATCGTTCGCACCCTGCGGGATGAGGAGCTGCTTCGCGGTGCAATTAACCCCGTTATCGCAGGTACCGGTCACGGCGGGGTTCATGTTTCGATCGGCAAGGAAGCTGGTCTCGAGAGTCTCGCCGTCCGCTACCCTGAGCCCTAGTCGCAGGAGCGGCAAGGGCTCTTCCGGTGCAGTCAGGCTCGGGGTCAGCTCACGCAGCCGCATGAACCGGCTCTGGCCGGTAGCCTTGCCGGTACCTTCGGACCAGCTGGCGGCCAGCGGCACCAACCGATTGGAGCGATCCACCCCGTCCTGGTTATTGGCAGCCGCCAGAATGAGCGCGCCCTTGGCAAAGGCATCCCGGTAATTTTTCGTGACCCCCCCCTCCTTGTTGCGCGCAACCACAATCGCATCCACGCCAAACGGCTGACTCATATAGCTGAAGCCACCGCAAGCCGGGGTGACAGTGCCGCTCGTCATGCTGAAGTCCCAGGGCACGAAACGCCCTACCGGCACGCTGCTGGCGGGAGGAATGTTGTAGCCAAAATAGCCCGTTGCCGGGGGTATCGCGGCAGGCGGTGTCGCCTTGATCCTGAAGACCCCGACCTCGTTGAGACTGAGGGTGGGCGTGTTGAGACTGTTGCTGGCCGCAACGTGGCTGTACTTGTTCGGGATGACCTGAGCGACGCCCCCCCCTTGGGGAACCACCAGCTCAGTGGTCAGGGCGATATCTGGCAACACGAAGTTCGGCGTGGTGCCGTTGCCGACGCAGATATTGCCATCGTTGTCGCTCTGCCAGGCCATGGCCTGGATATTCAGTGGGAAGGTGTCTCCCGTCCTCTTGAACACCGGACAACTGGCATCCCCTGCCGCACAGGCCCCCTGGGCAGGCGTGATGCAGAGCCCCACCGGGCGGCTGACGAACAGATCCGAGCCCGTCATCACCAGACCCGCGGTATCCCCGCTGCCATCGTGACGGGCGTTGAGCCGCATCTGGCCCGCATCCGGGTAATTCACGGTAAGAGTGGTCTCACCCTTGGCATCGAAGCTCAGATTACTGACGGTGGCCGCCCCTTGCGAGGTGGCGATAGCATTGCCATTGACGGTGATTCTGCTGCCGAAGGCATTGCTCGCCGGGCTGATATAGTCGCTCCAGAAACGGATCGGCTTGCTCACGCTGGCAAAGCTCGGTACGCACTGCTGGCTCACGTTGTCCTTTCGGACCGCCTTCATCTGCACTTGCTGAGGCTTGTTGGCATAGGTATCCAGCACATGCTGGGGCTTGTTGGCATCGGTATCCAGCACATCAAAAATAAAGCCACTGTCGGCAAAGTTGAGGGTACAGGCGGCGACACTCGGCACCCCGCTGCCCGCCCGGCACAGGGTCTGGTGCTGGAATACCGGTGTCGAGCTGGCCACGCCCATGGTCACGGTGCCCGCCGTGTTGTTGTGCAGCCGGGCCGTGGTCGAGCCCCCGCTGAAGGTCAGCTGGTTGCCCCCCACCCAGCCATTGCTGGCGGTGTCGGGGGTGAGGCTAAGGGCCGCGCTGACCTGCTCGGTGACGAGCCGGGAACAGCTCGCATCGGCACAGGCCTTGATGACCACAGTCTCGGGGTTGCAGGTGAGCGCCTGGCCGGAGTGGCTGAGCTCGAAGTGATCGATCTGGGACCCGCCCGTGCTCCCTCCGCAGGTGTTACCACCGAGGTCCACCTTGTCGACGGCATCCTGATCGAAGTAGTAGTCACCGTTTCCGCTGATATCGACATTGCCTCCCGTCGCCAGCGCCCCCTCGAGCGTGGCGTTGCCGGCCATGCGGACATTGCCCGTCACATAGACGACGGCATTGATCTGGTTCTGGCCAGCGATGGAGAGATCCCCCTTCACGTAGATGAAGAGATGCTCGGGCGGATTGCGGAGGTTGAGCCTGGCGTTGTTCAGATCGAGGTTGTTGAAATAGAGCCTCGCCGTCACGCCGGTGGCGATGATCTCGGCCTGGTTGCTGATGCTGCCGTCGTCGAAGTCGTGATCCCCGGGCCCAAAGCTGTTGCCACTGTGGCCGGTACAGCTGGTGCCACTCCCCTGCTTGCTGCACACCAGGTCCCCAAGGGGTGGCACCAGCACACCGGGGGGCGGTGTCATGCTGACCCCCTCCGTCGGGGGATCGGTGAAAATATCTTTGCAGGTGGAGAAGGCCGCCTCATAAATAACCTTGCTGTTTCCTTTCAGACTGACGTTCTTCGCGCTCAGCTGGCCACGCAACACCACCTGATTTTCGAAGGTGGCATCCCCTTCCGCATAGAAGGTTCCCGCCAGTTGGTCGCTGCCGGTCAGCGTCATGCTGCCGACCACATAAGCCTTGAAACCAGATCCCGTCTGCAGTTGCGAGTCATTGTGGACGGACATATTGCCCTTAACATAAAACGAGGTCGTGCCAGTACCAACTAGCTTGATGAGACTGCCCCCATTCAGATTCAGGTCCCCCTCGATGATATAGGTCTTGCCCGCCGTCAACGTCATCACGCCACTATTCTGCATGGTCAAGTTTTTTATCACATAGGTGGTGTAACTGTCCGAGAAGCTGACATTACCCGACCCATTGGAATTGACCGAGCCATCTATGGTCAGGTTGCCCAGGTCCCAGCGACTGCTGCTGGCTGGCTTGCCGTAATTCGGAGTGGTACCGAGGATGACCGTGGGGGTAGTCCAATTCGCAGCTGTATAACTGGCAGAATCCGTACTGCCTGGAAACGTGGGCCGAGTCTGCTTCAAGCTGGCAAAGCCGGTTACCTGGCATTTGCCCGAACCACAGGCTTGTGAATTCATTTCATAGTCATAACCAGCGACACGTTTGAAACAGACCTCTAGGCCATTGTAATTCTCCACTCGTGCACCTGACTGCATGTAAAGCGTGCCAGCCGCGTCATGGCTCTGGATCGGGCCAGGGAAGATGCTGTTGCAATCCAGTGCTGCCTGCACAGGCAAGCCGAACAGCAGTAAAAACAGAACGGAACAAAGACGACCTATCACGGCATCACTCCATCAAAGGCTTCCGCCACCAGGGTGCGGCTGACGGCAAAATCCGGGTTGGCGCCGCTCTGACTCGGGCTGCCACAACGCCCTTCGCTGCGGAATCTGTAACCTGTCTGGGTCCCGCCGGCCGCGCTCACGGCGATCCGCTGGCAGCTCACCTCGGCTTCGCAGTCCACCAGCCCGGGCACCGCAAACGGGGTTCGGGTCAGGGCGTCGCACTTCTGGGCCTGCCAGTGGTCGTTGGGATAGAGCCGGTAGAGGGCAATTTCCAGCCCGCTCTGTGCCGCCATCAGGGCACGCACCCCGCGCACCTCCACCGTATTCTTCTCGCCGCTGTCCACCAGGAAGCGGCCCATGGCCGCCGCCAGCAGGCCCATGATGACGATGACGAAGAGCGCGATCATGATGGCGCTGCCGCGCTGGGGCGCCGACCTGCGGGGGGGCCTAGGGAACATTGAGCGTCTCCAGCTTGTGGTTGAAGAGGACGCGCTCGCCACGCTGCTCGAACTCCATCCGCAGCCCCACCTCGCTCTGATTGAAAGCGGCGGGCTCACGATAGAAGTAATAGGGCGAAAAACGGATATGCTCGGCCATCAGGACCGGTGTGCTCCCGCGAATGTCAGTGCCGATAGCGGCGCTGGCTCGGGTCAGGGCGGCATTCATCACGCAGTAACGCACCTGTTGGCGGGCAAAATAGATACGCTGCCCCGGCGACCCCTTGGCGAAGGAGCCATCCACCGTCAGCGGTAGCGCCCCCGACACGGATGCCCCAACAGAGGTGACGCTGGCCACGCAGTTGCCATGGAGGCACCCCTGCTCCAGGGTGATATTCGGATCGGCAAGGGGGTAGACGATGGCCAGGTCCTTATTCCGCTCGGGCAGCACCTCGGGCACCACTATGGTGAGTCCGGCGCTGGCCGCGGAGCCCAGATAGCGGCTGGCGGTGACGATGGGCCAGAAGCGCAGACAGGCCCCCTGATCCAGAGGGTTGCCCGCCTCATCCTCGATGCGCACCGAGCCCGGCACCGCATCGCGCAGCTCGCGGTTGAGCCGCTCCAGGGCGAAGCGGGCATCGCTCATCAGCTGCTCCCGGCGGCTGGCATCCCCGTAAATCTGGGTGCCGATACCGATAAACTGGCTGGTAAAGGTGGCCATCACTCCGAGCAGCAGGATCACCATCACCAGTTCCACCAAGGTGAAGCCCCGTGCAATGCGCTGGCTCATCAGTAGTTACCCCGGTAGAGCGCAAACTCGACTTCGCTGCGATCAGGCAGCCGCACCGTCAACTCGATACGCTTGCCGATGGACGAGGCACCCTTGCCTGCACTGGCAAACAGGTCATCAGCCGTGACACGGATCTTCAGCTGATAGTGGCGATACTCCTCGTCGCTGGCGCTGACAGAGCTCTGGGTGAACTGGTTGGCGTCCACCCAGTTACCCGCAGTATCGAAATCATCCACGTCGTTGAAGGCGTAGGGGCGCGTCTCGCCCCCATCCGGACCGTAATCGGCGACTGGGGTGCAGGCGGGATAGATCTCGGGAGGCGTGCCGACGGTCTCGCCGCAGCGAAAACGGCCGCCATTGTGATCCGAGTGTTCATCGAAAGATTTTTGCAGCACCTCGCCGAGGATCCGCTGGGCCAGCTGGGCGGCCCGCACCTGCTGCACCGGATCCACTGACTGGGGCGCCTGGTTGACCAGCAACCCCAGAATGCCGGTAAGCGCCACCGCCAGCAGCACTATGCCGACGATAAACTCGATCAGGGTGAAGCCGCGACGGGCCTTAGGGGATCGCATGAATATACCCTTCCGGCTCGATGCGCAGCCGGGCGCTCTCCTGCCCGCTGCTCACCACCAGGTTGCAACTATTGACGCAGGTGGAGGGTGAGAGCGGACGGCCGCTGCGCTTGTCGAAAGTAAAGCTGCCTTGCGGCAGGGTGATGCCGCCGGAGGCCGTGACAACGCGCCCCCGGCTCCGCTCGTCCGCATTCCATTTATCTATGATGGACCCGGGCGCACAGCTGCCCGTCTGGGTCAGGTGAGCGAAGCGACTCTGCTCCAGCACCAGCTGGGTGCAGCGCGCCTCCCCTTCATGCATGTTCATGGTCTGCACCAGCCGCAGCCGGGTCACCAGCTCGTCACGCAGGGTATGGGTTTCAAAGCCGCCTTTGCCCAGCCACTTGGGCACGGCAAAGGCGGCCAGAATCCCGAGCAACAGGATCACGATCACCAGTTCTATCAGGGTGAAGCCATCACTTCGTGCCGTCATGACACAGCACTCCTTGGAAGGAAGATGGAGAGAGCATCTCTCTCCATCTTGATTGAGATTGACCTTACTTACAGGCAGTCACTTCAGAGGTCGGCTGGGATACCGAAGTTGCCTGGGTATAAGTGACGAAGCACTCGGTTGCAGTGGTGGAAGAAACAGCGGCCGGGAAAATCAGAACGCTGCTGGCACCGGAAGCTTTGTAACTCCAGTCACCAGAGCTCAGCTCGAGTACCTTCTCGAGATCTGCCTGGGTTGCCTTGGGGTAGCCATAGACGATGTTCACGCTGACGTTATTGCCAACATCCAGCGTTTCAGAAGGAGCCGTGTCCTTACCCGCGATAACGGCCTTGCTATAGACCATGGCACCGGCAGAATTCAGCGAGCCCTCAACCCCTTTCAGGGTGGAAGTACGCGCATCATCCTGCAGATTCAGGAACTTGGGCGCGGCGGTGACCGCCAGAATGCCCAGGATGATGATCACGATCACCAGTTCGATCAGGGTAAAACCCGCCTGCTTTTTTATTACGTTTTCCTCGGTTTATCAATTGATATGGGTGGTCACCTGGCCGGAGGCCGGGCGGTAACTGAAACTCATGTAGGCATCGGTGCTCCCTTGCGGGTCCTGATAGCGCCCATCACTTCCCTTGCTCAGGCTGTTGACCAGATAGTAACGGCAGACCGAATCCAGTCCATTGTTGCTCACCGTGGCATAGAACTTCAGGTCATTGCCGCTACCGCGCACCTCGTCAAAGTTGGCAGTAGCCTTGGGAGGATTCTGCAACAAGCCCTCCCAAATATTGAGACAGCGGACCGCCGTCAGATTGGCCGGATCCACATCGGGAGCGCCGCTCGCCGCCGTGTCCATGGGATAACCGGGGGAGAGCTCGCCATTGCTGACCTGGCTGTCGGTCGGCGTGGTCAGATAGAAACGGGAGCCGTCGTAGAGCACGGTATTGAGACTGTCCTGTTTGGCACGACCCTCGGCTTCCCACTGGGCTCGCACCAGGGAGACCCCGGTGGCGAAACCGCCGGACACCCCTTCCACGCTGGCCTTCTTCGCCTCGTCGGTCACGTCGAGAAAACGGGGCAAGGCGGTGACGGCCAGGATCCCCAGGATCACGATGACGATCACCAGCTCTATCAGGGAAAAACCGGCCATCTGACCTGGTCCCTGGCCGGGGCTCACTCTCTTTGCTGCCATGCAACCTCCGTAATGGTCCGCATTATTTCATGCAGATAGAAAAAAATCATGTGGCTGAAGCACTTGAGAGATCGCTTCACGGCTTTGCCAGCACCCGGCCGTCACTGAAACGGTAGCGCAGCCAATGCCCCTCCCAACCAAACTCGCAGCCGCCCCCATCCTGGCTGGCGAGGGCCTGCCAGGATGGCAACCCCGGATCGTCCGGACCGATCAGCATCAACCAGAGCTGGCGGCAGTTACCGGACGGGGACTGCAGCGGCAACACCGCCAGCGGCCAGCCCCGTTCATCGAACTGCCAGGCCACCCCCTCCGCATGCAGCACGGCGGGTCGCCGCTCATCGAGCCAGCGCCCGTGCAGTCGCTGGGCCCGCTCGGCAAATTGCTCCCCCAGCAGGCTCAGGCTGACCGCCAACGCCTCTGCCCTGTGGCTGCGATAGCTCAGGGCCAGGGTGGCAAGGATGACCAGCAACAGGGCACAGACGACCATCCGCCTGTAGCCCCCCAGCCAGCGCTCATCCTGCTCGGACTGTCTGCTCATGCCTCTCCCGCCCCTTGTCTACCGCAAACAGCATGCATCACTGGCTCCATTAGGAAGAGTGAAGATACCCCCTGCCATACCGGCAGCTTACTGACCGCGCACCGCTCGCATCACGCCCCCCACCAGGAGGAGTGAAGATACCGCCTACTGACCCCGCACCGCCCTCATCATGTCCCACATGGGCGTAAAGATACCGAGCGCCAGCACCAGCACCATGACGGCCACTATGCCGATGAGGATCGGTTCGATGCGGGCGGTGAGGCTCTTGAGGTCATAGTCCACCTCCCGCTCGTAGTATTCGGCCGCCTCGTGCAGCAGCTCGTCCACCTGGCCCGTCTCTTCCCCCACCGCGATCATCTGCATCACCAATGGGGTGAACAGGCCGCTGGCGCCGGCGGTGCGCAGCAGGCTCTCGCCTCGCTCGATACCGCCCCGCATGTCGCGGATCTGCCCCGCCATCCAGGCGTTGTCCACCGCATCGGCCACCAGGGTCAGCGCCGTGTTCAGCGGCACCCCGGCCTTGAGCATCATGGAGAAGCTGCGGGCGAAGCGGGCCAGCAGGGAGCGCTCTATGATGGAGCCGACGATGGGCAGCCTGAGCTGCCATCGGTGCCAGGTCAGCTTGCCCCGGGCCGTGGCGACCCAGCGCCGCCAGCCGACGATCGTTCCCACCAAGATCGCGAGCAGCAGCCACCAGTAGTGGACGAAGAAGTGGGAGGTGGCGAGCAGGATCCGGGTCGCGAGCGGCAGCTCCACCCCGAACTTGGCGAACATGCCGGCAAACACCGGGATCACCATGATGTTGAGGATCACCATGGCGATGCCGATGGCTATCATCACGAAGCTGGGGTAGCGCATGGCAGTCTTGATCCGCTTGCGGGTCTCCAGCTCCAGATCGAAATAGTTGGCGAGCTGCAGGAAGGCCTCCTCCAGCTGGCCGGTGTTCTCGCCGACGTGGATGATGGCCACGAACAGGCTGCTGAACACCTTGGGGTGAGCCTGCATCGAGCTCGACAGCAGCCGCCCGTTGCCGAGATCCTCCCCCAGAGCGTGGAGCGCCCGCTTGAGGGGCTTGCTGTGGGCGCTCTCCTCCAGCCCGGCGATGGCCCGCAGTATGGGGATGCCCGCCCGGGTCAGGGCATACATCTGGCGGCTGAACACCACCAGCTCCTCCAGCTTGACGCCCCCCTCCAGCAGCAGCGACCAGTCGATGGCGGCGGATCTGGCCTTGCCCGCCTTCAGCTCGGTAGGCATCACGCCACGGCGCATCAGTTGCTCGGCGGCGGCCAGCTCGCTGGCGGCCTCCACCACGCCGTTGACGGCATTGCCCTGGCTGTCGCGGCCTTTGTACGCAAATGATCCCATGACTTAGCCCAGATCCTCGGCCAGCCGCAGCACCTCGTCCACCGAGGTGATCCCCTCCCGGGCATAGTCGAGGGCGGTCAGGGCCAGCGGCCGGTAGTGCTCGTGCTCGCGCGCAGCCCGGGCAAAGCCCTCGGCATCGTTGCGACGCAGGGCATCCATCATGGATTGATCCAGCTCCAGCAACTCGTAGACCCCGATCCGGCCCGCATAGCCGGTGAAGTTGCAGCTCTGGCAGCCGCGCCCCTTGCGATAGACGTGCTGACCCGGCACCTCGCCGGAGAGCGCGCCAAGCCAGGTGGCCTGCCCCTCATCCGGTGCCGTCTCACAGGCGCAGTGTTCGCACACTCGCCGCACCAACCGCTGGGCCACCACGGCCCGCAGGGCGCTCGCCACCAGATAGCCGGGAGCCCCCATGTCGATGAGGCGCAGGGCACTGGTGACGGCGTCGTTGGTGTGCAAGGTGGTCAGCACCAGATGGCCGGTGATGGCGCCGCGCAGGCCAATCTCCACCGTCTCGTTGTCTCGCATCTCCCCCACCAGCAGGATGTCAGGATCCTGGCGCAGGGTGGAACGCAGCACCTGGGAGAAGGTGAGGCCGATCTTGTGATTGACCTGCACCTGGTTGACGCGAGGCAGCCGGTACTCCACCGGATCTTCCACCGTGATGATCTTGTGGCTGGCCTGGTTGAGTTCGGAGAGGGCGCCATAGAGCGTGGTGGTCTTGCCGCTGCCGGTGGGCCCCGTCACCAGTATCATGCCGTGCGGGCGCTTGAGCTGGCGGCGGAAGCGGGTCAGGATGGCGGGCGGCATGCCGGTCTCGGCCAGCGACAGTATGCCGGTGGATTGATCCAGCAGCCGCATCACCACAGATTCCCCGTATTGCACCGGCATGGTGGACATCCGCACATCCACGTCACGACCGCGTACCTTCATGGCGAAGCGGCCATCCTGGGGCAGCCGCTTCTCCGAGATGTCGAGCCCGGCCACCAGCTTCAGACGCAGCACCAGCGCCTGGGCAATGCGCACCTCGCTCAGGATGTTCTCGTGCAGCACGCCGTCGATGCGCTGGCGGATGCGCAGCACCTTCTCGTCCGGCTCGATATGAATGTCCGAGGCTCCCACCTGCACCGCGTCTTCGAACAGGGAGCGCAGCAGCTTGGCCACCGTCGCCTCCCCCTCATCTGCCCCGGCGTTGAGGCTGCTGGCACCCAGCTCGAAGCCGGTCTCCTGATGCTCCTCGTGCAGCTGCACCGCGAAGTTCTCTATCTCCCGGGTGCGGCGATAGAGGCGGTCGAAATACTCCAGCAACTGGCCTTCCCGGGCCACCGCCAGCACCAGCTCCCGCGGACTCAGCAGGGCGGCGATGGCATCGAGGGCGCTCAAGTCGGCGGGATCCGACATCACCACGGTGACCTTGTCGTCGCTGAGGTTGACCGCCAGCGCCCGGTAGCGGCGCGCCTGCACCTCGGGCAACAGGGTCACGGCCGAGGCGTCTATGGTGAGGTTGTTGAGATCGAAGAAGGGCACGTCCAGCTGACGGGCGAGGAAGGTCAGCAGTTGCACCTCGCTGATGAAGCCGAGATCGATGAGGGTGGTGCCCAGCTTGCGGCCGGTGTGGCGCTGCTGCTGCAGGGCGAGCTGCAACTGATCATCCGAGATGATCCGCTCCTGTACCAGCAGGTCGCCGAGGCGCATTTTCAGTCTGGGTTGTGCCATGCAAACTCCAAAAAAGTGATCCCGGCTGCCCGTCAGGGGGCAAGCTGTGCAATTCGCTGTTCCAGCCAGCGGGTCGAGGCCTCGCCCAGGTTCCCGTGCAACTGGGCGTTGCGATAGGCATCCAGCGCACGCTGGCGATGGCCCTGGCCATCCTCGGCCACGCCGAGCCCCAGCCACCAGCGCCCCTGATCCGGCTGCTGGCGCAGCAGCTTGACGTAGAGCTCCGACGCCCGGGCAGGCTGACCCAGCTCCTGGGCAAGCCCGGCCCAGGTGGCGTAGTAATCCAGATTGGCGGCCAGATCCGGTTGATAGCCGGTCAGCCAGTCCAGCGCCTTCTGGCGATCACCGCCACCGATGGCCACCCGGGCCAGCAGCAGACGCAGGTCGGCCTGCTCGGGATCCAGTCTCAACCCCTCTTCCAGCACCTGGCCGGCCTCCGCCAGCCGTCCCGCCCCATAGAGCAGGCCAGCCAGCTGTTCCCGCGCCCCCTGATTGTGCGGGTCATGGACCAGCACCTCGTAGTAGTTGTCCTGCGCTTCCTGCATCTGACCCTTGGCTATGGCGGTGGTCGCCTTGCGCTCGGCCAGGGCCGCCAGCTCGGGCTCGGAGAGCTCCACCGTCTCTATCTTCAAGATTCCGGGCTTGCGCGGGGCTGTCGGCACTGGCGCCTCTTCGGCATCCTGCTCGGCCGCCAGCTCGGCATAGAGATCCGGCTGCAACTCTTCGTCGCTCGGGATGACGTCATCCTCTGGCGGCGTCTCGGCCAGGGTCTGCGGCGCCAGGTCAGCGGTGTCGCTTGCCCTCGCCGCTATGGAGCCATCCACCCCAACCGCCCCGGAAGCGGCAGCCACCTGGGGCGCGGGGGCAACGGCAACCACCTCGGCGGCAGAGGAGGCAGGCAGCGTCTGCTCACCGCTCGCCGGGACGAGCCGGGTAGTCAGCTGAACGGTCGGCTGCGCCGTGCGCTGGCTCTGCTGCCAGTAGATCCAGGTACGCCAGCCGAGGATGGCCAGCGCCAGGGTGCACAACAGGGTCAGCACCAGCATCCACCACCCCTGCTGACGCACCGGCGCCACATAGACGGCGGCGCCCTCGGATCCTGGCTGACGCTGCTCCAGATCTTTGAGCATCTGATTGATCACGCTCATGACCAGACTCCATAGGTCAGGGCAGCACCCAGCAGCAGCAACAGGGGCCACCAGCGTACCAAGGCGCCACGGCGGGCGTCGTCGGTATCGCGAATGGCGAGTCGCACCAGGGCGCTGTCTATCCGGCGCACCCCGCGGCCATAGGCCAGCATCAGGCACTTCTGGGCCAGCACGTTGATGAGCCGGGGAATGCCGCAGGACGCCCGCCACAACAGGCGCAGGGCCGCCAAACAGCGCCGCCCCGCGATAACCCGAGACGTGCAGCCTGTGCTCCAGATAAGCCCGGGTCTCGTCGCACCGCAGCGGCCGCAGGCAGTAGGAGAAGCCGATGCGCTGGCGCAACTGGCGCAAGTGGGGCCTCGCCAGCCGGACATCCAGCTCGGGCTGGCCGAACAGCACGATTTGCAACAGCTTGCTGGACTCCGTCTCCAGGTTGCCAAACAGCCGGATGGCCTCCAGGGTCTCGTCCGGCAGGGCCTGCGCCTCGTCGATCAGCACCACCACCCGGCTCCCCTGCTGGTGCAGGGTGATGAGGTGACGATGGATGCGGTCCGTGAGATCCAGCTCGCTCTCTCCCTGCACCGCCAGCCCCAGCTCCAGGGCCAGGGCGGTACGCAGCTCCCCCGGGGTGAGGTGGGGATTGGGCAGCCAGGCCAGGCGCACCGGACACGCCTCGGAGCCGAGCTCGCTCAGCAGCTTGCGGCAGAGCAGTGTCTTGCCGGTGCCCACCTCGCCGGTCACCTTGATGAAGCCCTCCCCCTGCGCCAGCGCCCAGTTCAGCACCTGCATGGCCTCCTCGTGGGGAGGCAGGCCGTAGTAGAAGCCGGTGTTCGGGGTCAGACCGAAGGGAGCCTCCTGCAAACCGAAGTGACTCAGGTACATGCGCCCTTCCTGTGCCCATCACGGCCAGTGCCGACCAGGCCGAAGGAGAACACCTGCAAACCGGTATGGTTCAGGTACATGAGTCGTCACCGGCCTGGGGGCCTGTCGTGGCATAGAGCCACGGGCCGTAGGGGACAAGGCCAATCGCATGCTGGTTCATGGCTTAGCCCTTGGGCGGATACCATTTGTCGAGCAGCTCGGAGGAGCGTTGCAGCTCCTGCTGCCAGGTATCCTTCTCCACCACGGTCGGCTTGAGCAGGATCACCAGCTCGACCTTCTTGGTGCTCTCCCGGCGGTTGGTGAAGGCCTCACCGACCCAGGGGATGTCCCCCAGCAGTGGCACCTTGCTGACGATCTCCTGCTTGTCGGTCTTCATCAGACCGCCGATGACGATGATGTCGCCGTTGTTGGCCTGCACCACGGTATCAGATTCACGAATGGCGCTCTTGGCGAGTGGCAGCACCAGGGGATCCGCCGTGCCGACGTTGATGGTCTTGTTCTGCTCCTCGGTGTCGATGACGGAGGGATGGATGTGCAGCAGCACCCGGCCTGCCTCGTCGATCTGCGGGGTCACGTCCAGGGCGATGCCGGAGAAGAAGGGGGTCAGCTCCACGTTCGGCGTGACGATGGGCGCCGAGTTGCCCGAGGTGGTGGTGGTGGTCGAGGCGTTGGTGACGAAGTATTCGTCCGTCCCCACCTTGATCACCGCCTTCTGGTTGTTGGTGGCGGTGACGCGCGGGCTCGAGAGGGTGTTCACGTCCCCCTGGGTCTTGAGCAGGCTGACCGCCACGTTGAAGTTGCCATCGGAGATGGTGAAACCGGCGCCGCCCCCCAGGGCCCTGAAGATCTGGTTGGGGGTCGAGGCGATGGGGCTGTCGAGCAGGGAGCCGCCTCCCGTGATGCCCTTGTTACCGTCCCAGCTGGCGGAGAGGCCGCTCCAGTCCACCCCCTGCTCGTAGCCCTCGTTGAGGGAGACCTCCAGGATCCGGGCCTCCAGCACCACCTGGCGCTTGAGGTGTTCGCCGGACTGATCCAGAAACTCGCGCACCGCTTTCAGCTCTTTCGGATAGGCACGCACGGTGACCAGCCCCGCCTGGGGACTGGTGATGACGGCCCGCCCCTCGCCGGTACCGATCAGGGTCTGCAGGGCATCCCGCAGATCGGTCCAGTAGTCGTTGTTGCTGTCCGTCTCGATCCGGGTGCCGTTGCTGTTGTTGCTGTTGCCGTTGTCCCCGTTGGAAGAGCCGAGGTTGTTGTTGCCGCCGTTATTGTTGCCGCTGCTGTCGACGTTGTTGTTGCCGTTATTGTTGTTGTCGTTGGCGGTCACCCCGCCGGTACTGACCGACGTCCGGGAGAGGCCGCGACGGGCCATCATCAGATAGTTGACCGGGATGGTCTCGGTGCGCAGACCCGCCGGATAGACATGAAACACGTTGCCCTTGCGCTGCACGTCGAAGCCGTACATGTCGCCGACCGTGGCCAGCGCCTCCTGCAGGGTCACGTCTTTCAATTCTACCGAGATGGCACCGGCCACCCCGGGGTGGACGGCGACGCTGTAGCGGGATCCCTTGAACAGGGAGCCGAAGAACTCCACCGCATCGACGTCATGGGCCGCGATGCGCAGTCGTTTCTCCGGAACCGCCAGGGGCTGCTGGGGACGATTGAGCTGCAGCAGTTCGCTCTGCACCGAGGGAGGCAGGGTAGTCAGCGGCGCGGTCGGGGTCTGCTCGGTCATGGCCTGCTTGAGCGCGTCTTTGGCCTGCACCGGTTCGGGGTGCTGGTAGCTGGTACAAGCCGCCACCGCCAATGCGAGGGGAAGCAGACAGAAATGGTGTTTTTTCATGTTATTGGTGCACCTGACTCGCAATGAAACTCGATAACCCTGGCCCGCAGCATCCTGCGCGGAACCCACTTCACATCCGGATCTTGCTGCCAAACAGGGTCAGTGTCTGACGCTTGCTCGCTTTCTCCAGTACCACGGCATCGGCGCTGATGCCCACCAGCAGAAAACCGTCGATCCGCTGGCCCACCCGATAGCTCTGACCGTTGAGCACCGCCAGCGCCGGTCCGTTGCCCAGGATGACGCTCTGCAACCTGGGCAGACCGGCGCCCTTGCTCGGGCTCGCCGCCGCGCCGCTGCCGGCCAGGGGGGCGGTCGGGTCCTGCAACACCTCTGCCTGGGCCAGCGGGCCCAGCAGGCAGCACAACAATGTCAGCCACTTAGCCACGAATGAACTCCTTGCTGGTACTCAGGGTGTAGATCTCCATCTCCACCGCCGCCTTGGGGTGCTCAACCACCCTGTAGTCGAAACCTTTCCAGTAGAAGTGGCGAGGCAGGGCTTCCAGCGCCTTCAGGTACTGGTAGACATCGAAATAGCCCCCCTCCAGCTGGAGCCGGATCCCGTGCTTGAACAGGTTGGCCTTCTGCTCGCCAGCCATCAGCGGCTCGGGCTTGAGGGAGGTGAGCGCCAGCATATGCAGGTTGGCGGAGCGAGACAACAGGGCCTCCAGCACGGCCGGCATCTCGTGGGCCGGGATCAGATCCACCGTCTGGGCCTTGAGCTCTGCGTCCAGCCGGCCGAGGGACGCCTCAACGCCAGCCAACTGCTGGCGCACCTGGGCGTTGGGATCCCGCCCCAGCCGGGCCTGCTTGCCCTGGTTCTCCAGGGTCAGGATCTCCAGATCCCGCTGCGCCGCCGTCAGCGCCTGCCGCTCCTGGCTCAGGCGGGTGTCGGCGGCATCCAGCCAGCCGTAGATCCCGGCCGCCCCCAGCAGGATGATGCCCGTCAACAGGATCAAGACCCGCTCACGCAGGCTGAGGGCGGCCACGTGCTGTGCCCAGGCCAGCCACTGTGCTTTCATCTCCATCATGGGGTCTCCCGTGCTATGCCGCTAAGCTGGAAGGCCAGCTGGCCAGCCTTGTCCCGGCTCAGGGTCAGCTCGCCAAACTGCTTGCCCGCCAGGGACGGGGTCTGCTTGAAGCGGTTCACCCAGGCGGGGACATCCTGACTGCGTTCGGCCACCCCGGAGAGGTTGATGCGCCCATCACTTATCTCGATCCGTTGCAGGGAGAGGCGGGCATCCCGCAGACGGGCCAGATCCGCCATCACGCCGGCGTAGCCCTGGGATTTTTGCAGGGAGAGGCTGCCGAGCTGGCGTATCAGCGCCTGCTTGGCAGCCAGCTCCTCGCGCTTGTCGACCAGTTGCTGTTGCAGCTGACCGTCTGCCTGATGGCGCGCCAGCGCGGCATCGAGCCGTGTTGCCTCGCCGCGCTGCACATCGAGCAGCGCACGCACCTGGGCCAGCTCACGGTCGACACCCCGCTGTTGCCAGCCATAGAAAAAGGTGGCCGCGACCAGCAGCAGCAGGCAGCCGCCCCAGACCAGGGCCATCTGATTGAGGCTGGCCCACAGGCGCCTTGGCCTGAATTCGGCGCCATAGAGATTGATATGGTGTTTCATCCTTCGCTCCTGCCCAGGGCGGCGCCGTAAGCGCAGAGGTATTCGACACCGGCCTGCCACTGGGTCTTGTTGGCCATGGAGGAGTGAAGGATGACGTCAGCAACCCGGTTCATCGTTCGCCTCCCAGGGCCGCACCATAGGCACAGAGGTATTCGACACCGGCCAGCACCGCCTTGTTGGCCATGGCGGAGACCGGGAAACCGAAGACCTGTTCCAGGTGGCGGACCAGCAACCCGATGGCGGAGGAGGCGATGGCGAGTTGCAACTGGCCCGGCTCCGGCAGCTTGAGATGACCCGCCAGGTAGTCGAGGGAGCGCTGGATCTCCAGCGCCAGCCCGTCGAGCATCTCCTGATCGGGCTCATGGGTACCGGTGAGGCTGGCGAACCCGCGGAACTGACGGGAGAAGCAGAGCCCTCCCCGATGAAAGACCAGCAGTTGCAACTCCTGTCCCCTCGGCTGCCAGAGCAGCATGCGCACCGTCTGATCCGCCTCGTAGAGGGCCGTCATGGCCAACTCGTCGCTGACGATGGCCTCCAGAGTCGCCACGCCGTTGACCGCGTCCGCCAGTTGCTGCACCCGCGCTTTGGGCACGCAGATCACGTTGATGCGCGGCCGACCCGCAGGGGGCGTCGGCAGGTCCACATAGTCCATGGCGAGCTGCAACACGGGTTCGTTGACGAAATCCTTGATGGCCCAGGGCAGGGCCCCCGCCATTTCGGCGTCGGGCACGGCGGGCTTGTCTATCTGGATCTGCTGATAAAGGCTGGCGGCCAGGGCCACCCGCACCTTAGACTTGGCCAGGCCATGCTGGGCAAACAGCTCCCCCATGGCCCTGGGCCAGTCGTGAGGACCATTGATGGCGCGACTGGTAAAGATCGGGACGGGTTCCACACAAGCCAGCAGGATGCGATCGCTGGCCAGCAGGAGTCCCACCTGAGGGCTGGGGTGCGAACGTCGGAAAAGTGACTTCATCGAGACCTGGACCTGGCTGCATGAAACGGATTAAACCTTAACATAAACAGGCCATTAGCCTCCAACTTTATGACAAACGATGCATTGACGGCCAAGATGACCTCCCCCTGGGATGCGCCACTGGAACCCGCTCAGATCCCCTCCCCCCTGCACCCTGTCCACCACCCTCTGCTGGATGCCCACGGCGTGCGGCTCTGGTGCAAGCGGGATGATCTGATCCACCCGACCCTCTCCGGCAACAAGTGGCGCAAGCTCAAGTACCACCTGCAACAGGCTCGGGCGCAGGGCAAGACCCACCTGCTGTCGTTTGGGGGCGCCTACTCCAATCACATTCACGCCCTGGCGGCGGCCGGCCTCAGGTCCGGGCTGCGCACCACCGGCATCATACGCGGTGAGGCTGACAGCGTCAGCAACGCAACCCTGAGCGCGGCCAAAGGCTGGGGCATGGATCTCGTTTTTGTGGACCGCCAGAGCTACCGGCGCCGCCAGGATCCCGACTGGCTGGCCCAGTTCGCGGCACCTGACACCCTGATAGTGCCGGAGGGGGGGAGCAGCCCGCTCGCCATCCCCGGGGTGGCCGAGCTGGTGGCCGAGGTGCCCTTCTCGCCGGATCTCTGGGTGCTGCCCTGCGCCAGCGGTGGCACCCTGGCGGGGCTCATCGCGGGCAAGCAGGCACGGGAGCAGATCCTCGCCATCGCCGTGCTCAAGGGGGGTGGCTTCATCGCCGACGAGGTGTGCCGGCTCTATCCTGCGGCGGCCATCACCGATGGCTGGCGCATTGCGCTGGATCATCACGATGGCGGCTATGCCAGGTTCAGTCCGGCCCTGTGGCAGTGGGTACAGGCCTTCAGCGCTCACACCGGGCTGCCGCTCGAGCCCATCTACAGCGGCAAGGCGATGTGGGGGCTGTTCCGGGAACTGGCCGCCGGGCGCATCCCCCGCGGCAGCGAGGTGGTCTTCATCCACACCGGGGGCCTGCAGGGGCTGGCGGGCCTCAAGGAGCAGGGCAGGCTGTAGGCCAGGGCGATTCAGGGGCCCGGAGAGGGGTCGGGTCGCCACTGAACCAGGCGGGCCCGTCAGGCGGGCATGATCAGCCGCTGTGGTTCGGCGAACCAGGGCCCCTGGCCCGCGTGCACGCCGAGATGACGCAGCATCTTCCACTCGTCGCCGCTCTCCACCCCGACCGCAATCACCCGGGTCTGGGTATTGGCGCAACCCCCCACCAGGCTGCGCACCGCCATCTGGTTGACCTGTCGCAGGTGGATCTCCCGCACTAGGCTGGGGTGCAGCTTGAGGAAGTTGATCTCGAACTCCTTGATGTACTGCGTGCTCACCACATCCTGGCCCGCGTGATCGATGGCCAGCCGGCATCCCAACATGCGCAGCGCCCGCAGTGGCCGCTTGAGCGCCTCGTAGTGGCGGGTCACCTGAGACTCCGACAACTGCAGGATCAACCCCTCATTGAGGCTGCGCGGCAGTTGGAACAGCTCAAAGAAAAGATCCCGCTGGAACTCGCGATTGAGCAGGTTCTGGGCACTGAGCGACAGGCAGACGGGGCAGCTCGACTCCGGCCGCTGGCGCAGCAGGCGAAGGGTCTGGGCGACCACCAGCCGGTCCAACGGCAGCAACAGGCCGGCCTTCTCCGCCATGGGCATGAAGACTCCTGCCTGCAACTCCCGCCCCTGCTCGTCATGAATGCGGATCAGCAGCTCCTGTTGCAGCACCACCTGATCCCGCTCCTGCTGCACCGGCTGCAGATAGAAGGAGATCCCCCGCTCCTCGATGCGGCGGTTGATCAGGGTGCGCCAGCGCACCGTCCCCTTGTTGCTCGCCTCCTCGTCCAGCGACTTCTCGTAGAGGAACCAGCCGCTGTGACCCTGCAGGCGTGCACTCTTGAGCGCCAGCTCGGCCTCTTCCTGCACCTTGAGCAGGGAGTCCTCGGCCTGGTAACAGACGGCACCGAGATAGACGGCCGTGTCCAGATTGACCGACTCGGGCCAGTGCAGGCGCTGCAGGCTCTTGAGCAACTGACTGGCGCCGTCCACCATCTCGCTCTCGGACATGTTGGGCAGCAGCACGGCAAAGACCTGGCCGGCGTAGCGGGCCTGCAGGGCACCGCTGTGCTTGCGCACGAAGGCACCGATGGAGGCACTCGCCTCCATCAGCAGATCCTGACTCGGGCGCCCGCTCAGTTCGGGATCCAGCTCCTCCAGCCCGGCCAGCTCGATCAGCAGGACACCACCACTGATCACGCTCGCCTCCATGATGGCGTTTTCCAGCCGGTTGTCGAAGAAGAGGCGGTTGCCAATGCCGGTGGTCTTGTCGACGAAGGCGTTGCTGCGGATGAAGTTGTCGAACCGGCTGCGCTCCTTGCGGGCATCGGCCAGCTCGGCCAGCAGATGGGTGAGCGCCTGGCTGGCGGGGAGGGGCCATTCGTCGGCGGGATCATGGGCCAGCTTGGTGAGTTTGCCATCCAGGATCAGTTGGGCCCGCTCCGCCAGCAGCTCGGCACCACGCAGCTGCTGTCGCAACCAGCGGATGGAATACCAGAGACCGAACACCACGATGAAGACCCCGAGGGAGATGCCGAACATGGCCTGCATGGAGTACTCAAACTCCTTGAACGGCCTGTCCAGCTTGAACTCGGCCTGCATGCCGACCTGATTGGGAATGGCTTTGCTGTAGGGGATCAGCAGACTCTCGTCGGTCTGTTGTTGTACGTCGCGAAACCAGTAGACCCGCTGCCTGTCCTGGCGGATCTCCAGCTCGACCACGTGGGAAGCCCGCAACAGGGAGGGCAGCCAGCGGGCCAAGGCCTGCTGATCGTCGGTCACTCCCAGTTGCTTGTCGATGATCTCCACCAGGGAGTCGACCCGGTTCTGCTGCAGCTCCATCCCCATCTGGCGGAAACTGAATACCCCGCCCAGCATCACCACGGCCATGGCCGCGATCACGCACAGCGTAATAAAGGAGACGAGTTGAGTGGTCAGTTTCATGTGCCTTTCCGTAGCCGACAGCATCCATAGAGCCTCATGGTATCAGCCTTGGCCAAACCCCACCTATGGATGAAGATCCCGCTTCTGCAAATAAGCGCGGCGGCCGCTCATGCCCGGGCGTGGGTCATTCGTACGGGGGGACTCGGGAGAGGATAAAATCGGGCAACCAGCCAAACGGCGGGCAGAAAAATGGTCCCACTGCGGGGACCAAAAGAAACACTCATATCAAAACTAACACTCTGTGCTACTGACAAAAATAGATACAGGAGTATTGAACACACGGTGAGTCAAACCGCACTGCTACTCTAGCGATTTCAGATAAGCTGGACAATTGTCATTTATGACAGGTCAGCGATTGAATCTCCATCAATCAATTTGTCATATTTGTTGTATATCAATGGATTATGATTATTGTTCCAAGTGTGACCGATGTGACTCAAATAGAACCAGCTAATGCTATGATGTTGCCATCCATTTGCATCCCATGCGCCCACCGGGCAGGTATCCCTTGCGACGATCGTCTCCCTTCTGGATCAGTCTGCTGCTGCTCTGCCTGCCCGTGCTGGCGAGCCTTCCCCTCAGCCAGTTGCTGGGCAGTCCCCTGGCCCACCAGCTGTTGCAGCAGAAGAAGGCGCAGATAGAGGCCGCGCTGACGGAACGCCACAAGACGCTGGATGACAATATCCGCACTCAGCTGTCCAGGTTCGCCTTCGATTGCGGTCCAGCAGACATGGCTCTGCTGCGGGATCCCCGCTTCTACAACAGTCATATCCGGCTGCAGGGGATCCTGCTCGCCTCCGGCCGTGGCTGTTCCAGCCTGGGGCTGGATCTGCCCTTCACCCTGGCCGAGCTGCCCCCCTATCCCAAACAGGAGCAGTTTGGCCTCACGGCCACCCATGCCCGCTTCAACACCGAGCAGGAGCTGGTCGCCTATTTCAGACAGGGAGATCACGTTGCCTATTGGGTGCTGAACAACAGCTGGGGCCACGATCAGCTGCAATCCCCCTGCTCGGGCTGCTTCTACCTCGAGTTTGGCCAGCAGAGCCCGGGCAAGGTCACCGCTCTCTTCCCCCGTGGCGACAAATCCATCAAGCAAGAGCCCGGCAACCAGAGTCTGAGCTTCTTCGATGCGGATCCCCAGATCAGGCAGACCCTGTGGGCGGGCAAGGCACTGGAGGAGTATGCGAAGCAACAGGCCCGCCACTATGGCCTCTTGTATGGCGGTGCACTGGGACTCCTGCTGGTCGCCGCCTATTGGGGGCTGCGCAACTATCGCCGCTCCCTCAAGGGACTGTGCTGCAGGCAGGCCTGGTCCGGCGAGAGTTCATCCCCTTCTATCAACCCATAGTGGACAGCGGCAGCAGAAAGGTGGTCGGTTTCGAGGCGCTGCTGCGCTGGCAGCGGGGCCGGGAGCTGGTACCGCCAGGCACCTTCATCGACTATGCGGAGACACAGGGGTTGATTCTGCCCATGACGGAGCAATTGCTGGAGCGGGTCATCGCAGATCTGCCCTGGCTGGAGCCGACGCAGTGGGTCAGCGTCAACATAGTGGCCGCCCACCTGGAGCAACCCCATCTACGCCCTCTGTTGCAACGCCACGGCTGGCCCTCCCCGGCCAGACTCACCTTCGAGCTGACCGAGCGCAAGCCGATCACCGATATCAAGGCGGCCATGGGGGAGATAGCGCTGCTGCAGGAGAAGGGGTATCACTTCAAGCTGGATGACTTTGGCACCGGTTATGGCGGTTTCGCCTACCTGCAGCGCCTCGGCATCCGCCAGATCAAGATCGACAAGATGTTCGTCGACACCATAGGCACCGACGATCTCAAACGCACCCTGCTGGACGCCATCATCGCCTTCGGCCATGAATCCGATATGGAGATGATCGCCGAAGGGGTCGAGACCCTGGAGCAGGTCGACTACCTGCACCGCCGTGGTGTCCACCTGATCCAGGGCTATGTCTATGCCAGACCCATGGCACTCCACAAGCTGAAGATCTGGCTGCTGGCATGGCGGCAGAGCCAGCCCGGCAGGCAATGAGCGCGAAACACGAGGGTTCCCGCCAGGAGACCCTCATTCCTTGCAACAAAATGATTCTCCTCTGACGGGACAACTCCCTTTATCATGGGCTGGCGCGCCCCTGTGGCGCGGCCTGTTGTCTCCCTACCCGTCGGCTACGGCCGCCCCGAGATGAGAACCACTGCCTATGAAGTCATTTATCCGGCAAGAGATTGCCCTGCCCGTTGGCCTGCTGACCCTGCTCTTCTTCAAGACCCTGGGCAGCGACCTGCTGACGGAAGCAACCCCTCTTGCGGTCTACCTGCCGGTGTCACTGGCCCTGCTCGCCATCGTCACCTGGGCCATCTTCTCCGTCGTACGTCACTCCGACGCCCTGGCCATCAAGCTGGGTGAACCTTTCGGTACCCTGATCCTGACCCTCTCGGTCATCTCCCTGGAAGTAGTGATGATCTCCTCCGTGATGCTGACCGGTGAGCCCAATCCCACCATGGCCCGCGACACCATGTTCGCGGTGGTGATGCTGGTGACCAACGGCCTGGTGGGCTTCACCCTGCTGTTTGGCGGCTGGCGCTATCACACCCAGAACTTCAATCTGGACGGGGTAAAATCCTACCTGGTCGCCATCATTCCGCTGGCCCTGCTCTGCCTGGTGCTGCCAAACTTCACCCGGGGCGGCACCCTCGGCAGCATGTCCAGCGCCATGTCCTGGATGCTGATCATCATCTCGGTGCTGCTCTACGGCGTCTTCCTGCTGATCCAGACCCGCAGTCACAGCCACTTCTTCGTCGACAGCGACCACGAGGATCACGAGGATCATCACGGCATACTGCGCAGCAACGTCTACCACACCCTGCTGCTGCTCACCTACCTGGTGGTGGTGATCCTGCTGGCCAAGACCCTGGCCATCCCCATCAACTACGGGGTGCATGTGATGGAGGCCCCGGCCGCGCTGGGCGGTTTCATCGTGGCCTGTATCGTGCTCGCGCCGGAGGCGGTCGGCGCCATCAAGGCGGCCTTCAACAACCAGTTGCAGCGCGCCATGAACCTCTACTTCGGGTCCGTGCTGGCCACCATAGCCCTGACGGTCCCCTCGGTGCTGTTCATCGGCGCCCTGCTCGGGCAGGAGGTGCGCCTCGGTCTCGACGCTGCCAACATGGTGCTGCTCATCACCACCCTGATGGTCTGCAAGGTGACCTTCAGCAGCGGCCGCACCCATGCCCTGCACGGCGCCACCCACCTGGTGCTGTTTGTCGTTTATCTGTTCCTGATGTTTGAACACGAATAACCGGCGCCAGCACTCAGCAGTTGCTGTTCGTGGTCTATCTGTTCCTGATGTTCGAGCACGAATAACCGGCGCCAGAAACGACAAGACCGCCCATCGGGCGGTCTTTTGTTATGTGCGGGCTGACCCCTTAGAGGCTGGGCAGCACCCCTGCCGGGATCAGATCGTTGTAGCTGGCGGCGCCCAGCAGGGCGGCGGCGGCCTCGATGTCCGGCGAGAAGTATCTGTCCTTGTCGTAGAAGCTGACCTCTTCACGCAGTCGCCCCTTGGCCAGTTCGATAAGCTCGGTGCTGCGCAGGGGGGCGCGGAAGTCCAGGCCCTGGGCGGCGGCGAGCAGCTCGACCGCCAGTATGCCGCGGGTGTTCTCCGCCATGTCCGCCAGACGGCGACCGGCGAAGGTGGCCATGGAGACATGATCCTCCTGGTTGGCGGAGGTGGGCAGGCTGTCCACCGAGGCCGGGTGGGCCAGGGTTTTGTTCTCGGAGGCGAGTGCCGCCGAGGTGACCTGGGCAATCATGAAGCCCGAATTCACCCCACCATTGTTGACCAGGAAGGCGGGCAGGCCCGACATGCGCGAGTCGATGAGCAGCGCCATGCGTCGCTCGGAGAGCGAGCCAATCTCGGCGATGGCCAGGGCCAGGTTGTCGGCGGCGAAGGCCACCGGCTCTGCGTGGAAGTTGCCGCCGGAGAGGATCTCCTCATCCTCGGCGAACACCAGGGGGTTGTCGGAGACCGCGTTGGCCTCGCACACCAGCACCTCGGCGGCGTGGCGGATCTGGGCCAGACAGGCCCCCATCACCTGGGGCTGGCAGCGCAACGAGTAGGGATCCTGCACCTTCTCGCAGTTGTGGTGGGACATGCCGATCTCGCTGCCATCCACCAGCAGGTGGCGATAGCAGGCGGCGGCGTCGATCTGGCCGCGCTGGCCGCGCACCTCATGGATGCGGGCATCGAACGGCCGGCGACTACCGAGGGCCGCCTCCACACTCATGGCGCCTATAGTGATGGCACCGGCGAACAGATCCTCGGCATGGAACAAGCCTTCCAGAGCGAACGCCGTGCTGGCCTGGGTGCCGTTGAGCAGGGCCAGCCCCTCTTTCGGCGCCAGGGCGATGGGCTCGAGGCCCGCAATCTTGAGCGCCGTGGCGGCGTCGATAAGCTCGCCCTTGTGGCGGGCCTTGCCTTCACCTATCAGCAGGCAGCTCATATGGGCCAGGGGGGCCAGGTCACCGGAGGCGCCGACGGAGCCCTTCTTCGGCACCACGGGATAGACTTCGGTGTTGATGAGGCGCATCAGGGCCTCGAGCACCGTCAGGCGGATGCCGGAGAAGCCCCGCGCCAGCGAGTTGACCTTGAGCACCATCATCAGCCGCACGGTAGCGTCATCCATGTACTCGCCAATCCCTGCGGCATGGGAGAGCACGATGGAGCGTTGCAGCTCGTCCAGCTGCTCCACCGGGATGCGGGTGTTGGCCAGCAGGCCAAAGCCGGTGTTGATGCCGTAGACCACGCGGTTTTGCTCTATCACCTTGGTGACCACGGCTGCGGAGGCGTGGATCCCCGCCAGGGCGGCCGGATCCAGGCTGACATGCACAGGCTCGCGGCTGACGCGGCGCAGGGTGGCGAGGCAGAGCTTGCCCGGTTGCAGATTGAGTTCGAACATCTTATTTCGCTCCCTTGCCAGCTGTGTTCAGCATCGGCAGATCCAGTTTCGCCTCATGGGCGCAGTTGATGGCAATCTCGTAGCCGGCGTCGGCGTGACGCATCACCCCGGTGGCCGGGTCGTTGCGCAGCACGCGGCCGACCCGCTTGGCGGCGTCATCGGTACCGTCACAGACGATGACCACGCCGGAGTGCTGGGAGAAGCCCATGCCGACACCACCACCGTGGTGCAGGGAGACCCAGGTCGCGCCGCCTGCGGTGTTGAGCAGGGCGTTGAGCAGCGGCCAGTCGGAGACGGCATCGGAGCCGTCCATCATGGATTCGGTCTCGCGGTTCGGGCTCGCCACCGAGCCGGAGTCCAGGTGGTCGCGACCGATCACCACGGGGGCTTTCAGCTTGCCGTTCTTCACCATCTCGTTGAAGGCGAGACCGAGGCGCACTCTATCCTTGACCCCGACCCAGCAGATCCGCGCCGGCAGGCCCTGGAAGGCGATGCGCTCGCGGGCCATGTCGAGCCAGTTGTGCAGATGAGGATCATCGGGGATCAGCTCCTTCACCTTCTGGTCGGTCTTGTAGATGTCTTCCGGATCACCGGACAGAGCCACCCAGCGGAAGGGGCCAATGCCCTCGCAGAACAGCGGACGAATGTAGGCCGGTACGAAGCCGGGGAAGTCGAAGGCGTTTTTCACCCCTTCCTCCAACGCCATCTGGCGGATGTTGTTGCCGTAATCCAGGGTGGCCGCGCCGCGGGCTTGCAGGGTCAGCATGGCTTCCACCTGGCGCGCCATGGAGTGACGAGCCGCCTGGTTCACCTCCTGGGGCGCAGATTTTTGCAGCTCGCGCCACTGGGCGACGCTCCATCCTTGCGGCAGGTAGCCGTGGATCGGGTCGTGGGCCGAGGTCTGGTCGGTCACCACGTCCGGGGTGATGCCACGGGCCACCAGCTCAGCGAAGACGTCGGCGGCGTTGCCGAGCAGACCGACGGAGACGGCGGTACCGCTCTGCTTGGCCTCCTCGACCATGGCCAGCGCCTCATCCAGACTGTAAGCCTTCTTGTCGACGTAGCGGGTCTTCAAGCGAAAATCGATGCGGGTCTCGTCGCACTCGACGGCGATCATGGAGAAGCCGGCCATGGTGGCCGCCAGAGGCTGGGCGCCGCCCATGCCACCCAGGCCGCCGGTGAGGATCCAGCGCCCTTTCGGCTCGCCGTTGAAGTGCTGGTTCGCCACCGCGAAGAAGGTCTCGTAGGTGCCCTGCACTATCCCCTGGGTGCCGATGTAGATCCAGGAGCCGGCGGTCATCTGGCCGTACATCATCAAACCCTTCTTATCGAGTTCGTTGAAGTGCTCCCAGTTGGCCCAGTGGGGCACCAGGTTGGAGTTGGCGATCAGCACCCGGGGCGCATCCTTGTGGGTCTGGAACACCCCGACCGGCTTGCCGGATTGCACGAGCAGGGTCTGGTCGTCCTCGAGACGGGTCAGCACCTCGACGATCTTGTCGTAGCAGGCCCAGTTGCGGGCGGCGCGGCCGATGCCGCCATAGACCACCAGGGACTGGGGATGCTCGGCAACTTCCGGATCCAGGTTGTTCATCAGCATCCGCAGCGGCGCTTCGGTGAGCCAGCTCTTGGCGGTCAACTCGGTGCCACGGGGGGCGCGAATGACCCGGCTCGGGTCGTGACGGGGATCCTGGTGTTGCACAGACATAGACACTCCTTGTTTATCAATGCAGCCGCCATGCGGGGGCACAGTGCCCCCTGGCGAGTCGGCCGACTACTTGGTTAGTTGATGGACCAGCCGGGCGGCCACGCGGGCGCTGCGGTTGTCCAGATCCAAACTCGGGTTGTACTCGGCCAGATCGGCAAGCCTGAGCTTGCCGCTGGCCCGGATATGGGCGATCAGGGGCTCGATGACCGCCAGCTCGACGCCGCGGGCGGCGGGGGCGCTCACCCCCGGCATCACGGCGGCAGGCAGCACGTCGAGATCCAGGGTGAGGTAGAGGTGGTCGCAACGGGCGACAAAGGCATCCAACCCGTTCAGAAGCTCGGGCAGGTCAGCCGGAGTCATCTCCTCGTCCAGCACGTGCCAGACCCCCAGTTCATTGGCGCGGGCAAACAGCGCTTGGGTATTGGCGGTCTCCGCCACCCCGAGGCAGGCGTAAGTAAAGGGCGTACCCTGGGCGGCGCACTGCTCGGCAATCTGGAAGAAGGGGGTGCCCGAGCTTGCCAGCTCCTGTTTCATGCGCAGGTCAAAGTGGGCATCGAAGTTGATGATGCCGACCCGGCCCTTGCCACCCAGATGGCGATTGAGACCGCTCCAGCTGCCGAAGGCCACCTCGTGGCCGCCCCCCAGCACCAGCGGGAAGTGGCCCAGCTCCAGCGCGCTCGCAACCCGTTCCGCCAGACGGTCGTGGGCGGCATCGAGATCGCCGTCCTCGCAGCGCACGTCGCCGCCGTCATGGACAAGTCGGCCCAGATGCCAGGCGGTGTTGGCCAGCAGCTTGCGTATCGCCAGCGGTGCGGCGGCGGCGCCGACCCGCCCCTTGTTGCGGCGCACCCCTTCGTCACAGGCAAAACCGAGCAGCACCACGCCGGGCTCGCTGTCGGCTTGCCAGGGTTGCACCTTGTTGTGCCAGCGCAGGGCCAGTTCACCATCTTCCGGATCCTGGCGCCCCTGCCAGACCGACATGTCGGTCATGTTGAACTTATCCATGGAGCGTCTCCTCCCCGTTGAGGACCCGGCTGACCAGTTGATCGACCCCGATCAGGTAGCTGATCTCGGAGGGGTGGGCGCAATTCCAGATCAGAAAATCGGCCTGCATACCCACCCTCAACTGCCCCAGACGCTCCTGCTCGCCGAGCGCCCGGGCGGCGTGGCGGGTCACCCCGGCCATGGCCTCCACCGGGGTCAGGCCGAACAGGGTGCAGGCCATGTTCATGGCCATGCGCAGGGAGACGATGGGGGCCGTGCCCGGATTGATGTCGGAGGAGACCGCCATGGGCACGCCCGCCTTGCGCAGGGCGGTGACCGGCGGCAGCTTGGTCTCCTTCAGGAAATAGAAGGCGGTAGGCAGCAGGGTGGCGACCACGCCACGGTGGGCCAGCGCCTGGATCCCGTCCTGATCCAGATACTCCAGGTGATCCACCGAGAGGGCACCGAAGTTGGCGGCGAGCGTGCTCCCACCCAGGTTGGAGAGCTGCTCCATGTGCCCCTTCACCGCGAGATTGTATTGATCCGCCGCCAGATAGACCTGCTCGGTCTGGGCCAGAGAGAAGCCGATGTGCTCGCAGAAGACATCCACCGCATCCGCCAGACCCGCCTCGGCCGCTGCCGGGATGATCTCCTGGCAGATAGTTTCGACCCAGGAGTCGGGATCGTCGCGGTACTCCGGCGGCACCGCATGGGCGGCCAGCAGGGTGGTCTTGACCCGGATGGGCAGCGCCTCCCCCAGTCGGCGGGCGACCCGCAGCATCTTGATCTCGTCCGCCAGGGTGAGGCCATAGCCGGACTTGATCTCCACGGTAGTGACCCCTTCCCGGATCAGGGACTTGATCCTCGGCACCGCCAGCTCATAGAGCAGATCCTCGCTGGCCGCGCGGGTGGCCCGCACAGTGGAGAGGATGCCACCCCCCTTGCGGGCGATCTCCGCATAAGGGACCCCCTTCTGGCGCAGCTCGAACTCTTCAGCCCGGCTGCCGGCAAAGATGAGGTGGGTGTGGCAATCGATGAGGCCAGGGGTCACCAGCCTGCCCTTCATGTCGCGCCAGTGGGCGGGATAGGGCCCCTTGAGATCCTGCATAGGGACCAGGGCGTGGATCCTGCCTTCATGCACGCCGAGGGCATGGGGTTCCAACAGACCGTAGTCCGCCAGATCGGGGCGCAGTGTGGCGGGTGTCACGTTGAGCCAGACCCGCTCGCAGTTCAACAGTTCCTTGTTCATACCGACCTCTAAATGTATATACAATAATTTATAGCCGATCTCTGATGAGAAAGAAAGGATCAAGTTCACATCTTGATAACAGCGGTTTCATTAGAGTTTAAGCACAAAAAAGCCCACCAATAGGTGGGCTTTGAAAACAAGATATGTATATACAATTAAGCCAGTCGGGTCTTGGAGCTCAACTTGTAGCGGGAGCCTGGCGAGAGCAGGCGGGCATAAGAGACCAGAAAGCCATCCGACCAGGTGCGGCGATGCAGCAGCAGGCAGGGGGTATCGACCCTCACCTGCAGCAAGCCCGCCTCGCCGGCGCTCGGCAGCACCGCCTCCACCACGTGCTCCATCTCGGAGAGCGGGCAGATTTCCATCAGATAGCTGTTCGGCGTCTGCCTCGTGAAGTCCTGCTCGCCATAGCCGGGCAGACGCTCGGCATCGACGAAACGCTCCTCCAGTTGCAGCGGCTCCCCATCGGCCTGATGGACGATCAGGCTGTGAAAGGTGGGCGCCCCGACCCGCAAACCCAGTCGCACCGCCACCTTCTCGTCGGCAGCCTGACGCTGCAGGCGGATCACCCGGGCACTGTACTGGCTCCCCCGCTCGGCGATCTCGTCGGCTATGTTGCGAATGGCCAGCAGCGGCGACTCGGCACGCCTGTCCGCCACGAAGCTGCCGGATCCGGCGGTGCGATTGAGCCAGCCCTCGGCCACCAGTTCACGCAGCGCCTTGTTGACCGTCATCCGGCTCACGGCAAACTGCTCGCACAGGGCGGCCTCGGTCGGGATCCTGTCGCCCGCCTGATAGTGGCGTTCGCGGATCCCGTCCAGGATGTGCTGTTTGATCTGCAGATAGAGGGCGGGTGCCACCAATAGATTCCTCAGCGACGACGGTGAGGCGGACGCATGTCCGGCCAGGCGCGGTAGACGTCCGGGATCTGATCAGGGCCGCTGATGCAGAGATCGAGATCGTGCAGCAGACCGTCCTTGATGCCGTAGATCCAGCCGTGCACCGCCAGCTCCTGCCCCTTGCGCCAGGCATTCTGGATGATGGTGGTATGGCAGACGTTGGCGACCTGCTCGGCCACGTTCAGCTCGCACAGGTAGTCGAAGCGCTCGTGCTCATCCTCGATGGCTTCGAGCTCTTCGCCGTACTTGAAATAGACATCCTTGATGTTGCGCAGCCAGTTGTCGATGAGGCCCAGCTCCTGGTTCTGCATCGCCGCCTTGACGCCGCCGCAACCGTAGTGGCCGCAGACGATGATGTGCTTCACCTTGAGCACCTCCACCGCGTATTGCAGCACGGAGAGGCAGTTGAAATCGGTGTGTACCACCAGATTGGCGACGTTGCGGTGGACGAAGACATCCCCCGGCAGCAGCCCCATCAGCTGGTTGGCGGGAACCCGGCTGTCGGAACAGCCGATCCAGAGGTACTCGGGCGCCTGCTGGGCGGATAGGGTAGCGAAGAACTCGGGATCTTCGGCCTTGATCCGTTCCGCCCACTCGCGGTTGTTGGTAAACAGGTCGTTCAACAGTTTCACTTCTGCTCTCCCTAACTGTGGCAGTGGCGGCAACATACCATACACAAGGGTAACCAAGGCAAGGCCGACCAGATCTCCGCGAAACAAAAACAGGACCATCAGGCCCTGTTTTCTACAAGAGAATGCCCTCAGGCATTCATGGCGTCTTTCAGCTTCTTGAGCGCGTTCTTCTCAAGCTGGCGCACACGCTCGGCGAATGCCCTCAGGCATCCATGGCGTCTTTCAGCTTCTTGAGTGCGTTCTTCTCAAGCTGGCGCACACGCTCGGCCGAGACGCCGTAAGTATCGGCCAGCTCCTGCAGGGTGGTCTTGCTCTCGTCATCGAGCCAGCGGGCACGGATGATGTGCTGGCTACGCTCGTCCAGGGTCGCCATGGCCGCACTCAGGCGACGGGTGGCATGGCTGTCCCAGTTGTCGTTCTCTATGGTCGCGGCCAGATCGGAAGACTTGTCTTCCAGATAATGGACGGGGGCGAAGCCGCCTTCATCCTCATCGTCACCAACCAGATCGAAGGCCTGATCGTAATTGCTCATGCGCGCTTCCATCTCGGTGACGTCCGCGGCAGAGACCCCGAGATCCGCGGCAACGGCCTGCACCTCTTCGTGGTTCAGCCAGCCCAGACGCTTCTTGGACTTGCGCAGGTTGAAGAACAGCTTGCGCTGGGCCTTGGTGGTGGCCACCTTGACCATGCGCCAGTTGCGCAGCACATATTCGTGGATCTCGGCCTTGATCCAGTGCACGGCGAAGGAAACCAGGCGCACCCCGACACTCGGGTCGAAGCGCTTGACGGCCTTCATCAGGCCGATGTTGCCTTCCTGCACCAGATCGGCCTGAGGCAGGCCATAGCCGGAGTAGCTCTTGGCCACGTGAACGACAAAACGCAGATGCGACATGACCAGCTGACGGGCAGCCTCGAGGTCGCCACCCTGCTGCAAACGCATCGCCAGTTCACGCTCTTCCTCCGCGCTCAGCACGGGGATCGAGTTGACGGCCTGGATATAGCCTTCCAGACTACCTTGCGGAATCATAGCCATAGTGCGTTGCAATGAAGTTCCCATGTTCTACCTCTTACTTTTCAATCGAATCAGTCTAACACCCTGAGAGGGTCTGTCTACTGACCGGGAGTCATTCTGCGGCCCACATCAAACACAAGTCAAACATCGGCCTCAGCGTGAGCCCGGCCTATCTTAGGCCGACGGGATGAATCATGAATGAACGGTCAAAAAAAAGGGGTCACAATGAAGGACCCCTGAAAAGTAGCATGCTAAGTCCATTGTTGCGGAGCTCGCAACCTTCACATGCTTGCCAAGTCAGACGAGCAAGGCAGAGGGGCCACACCCGTATACATTCTGTTGCACTAGATAGACTGTTTATAAATCAAAAGGTTCACAGGATCCAAATATGATCCTTGGCGTAGGCATCATTCAGATTACTCTGAGAAAGTGGCCCGTGCCAGAAACGGGCCACTCTTTTACTTGATCCAGTTCGCAAAATCCAGCGCTTTAAAATGCTGATAAATTAATCAGGACGGTTCTATGTCACGAATGTGCCTGTGCACCGAGAACCAGGACGCGATCAACCCCAGCAAGGCCCCCAGCAGTATGAGGTTGAAGCCGTCGAACGCCCCCATCCCCACCAGCCGGAAGTTGCTGTTGTAAAGCCCCGCCAGCTCCTTCACCACCCCCTCGCTCCAGATCACCATTACCTCGGTCAGCCACCAGGCCAGCATGCCGCCGATGACCCCGAACCAGATGCCGGTGTAGAGGAAGGGACGGTGAATGAAGGCATCGGTCGCCCCCACCAGCTTGAGCACTTCGATCTCGGATCTCTGGTTGAGAATATTGAGCCTGAGGGTGTTGCCGACGATCAGCAGCACGGCAGAAAGCAGCAGCACCGCTATGCCGGTGATGGTGTGGCGCAACAGGTTCATGATCCCCTGCAGCCGGGTCAGCCACTGCAGATCCAGCTTGCCCTGCTCGATGCCGGGTTCGTTCTCCAGCTTGGCGAGCAGCTCGGCGGCCCCTTCCGGATTCTGCCAGCGCGGATCCGGGATGACGCTCAGCACCGGCGGTAGCGGGTTGCTGTCGAGGTAATCCAGAGCATCGCCGAAACCGGAGATCTCGCGGAACTCCTTGAGCGCCTCGTCCCGGTTCATATAAGTGACGGATTCCACCTCGGGATAGAGCAGGATCCGCTGCTTCATGTCGAGGATGCTCTGCTCCGGCAGATCCTTGCGCAGATAGAGGGAGATCTGGGAGCTGGTCTGCCAGCTCCCTTCCACCACTTCGGCGTTCTTCAGCAGCACGTGAAAGCAGGAGGGCAGCGCCAGACTGACACCAAGCACCGCCAGCGTCATCAGGGAAGCAAGCGGATTGCGCCACAGCTCTCCCAGGCTGGCAAAGGCCTGACGCACGTGGTCCACACCGTACATCATCAGACGACGCAGCGGCGGCTGTTTATGACGAACGATAGCCATCAGCTCTCCTCCTGCTCTTGGGAATACATGCGCCCTGCCTTCAGGGTCAGGGTGCGATAGCGCATGCGGGCGATCAGCCCCAGATCGTGGGTGGCAATCAGCACCGAGACCCCGAAGCGGTTGAACTCCTCGAACAGCCGCATGATGTCCATGGAGAGCTGAGGATCCAGGTTGCCGGTTGGTTCATCCGCCAGCAGCAGGGGGGGCTTGTTGACGATGGCGCGAGCGATGCCGACCCGCTGCTGCTCACCACCGGAGAGCATGCGTGGCTGGTAGCGCTCCTTGCCGAGCAGGCCGACCTTGTCCAGCGCCGCCGCCACTCGCTTGTTGATGTCAGCATGGCTATAGCCATCGATCACCAGGGGCAGGGCCACGTTGTCGAACACGGTTCTGTCCATCAGCAGCCGGTGATCCTGGAAGATCATGCCGATCTGGCGACGCACATAGGGGATCTGGCTGCGCTGGATATGACTGACGTCATCGCCATGGAAGAAGACGCGCCCATCGGTCGGCCGCTCCATCACGCTGATGAGCTTGAGGAGGGTACTCTTGCCCGCCCCCGAGTGGCCGGTCAGGAAGGCCATTTCCCCCTTGCGCAGGTGGAAGCTGACTTTCTGCAGCGCCTGATGGCCACCGCTGTATACCTTGCTGACCTTGTCAAAACGGATCATAACGGTTTCCTGATATTGACAAACCCCGACCTGGGCCGGGGTATGGAACACTTACTCATCGCGGCCGGACTCATTCATCGCGGCTGAAGAGTGCCTCGATAAAGTCGTTGGCAACGAAGGGACGCAGATCGTCGATCCCCTCGCCCACCCCGATGTAGCGGATCGGGATCTGGAACTTGTCGGCCACCGCGAAGATGACGCCGCCCTTGGCGGTCCCGTCCAGTTTGGTGAGGGTGATGCCGTTCAAGCCCACCGCCTCGCTGAACAGCTTGGCCTGGCTCAGGGCATTCTGGCCTGTGCCCGCATCCAGGGTCAGCATGATCTCGTGAGGCGCTTCCTCATCCAGCTTCTTCATCACCCGCACCACCTTCTTGAGCTCTTCCATCAGGTTGCTCTTGTTCTGCAGGCGGCCAGCGGTATCGGCGATCAACACGTCGGCACCTCGGGAGCGGGCTGCCTCGATGGCGTCATAGATGACGGAGGCAGAGTCGGCGCCAGTGTGCTGGGCGATCACCGGAATATTGTTGCGCTGACCCCACACCTGCAACTGCTCGACCGCAGCGGCACGGAAGGTATCACCCGCCGCCAGCATCACGCTCTTGCCTTCGGCCTGGAACTGCTTGGCCAGCTTGCCGATGGTGGTGGTCTTGCCGACGCCGTTCACGCCGACCATCAGGATCACATAGGGTTTCTTGCTGGTGTCGATCACCAGCGGCTGCTCGACTTTCGCCAGCATCTCGCCCATGTCCTGCTTGAGCAGGCCGTAGAGCGCCTCGGCATCCTTGAGCTGCTTGCGATCCGCGTGCTGCACCAGGCTTTCAATGATGCGGCTGGTGGTATCCACGCCGAGATCAGCGGTCAACAGCTGGGTCTCCAGCTCCTCGAACAGCTCGTCATCGATCTTCTTGCCACGGAACAGGCCGAAGAAGCCGGAGCCGATATTTTCCTTGGTGCGCACCAGGCTGCGCTTGAGGCGGGCAAAGAAGCCCTCCCGCTGCGGCTTGTCCTGAGTGTCGTCGTCCACCTTGGCGGCCAGCGGCAGGGCTGCCAGCGCGGCGGCATCCGCCTCCATCTCGGCCACCAGACGCAGATCTTCCGCTCTCTGGGCCTCTTTGGCGATACGAGCCTCTTCCGCAGCCTCTGCCTCGGCGGCAACACGAGCAGCTTCCGCAGCCTGTGCCTCGGCAGCAATACGAGCAGCTTCCGCAGCCTGTGCCTCGGCGGCAATACGAGCAGCTTCGGCAGCTTGTGCCTTGGCGGCAACACGAGCGGCTTCCGCAGCCTGAGCCTCGGCGGCAACACGAGCAGCTTCGGCAGCCTGTGCCTCGGCGGCAACGCGAGCGGCTTCCGCAGCTTGAGCTTCAGCGGCAACACGGGCGGCTTCCGCAGCCTGGGCCTCAGCGGCAACGCGTGCAGCTTCCGCAGCCTGGGCCTCGGCGGCAACGCGTGCAGCTTCGACAGCCTCGGCCTCGACGGCAACACGGGCGGCTTCCGCAGCCTGTGCCTCAGCAGCAACGCGAGCAGCTTCCACAGCTTGTGCCTCGGCGGCAACACGAGCGACTTCCGCAGCCTGAGCTTCGGCGGTAACACGGGCGGTTTCCGCAGCCTGGGCCTCAGCGGCAACGCATGCAGCGTTGGCGGCCTCGGCTTCAGCGGCGATCAGAGCCTCATTGACGATGACGGGCTCGAGTTCGGAGGCAGGTTCCTCCACCACCAGGGGACCTTCGTCAGGGGTCGCCAGGGGCGCCTCGTGCAATACAGCAGGGGCCTCGGACTCGGCGACAGCCGGGGTGGCGTCAGGGGCCTGTGATTGGACGGCCTCAGCCTCTTCTTTCTTGCGGCCGAAACCCAGCCAGGAAAACAAACCTTTTGCCATCTAAAAAATACTCACTTCGTTGGCTGACTGCTAAGATAGCCGTCCCTCGGCGGGTCGGCATAAAAATGAACCGCCTTATACTACCACTTTATTTTCTGACGACGAAACGCGATGCCCAGAGTGAAATCCAGCCGTAACAGCCCGAGCAAGAGCCCAACCCCCCAGGGGCGAGCGGGCGTGGTAAGAATCATCAGCGGCCAGTGGAAGGGCCGTAAACTGCCGGTCAGGGATGTGGACGGACTCAGACCCACCACGGATCGCGTCAAGGAGACCATCTTCAACTGGCTGGCCCCTCATGTCCGTGGCACCCGCTGTCTCGACCTGTTTGCCGGCAGCGGCGGCCTGGGGCTGGAGGCGTTGTCGCGCTACGCCGAGCAGGTCACCCTAGTCGAAATGGACAAGGGGGCCGCCGATCAGCTCAAGAAAAACCTGCTCACTCTGGGTTCAAGCCAGGGACAGGTGATCCAGGCCGATGCGGTAAGCTGGCTGCAAGGCCCCGCCACCCCCTTCGATCTGGTGTTCCTGGATCCGCCGTTTCGCCGTGAACTGCTGCCCCAGGTGTGCGATCTGCTGGAACAGCGCGGCTGGCTGGCGCCGAATGCCCTCATCTATCTTGAACGAGAAAAAGAGATGAGCGATCTGCCCCTTCCTGCCAGCTGGAAACAACTCAAGGACAAACAAGCGGGTCAGGTCTGCTATCAGCTCTATCTGCGGGACATCCAGGATGACGCTGCGGTTTAAATGCCGGGTAGGTACGGGAGGTGGGCGCTATGCCCCTCCTCGTCAATCTGGGCAACGACTCAAGGACAAGCAGGCCGGTCAGGTCTGTTATCAACTCTATGTACGGGAGGTAGGCGATGAAGCGGGTGTTTAATCTATTGGCGATGGGTGTGTTGCTGTTCTTCTGGTTCGGCGTGGTGCTCGCCCTGCTGGGCACCCTGCCGGGCAAACTGAACGGCTTTCTGCCGGTTTGCGGCGTCATCGTGATACTGATGCACTGGGTACAGGCGAGCATGATCAAGGCCGCCTGCAAGCCCTACTTCGCGGTCACTCGCCTCGAATTCACTCAGGTGCTGATCTTCGGCGTGTTCGGCATGATGGAGATCCGGGCCAAGCTGCAAGCCATCATAGATGCCAGACAGAGAGGCGAAACGCCGCCCAGGGTCGACTAACCACCGGCAAATCGAACCAGAAGGAGTGATGCGTCACTCCTTCGCTTTTTTCCCCAGGCTGATCCCGAGCTTGATGGAGAGCACCGCGAGCAGCAGCAGCATGGCGATGAGGGAGAAGAAGTTGCTACCAAGCTCCGGGTACTGCACCTTGAGCAGCGCCGAATGGCCGAACACCCCGATAAAGAAGCAGAGCAGGATGCAACTGGGGGTATTGCCGACCATGGGCTCGTGGCGATAGTGCTGATAGAGCTGGTAGGCCGCCAGCAGCAGGGCGATCAGGGGGAAGAAGGAGAAGGGCACAACCGACTCGGTCAGCACCGACAGGAAGGCATCACCGCAGATGCCGATGAGCAGGGCCAGCAGCAGGGGTTTCTTCGGGATCGCGTTCGATTCATGCATGGGACTGTCCATCCTTGACTTATGAGAGAGATTCGCGGCGCTTGCGGTTCAGAACCTCGGCGCCCATGGCGATCATTCGCAACTGGCTGATGGTGCGTTCCGACAGTGCCCGGCACTCTTCGGGCGTCATGTCGAGGGCGTCGGCACCGGCGCTGAAGACGATGGTGACCATGGCTTCGGCCTGGATGTAGGCCTCTTCCCGTGGCGCCTGTGTGGTCGCCTCCAGATAATCGGTCAGCTCGGCGATGAAGTGCTGGATCTCGCGGGCCACCGCCTGGCGAAACGCCGCAGAAGTACCGGAGCGCTCGCGCAGCAGCAGCCGGAAGATGTTCGGGTTGTTTTCAACGAATTCCATGAAGGTCTGCACCGAGGTGCTGATGACGCTGCCACCACCGGCGATGCGCTGGCGCGCCTGGCGCATCAGCTGGCGCAGGGTCAAGCCGCCCTCGTCCACCAGGGTCAGCCCCAGCTCTTCCATGTCGCGAAAATGACGATAGAAGGAGGTCGGCGCAATGCCCGCCTCCCTGGCCACTTCCCGCAGGCTGAGGTTGGAGAAGCTGCGGTTGGCACAGAGTTGACTGAACGCAGCGTCGATCAGCGTACGCCGGGTCTTTTCTTTTTGTTGCGCGCGAATACCCACGAAAACAGTCACCTTGCGATTAGCGAGGCCAGATGATAACCCGAAGGCGGGGCCTGGATCAGGTTTGTCTCCGACTTTTTTACCATTGACCCGCATTCCGGCTCAATGGAGAATAGTGGACAGCTGTTCGCTGAATGGAGCCGAGTGAAATGGACCGCCCCCCGATCATCATGACCAACACCCTGCTGTTTGCCCTCTCCGGGCTGACGGCACTGATTGCGGTACCCTGGTACGGCCTGACCCATGGCTATGACCTCTGGCAGTGGAGCAGTTTCCTGCTGCTGTTCTGCTATTGCGGCATCTCCATCACCGCCGGCTACCACAGACTCTGGTCACACAAGGCCTACAAGGCCCACCCGGCCCTGCAATGGTTCTTCGCCATAGGCGGTGCCCTCGCCCTTCAAAACTCGGCACTCCACTGGTCGTCCGATCACCGCCGTCACCACCGCCACGTGGATGACAATCAGAAGGATCCCTATAGCGCGGGCCGCGGCTTCTGGTACTCCCACATCGGCTGGATGCTGCGTGAATACCAGCGCGAGATCTACCACGACTACAGCAACGTGCGGGATCTGCAGAACAATCCCGTGGTCGCCTTCCAGCACAGGCACTATCTGGCGCTGACCCTGGCCACCAACATCGGCATCCCGCTGCTGCTCGGCCTGATCCACGGCGATCTGCTTGGCATGCTACTGCTCGCCGGGGTGCTGCGCATGGTGATGACCCATCACACCACCTTCTTCATCAACTCCCTTGCCCACATCTGGGGCAGCCAGCCCTTCACCGACCGCAACAGCGCCCGGGACAACGGCATCCTGGCCTTCTTCACCTTTGGCGAGGGGTATCACAACTTCCATCACCTGTTCGAGAACGACTACCGCAACGGCATCCGCTGGTGGCAGTTCGACCCCACCAAGTGGTTGATCCGCATCGCCGCCTGGTGCGGGCTGGCTAGGGATCTCAGATCCTGCCCTGAGGAGCGAATCGAGCAGGCCAGGCTGGAGATGCAGCTCAAGCGCGCCCAGGCCAGACTGCACAAGCAGGATGACAGGGAGCTGTGGCAGGCGCTGCTGCAGGAGGAGTACGACAAGCTGAGCCTGCAGATCCAGCACTACTACGCCAACCGCAAGCAGTTGCTGGAGCAGCGCAAGCGCAAGGCGCTGGCGCGCTACGACAGGCTCAAGCTGCAGCTGGAATATCGCAACCTTCGGGATGGCTTCCTCGTTGCCAAACGCAACTGGAGTCGCCTGCTGGCCGGCATCGCCTGAGACGCTCAGGAGCCCGGATCAAGAAGACCGCCTGCTGGCAGTCTTCTTGTATGCGCCCCAAAGGCGAGAAACAAAAAAATGGGGCGACACTCGCATGTCACCCCCTCGCAAATAGCATGTTCCGTATTGGGATCCGGCAATAACGGGGATCTTTGCCGCATCACGGGTTTCCGCTCCCGATCCGCAGTATCTGCCAGAACACTCCGGCCGACCCATTCCCTTACCCCCTTCACCCACACGGCAGGCGAGCCGCCGTGTTTGTCCTTGCAACCGAAATACTACGCAGTTAATTAAAATAAAAAACCGTTTTATACGGACCTCTATGCAGACCGAGTAGCAGCATCAGGGTTCACCACCAGATATAAAGTGATTAAAAACAATACGATAAAATCTCAATCCGGTTTTGGATGGCAAACGTTATCCTCGAAGGCGCACAAGGCTTTGCGAGATCTCGCACAAGCCAGGCCCCTCTCACAGCCAGGGGTGCAACGGCAACCAGTCGCTCAGTCGCGCCAGCAGGCGCCGCAGCGTCGAGGGGGGCGCCACCACAGGATGCGCCGCTGCCTGTTGCCACCCGCAAAGCCAGTGCCTCAGCTCGGCACAGAGCGCCGTGCAGCGCAGATGCAACATCAGCTCGGTGTTGAGCATCAGGGAGCGGGGATCCAGATTGAAGCTGCCGAGCAGGGCCTCCTCCTCCCCCATCAGGATCAGCTTGGCATGCAGGCTGTGGGCCTCACCCGCCAGCTCGGCCAGCACTATGCCCTGCCGCTCCAGCCAGGGGCGGTGGCGCCGATAGGCGCCATACACCAGGGGCACGTCTGTGCTGGCCAGGGAGTTGGTCAGGATCTCGATGCCAACCCCCGCCAGGCGTTGTCGCTTGAGATGGCGGCGCAGGCTCCGGGTCAGGATCAGGTAGGGGCTTACCAACCGCAGCGTCTCCCTATTGCCCGCCAGCTTGCGTCCCAAGCGGGGCGCCGTGGTCGGCCGGGAGATCAATCCCTTGCCGGGCCGGTCAAACCAGCACTCTCCGAACCCCGGATGCCAGCCAAGGGGAACCGACACCCCATCGAACAGGCTGGCGGGCAGATCGTAGACCATGGCCACCACAGGGTCGGTCAGGGTGAGCAGGAAATCGTTCACCGCGCGGATCTCGGCGGGCAGCAGGGGGCGCCGCAACAGGCGCCGGATGGGGTGGCTCCAGCGGCTGCGCCAGAACAACTCGAAGCCCTGCTCGACCTGGCGGCAGAGGGGGCCCCGGCAGACCAGATCCAGATCGACGAAGTGAGGGGACGCCCCCAGCCCGAAGTAACGATCGCCGATGTTGCGACCCCCGATCACCGCTTCGCGGCCATCCACCAGCAGCAGCTTGTTGTGCATGCGGTGGTTGATGCGACGGAAGCTGAGCAGGCCTTCCAGCAGCAGGGTCAGGGGGCGCCAGCCCCTCAGCCAGAACGGATTGAACAGCCGAACCTCGATGCCGGGCTCTGCCGCCACCACCTCCAGGAAACGGTTGTCGCCAGCATAGAGGTCGTCGATGAGCAGCTGAACCCGGACCCCTCGCCGCGCCGCATGGAGCAACTCCGACAGCAGCAGCTTGCCGCTGCTGTCCTCTTCCCAGCTGTAATACTGGGCCTGGATCCGGCTGCGGGCGCCGCGGATCAGCTGGCAGCGGGCCTTGAGGGCGGCGCCGGGATCGTCGAGCAGGGCAAAGTCGGCGGTGAGCAAGGGTCATCTCCTTGTCATGAGGCGGTGGCATAACCCAGACAACCGCCCCGATTGCAGCATGTCAAGGAGTCGATGATGGAACTGCGCGACCACCCCTCCCTCAGCCAGCGACCACAGGCCAGCCAGCCGGATCCCACTCCCGCCAGGCTGCTGACCCCCTGGTACCAGCAGCACCGGGATCAGGGCTGGGAGACCCTCCCCCTTGCGCGTGAGGATGGCCTTTCCGACCGGCACTGACACTCAGGGTTGCGCCGCCTCTATGGCCTCGGACTTGCCCTCCAGCTGGGGCAGGCTGAAGCGGTAGGCTACGTAATACTTGTAGATGGTGCCGACGTAGTTGATGGGCCCCTGGCCGACCTCGTTGGCCACCAGCTGCTCCACGTTGCCAAACCAGACGTTCGGGTCCAGCCCCCTCTCCCTCGCCCTGGCCTGCAGCGCCTGCACTCGGTTCGGGCCCGCATTGTAGGCCGCCAGGGCGAACAGGTGGCGGTTGAGCCTGTCCATCCCGGGATCGTTGAAGTAGGTATCGAGAATGAGCCGCATGTAACGGCAGGCCGCCTCCACATTGCCTTCCAGGCTGGTGAGCCTGGCACCGCGGATCCCCACCTCGCCCCCCGTGCTCGGCAGCAGTTGCATGATGCCGACCGCCCCGCGGTGGGAGCGGACATTGGGGTTGAGCCCCGACTCCTTGTAGGCCAGCGCCGCCAGCATCAGCCAGTCGAGCTGATATTTGTCGGCCTGGGCTTCCAGCACCTTGCGGATGGTCGACAGCCGCCCCAGGGGATCCGGTGCCAGTATGTTGCTCATCTGGTCACTCTGGGCCATCAGGCGGCGCAGGGTCATGTCGCTGTAGAGGGTGCGTTTGCTCGACTCCGAGATATAGGCGTTCACCGCCTTGAGCAGTTCGGGGCTGTTGTTGCGCAGCGCCCAGGCACTGCGTCCCTTGTCCCGCAGCGGGATCAGCTTGTGGGCCTTGAGGCCCCCTATCATGTCGAGCCAGATCCGTCCCTTGAAGCTGTCGGTGACGGTCAGCGGTATGATGCCGGCCGCCACCATCTCCAGCAGATCCCCGTCCTGCAGGTACTCGGGCACCGTCTCTATGTAGACGGGGGGCAGCCCCAGCTCGCGGAACAGCCAGTTGAGCTGATGCAGGCTCTCGTAATAACTGGAGCTGGCCCGTACCCAGATCCGCCGACCGGAGAGCTGGGTGATGCGGTTGAAGCCCGTCAGCTCCCGCTGGCTCACCACCCACTCCTCGATGGGCGAGATGAGCGGCTGGGAGAAGGTGACCTGCTCGCGCCGGGTCGGCGTCACCGTCAGGTTGGCCGCCACCAGATCCCCCCGCCCCTCGGTGAGATAGTCCAGCAACTTGTCCTGACGCACCGGTATGTAGATGATCTTGAGCTTGAGCTTCTCCCTGGCGAGATAGGTCTGGTTCAACCAGCGCTCGAAGCCTTGCAGTTGATTGACCAGGATGCCGTACTGGGCACCCTTGTCGAAGAAGAAGAAGCCCCGTTCATAGACCACCAGGGCCCTGAGTTCCTTCTTTTGCAGTATGTGTTCGAGATCCCCGGGTTGGGGCAGGAGTTTGGGTTTGACGTCCGCGGCGCGCGAAGGGGCATCACCAGGCTGGGAACCGAGATCCGCCGCCAGCAGCGGGAGAGAACAGAAGACCAGCAGGGCCCAAAGCCATCGCATCATGATGTAGTCACCTTCTGTGGGTCGACTCGAGCCGGATGATTCCCCGCCAAGACAAGGCCTGGAACAGATGACAGAGTGCCATCAGGGTATCAGGTCACCCCTCTGCACCAGAGCGACGCGTGCCGGACTGGAACCGGAACGTCCGTGGGATAACTCACTATACAACGCAAAGAGAGGGAAAAGGCGAGGGGCAACGCAATACGGCAGGCAAGCCTGCCGTCTCATCAGGGGCTCAGATAGAGCGGGCACGCATCTCGAAAATCAGCTTCTCGGCGGTGCAGGTGAATTGCAGGCGGGCCTTCAGGATCACGCCGTCTGCGCCCTGGGTCAGTTCGCTGTCGATCACGGCTTCGGCGGTCACCTGCTTGGCCAGCGCCTCATAGGCTGCCAGCTTGGCACGGGCGTCGGCTTCTGCCGCAGCCTCGATCACCAGCTCCATCACATCGTCGCCTTCACCTATGATGGTGCCGATCTCGGCGAAACAGCCGCAGCTGTCGCAGGTTTCATTCAATTCCACTTTTTCGTCTACAGACATACTTCCACTCCTACTCATTTCGGATGTACTTCATCGTCACGCAAGGCTTTACGAAAATCCCTGATGGCGGTGCCCAGATCCTCACCGGCGCCGGCCAGGCGTTTGCTGCCAAACACCACGACGACGACCACCAGCAGGATCAACAGATGCCAGATATGAATTCCACCAAGTCCCATAGGGCGACTCCTGACAGATAGATACCCGTTGTTTGTATCAAAAGAAGGCGCAACGATTGTTGGGCAAAATCAAGGCAGGCGCAAGTTGGCAGGAAAATCGTCAAAAGACATAAAAAGATACGGCGGCCTTTGGCCGCCGTATGAGTCGGTGCTACTTGTCCCCTCAACCGCTACATCCTGTACCAGCCGCCATGAAGGCGAGAGACAGTTCGAGCATAGGGTCGCCAAGATATGAAAACAAATGGTATAAATTCATCTAAGAATTGAAGAGGATTCATATCATGTTGCTGGAACAGCTCGGGCGCATAGACCTTAATCTGTTGATTATCCTGCAAGTCTTGCTGGAGGAGCGCAATGGCAGCCGGGCTGCCCGTCGCCTGCATCTGAGTCAGTCGGCCGTCAGCAAGGCGCTAGGCCGTCTGCGGGAAACCTTCGACGACCCCCTGTTCGTCCGTTCAGCCTACGGGCTGGACCCCACCCCGCGCGCCCTCGATCTGCAGCAGCAGTTGCAACCCATACTGCTGTCGCTGGACAACCTGATCCAGCCCCCCGCCTTCGATCCCGTCAGCACCGAGCGGGAGTTCGTCATCGCCAGCATGGACAGCGCCTTCACCCTGTTCGCACCGCTCTACCTCAGCGAGCTAAAGCGTCAGGCACCGGGGATCCGGCTGCGTTACGAGGAGTGGACAGAGCACAGCCTGACCGAGATGAGCCAGGGTCAAGTGGACATCGCCTTCACGGTGCGTGAGAACTGCATCAATTCGGATTTCAGGCTGGATACCCTGCCCAATGCCATCTGCCAGCGACTGCTCGCCATCGATGATCTCACCTGTCTGGTACAGCGGGATCATCCGGCGCTGCGCGAACCCGAGTGGGATCTCCCCCGCTACCTGGCCTATCCCCACGTGCAGACCTATTGCGAGGGGCGCGACCGCTGGATGCTGGATCACAAGCTGGCGGAGCAGGATCTCTATCGCCGTATCGAGGCGACCGTGCCCTCCTTCGAGGCGGCGCTGCGCATGGGCATGCACTCGGACATGATAGTGACCCTCTCCCGGCTCTATGCCCGTCACGCGACCCAGGTCTATCCGCTGGTGCCGCTGCCGCTGCCCATCGCCCTCGACAGCATCTCCCACCTGCTCATCTGGCATCAGCGCCACGAGGAGGATCCGGGACACCGCTGGCTGCGGGAGACCCTGCTCGCCCTCATCATGGGCAAGCTGGAGAGCCCGCCCGGCGACCCGTTCCGCGCGGACGAGGCGCTGGCCGTCATGGACGCACAATAAGAAAGGGGCTGCCTGGCAGCCCCTTTCTTCTTACCCCTTGCCCGTCACCGCCAGATAGTGGTGCACGCCATCCAGCAGCATCTGCACCGAGATCATCACCAGCAGCATACCCATCAGCCGCTCCACGGCGGTGAGTCCTCGCTCACCCAGCAGCTTGTTGAACAGCTCGTAGAACATCAGTATCACAGCGCTGGCGCCCCAGGCCATCAGCAAGGCCAGGGACCAGTCCGCCATCCGGGTCGGCTCCTGGTTCGCCAACAGCAGCAGGGAGGCCAGGATGGAGGGGCCCGCTATCATGGGAATGGCCATGGGCACCAGGAAGGGCTCCTCCCCCGCCGCCAGCCCGGTCACGCCACCGGGGCTAGGGAAGATCATCTTGATGGCGATGAGGAACAAGATGATGCCCCCGGCGATGCTGACCGCCTCCTGACGCAGGTTCAGGAAGCTCAGGATCTGCTGACCGGCAAACAGGAAGCCCAGCATGATGCCTAAGGAGAACAGCAGCTCGCGGATCATCACCTTGCGCCGCCGCTTGGGATCGACATGGCGCAGGATGGAGAGGAAGACCGGCAGGTTGCCCAGCGGATCCATGATCAGAAACAACATGACGGCAGCGGAGAACGTATCCATACAGGTTCCCGGGCGTTGCCCAGGCCAAGCCTTTAACAGAGGGGGGAGAGGGCGAAATATAACAAAGGAGACGGGATTCGGCGAGCGCCCCGGTGCGCTCGCCGCGGGATCAGCCGTGGTTGCAGATCTTGTCGGCCCGGGTCTGGAAGCCCTGTTCGGACTCGATGAACTTGCCGCGTTTGGCCAGAAAGTCGATCAGCGCCGCCACATCCATCTCGCTCGCGCTGCAGGTATGGAAACGGGCATCGGCGCCAAAGTGCGCCTCAATCGCCTCCTTGAGGCTGGCCCGGGTAAAATGGCCCCCCTCTTCCAGCATCATCTCCATTACTTCGTGACCGTGTATCGACTGGGACATCTCAAACCTCTTTAATCATCATGTCAGATGTCAATTAGAGCCTGAACCCCGTCTCCCGATCTTGATGTAAGCCAACAAAACGCCTTTTTTAGCGCCCCCAGGCTGGCCGGGAGCATCGCTTTGTCGATAATGTGGCAACCTGATCGGGGGATGGCTACACTAGCGCCCCTTTGCCATCGCAGACAGAAAATAAGGACATTGGCGTCATGCTGTTCCATGGATTGGTCTTCAAGCCCTGGCGGATCTGGACCCGCCGCCCACTCTGGTTGAAGACCCTGCTCGGCATGCTGACCGGGATCGGGCTCGGGCTCGGCTTCAGCGAGCAGGCACTGCTGCTCAAACCCATCGGCGTCCTGTTCGTGAACACCATACAGATGCTGATGGTGCCTCTCATCTTCTGCTCCGTCATCGCCGGTCTCACCGCCCTGCTCAAGGGCAAGACCCTCGACCGGATCGCCGGCAAGGCCATAGGTCTCTACCTCTGCTCCACCGCCGTCGCCATATGCATCGGCCTGGTGATGGGCTGGCTGCTGGAACCCGGCATGGGTGCCAATATGGGACCCTACGAGCGGACCGGCGTGATGGTGCAACCGACCCTGGCCAGCGTGCTGAGTCATCTGGTGCCCCACAACCCGGTGCAAGCCATGGTGGATGGCAAGATCCTGCAGGTGATCGTGTTTGCAGTGGCCCTCGCCCTGGCCCTCAATGCCACCGGGCGGCGTGGCCGCCCCGCCATTCTGTTCTTCACCTCCCTGGCGGAGGGGATGTTCAAGCTGACCCAGATGGTGATGGCGCTGGCCCCCTATGGCGTCTGCGCCCTGATGGCCTGGATGACGGGCAAATACGGGGTGAGCCTGCTGCTGCCCCTGCTCAAGGTGATCGGCGCCGTCTACCTCGGCTGCCTGCTGCATGTGCTCGGGGTCTACAGCAGCCTGCTGATCCTGCTGGCCCGCCTCAATCCGCTGCACTACTTCAAGAGCATCGTCGACGCCCAGGCGGTGGCCTTCACCAGCAGCTCAAGCAGCAGCACCCTGCCCATCAGCCTGGCCTGCGCCGAGCGCCGGCTGGGGGTCTCCCCCGCCATCACCGCCAAGGTGCTGCCCATCGGCGCCACCATCAACATGGATGGCACCGCGCTCTATCAGGGGGTGACGGCGCTGTTCGTGGCCCAGGCGTTCGGCGTGGATCTGCACGTGGTGGACTACCTGACCATCATCAGCATCGCCACCCTGGCCAGCATAGGCACCGCCGGCACGCCGGGCACCGGGCTCATGCTGCTGACCCTGACGCTGACTGCGGTGGGATTGCCGCTGGAAGGGGTGGCGCTGATCGCCGGAATAGACAGGATCCTCGACATGGCCCGCACCACTGTCAACGTCTCCGGCGACATCCTGGTGTCAGTGCTGATCGCCCGCAGCGAGAAGGAGCTGGATCTGGCGATCTATCACGATGCCAGCGCGGGTGAGGACATCGACTTCACCCTGCGCTGAGGGACGGGAGAAGGGGAAGCTCTCAGTGATCCTGGGGATCGTGATGGCAGCGCCAGCAGATATCGAAGTTGGCGCCGTTCTCCTCCCCGCACTGGCCGCACAGCCAGCCATTGCCCTGGCGCTGCTGGTAGCGCTCGATGATCCTGCCCGCCCGTCGGCGATCCTGCTCGCACACCATCAGGGTCACCTGCAGCAGATCCACGGGCAACTCCCCCAGCGCCCCCGAGAGCCCCTCTCCACTGAGGCGAACTCTGACCCCTTCGACCTCTAACGCCCCCTTCAAGGCGTGCGCCTCCAGGGAGTGAGAGGCCCGATACAAGTTAATCCACTGCTCCATATATCCTCTCCTCACAACAGCCTGCCTGATCATCGACCCGTCCCCAGAGGGTGGACCCCTCGATACCGGCTTCGAAGCCACTGCGCCGTGGCTGTCCTCCACCGGTACTCAGGTTAATGGCCATTTTCATATGTCCGGCCATGCCGCTCACAGCAGATTGTCGATGCCGTAAGCCGGGCCATTGGCCACCAGAAAATCGATAAACACCCTTAACTTGCGCGGCATCAGCCGCCGCTCGGGAAACAACAGATAGATGGGCACCTTGGGCTGCTGCCAGTCCGGCAGCAGAGCCACCAGGGAGCCGTTGGCCAGCTCATCATGGCACAACATGGCGGGCAGGGAGGCGAGCCCCAGCCCGGCCTTCGCCGCCTCTCTGGCACAGGTGATGTTGTTGACCTGAAAACGGGACGGCGGATCCACCAGCACTTCCCGGCCATCCCGCTCAAAACACCAGTGTGAGGCGAGAAAACCGCTGCTCACCGCGACCCGCTCATGGCGTACCAGATCCTCGGGCCGGGCGATCGCCGGGCTGCGCGCCAGATACTCGGGGCTGGCGCAGAGCAGGCGTCCCGTGCTCCACAGGCGCCGCGCCGCCAGACTGGAGTCGCTCATGTCGCCTATTCGCACTATGGCATCCAGCCCCTCGCTGATGGGATCCACGATGCGGTTGGTCAGCTCCAGATCCACTCTCAGCCCAGGATAGGCCTGCAGAAAGTGGGCCACCAGCCGGCCAACCACCAGTTGCCCCGTCTCGATGGGGACCGCCAGCTTGAGCGTCCCCGTCACCTCCTGCTGACTGGCGCTCAGCATCAGTTCGGCCTGGGCCAGCTCCTCCACCGCCTTGCTGCAGCGCAGGTAATACTGCTCCCCCGCTTCGGTCAGGGTGAGCTGGCGGGTGGAGCGATAGAGCAGCCGCACGCCGAGGTGCTGCTCCAGATCGGCGATGCGGCGGCTCACCGTCGCCTTGGTCATGCCCAGCTCCTGGGCCGCCGCGGTGAAGGAGCCCTTGTCGACGATGCGCACCAGAATCAAGGCCGCGTTCAGGTCCATTGTCTCACCAGTGAAACTGTATATCTCATGAATGGATACTAATCGAAACAGTGACACGATGTTAGCCTGCGCGCCACAGTTCAGGAAAAACCCATATCATGAGTCAACACAAGAAGATCCCCCTGCTGGCAGCCCTGCTGCTGGCCCTGCTCGGCATGTTGTTTGCCGCTTACTGGTATCTGCACGGCCGCCATTTCGAGAGCACCGACAACGCCTATCTGCAGAGCGAGGTGACCGGTATCGGCTCCAAGCTGCCCGGCTACATCGGCGAGGTGCTGGTGACCGACAACCAGGAGGTCAAGGCCGGCCAGCTCATCGCCAGGCTGGACGACCGGGAGTACAAAACCCGGGTGCTCGAGGCCGAGGCCGACCTGCACCTCAATCAGGCGACGGCGGAGAACCTGGCCGCTACCCGCACCCAGCAGCTGAGCCTGATCCGTCAGGCGGAAGCCAGGGTCGCCTCGGCCAATGCCGAGCAGGTACGGGCCCAGCAGCAGGTGCGCCGCGTCAGCCAGCTCAATCAGCGCCACTACAGCTCCCAGGACAGCCTGGACGAGGTGCGAGCCGGTCTGCAGGTCACTCAGGCCCAGGAGCAGGAGGCCAGAGCCGCCCTGCAGGCCGCTCGTGAGCGGCTGCTGGTGCTGGACGCCGAAGCCAAGCAGAACCAGGCCAGGCTGGCACTGAGTGAAGCCCAGCTCGAACAGGCCAGACTGGAACTCGGCTACACAGAGCTGCGGGCACCGGCCGACGGCATCATCGGCAAGCGCAGCCTGCGGGAAGGGCTCTATGTGCAGTCCGGCATGCAGGTGGCCAGCCTGGTACCGCTGCAACAGGTGTGGGTCGAGGCGAATTTCAAGGAGACCCAGCTGCAGCACATGCAACCGGGCCAGCGCGTGGAGGTGATCCTGGATGCCTATCCGGATCAGCCGGTCGAGGGGATCATCGACAGCCTGGCCCCCGCCACCGGCGCCAAATTCGCCCTGCTGCCGCCGGAGAATGCCACCGGCAACTTCACCAAGATTGTGCAACGGGTGCCGGTCAAGATCCGCATCCCCGAGCCGGGTGCACTGGCAGGCAAGCTGCTGCCGGGCCTCTCCAGCGAGGTGATCGTCGACACCCGTACCCCTGAGCCCGTGGTCGCCGCCCACTGATGGAACCCATTCCACGTCGCAACTGGATCGCGGTCATGGGGGGCCTCATCGGCGCCTTCATGGCCATCCTCGACATCCAGATCACCAACGCCTCCCTGAAGGACATTCAGGGCGCCCTGTCGGCCACCCTGAGCGAGAGCTCCTGGATCTCCACCTCCTACCTGGTGGCGGAGATGATCGCCATCCCCCTCAGCGGCTGGCTCAGCCGGGGCCTGAGCGTGCGCCGCTACCTGCTATGGACCACGGGGGCCTTCATCGTCGCCTCCGTGCTCTGCTCGTTCAGCTGGAACCTCACCAGCATGATCGTCTTCCGGGCGCTGCAGGGTTTCACCGGCGGGGCGCTGATCCCCATGGCCTTCTCCCTCATCGTCAGCCTGTTGCCGCTGCACAAGCGGGCCACCGGCATGGCGCTGTTCGGCCTGTGCGCCACCTTCGCCCCCGCCATAGGCCCGACCCTGGGCGGCTGGCTGACGGAGCAGCTCTCCTGGCACTATATCTTCTACCTGAACGTGCCCCCCGGCCTGCTGGTGATGGCCATGCTGGCCCACGGTCTGGACAGGAAGCCAGTTGACTGGGAGGTGATAAAACGGGTGGATCTGGTCGGCATCCTCACTATGGCGGTGGGGCTGGGTCTGCTGGAGGTGGTGCTGGAGGAGGGCAATCGGGAGGACTGGTTCGGCTCGAGCTTCATCGTGCGGCTCACCGTCATCTCTGTGGTGGCCCTGGTGTTCTTCGTCATCAGCCAGTTGCTGCGCCGCCACCCGCTGGTCAATCTGCGACTGCTGCACAGCCCGCGCTTCGCTCTGGCCTGCTTCGCCTACCTGGTGCTCGGCATAGCGCTGATGGGCTCCATCTATGTGCTGCCGCTCTACATGGCGCAGATCCACAACTACAACGCCCTTGAGATAGGTGAGGTGCTGATGTGGATGGGCCTGCCCCAGTTGCTGGTGCTGCCCCTGGTGCCCAGGCTGGTCACCCGGATAGATCCACGCTACCTGGTGAGCTTCGGTTTTCTGGTATTTGCCATCAGCTGCTTCATGAACATGAACATGAGTGCCGACTACGCCGGTCCCCAGCTGATCCAGTCGCTGATCGTGCGGGCCCTGGGCCAGCCCTTCATCATGGTGCCGCTCTCTCTGGTGGCGACCGCCAGCCTGACCCCGGAGGAGATCCCCTCCTCCTCCACCCTGCTCAACGTGCTGCGCAACCTCGGGGGTGCCTTCGGCATCGCCATCATCGCCACCCTGATCGACAACGACACCCGCATCCATGCCAGTCAGATCGGCAGCACCCTGGCCGCCACCAGCATCGAGGGGCAAAGCTACCTGTTGCAGCTGGCCCAGACCATGATGGCGCAAGGCTCGGATCCGGCGCTGGCGCAGCAGCAGGCCCAGGCCATGCTGTCGAACACCATCAACCGGGAGGCCGCCATCATGGCCTACAACCAGGTGTTCTACGTGATGGGCGTCTTCCTGCTCATCGCCAGCGCCCTGATGCTGCTGCTCAGGCAGCCGGCGCCCAGAGCGGCGGATGCAGAACCACTGGAGGCGTAATCCAGAAACCAGAAACGGGCCGCGCGGCCCGTTTCTTTATGGTCGACGAAGCCTGCTTATCCCGCGAGAGAGGCGGCGATCAGGAACTGGGCGGCGAAGTAGCTGCTCATGATCCAGGCCGTGGCATGGGGGAAGGGGCGGCGGAAGCGATCGAGGGCCAGCATGCTGTCGGAGAAGAGGAACATCAGTGCCCCCACCAGGGCGGCGGCACTGCCCGCGGTGAGGGAGGCGTGCCAGGCCCCGGCGGCCACCCAGGCCATGGCGATGATCACCAGCATGTAGCAGAAGACGGGGATCTTCATCTCGCCGAGCCTGCCCCACAACAAGCCGAACACCATGCCGGCCACCAGCAACAGCAGCAGGCCGTCGATCAGCTTCAGCACCAGAGGGCCCTGGGCAAAGCCGACGATGTAGCAGAGGTGGGCGACAAAAAATGCCGCCAGCCCCTGAATGAAGCGATCCCTTGGCAGCATCAACAGCACGTCACCGGCCAGCGACAGACAGAGGCCGAGCAGGATCCAGGCATGGGAGCCGTTGTGATCGTCACTCTGGTAACCGAATGCCAATGCGATGATGAACAGCATGGTCAGCGGCTTGCTGATGTAAAACTGACGGGAGTCTGAGCCATAAGCCGCGCGGATGTGCCACCAGCCAGATGCGATGATCAAGAAACTCAATAACATGCCCTGCTCCTCACCGATTGCTCGCACTCACACGGCAACCTCTTTAGTGCACGCAAGAGTAGCAAATTCCCCCGCCCAGTGGCAGGGGGCGAAGCAGATGACACCCTACACCTAAAGTCTAATTGCCCCCTGCTCGCGGCTCGGGCATAAGAGACAGCTCTGGAGGATCACCATGGAAGACGCAATGACCAACTACCTGCCCGCCATCGATATCATGATGTGCCATCTGGGGATCAGCTTCGAACAAGCCTGTGAGCAGCTTGGTCTGAGTCAGCAAGAACAGCAGAGCCTGATCCTGCTGCAGAAACAGACTCAATCAAACTAATCCGCCCGGCATGGACATCATGATGTGCCATCCGGAGGGCAACGTCGAACAAGCCTGTGAGCAGCCTGGTCTGAGTCAGCAAGAACAGCAGAGCCTGATCCTGCTGCAGAAACAGACCCAGTCACACTAACCCTCCTGGCATCATGCCCACGGTATTGAAAACGGCGCCCGAAGGCGCCGTTTTTATTGGATGAGGAGTTATCAGCGAGTGGCCCGCCGGCGTTGCAGCCAGACCACGACCCCGAACAGCAGGAAGCCAGGCAACCACATCAGCTCCTTGTGCCAGCGTTCGGTTGGGGCCTTGACGACAAGGATCTCCTGGTCAAACTCCATGCCGGCCGCCGCCGCCGGACTGCCGAAGGTGACGTTGTCGATCAGGGTCTTGCCATCCTGCTCGTACAGGGTCAGCCCCAGACTGGCCAATTTCTCTTCCCCATTGGCTCCGGCAGGTACCGCCAGCAGCACGGTGGACTGACGCAGCTTGCCCACCGCATCCTCCCCCTGGATCCGCAGTCGCAGCGTACTCTCCGCTTCCACCTCGCCCAGGGTCTGGGCCAGTTGGGCTGGGGGAGTCTCACGATAGGGATCGTGCACCATATCCATCCAGAAACCGGGACGGAACAGGGTGAAGGCCACCAGCAGCAGCAGCACGTTTTCGTACCAGCGACTCTTCACCAGGAACCAGCCCTGGGTGGCGGCGGCGAAGATCAGCATGGCGACGGTGGCCACCACGAAGATCAGCACGCCGTGGGCGAAGTCCACGTCGATCAGCAGCAGATCGGTGTTGAAGATGAACAGGAACGGAAGCGCCGCGGTGCGCAGGCTGTAGTAGAAGGCGGTGATCCCGGTCTTGATGGGATCCCCCTTGGAGACGGCGGCCGCCGCGAACGAAGCCAGTCCCACCGGCGGGGTCACATCCGCCATGATGCCGAAATAGAACACGAACAGATGGACCGCGATGAGCGGCACGATGAGGCCGTTCTGCTGCCCGAGCGTCACCACCACGGGGGCCAGCAGGCTGGACACCACGATGTAATTGGCGGTGGTGGGCAGCCCCATGCCGAGGATCAGGCTCAGCAGGGCGGTAAGGAGCAGCATCAGCAGCAGGTTGCCCATGGAGAGCATCTCTACCAGATCTGCCAGCACCAGGCCGACCCCGGTCTGGGAGACGGCACCGACTATGATGCCGGCGGTGGCGGTGGCGATACCGATGCCGATCATGTTGCGGGCACCGGCCACCAGACCTTCCTTCAAGTCCACCAGACCATCACGAGTCGAGCCGTAGTCATGCTTGCCGTCGGTGCGCAGCCAGTTCAGCAGCGGCCGCTGGGTCAGCAGGATGATCACCAGCATGACGGTGCCCCAGAAGGCCGACAGCCCGGGCGAGAGGCGCTCCACCATCAGGCACCATACCAGTACCACCACCGGCAGCAGGAAGTGCAGGCCGGAGAGCAGCACGGCACGGGTATTGGGCAGCTCGGTCAGCGGCTGGTCCGGATCCTCAGCGGGCAGCGGCGCATTGCTGGCCGCTATCTTCAGCAGGCCCAGATAGACGGCCGCCAGCAGCAGGGCGATCCCGGGAAGGGCATAGTCTCCCAGCGCCGGCTTGAGCCAGCCCAAGCCGTAGTAGACCGCCATCGACAGACCGCTGATGAGGGTGGCACCGAAGGCGAAGCCAGTCAGGCGACGCAGCCAGGGCTTGGGTTGATGGCCACCGATGGGCTCCATGCCGAGCTTGAGCGCTTCCAGGTGGACGATGTAGAGCAGCGCGATATAGGAGATGGCTGCCGGCAGGAAGGCGTGCTTGATGATCTCCACGTAGGGAATGCCCACATACTCCACCATCAGGAAGGCCGCCGCCCCCATCACGGGGGGCATGATCTGGCCGTTGACCGAAGAGGCCACCTCGACCGCCCCCGCCTTCTCCTTGGAGAAACCGACCCGCTTCATCATGGGAATGGTGAAGGTGCCCGTGGTGACCACGTTGGCGATGGAGGAGCCGGAGATGACACCGGTCAGGGCCGAGGCCACCACGGCCGCCTTGGCCGGGCCACCACGCAGGTGACCGAGCAGGCTGAAGGCCAGCTGGATAAAGTAGTGCCCGGCACCGGCCCGCTCCAGCAGGGCGCCGAACAGCACGAACAGGAACACGAAACTGGTGGAGACCCCCAGGGCGATGCCGAACACCCCCTCGGTGGTGATCCACTGGTGGTTCGCCAACGCGGTGAAGCTCACCCCGCGGTGAGCCAGCAGCCCCGGCATCCAGGGGCCAGCCAGGCTGTAGGCGAGAAACACCAGGGCGATCACCGCCAGGGCCGGGCCCAGGGCGCGGCGAGCCGCCTCCAGCAGCAGCGGGATGCCGATGCAGGCGGTGACCAGATCGGCGGTGGTGAGGTTGCCGGGACGCTGGGCCAGGGCCTCATACATGACAAAGAGATAAGCGGCCGCACTGGCGGCGATCAGACCGAAAGCGATGTCGCCGAGCGGTACCCTGTCTCTGGGGGAACGCCGGAAGGCCGGAAACACCAGATAGGCCAGCAGCAGGGCGAAGGTCAGGTGAATGGCACGGGTTTCGGTGTCATTGAGTACGCCGACCCCGAAAATGAAGGGGAGCGGCGAGGCGATCCAGAGCTGGAACAGAGACCAGGCCAGCGCCAGCCCGGTGATCAGCCAGCCCATGAGACCCAGCGGTAGCCGGGCGCCCACATCCTGGGCGATCAGTTCCTCGGTAGAGAGTTGTTTTTCTTGCATAGGGTTAACTTTTGCCTGCGAGTACAACGACACGACACCCGCTGCCGGTGTGGCAGGCGGGTGTCGAAGAGAACGATGGAAGGCCGGCAGGCCTTCAATCAGAGCCAGCCACGCTCTTTGTAGTAGCGTACGGCACCTTCATGCAGGGGCGCGGAGAGACCCACCTTGATCATGTCGGCCTCTTTCAGGTCGGCAAAGGCCGGATGCAAACGCTTGAAGCGGTCCAGGTTGTCGAACACCGACTTCACCAGCTGGTAGACCACTTCCGGATCGGCCTTGGCACTGGTGGAGAGCACCGCCTTGCCACCGATGGACGGGGTCGGCTTGTCGCTGCCCTTGTAGATGCCACCCGGGATCTCGGCCTTGGTGTAGTAGCTCTTCTCGGCCAGCAGCTTGTCGATGTCGGCACCGGTCACGGGCACCAGTACGGCATCCGTGGTGGTGGACGCTTCCTGGATGGCACCATTCGGGTGACCGACGAAGTAGCTCATGGCGTCGATGTTGTTGTCACCCAGAGCGGAGGCCTGCTCGGCCGGCTTCAGCTCGGAGACCAGGCCGAAGTCGCTCTTCTTCCAGCCCTTGACCGCCATGATCTCTTCCATGGTGTCACGCTGGCCGGAGCCCGGGTTGCCGATGTTGACGCGCTTGCCCTTCAGGTCATCGAAGCCGGCGATCTTGGCGTCGCGGCGGGCGAGAATGGTGAACACTTCGCTCTGCAGGGAGAAGACGGCGCGGATGTCATCCATGGCCCCCTCGGCCTGGAAGGGAGGCAGTCCCTTCATCGCCTTGTACTGGTGGTCGGACTGCATGATGCCGAAGTTGAACTCACCGCTGCGGATGCCGTTGACGTTGGCCACACCACCGCCACTGGCCGGCGCATTGCACTTGATCTGGTGATCGGCGGCGCCGCGATTGAGGAAACGACAAATGGACTGGCCCGCCACGTAGTAGACGCCGGTCTGACCACCGGTGCCTATGGTCACGAAGCGCTCCTGCGCTTGCAGCGGACCACCGAAAGTAGCACCGACCAGGGCCGCCGACAGGGCGCACGCCAAGGATAATCCTTTCATGTTCTTCATCCTTTTCATTGATTTATCTCACCCGATTCCCGGGTGAATATGAGACGGACCCGCATCAAGACTGGGTCTGCCTATACAGCCTCGTACGAGGAAATGGTCAAGCGGCGAGCGCCCTTCCAGAAGCCACCATCATCCTGCGGTGAGATAATCAGCGTCATGCCGATCGGAGGTGATCTGACCACAACCTGGTCAGTTCAAAAGATTTAACGCCCCTGATTAAGCACATAGCGCCAACATAAATCAAACAAAACAGCAAAATGGCGGATTTAAATAGCGAGAATTTTGAAGCGGATCATTTATTTCTCTGCCGAAGATTAATTACATGAGCCGGTGAATGGAAGCAATAAAAAAGCAGCCAGAGTCTTTTGTAACCCTTTGCTGGCAAGGGCTAGCATCTTGGTTCGTTATATCGAAATAACGGCCATATCCAGCATGAATACCATCTTGATGACGTCTATATCGCCAAGATGCAGGAACCCCGATCGACCGTCGTCACCGACGGCCTGACCGGGGTTCTGTTACAACTCGTTTTCATCTACCCCTGACGATCACGCCTTGCTACCGGCCAGCTCCAGGATAAAGGCGAACTCCAGAGCGATGTCTTCGTAAGCCTTGAAACGCCCCGACTTGCCGCCGTGGCCGGCGTCCATGTCGGTGCTGAGCAACAGCTGGTTGTTATCCGTCTTCAGCTCCCGCAGCTTGGCAACCCATTTGGCGGGCTCCCAATACTGCACCTGGGAGTCGTGCAGCCCGGTGGTGACCAGTAGGTTGGGGTAGGCTTGCGCCTTGACCTGATCGTAGGGGCTGTAGCTCTTCATGTAGTCGTAGTAGCGCTTCTGGTTCGGGTTGCCCCATTCGTCGTACTCCCCGGTAGTAAGGGGAATGGACTCGTCCAGCATGGTGGTGACCACGTCGACGAAGGGTACCTGGGCGACCACGCCGCGATAGAGCTGGGGTGCCTGATTGATGACGGCCCCCATCAGCAGGCCGCCGGCGCTGCCGCCCATGGCGTAGACCTGATCCCTGGCGCCATAACCCTGGGCCACCAGCGCCTCGGTCACGTCGATGAAGTCGTGGAAGGTATTCTGTTTCTTCAATAGTTTGCCATCTTCATACCAGGGACGCCCCAGCTCCTCGCCACCCCGGATATGGGCGATGGCATAGACGAAGCCTCTGTCCAGCAGGCTCAGGCGTGAGCTGCTGAAGTCGGGATCCATGCTGGCGCCGTAGGAACCGTAGCCATAGACCAGCAGCGGGTTCTTGCCCTCCTTCTTGAACAGATCCTTGCGATAGACCAGCGACACCGGCACGTCCACACCGTCGCGGGCGGTCACCCAGACTCGCTCGCTGGCATACTGATCCGCCTTGAAGCCCGCCACCGGCTGCTGCTTGAGCAGGGTGCGCTTGCCGCTGTCCATGTCCAGTTCATAGGTGGATGAGGGCGTGGTCATGGAGGAGTAGCCATAGCGCAGGGCGCTGGTGTCCGGCTCCGGGTTGTAGGCGAGCCAGGTGACATAGGCGGGATCGTCGAAGGCGATCTCTTTCTGCTCGCCGCTCTGCCAGTTGAGCTGGCGCAGCCGGGTCAGCCCCTTGCTGCGCTCCTCCAGCACCAGCCAGTCCCTGAACAGGGCATAGCTCTCCAGCAGCACGTCCGGATTGGGGGCGATCACCGCCTTCCAGCGATCCACCGGGCTCTCCCTGGTCTCGTAGAGGCCGAAGTTCTTGCCGTCCTTGTTGGAGCGCACATAGAAGCGGCCACGGTAGTGATCCAGGCTGTATTCGTGATCCACCTGACGGGGCAGGAACAGCCGCGGCGCCTGGACCGGCGTGTTGGCATCGATGAGGCGCGCCTCGCTGGTGGTGGTGCTGGAGAGGGCGATGACGATGAAATCTTCCGAGGTGGTGGCGTAGAGGCTCACATAGAAGGAGTCATCCTTCTCCTCGTAGACCAGCTTGTCCTTCGCGGGATCGCTGCCCAGCTCGTGGCGATAGACCTGATAGGGCAGCAGTGTCTTGGGGTGCTTGCGCACATAGAACACCGTCTTGCTGTCGTTGGCCCACACCAGGTTGCCCGAGGTGTTCTCCAATTTGTCGGCGGCCCAGGTGCCGCTCTCCAGATCGAGGAACTGGATCTGGTACTGACGGCGGGAGAGGACGTCTTCCGCCACCGCCAGCCAGCGGTTGTTGCGGCTCACCTCCAGGGCCCCCAGCGAATAGAACTCGTGGCCTTCGGCGCGCTGGTTGCTGTCCAGCATCAGGCTGGCGTCTTTCTCCCCCACCTTGCTGCGGGAGTAGATGGCGTACTCCTTACCCGGCTCATAACGGGTCTGATAGCGGTAGCCATTCTTCACATAAGGCACCGACTCGTCCTGCTGGGGGATGCGGGCCACCATCTCCTTGTAGAGCTGGTCACGCAACGGCTGGACCGGCTTGAGCATGGCCTCGGTGTAAGCGTTTTCGGCCTTGAGATAGTCCAGCACCTCGGGCTTCTGCCGCTCGTCGTCACGCAGCCAGTAATAGTTGTCGATCCGGACGTCCCCGTGCTTTTTCAGGGTATGGGGGTGCTTGGCGGCCACAGGGGGCAGGATGGGGGTTTCGCTTGTGGGCATGACGGACTCTTCATTGGCATGGGTACAGGGCACGGCAACCAGACAAGCCAGCAGCAGCAACCCTCGGGGAAAGATGAACATGTCGCATCCTTTGCGCTGTAACAGGGCAGGCTGGCTCGCGGGGAGCGCCATGAATTGACGATCAAGCCGCCGCCGCTCGCTCCGCCGGTGCGGAATCAAGGCTGGCAAACCGGAACATCGCCCCTGAGAAAATAAAGTGGCGATCAATCTGCCCCTTGTCGCCCTGGGTTGCAAGTGATCCCCTGACATTCGGCACGAAACCATGAAAAAGGGCCACCCTCTCACAAGGGTGGCCCTCCAGCTCTGGTCATGAACGACACGGGTTCGCTCAGGTGTGCCTCACATGATGGAGTGGTGCCGACTCATGACCAGTGTTCGTCAGCCGGAATAGCTCGACCAGACGGTGGTCGCGCCCTCCTCACTGATGCTCAACACCTGATAGGGCTGACCGGGGATGTCCATGCCCGGCGCACTCTGGGGCATGCCCGGAATGGTCAGGCCACGGATCGCCGGTTTTTCCTTGAGCATCTTCTGCACGTCGGCAGCGGGCACATGTCCCTCCACCACATAACCATTCACCACCCCGGTGTGGCAGGATGCCAGTTGCGGGGTGATGCCATGCTGCTGCTTGATGGGATCGAGCTGCTCGGTTTCCACGACCTTGACCTCGAAGCCGTTATCTTCCATGTGCTTGACCCAGGTCTCGCAGCAGCCGCAGTACTTGGATTTATAGACGGTCATCTGCTCCGTTGCCAGGGCAGAGAAACTGATGGTACCGGCCAGCAGGGCCAGTAACAGGGACTTGTACATAACTCACCTCAGATAAGAAGAAATACCCAATGAACAGGGGACAAATCGACTCAACCGAGTGTGCGAGGGGGACGCTCCAGCCGTGCCCTCGGGGCATCCGGAACATAGAGAGAGGGGGAGAGGTAATCCGGGGAGTCAGGTTCCAGCATGGCCACCGTCAGGCTGTCGCCGGTCAGCACCGTCATGGCGAGGGCCGACGTGAAGCTGCCACAGGGCATGGCCTTCTCCAGGGTGCGCTCGCTCTGGCTGCAGTGGGGCGTCAGGGTACAAAGATCGGTCGCGGCCCGGCTGCCAAACGACATCAACACCAGCACCAGACTCCACAGGGGGAGCCAGCGACGGGCGTGAGCGAGTTGGCGACGGGTAAAAACCATGACATGACTCAGTAATCAAAGGAGGCCTATGGTAACCCCTGGCCCCGGGGGAGGGTCAAGCCTGCCACCTGAGGGAGATCAAAAGAGGGTGAGATGGGCCGAAGGCCATGGCACACTCCCCTGACAGCGTGGCGCCAAGAGAGGTGCGTACTACCAAGGCCTTCTCGTCCACCACTGGCGGCTCAGGGCGCTTCTTGATAACGTCGCCATTCGATGCATCTTATTCGCCGACACGAGTCCCGCTCAGGTTATGACCCCATGAAACGCATTCTGGTTATTTTCTCGCACCCGGCGCTGCAGAGCTCCCGGGCCAACCGGCAACTGCTGCAGGCCATCAACGGCCTGGAGGGGGTCACCCTGCATGACCTCTATCAGCAGTACCCGGACATGTATATAGACGTGAAGCGCGAGCAGGCACTGCTGGCGGAGCACGATCTCATCGTCTTCCAGCACCCCTTCTACTGGTACTCCTGCCCCGCCATCATGAAGGAGTGGATGGACCTGGTGCTGGAATATGGCTATGCCTACGGCCCGGAGGCTCATGTCCTGGCCGGCAAACAGTGGCTCTCCGCCATCACCACCGGGGGCGCCCCCGAATCTTATTGCAGCGCGGGTTACAACCAGCGGCCCCTGCTCGACTTCCTGCTGCCGTTCCAGCAGACGGCGCAGCTCTGCGGCATGCACTGGCTGCCTCCCTTCGTACTGCACTCCTTCCACAAGCTCAAGGATCCCCAGGCCCTGCACCGCTGCGGCCAGGACTATCGTCAACTGCTCTGCGCCCTGCGCGATGAACAACTGACCCCGGCCCAGCTGGGTGCGAGCCCTTATCTGCGCGATCTGCTGGAGGTGCTCTGATGGGACATGGCTTGCTGTTTGACGCCTTGATCTACCTCTCGGCGGCGGTGATCGCCGTGCCACTGGCCAAGCGCTGGGGGTTGGGGTCCGTGCTCGGTTATCTGCTGGCGGGCATCATCATAGGTCCCTTCCTGCTGGGGCTGGTGGGGGAGCAGAAGGATGTGATGCACTTCGCCGAGTTCGGGGTAGTGCTGATGCTGTTCCTGGTCGGGCTGGAGCTGCGTCCCGCCCTGCTGTGGCAGTTGAAGGGCCCCATCCTGGGGACAGGTGGCCTGCAGGTACTGCTCACCACCGCCGCCCTGACCGGGGTGGGCTATCTCATCGGCCTGCCCTGGCAACAGGGGCTCGCCATCGGCCTCATTCTGGCACTCTCCTCCACCGCTATCGTGCTGCAGAGCCTGCAGGAACGTAAACTGATGCAGAGCGAGAGCGGCCGTTCCGCCTTCGCTGTGCTGCTGTTCCAGGACATCGCCGTCATCCCCATCCTGGCTATCCTGCCGCTGCTCGCCATCGCGCCGGTAGCCAGCAACGGCAATCCGGATCTGGCGGGCTGGCAGCACGGTCTGCTGGTGGTTGCCGCCATCGCCGGCATAGTACTGGGCGGCCACTACCTGATGCGGCCGGTATTTCGTGCCATCGCTCAATCCCACATGCGGGAGATCTTCGTCGCCGCAGCCTTGCTGCTGGTGATAGCCATCGCGGTGCTGATGGAGTCGGTGGGGCTCTCCCCCGCCCTGGGCTCCTTCCTCGCCGGGGTGGTGCTGGCCGACAGCGAGTATCGCCACGAGCTGGAGGCGGACATAGAGCCGTTCAAGGGACTGCTGCTCGGCCTGTTCTTCATGTCGGTGGGGGCCGGCATCGACTTCGGCCTGTTTGCCGCTCATCCCCTACTCATTCCGTCCCTGGTGGTAGGCCTGATGGTCTTGAAATGGGGGGTCCTGATGGTGCTCGCCCTGGTCATTCGCATCTCGCCGAGCCAGCGCTGGACCTTTGCCCTGGCACTGGCGCAAGGGGGGGAATTTGCCTTTGTGCTGTTTTCATTCGCCACCCAGAACAAGGTGCTGCCCAGTGACATCATCTCGCTGCTGACCCTGGTGGTGGCGCTCTCCATGGCGCTGACGCCGCTCTCGCTGATCCTCAACGATCGGGTGATCCAGCCATGGTTCGACTACCGCAACCAGGCCGACACACCCGAGCACGAGCAACCCGAGCTGGTCGAGCACCCCGTCATCATCGCCGGTTTTGGCCGCTTCGGTCAGATAGTCGGACGTCTGCTGCACGGTCACGGCATCGGCACCACCATCCTCGAACAGGACGCCAGCCAGATAGAGATGCTGCGCAAGTACGGCTATCAGGTATTCTACGGGGATGCCAGCAGACTCGACCTGCTCCATGCCGCTGGCGCCCACAAGGCCAGGCTGCTGGTGCTCTCCATCAACGATCCGGCCACCTCTCTCGAGGTGATCGAGATGGTGAAGAAACACTTCCCGCACCTCAAGATACTGGCCCGCGCCCAGGACAGGCCCCATGCTCACGAGATCCTCCGTCACGGCGTCGACAGCGTTCACCGGGAAACCCTGGGTTCGGCCGTGGATCTGGGGGTAGAAGCACTGACTCAGCTGGGATTTCGGGCCAATCAGGCCTGGCGTGCGGGCCAGGTGTTCAAGCAGTATGACAACCGGCTGCTGCGGGAACAGGTCAACTACCTGGATGATGAACACACCTATATCAACAAGAGCCTGCAATACCGCGAGATCCTCTCCGATCTGCTGCAAGACGATCAGGAAGGACAGGAGCGTACCCACGCTCACAACTGGAACAGCGGTCTGCCCGACAACGACAAGGAAGCAATATGATTGCCTATTACCCCATGCTCAAACACCTGCACATGACCCTGGCCCTGGTCAGCCTGTTGCTGTTCATCTACCGCTGGAGCCTGGCACTGGCTGGCAGCGGGCGATTGCAACAGAAGTGGCTCAAGGTGCTGCCCCATATCAACGACACTTTCCTGCTGCTGTTTGGCGTGCTGCTGGCGGTGACCCTGCAGATGAGCCCGGGACAACAGCCATGGCTGATGGCCAAGCTGATCGCCCTGGTAGTCTACATAGGTCTCGGGGTCATGGCGCTCAAGCGCCCTGCTCGCGGCCAGAAGCTGGTGGCCGGTGTGGCGGCGCTGGCGGTGTTTGGTTACATGATTGGCGCCGCCATCACCAAGTCAGCCTGGTCCTGGGTGGCCTGATCCCCTCTTTGCCGGTGAGGGCTCAGTCCCTCACCCCCTTTCCACCTCCCCCTCTCATTCTCCCTACACATTTCCCCCCGACCGTGACAATAGGGGAAAAGAAGCGAACGCTTTATTTTGGCAAAAAAAGGCCCCATACAACCCCCTTAATTTTTGTTTTTATGATATTTATCAATATGTTATCTTGATATGTATGAAAATGGCGACAGTTGTCGCAGCAAAACTTGCGACATAGACTGTCGCATGTCATGGCTAGGATACACTCAACGCTAAACCAGTGAAGGCATGCACCATGAGTAAGAAGCTGTTACGACAACTGACCTTGGCGCGTTGCATCCCGCACCGCCCTTACAAGCTGACCGCCAGCCAGCTCCAGGTAAAACTGGAAGAGGAAGGCATTCACGTCAGTCTGCGTACCGTGCAACGGGATCTGGAAGAGATGTCCGGCATGGGACTGTTCGACCTCACCTCCGATGAGCGCAGCAAACCTCACGGTTGGTGCTTCGAGCGCCACGGGCTGAACGACTTTGCCAACATCATGCCGCTCTCGCTTGCGGTGGCCCTTAAAACCTGGAGTGATCAGGCGAGCCAACTGCTACCGGCGAGTGTATTGACCGAGTTGAATCCTCTGGTCGACAAGGCCAGCCAGGTGATCCGGGACAGTCAGAGCGAGCTGGCGGAACGTTGGCTCGAGAGCGTGCATCAGTCGCCGCGCCCATTTGCCGGCAACCCGGAGATCCGCCGCAGCACCCTGATCCGCGACGCCCTCTGGCGTGGTCGCAAGTTCAGCGCCGAGATCCAGCGCGTCATCAAGGAGCGCACCGTGTGGCTCTGTTATGACCGTATCAATCCGCTCGGGATCCTGAACCAGCCCGATGGCCCCATCCTGCTCTGCACCCTGTCCGAGCTGGATCCCAAGGTCTACGGCATTCCGTTCGATCACATAAAAAATGTGGAACTGACCAACTTCAGCGCCACCCAGCCGAAGGATTTCAATGTCCAGAGGCTGATACGCGACCAGGGCTATCAGGACGTCAGCGGTCCGATCCGCTTCGTCGGGCGCATCGACGCCAACTGCCCCACCCTGATCGATGGGCAGATCCCGGGGCACAACCCACGCATGACCCGCTACGACAAGCGCAGCGTGGTGGTGGAGACCGAGGTCCAGGATACGCCCGAGTTCCGCTCCTGGTTGAACAACATGAGCGGCAACCTGGAAGTATTGGCACCGGAGTCCCTGCGCAAGGCATATCCGACACCGGGTACCCGAGTCAGCTGAGCACAATCGGATGAATGATGAAAAGCCGAGCATGAGCTCGGCTTTTGTCTGTTTTTCACACATATTTATTCAATTAATTTTTAACTCTTACATCCCAGATTGAACCTTCTGTACCATCGTTTTCCTCCCTGTTTTTGGTTGTAAGAGATCCGCCATTCCTCCTGTAAGACCCCTCAGTGTTGAGCCGTACGTGAAGCCATCCCGAGAGCCCCACGCTTTCCTGAGAAACTAAATAAGACACTGATAAAAAAGACAAATTAAGATTAATGGTAGATATCCATTCATCATCCGACGCTATCTGATGGCCTTTCATGCCTTGTTCCTGCCCACGATTGCCTTAGTATGGGTCTCACAAGGATGGCTGGTTCGGCAGGATGCAGGAACAGCGCATAAAGCGCATAAATAGGAAAAGCCACAGGATGTGGCAGGACACCTCAGGATGAGGTTGATAACCCGGATGGTTATCACAAGGAATGACAGGACAACCGCAGGATGCGGTCGCAGGACACCTCGGGATGAGGCAGGGTGGCACGGATAGTCACTCTTCAGGATGACAGGAACCCCGCAGGAGCGGCAGGAACAGCTTCAGGATGAAGCGAGATGACCAGGGTGGTTGTCTGTCAGGATGACGCAAGGAACACCACTGGATGTGGTAATGGACACCTCCAGGATGGAGAGGGTGAAGCAATCAGGAGTGATTGCCAGGCTAGGATGGCCACAGGACACCCCAATGGAATGGGAAGGGGAAATTCCAAAGGAAAGGATAGAGTCAAGGATTGCAGGGAGCATGGCAGTTCAGGGACTGGACGAGATGACTTGAGGGGACGGCACCGCCGTCCCCTTTTCTTTATATCCACTTCGGTGAATAAGTCCATCCTAGGCGCGCACTTACCCTATGCCCCGGAGCTGTTGCATGAATCGCCTCACCCGCAGGCATCGCATGCATCTCGTGGACGACTCCTGGCCACAGTTATCGAAACTGAATCGCCCCGGCTTCTCTAGACACTTTTGAGCCGTTCGAAATATTGCTTCTCACACTCTACTGGCGATAGTCCATTGTTGAAACTGTGCCGACGCTTGGGGTTGTAAAACATCTCAATGTAATCGAACACATCCTGCCGGGGCTCCTCGCGATCCGTATAGGTTTTACGTCGGATCCGCTCGCGTTTGAGGAGCTGGAAGAAACTCTCCGCCACCGCGTTATCATGACAATTGCCACGTCTGCTCATGCTGGCCTTGAGCCGGTGATCCCGCAAAAAATCCTGCCAGTCATAGCTGCTAAACTGGCTCCCTTGGTCAGAATGAACCAGCACTTCCTGCTCGGGTTGCCGTCGCCACACCGCCATCAGTAACGCGTTGATGGCCAGCTCTCGGTCGATCCGTGGCCCCATTGACCAACCAATGACTTGTCGTGAAAACAAATCCAATACTGCGGCCAGATAGAGCCAGCCTTCATGGGGTCGGATATAAGTGATGTCCGTTACCCAGACCTTATTTGGCTCAGTCACATCGAACTGGCGTTCAAGATGATTCGGTGCAACCAATGTTGGCCGGCTACCATAATGACCGGGACGGCGACGATAACCGGTTTGTGTGGACGTAAACCGTCATGACGCATTAATCGCGCCACCCGGTGTTTCCCACAGGTCTCACCCATCTCTCGCAGGTCATCCCGGCTCTTGCGATAACCATAGACACCGCCGCTTTCTAGCCAACATAGCTTGATTTGATCTGGCCCAGAAGGCGTTGGTCTTCAAGTGCTCGGGCAGATAAAGGCTGGTGCTGCCAGGCGTAATAACCGCTCGGGTGGACATTCATCATCCGACACAGTCGGCGAATGGGATGTGTGGATGCGTGCTCCCGGATGAAGGCGTACCTTACCCTGACAGCTTGGCAAAGTACGCGGCGGCCTTTTTTAAGATATCTCGCTCATCGGTGACGCGGCGCAGTTCAGCCTTGAGGCGCCGGATCTCGGCTTGCTGGCTGGAATCGTACTGTTGCTGCACGTCGGGCTGGCTGTAGCGTCTGATCCAGACGTAGAGACTGTGGCTGGAAACACCAAGTCGCTCAGCGACCTCTGCCACTGGGTAATGGCGCTCAGTCACCTGCTTGACGGCGGCCAGTTTGAATTCTTCCGTGTAACGCTGCTGCTTGCTCATAACACCTCCTGAATGACCTCAGTTTGAGGCTCTTGAGGTGTCTAGGAAAGCAGGGGTGATTCATTTGAGACTTTAGTGGTGTCTCGGGGGACTTGAAACAAAAAAAAGCCCAGTCGTGAGACTGGGCTTCTTGTTAGTGGCGGAGCGGACGGGACTCGAACCCGCGACCCCCGGCGTGACAGGCCGGTATTCTAACCGACTGAACTACCGCTCCGCTGTCTGGTTAGCTTTTTGCTAAATTGTTTGCCGTTTCAATGAGGTGTCATCCTCTCGGCCAACGTCGTGATGTGCACGGCGCTGTTTAATTGGGTGCCTGGCAGTGTCCTACTCTCGCATGGCGAATGCCACACTACCATCGGCGCTACCGCGTTTCACTTCTGAGTTCGGCATGGGATCAGGTGGTTCCACGGCGCTATGGCCGCCAGGCAAAAAACTTCATCTGGAAAGCTGACGTGAATAACAACTCGGCTAGTTTGCCTTGTCATTATCACTGAATTAGGTAGTAGTTCTTCGATTTGCTACAAGGCCCAGAACACTTCTTGGGTGTTGTATGGTTAAGCCTCACGGGTAATTAGTATGGGTTAGCTCAACACGTCGCCGCGCTTACACACCCCACCTATCAACGTTGTGGTCTCCAACGGCCCTTTAGGACCCTCAAGGGGTCAGGGATGACTCATCTCAGGGCTCGCTTCCCGCTTAGATGCTTTCAGCGGTTATCGATTCCGAACTTAGCTACCGGGCAGTGCCACTGGCGTGACAACCCGAACACCAGAGGTTCGTTCACTCCGGTCCTCTCGTACTAGGAGCAACTCCCTTCAATCATCCAACGCCCACGGCAGATAGGGACCGAACTGTCTCACGACGTTCTGAACCCAGCTCGCGTACCACTTTAAATGGCGAACAGCCATACCCTTGGGACCGACTTCAGCCCCAGGATGTGATGAGCCGACATCGAGGTGCCAAACACCGCCGTCGATATGAACTCTTGGGCGGTATCAGCCTGTTATCCCCGGAGTACCTTTTATCCGTTGAGCGATGGCCCTTCCATTCAGAACCACCGGATCACTATGACCTACTTTCGTACCTGCTCGACCTGTCCGTCTCGCAGTTAAGCTGGCTTATGCCATTGCACTAACCTCCTGATGTCCGACCAGGATTAGCCAACCTTCGTGCTCCTCCGTTACTCTTTGGGAGGAGACCGCCCCAGTCAAACTACCCACCAGGCACTGTCCGCGAGCCCGATTCAGGGCCCTGCGTTAGAACATCAAACATACAAGGGTGGTATTTCAAGGACGGCTCCAGCGCAACTGGCGTCACGCCTTCAAAGCCTCCCACCTATCCTACACATGTAGGTTCAATGTTCAGTGCCAAGCTGTAGTAAAGGTTCACGGGGTCTTTCCGTCTAGCCGCGGGTACACCGCATCTTCACGGCGAATTCGATTTCACTGAGTCTCGGGTGGAGACAGCATGGCCATGGTTACACCATTCGTGCAGGTCGGAACTTACCCGACAAGGAATTTCGCTACCTTAGGACCGTTATAGTTACGGCCGCCGTTTACCGGGGCTTCGATCAAGAGCTTCGCTTGCGCTAACCCCATCAATTAACCTTCCGGCACCGGGCAGGTGTCACACCCTATACGTCCACTTTCGTGTTTGCAGAGTGCTGTGTTTTTGATAAACAGTCCCAGCCATCTGGTCACTGCGACTCCCAACTGCTCCATCCGCAAGGGACTTCACTGTCAAGAGCGAACCTTCTCCCGAAGTTACGGTTCTATTTTGCCTAGTTCCTTCACCCGAGTTCTCTCAAGCGCCTTGGTATTCTCTACCCGACCACCTGTGTCGGTTTGGGGTACGATGACTTGTAATCTGAAGCTTAGAGGCTTTTCCTGGAAGCAGGGCATCAATGGCTTCACCACCGTAGTGGCTTCGTCTCGTGTCTCAGTGTTGTGTCTCCGGATTTGCCTAGAAACACCACCTACGCACTTTCACCAGGACAACCGTC
>NZ_CP075564.1:4177500-4387500 GCF_020423125.1 Aeromonas media
ACATTTCAACACCGGTACAGGTGGTAGAAACGGTGTCTTTGATACCGACGATTTCAACGGTCTCGCCAACTTTAACGATACCGCGCTCTACACGACCGGTTACTACGGTACCACGGCCAGCGATGGAGAAGACGTCTTCGATAGGCATCAGGAACGGCAGGTCAATGGCACGCTCCGGCTCCGGGATGTAGGTATCCAGGTGGTGAGCCAGCTCAATGATCTTCTCTTCCCATGCAGCGTCGCCTTCCAGCGCTTTCAGCGCGGAACCACGTACTACCGGCAGGTCATCACCCGGGAAGTCGTACTCGGTCAGCAGTTCACGAACTTCCATCTCGACCAGTTCGAGCAGCTCTTCGTCGTCTACCATGTCGCACTTGTTCATGAACACGATCATGTACGGGATACCAACCTGGCGACCCAGCAGGATGTGCTCACGAGTTTGCGGCATCGGGCCGTCAGTCGCGGCTACTACCAGGATCGCGCCGTCCATCTGGGCAGCACCGGTGATCATGTTCTTAACGTAGTCGGCGTGACCCGGGCAATCTACGTGGGCGTAGTGGCGGGTAGCAGTGTCGTATTCTACGTGGGAGGTGTTGATGGTGATACCACGCTCACGCTCTTCCGGCGCCTTGTCGATCTGGTCGAAGGCGAAAGCTTTACCACCGAAGTGCTTGGCCAGCACGTTGGTGATGGCGGCGGTCAGGGTGGTTTTACCGTGGTCAACGTGGCCGATGGTGCCGACGTTTACGTGCGGTTTATTACGCTCAAATTTTTCTTTAGACACGACGTAGTCCTTCTAGGTTAAACCCGCCTACCGTCGTAGGCGGGGAATCATAAATTACTTGGATTTGCGCTCTTCGATCACAGCCTGGGCGACGTTAGTCGGGGCATCGTGATACTTGGCGAATTCCATGGCATAGGAAGCGCGACCCTGGGTAGCGGAACGCAGGGCAGTCGCATAACCGAACATCTCGGCCAGCGGCACGAGAGCACGAACGATCTTGCCGGACGGGCCGTCTTCCATACCTTCGATCAGGCCACGACGACGGTTCAGATCACCGATGACGTCGCCCATGTAATCTTCCGGAGTCTCAACTTCTACTTTCATGATCGGTTCGAGCAGAACCGGGTTGGCTTTCATGAAGCCAGCCTTAAAGGCCATGGAAGCAGCGATTTTGAACGCCAGTTCGGAGGAGTCGACATCGTGGTAGGAACCGAAGTGCAGACGCACACCCAGATCCATGACCGGATAGCCTGCCAGCGGGCCGGACTTCAGCTGCTCACGGATACCCTTGTCAACACCCGGGATGAACTCACCAGGAATGACGCCGCCCTTGATGTCGTTAACGAACTCGTAGGCTTTGCCTTCTTCCAGCGGGTACATGTCGATCACAACATGACCGTACTGACCACGACCACCGGACTGCTTGGCATGCTTGCCTTCGATGTCCTTGACGGTATTGCGGATGGTTTCACGGTAGGCAACCTGCGGCTTACCTACGTTGGCTTCAACCTTGAACTCGCGACGCATACGGTCAACGATGATGTCCAGGTGCAGCTCACCCATACCGGCGATGATGGTTTGGCCAGATTCTTCGTCAGTCCATACGCGGAAAGACGGATCTTCCTGCGCCAGACGGCCGAGTGCCAGACCCATCTTCTCTTGGTCAGCCTTGGTTTTCGGCTCAACCGCGATGGAGATTACCGGCTCCGGGAATTCCATACGCTCGAGGATGATCGGCGCTTTTTCGTCACACAGGGTGTCACCAGTGGTCACGTCTTTCAGACCGATGGCAGCGGCGATGTCGCCTGCGCGAACTTCTTTGATCTCTTCACGCTTGTTGGCGTGCATCTGAACGATACGGCCAAAACGCTCGCGCTTCTCTTTGACAGAGTTCAGTACGGAGTCACCGGAGTTAACCACACCGGAGTAAACGCGGAAGAAGGTCAGGTTGCCTACGAACGGGTCGGTAGCAATCTTGAATGCCAGAGCAGAGAACGGCTCGTCATCGGAAGCGTGACGCTCGTCCTTGGTCTCGCCATCCAGCTTCAGACCGTCGATGGCTGCTACGTCGGTCGGAGCCGGCAGATAGTCAACCACGGCATCCAGCATGGCCTGTACGCCCTTGTTCTTGAACGCAGAGCCACAGGTAACCAAGATGATTTCGTTGTTCAGAACACGCTGACGAAGAGCTTTCTTGATCTCTTCTTCGGTCAGTTCTTCACCACCCAGGTATTTTTCCATCAGATCTTCAGACGCTTCAGCAGCGGCTTCAACCAGGTTCATGCGCATTTCTTGCGCTTGTTCCAGCAGCTCGGCCGGGACGTCTTCGTAATCGAAAGACACACCCTGGTCAGCTTCGCTCCAGTTGATGGCTTTCATCTTGACCAGGTCGATAACGCCCTTGAAGTTCTCTTCTGCACCGATGTTCAGTTGCAGGGGAACCGGCACGCCTTTCAGACGGGTCTTGATGTGCTCAACGCAGCGCAGATAGTTGGCGCCGGTACGGTCCATCTTGTTGACGAACGCGATACGGGGAACCTTGTACTTGTTAGCCTGACGCCATACGGTTTCAGACTGTGGCTGTACGCCACCTACGGCACAGTACACCATCACGGCGCCGTCCAGAACACGCATTGAACGCTCTACTTCGATAGTAAAGTCAACGTGGCCCGGGGTATCGATGATGTTGATACGGTGCGGTTGGAACTGTTTACCCATACCGGACCAGAAAGCGGTGGTCGCGGCGGAGGTGATGGTGATACCACGCTCTTGTTCCTGTTCCATCCAGTCCATGGTGGCGGCGCCATCGTGAACTTCACCGATCTTGTGACTTACACCGGTGTAAAACAGAACGCGCTCGGTAGTAGTAGTCTTACCGGCGTCGATGTGAGCGGAGATACCGATGTTACGATAACGCTCAATGGGGGTTGTACGAGCCATTGTCATCCTCTTACTAGGAGCGTACCCCTAGATAACTGAAGGTGCGCAGAGCCTGAAGGCCCTGCGCAGGCGGATTACCAGCGGAAGTGAGCGAAAGCCTTGTTCGCTTCAGCCATACGGTGAACGTCTTCACGTTTCTTGACAGACGAACCCTTATTGTCAGCGGCATCCAGCAGCTCGCCAGCCAAACGCTGAGCCATTGATTTTTCACCACGTTTACGAGCGGCATCAACCAACCAGCGCATTGCCAGGGCATTGCGACGAACCGGGCGAACTTCTACCGGTACCTGATAGGTTGCACCACCGACGCGACGAGATTTAACCTCGACCGCCGGACGAATGTTGTCCAGAGCGACTTCGAACAGGGCCAAGTGCTCTTTGCCAGATTTGGTGGCAATGATGTCCAGGGCGCCATAAACGATGGCTTCTGCAACAGATTTCTTACCGTCAACCATTACTACGTTGACAAATTTAGCCAGCAGCTCTGATCCGAACTTGGGATCCGGCAGGATTTTACGCTGACCAACAACACGACGTCTTGGCATTTCAAATTCTCCGTAACTTCAGGGGTTACCCAAAACTAGAAAGTTATCTAACTAGAAACGAATTAACGTTTGGCCTTACTTAACGGAGAACCATTAAGCTTTCGGACGCTTCACGCCATACTTGGAGCGAGCCTGCTTACGGTCTTTAACACCGGCACAGTCCAACGCACCACGAACGGTGTGATAACGAACACCTGGCAAATCCTTGACACGACCGCCACGGATCAGAACAACGGAGTGCTCCTGCAGGTTGTGACCTTCACCACCGATGTAGGAGGTGACTTCGAAGCCGTTGGTCAGACGTACACGGCACACTTTACGCAGTGCAGAGTTAGGCTTCTTGGGGGTGGTGGTGTATACACGGGTGCATACGCCACGCTTCTGAGGGCACGCTTCCAGCGCCGGCACGTTGCTTTTCACAACGAGCTTGATGCGTGGCTTGCGAACCAACTGGTTAATAGTTGCCATCAAAAGGCTCCTGATAATGACTTCATAAACGTGTGAAAAATCCTCCCCGCAGATACGGGGACGCGAAATTTTATGCCCTGTTGTCTAGGGAGTCAAGATTTATACAATTCGTGCGCCAAAAGGGCAAATGACATTCCGCCACTATTGTGATAATCGCCTGAGATAGCTGATAAAAATCAAATTTAGCCGGCCCAGGTCTGTGGTGATCCATGCTCGGCGATCAGCTTGATCAGGCCGGCCATGTCGAGTGCCATCCCGATCCTGGGGGACAAGCCCCTCGCCTTCAGGTCTTCCCCCATCACATAGAGCGGAATCCCGCTCAATCGCTCGCACCACTGCGGAGCCGTCGTCGCCACTACGGCGTCCTGCATCAGCACCAGCAGATCCGCGTCCTGGCGATAACGCAACACCTGCTCGAGGTCCTGGCTGAGGAAAGGCGAGCTCAATACAAGCTGTATCATGGGTACCTCAAAAGCTGATGTGGGTGGTGAAGTTATCCCACTGGCGGCGGATCTCGGTCGGACTCGCCACCGTCACGGGGATCAGCAGATCCTCAGCCGTCAGACCACGTTCGGCCAGCGACGCCGCACAGACATAGACCTCCTCGATATCGTACAGTTCCAACATCTTGAAGGTCGGGGCGTAGTGGCGCTGCAATATCCCCTGTGGCGACTGCTCCCTGAGCAGTTGCAGCACGCCGTCACCGATGAGGAACAGCGCCAGGGATTCCGTCAACGCAGAGGTGGCCAGCAAGGCATCCAGGCCCTCTCGTCCACTCGCCGTACCGTGGGGGCCACGGCGGCAGATAAAGGCTATCTTGGTCATTCCATCCCCCTAGAACTGGACGAAGCGGTCGGCGGTCAGGCTGGCCTCCGCCAGCTGACCCAGCCCGCTTAAGCGAAACGGGGCCTGCAGATTGAACTGGGTCTTGCCGACCCCCTTGGCCTCGGCTTCATCGAGCACCCCGCGGCGCATGGCGGCGGCGACACACACATCGATGGCGATGCCCTGTGCCAGGGCCAGATCGCGCCACAGCGCCACCAGGTCGGTCTCATCGCTGGCCGGGGCATGCAGGCCATTGCCGTTATGGACCCCATCCTGATAGAAGAACAAATGGGACAGCTGATGCCCCTGCTCGATGAGGCTCAGGGCGAAGCGATAGGCGGTGCTGGCCGTCTGGGTGCCATAGGCGGGCCCGGTGACCAGCAGGGCAAAATTCAGACTCATGTCCGGTCTCCTGCACAGATATGCATCCATTCTACCTCAAAGACGAAAAAGCCCCTCCTGGGAGGGGCTTTTTCGCTGACGGTGGCTCAGACGTAAGCAATGGCTTCGACTTCGACCAGCACATCTTTCGGCAGGCGAGCCACTTCCACGCAGGAGCGCGCCGGCGCAGCGTCACCGAAGTAGCGAGCATAGACCTGGTTGAAGGCCACGAAGTTGTTCATGTCGCTCAGGAAACAGGTGGTCTTCAACACCTTGCTGGTATCGGCACCCGCCGCCTTCAATACTGCAACCAGGTTCTTCATCACCTGCTCGGCCTGCGCTTCTATGCCACCGGCAACTATGTCCATGGTGGCCGGATCGAGCGGGATTTGCCCGGAGGTGAACACCAGATCACCCAGCTTGGTAGCCTGCACATAAGGACCAATTGCGGCAGGCGCCTTGTCGGTTGCAATCACTTCTTTAGCCATTGTTATCTATCCCCTATCTATGGCGCTTACTCGCTCTCTTCTTCACCCTGCTTGCGCTGTCGGATGTAGAGATACACGGTATGTTTGGAAATATTCAGCTTGTCGGCGACCAAGTTGATCGAGTCCTTGATATCAAATATGCCCTTCTCGAACAACTGGGTCACGATAAAACGATTCTTGGCGTTGTTGGCCACGGAGGGATCGCGGTTGATCTCGTCGATGGTGTTGTCCACCGTCTGGGCAACCAGCTCCTCTACGCTGTTGGCGAAGGTCTCCGGCGATTGACGCTCCACTTGCTGGGGCGTCGGGAAGAATTCGGCCACGAACTCATGGAAAGGCGCATTGATGTGCAGGTTGATGCAGATAAGACCTATCACCTGCTTGTCGCGGTTGCGGATGGCGATGGTGCTCGACTTCATGAGCGCACCGGTCCGGCTGCGGGCAAAGTAGCTCTGGGTGTGATCCTGACCCGTACTCTCTATGTCCTTGAGCATGCGCAGGGCCAGATCGGTGATCGGTGCTCCCAGAGTCCGCCCCGTGTTGAATCCGTTCGCTATCTTGATCACTGACTCATGCAGATTTTCCAGGGAATGCAGCACCACTTCGCAGTGCTTGCCGAACAGATCGGCCAGGCCCTCAATGAGGCCCTCATATGAACGCAACAATTCCCTGTCTTCGTCTGTAAAAGCGCGACCGCTCAGTTGCTCTTCGGGAAGCAGTACTTCCTCGATACCGACAGCCATGTTCTACCCCTGTAATAACCATTCAACTTTCCCGAGTTTTCAATTGCGGGGGATCAATGTCAACTTTTTTTGATTTTTTGCTCTATAACCTTGCACTGGATCATCCCCTGCCCCAGCCCGGTGCAGCGCTCTACTGGTGGTCAGGCAACAAAAAGGGCCCCTTGAAGGAGCCCTTTTTAATCACTGCAGCTGAAGATTACTCTTCGTCAAAACTGCCGGCTGCGTTGAGCAGATCCGCCAGATTTTGCTGAGCCTCATCGGCAGTCACCTGCGGCACACCGACAGCACGGGCTGCGGCGGCACGCTGGTTGATCCGGGCATGGTGGTAGGCAAAGCCGGTACCAGCCGGGATCAGGCGGCCCACGATTACGTTCTCTTTCAGGCCACGCAATTCATCACGCTTGCCGCCAACGGCCGCTTCGGTCAGAACACGAGTGGTTTCCTGGAAGGAAGCCGCGGAGATGAAGGACTCGGTGCTCAGAGATGCCTTGGTAATACCCATCAGGATATGACGGAAGGTGGCCGGAGTCTTACCCTCGGCAACCAGCTTACGGTTGGCAATCTTCACGCGAGCCACTTCAACCTGCTCGCCTTCGATCAGATCGGTGTCGCCAGCGCTCAGGATCTCGCACTTACGCAGCATCTGACGAACGATGACTTCGATGTGCTTGTCGTTGATCTTAACGCCTTGCAGACGGTAAACGTCCTGCACTTCGTTGGCGATGTAGTTGGCGACCGGGCTGATACCGCGCAGACGCAGGATGTCGTGAGCAGACTCAGGACCATCTGCCAGTACTTCACCCTTCTCAACTTTTTCACCTTCGAACACGTTCAGGTGACGCCACTTCGGAATCATCTCTTCGTAGATGTCGCCACCGTCGGTCGGGGTGATGACCAGACGGCGTTTGCCCTTGGTCTCTTTCCCGAAGGAGATGGTACCGGAGATCTCGGCCAGGATAGCCGGTTCCTTCGGTTGACGTGCTTCGAACAGATCCGCAACGCGCGGCAGACCACCGGTGATGTCCTTGGTACCGCTGGACTCTTGCGGGATACGCGCGACCGCGTCACCCACGCCCACGTTGGCACCATCCTCCAGGTTCACGATCGCCTTGCCCGGCAGGAAGTACTGGGCGGCAACATCGGTACCCGGGATCATGACATCCTTGCCGTTCTGGTCGACCAGCTTCACGGTCGGACGCATCTCTTTACCGGCGCTCGGACGTTCATTGACATCCAGCACGACGATAGAGGAGAGACCGGTCAGCTCGTCGGTCTGACGAGTGATGGTCACACCGTCGATCATGTGTTCGAAGTCCAGGCGACCTGCTACTTCGGTGATGATCGGGTGGGTGTGCGGATCCCAGTTGGCGACGGTATCACCGGCACTCACGGCCTGGCCATCTTTCACTTCCAGCACGGAACCGTAAGGCAGCTTGTGGCTTTCCTTGGTACGGCCCATCTCGTCCATGATGGTCAGTTCGGTAGAACGGGAGGTGATAACCAGCTTGTCGGCACTGTTGGTAACAAACTTGGCGTTCTGCAGCTTGATGCTACCGGTGTTCTTGACCTGGATGCTGCTCTCGGCAGCAGCTCGGGATGCGGCACCACCGATGTGGAAGGTACGCATCGTCAGCTGGGTACCCGGCTCACCGATGGACTGGGCGGCGATAACACCGACAGCCTCACCCTTGTTCACCAGGTGACCACGGGCCAGATCACGGCCGTAGCAGTGAGCACAGTTACCGAAGTCGGTCTCACAGGTGATGGCAGAACGTACCTTCACGCGGTCGACGGAGTTACGCTCCAGCAGGTCACACAGATACTCGTCGAGCAGAGTATTGCGCGCGACCAGGATCTCGCTTTCAGTACCCGGCTTGATCACGTCTTCGGCGACCACACGACCCAGCACGCGCTCACGCAGCGGCTCGACCACGTCACCACCTTCGATCAGCGGAGTCATCCACAGACCTTCGGTCGTACCGCAATCGTCCTCGGTGATCACCATGTCCTGAGCCACATCAACCAGACGACGAGTCAGGTAACCGGAGTTAGCTGTCTTCAGTGCGGTATCCGCCAGCCCCTTACGAGCACCGTGAGTGGAGATGAAGTACTGCAGTACGTTCAGACCTTCACGGAAGTTCGCCACGATCGGCGTTTCGATGATGGAACCATCCGGCTTGGCCATCAGGCCACGCATACCGGCCAGCTGACGGATCTGAGCGGCGGAGCCCCGCGCACCAGAGTCGGCCATCATGAAGATGCTGTTGAAGGAGGCCTGCTCTTCTTCTTCACCCAGGGAGTTGACGTTCCGCTCCTTGGAGAGGTTATCCATCATGGCCTTGGAGACGCGATCGTTCGCGCTGGCCCAGATATCGATAACCTTGTTATAGCGTTCGCCAGCGGTCACCAAACCGGACAGGAACTGGTCCTGGATCTCGGCAACTTCGGCTTCGGCTGCCGCAATGATGTCTTTCTTGGCATCCGGGATGACCATGTCATCGATACCAACGGAAGCACCAGACAGGGCCGCGTAATGGAAACCGGTATACATCAGCTGGTCAGCGAAGATGACGGTGTCCTTCAGGCCCTGCTTGCGATAGCAGGTGTTCAGCAGACGGGAGATGAGCTTTTTGCCCAGCGCCTTGTTGGATACGGATTTGATCCAGTTCTGCGGATTGGCATCCAGATCGGCCTGCTCGGCGGCAGTCAGCACCTTGGGTTCGTCGATCAGCGCGTATTCCATGCCTTTCGGCAGGATCAGGCTCAGGATCGCACGACCAACGGTGGTGTTCTTCATCTCGGTGTGCGGCAGCAGGGAACCGTCTTCCTGACGCAGGTATTCGGTAATGCGCACTTTCACACGAGCATGCAGATCGGCCAGACCGGCACGATAGACCTTCTCGGCTTCTTTCGGACCGGCCAGCACCATACCTTCGCCCTTGGCGTTGATACGGGCACGGGTCATGTAGTACAGACCCAAGACCACGTCCTGGGAAGGAACGATGATCGGCTCACCGGAGGCAGGCGACAGGATGTTGTTGGTAGACATCATCAGGGCGCGCGCTTCCAGCTGGGCTTCCAGGGTCAGCGGTACGTGGACCGCCATCTGGTCACCATCGAAGTCCGCGTTATAGGCGGCACAAACGAGCGGGTGCAGCTGGATGGCCTTGCCTTCGATCAGGGTCGGTTCAAACGCCTGGATACCCAGACGGTGCAGGGTCGGTGCACGGTTCAGCAGGACCGGGTGTTCGCGGATCACTTCGTCCAGGATGTCCCAAACGACGGCTTCTTCGCGCTCCACCATCTTCTTGGCGGCCTTGATGGTGGTCGCCAGACCACGGGATTCCAGCTTGCCATAGATGAAGGGCTTGAACAGTTCCAGCGCCATCTTCTTCGGCAAACCGCACTGATGCAGACGCAGCGTCGGGCCTACGGTGATAACGGAACGACCGGAGTAGTCGACACGTTTACCCAGCAAGTTCTGACGGAAACGACCTTGCTTACCCTTGATCATGTCGGCCAGGGATTTCAGCGGGCGCTTGTTGGAGCCAGTGATGGCACGACCACGACGGCCGTTATCCAGCAGGGCATCCACGGACTCTTGCAGCATGCGTTTTTCGTTGCGCACGATGATGTCCGGAGCCGCCAGATCCAGCAGACGCTTCAGGCGGTTGTTACGGTTGATCACGCGACGGTACAGATCGTTCAGATCGGAAGTCGCGAAACGACCGCCGTCCAGCGGTACCAGCGGACGCAGGTCCGGCGGTAGCACAGGCAGCACTGTCATGATCATCCACTCCGGCTTGTTGCCGGACTGCAGGAAGGCTTCCATCAGCTTCAGACGCTTGGTGGTCTTCTTGCGCTTGGTCTCGGAGTTGGTTTGATCCAGCTCCTCGCGCATGGTCTTGACTTCACCTTCCAGATCGATGGCACGCAGCAATGCAAGGATCGCTTCGGCACCCATCTTGGCGTCAAATTCGTCGCCCCACTCTTCCAGAGCGTCCAGATAGTTCTCTTCGGACAGCATCTGGCTGCGCTCGAGGTTGGTCATGCCGGGTTCGATAACCACATAGGATTCGAAATACAGCACGCGCTCGATGTCACGCAGGGTCATGTCCAGCAGCAGACCGATACGGGACGGCAGGGACTTCAGGAACCAGATGTGGGCAGTCGGGCTGGCCAGCTCGATGTGGCCCATGCGCTCGCGACGGACCTTGGTCTGGGTCACTTCTACGCCGCACTTCTCGCAGATCACACCACGGTGTTTCAGGCGCTTGTACTTGCCGCACAGACACTCGTAGTCCTTCACCGGTCCGAAGATACGGGCGCAGAACAGACCATCACGTTCCGGCTTGAAAGTCCGGTAGTTGATGGTCTCAGGCTTTTTGACCTCACCGAATGACCAGGAGCGGATCATGTCAGGAGAGGCCAGACCGATCTTGATACTGTCAAACTCTTCGGTCTTGGTCTGAGCCTTCAAAAACTTGAGTAAGTCTTTCACGTGTTTCCCCTGTCAGGAGTCTAACCTCGGCGCCCTGCAGCCAAAGCAGCAGGGCGCCCACGTCAATTCTCGAACAATAAGAGCGAGCTCTTACTCTTCGTCCAGCTCGATGTTGATACCCAGAGAGCGGATTTCCTTCAACAGTACGTTGAAGGATTCGGGCATGCCCGGCTCCATACGGTGGTCGCCATCCACGATGTTCTTGTACATCTTGGTACGGCCATTCACATCGTCAGACTTGACGGTCAGCATTTCCTGCAGGGTATATGCCGCACCGTAAGCCTCCAGGGCCCACACTTCCATCTCACCGAACCGCTGACCACCGAACTGTGCCTTACCACCCAGCGGCTGCTGGGTAACCAGGCTGTAGGAGCCGGTAGAACGCGCGTGCATCTTGTCGTCTACCAAGTGGTTCAGCTTCAGCATGTACATGTAACCCACGGTGACCTTGCGCTCGAAGGCGTTGCCGGTACGACCGTCGAACAGGGAGATCTGACCGGATTCCGGCAGATCGGCCAGCTTCAGCAAGGCCTTGATTTCGCGCTCTTTGGCACCATCAAAGACAGGTGTAGCAACCGGCAGACCCTTACGCAGGTTACCCGCAAGGGTACGTACGTCGTCATCAGACAGCTCGGCGATGTTCACTTGCTGGGTGTCTTTCTCGCCCAGGTCGTAGACCTGTTGCAGGAAGTCACGCATCTCGTGCAGCTCGCGCTGATCCTTGATCATGCGGTCGATCTTCTCGCCGATACCCTTGGCCGCGAGGCCCAGGTGCACTTCGAGGATCTGACCGATGTTCATACGGGACGGTACGCCCAACGGGTTCAGTACGATGTCGACCGGACGGCCGAACTCGTCATGGGGCATGTCCTCGACCGGACAGATCTTGGAGATAACACCCTTGTTACCGTGACGGCCCGCCATCTTGTCACCCGGTTGGATGCGACGCTTGACTGCCAGGTAAACCTTGACGATTTTCAGTACGCCCGGCGCCAGATCATCACCCTGGATAATCTTGCGACGTTTGTTCTCGAACTTCTTGTCGAAGTCGGCTTTCAGCTCGATGTGCTGTTCGGCGATCTGCTCCAGCTCGATCTGCTTGGCTTCATCTTCGATGGCCAATTCAAACCACTTGGAACGATCCAGCTTGTTCAGACGATCTTCGCTGTAACCGGCGGCCAGCAGCAGGTTGCGGGAGCGGCCGAAGATGCCGTCTTCCAGGATCTTGAACTCTTCGGTCAAGTCCTTCTTCGCTTCCTTCAACTGCATCTCTTCGATTTCTTTGGCGCGCTTGTCTTTCTCCACGCCATCGCGGGTAAAGACTTGCACGTCAACCACGGTACCGTACACACCGTTCGGCACACGCAGGGAGGAGTCCTTCACATCGGAGGCCTTCTCACCGAAGATGGCGCGCAGCAGCTTCTCTTCCGGCGTCAGCTGGGTTTCACCCTTGGGTGTTACCTTGCCGACCAGAATGTCGCCGCCCTTCACTTCGGCACCCACGTAGACGATACCGGACTCGTCCAGCTTGGACAAAGCGGCTTCACCCACGTTCGGGATGTCGGCAGTGATCTCTTCCGGACCCAGCTTGGTGTCACGGGAGATACAGGCCAGTTCCTGGATGTGGATGGTGGTCAGGCGATCTTCCTGTACCACGCGCTCATTCACCAGGATCGAGTCTTCGAAGTTGTAACCGTTCCACGGCATGAACGCGACGCGCAGGTTTTGGCCCAGCGCCAGTTCGCCCAAGTCGGTAGACGGACCGTCAGCCAGCACGTCGCCCGCCATCACCGGCTCACCCAACATCACGCAAGGACGCTGGTTGATACAGGTGTTCTGGTTAGAACGGGTGTACTTGGTCAGGCTGTAGATGTCGATGCCGGCTTCGCCAGGCAGCAGCTCATCTTCATTGACCTTGATAACGATACGGGAGGCGTCGACGTAGTCGATCATGCCGCCACGCTTGGCCACTACGGTAACACCGGAGTCAACGGCCACGGCGCGTTCCATACCAGTACCTACCAGCGGCTTGTCGGCACGCAGAGTCGGTACGGCCTGACGTTGCATGTTCGAACCCATCAGGGCTCGGTTAGCATCATCGTGTTCCAGGAACGGGATCAGGGCCGCTGCCACAGATACGATCTGTTGCGGGCTCACGTCCATGTACTGGATCTGGTCGGCGTTCATAAAGGTGGATTCACCCTTATGACGGCACGGGATCAACTCGTCTTTCAGACGGCCATCTTCGGTGGTCGCGGCGTTGGCCTGTGCGATCACGTACTTGCCTTCTTCAATGGCTGACAGGTAGTCCACTTCGTCGGTGATCACACCGTCGATGACCTTGCGGTACGGGGTCTCGAGGAAACCGTACTCGTTGGTGCGGGAATACACGGACAGCGAGTTGATCAGACCGATGTTCGGACCTTCCGGAGTCTCGATGGGGCACAGACGACCGTAGTGAGTCGGGTGTACATCTCGAACTTCGAAGCCGGCACGCTCACGGGTCAGACCGCCCGGGCCCAGCGCGGAAATACGACGCTTGTGGGTCACTTCGGACAGCGGGTTGTTCTGGTCCATGAACTGGGACAGCTGGCTGGAACCGAAGAACTCTTTGACCGCGGCGGAGATCGGCTTGGCGTTGATCAGATCCTGCGGCATCAGGGTGTCCAGGTCGCCCAGGGAGAGACGCTCCTTGACCGCACGCTCGACACGCACCAGACCGACGCGGAACTGGTTTTCTGCCATTTCACCGACAGAACGGATACGACGGTTACCCAGGTGGTCGATATCATCCACCTCGTCATTACCGTTACGGATGTCGATCAGGCGCTTCATTACTTCGACGATGTCGTCTTTGGTCAGCACGCCAACGCCGGTCTCGTCTTCACGACCCAGACGGCGGTTGAACTTCATCCGACCCACGGTAGACAGGTCGTAACGCTCGGAAGAGAAGAACAGGTTCTCGAACAGCTGCTCGGCCGCTTCGCGAGTGGGCGGCTCGCCCGGACGCATCATGCGGTAGATCTCGACCAGAGCTTCCAGGCGGCTGGAGCTGGAGTCGATGCGCAGGGTCTCGGACATGTAGGCACCGTGGTCCAGTTCGTTGGTGAACAGAACCTCGAAGTGCTTGAAGCCGGCTTGGGACAGATTGGCTACCGCTTCCAAGCTCAGAGCCTGGTTGGCAGTCACGACCATTTCACCAGTTTGCGGGTGCGCGTAGTTCTTGGCTGCAACTTTGCCAACAACATACTCTACCGGTACCTCGATCTGGGTGATGGCGTCTTTTTCCAACTGACGGATATGACGGGCAGTGACACGACGACCGGTCTCAACCACCACGGCGCCATTGGCAATGATGTCGAAGGTCGCAGTCTCACCACGCAGGCGCTCGGGCACCAGATCCATCATCAACTTGCCATCTTTGACCTCGAAACCAATGGTCTCGAAGAAGGTGGCCAGGATTTCTTCGGAACTGAAGTCCAGGGCGCGCAGAATAATGGAGGCCGGCAGTTTACGACGACGGTCGATACGGACAAACAGGTTGTCTTTCGCATCGAACTCGAAGTCCAGCCAGGAGCCACGGTAGGGGATAACGCGGGCGTTATACAGTACCTTACCGGATGAATGTGTTTTGCCTTTATCGTGGTCGAAGAAGACGCCCGGGCTGCGGTGCAGCTGGGAGACGATAACCCGTTCGGTACCATTGATGACAAAGGTGCCGTTCTCGGTCATGAGCGGAATTTCGCCCATGTAAACTTCTTGTTCCTTGATATCTTTGACGGTGCCGGCAGCTGCTTCACGGTCGTACAGAACCATACGAAGCTTGACACGCAGCGGCGCGGAGTAGGTCACTCCACGGATCTGGCATTCTTTTACGTCAAATACCGGCTCACCCAGGCGATAGCTGACATACTGAAGCTCAGCACTACCGGAGTAACTGGTGATCGGGAAAACGCTACGGAAAGCGGCCTCTAGGCCATATTCACCTTCCGGGTCAGCCTCGATGAACTGCTTGAAGGAGTCCAGCTGAATGGACAACAGATAAGGCGTGTCCAGTACCTGGTCTCGCTTACCGAAGTCCTTACGAATGCGTTTTTTTTCGGTATAAGAGTAAACCATAGGGTTCCTCAGCTCGCTGATAAGTGACCCACTCTGTCCCGCGGGACAGCTCTGTCTCAACACCGTTTTGTGTTGGCCCGGACGATGAGGCGGTCCGGATTGCTGGTGCACCGAGAGTCGTAAACGGTGTGAAATGCTCTCAGTCTACAGCGCAAAAAGGCTGGTGAACAAACATTCACCAGCCCTAGCCTGTTTTATCAGGCTAATCTACATAAATGCAGATTATTTGATCTCAACAGAAGCACCGGCAGCTTCCAGCTCTTTCTTCAGAGCTTCAGCTTCGTCTTTGGAGACGGCTTCTTTCAGGTTGGTCGGAGCGGCTTCTACCAGGTCCTTGGCTTCTTTCAGGCCCAGGCCGGTGGCAGCACGAACGGCCTTGATGACGGCAACTTTGTTGGCGCCAGCAGCAGTCAGAACTACGTCGAACTCGGTCTTCTCTTCTACTGCTTCAGCGGCCGGACCGGCAGCTACAGCAACAGCGGCAGAAACACCGAACTTCTCTTCCATTGCTTCGATCAGCTCAACAACTTCCATTACGGACATGGAAGCAACGGCTTCGATGATTTGGTCTTTAGTGATAGACATGACAAAAATTCCTGATGTTGAATAAACTCAAACAGCCTAAATAGGCGAGAATCAAGCAGCAGCTTGTTTCTGGTCGCGAACAGCAGCGATAGTACGAACCAGCTTGCCAGCAGAGGCTTCCTTCATGGTAGCCATCAACTTCGCAATTGCTTCGTCGTAAGTCGGCAGCGTGGCCAGACGATCAATTTGTGCTGCGGCGATAAACTCACCGTTAAAAGCGCCAGCCTTGATTTCGAACTTTTGGTTCGCTTTGGCAAACTCTTTGAACAGACGAGCGGCAGCGCCCGGGTGTTCGTTAGAGAAAGCAATCAAGGTAGGACCAGTCAATACGTCGTTCAGGCAACCGAATTCGGTGCCCTCTACCGCGCGACGCAGCAGGGTGTTACGCACAACGCGCATGTACACACCGGCTTCACGAGCGGATTTACGCAGGACGGTCATCTTGTCAACAGTCACACCGCGAGAATCGGCTACAACTGCAGACAGAGCGCCTTTGGCAGCTTCGTTGACTTCAGCAACAATTGCCTTTTTGTCTTCGAGTCCCAATGCCATTGGCTTAACTCCTGGATTGAATCTGAGTCTCATGACTCAGTACTGACACATCCCCCCTACCTTCACAACAGAGGGGAACGATGCGGTAGCAGGATTCCAGAAGAGAAAGAAAACTTTCTCGCTGGGTTTCCGGCACCGTCTACGCAGGAAAGATTAAGGCCTTGCAGCCACCTGCGGTCTTGGACGGAGGTCGAAACCCCCAACCAATCAAGGCGCAAAATTATAGATTAAATTTTGCGCCTTGTAAAATCCATCAATTAGCCCTGAGCTTCCAAAGAAGCTTGGTCTACGGCAACACCGGCACCCATGGTGGTGGAGATGCTGACTTTCTTGATGAAGATGCCTTTGGCGGAAGAGGGTTTGCCCTTTTTCAGAGCAACCAGCAGAGCTTCCAAGTTTTCTTTCAGCTGAACTTCGTTGAAAGAAACCTTACCCAGAGTGGTATGGATGATACCATTCTTGTCATTGCGGTAACGAACCTGACCGGCTTTAGCATTCTTCACAGCTTCAGCAACGTTCGGGGTAACGGTACCCACTTTCGGGTTAGGCATCAGGCCGCGAGGGCCCAGGATCTGGCCCAGTTGACCAACAACGCGCATGGCATCCGGGGATGCGATAACGACGTCGAAGTTCATCTCGCCTTTCTTGACCAGCTCGGCCAGGTCATCCATACCAACCAGCTCAGCACCGGCAGCCTTGGCGGCTTCGGCGTTGGCGCCCTGGGTGAATACGGCGACACGGATGTCACGACCGGTACCGTGCGGCAGTACAGTAGCACCACGTACGTTCTGGTCAGATTTACGAGCATCGATACCCAGGTTAACGGCAACGTCAACGCTTTCAACGAACTTGGCGGTAGCCAGTTCTTTCAGCAGGGCAATGGCTTCGTTGATGGAGTACTCTTTGGTACCGTCAACTTTTTCGCGAATAACGCGCATACGCTTGGAAAGTTTTGCCATTGTCTTAATCCTCCACTACCAGGCCCATGGAACGAGCGGAGCCTGCGATGCAACGTACTTTTGCATCCAGATCGGCACCAGTCATATCCGGCTCTTTGGTCTTGGCGATTTCTTGCAGCTGAGCAACAGTCACCTTACCAACCTTGTCTTTGTTCGGCTTGGCGGAACCAGACTGGATACCAGCGGCTTTCTTCAGCAGGAAGGAAGCAGGCGGAGTCTTGGTTTCGAAGGTGAAGGAACGGTCGCTGTAAACGGTGATCACGACCGGAGTCGGTGAACCTTTTTCCAGCTTTTCTGTACGAGCGTTGAACGCCTTACAGAATTCCATGATGTTCACACCGTGCTGACCCAGAGCAGGACCAACGGGAGGGCTGGGGTTAGCACTGCCAGCCTTAACTTGCAGCTTGATATAAGCTGTGACTTTCTTAGCCATTACGAAAATACCTCAAAAATGGGTTCTAGCGCCTCGGAGACATGCTCCTGCAAACGGCTCCCCAACAAATAAAGGGGCAGCGAATTATAGAGATAATCGCTGCCCCTGACAACCGTTAAACGTACAGAGTTTAATCAGCCCTTTTCGACCTGACCAAAATCCAGTTCTACCGGCGTTGAGCGACCGAAGATTAATACGGAGACCTTCACGCGGCTCTTCTCGTAGTCCACTTCCTCAACGGTACCGTTGAAGTCAGCGAACGGACCATCGGCAACCCGCACCATTTCACCCGGTTCAAACAGGGTTTTCGGACGCGGCTTGTCGTGGGCATCTTGCAGACGATTGAGGATGGCATCCGCTTCCTTATCGGAGATAGGAGCAGGACGATCGGAGGTGCCACCGATGAAGCCCATGACCCGTGGTACATTGCGTACCAGGTGCCATGTGGTCTCGTCCATCATCATCTGGACCAGGACATAGCCCGGGAAAAATTTGCGCTCACTCTTGCGCTTCTGGCCGGCACGCATCTCGACCACTTCTTCGGTCGGGACCAGCACTTCGCCAAACAGCTCTTCCATGCCATGCATCTTGATATGTTCACGCAGGGATTTGGCAACCCGGCCTTCATAGCCGGAAAATGCCTGCACGACATACCATCTCATACGTTGTTCACGTTGTTCAGTCATGGCTTTTCCTTACACACCGGTAATCAGGTTGACCAACCAGACCAAGGCACCGTCCAGAACGAACAGCAACAGCCCCATCACGGCGGTCACCGCCAGCACAATCAGGGTTGTCTGAATGGCTTCCTGACGGGTTGGCCAAACGACCTTGCGGACTTCCAGGCGCGACTCACGAGCAAAAGCCAGTGTTGCCTTGCCCTTGGTGGTTTGCAGGGCTACTGCACCTGCAGCAGCGATGACAACGACCACACCCAAGGCGCGGACGGCTGCGACAACATCGGTGAGCAGGTAATTACCCACTACAGCGGCCGCCAGGATGATGAAAACCAGGCCCCAAAGAAGGGTATCCTTGCTTCCGCCCTGTCCCTCAGAACTAACACTCATACAACCCACCTGTATCTGACGTAACCAAAGACACAAAAGCCCCGTACGAGACGAGGTATATGGCAGGGGCGGCAGGACTCGAACCCGCAACCATCGGTTTTGGAGACCGCTGTTCTACCAATTCGAACTACGCCCCTGCATAAGAAAGCCCCTATTATAGGGGCTTTGCTTTATTTATGTAAGCCAAGATTAAGCGATAACTTTGGCTACAACACCAGCACCTACGGTACGGCCACCTTCACGGATAGCGAAACGCAGGCCGTCGTCCATCGCGATCGGCGCGATCAGGGTAACAACCATTTTGATGTTGTCGCCTGGCATGACCATCTCTACGCCTTCCGGCAGTTCGATGGTACCGGTCACGTCGGTAGTACGGAAGTAGAACTGCGGACGGTAGCCCTTGAAGAACGGGGTATGACGACCACCTTCTTCCTTGGACAGCACGTACACTTCAGATTCGAACTTGGTGTGCGGCTTGATGGAGCCCGGCTTGGCCAGTACCTGACCACGTTCAACTTCTTCACGCTTCACGCCACGCAGCAGGGCGCCAACGTTCTCACCGGCACGACCTTCGTCCAGCAGTTTGCGGAACATTTCAACACCGGTACAGGTGGTAGAAACGGTGTCTTTGATACCGACGATTTCTACAGTCTCACCTACCTTGACGATACCGCGCTCTACACGACCGGTTACTACGGTACCACGGCCAGCGATGGAGAAGACGTCTTCGATAGGCATCAGGAACGGCTGGTCAATGGCGCGCTCCGGCTCCGGGATGTAGGTATCCAGGTGGTGAGCCAGCTCGATGATCTTCTCTTCCCATGCAGCGTCGCCTTCCAGCGCTTTCAGCGCGGAACCACGTACTACCGGCAGGTCATCACCCGGGAAGTCGTACTCGGTCAGCAGTTCACGAACTTCCATCTCGACCAGTTCGAGCAGCTCTTCGTCGTCTACCATGTCGCACTTGTTCATGAACACAATCATGTACGGGATACCAACCTGGCGGCCCAGCAGGATGTGCTCACGAGTTTGCGGCATCGGGCCGTCAGTCGCGGCTACTACCAGGATCGCGCCGTCCATCTGGGCAGCACCGGTGATCATGTTCTTAACGTAGTCGGCGTGACCCGGGCAATCTACGTGGGCGTAGTGACGGATCGCAGTGTCGTATTCTACGTGGGAGGTGTTGATGGTGATGCCACGCTCACGCTCTTCCGGTGCCTTGTCGATCTGGTCGAAGGCGAAAGCTTTACCACCGAAGTGCTTGGCCAGCACGTTGGTGATGGCGGCGGTCAGGGTGGTTTTACCGTGGTCAACGTGGCCGATGGTACCCACGTTAACGTGCGGTTTATTACGCTCAAATTTTTCTTTAGACATGATCGTCCCTCTAAACTAACGCTGAGTACGCGGTGGCAAGCTAACCACAGAACAGTTTATATGATGGATTTGAATCAGGGGGACAGAGAGGATGGTGCTGGCAGGCAGGTTCGATTGCCGAACTCACCCTAGGGTGTGGCTTTCAGAATTACCTGAGCCATATCAGCATCTTGGAGCGGGCAGCGGGAATCGAACCCGCATCATCAGCTTGGAAGGCTGAGGTAATAGCCATTATACGATGCCCGCATTTCTCTAACCCAAAGAACTCAAACCGCAGAGAAATATGGTGGAGGGAGAAGGATTCGAACCTTCGAAGGCAGAGCCGTCAGATTTACAGTCTGATCCCTTTGGCCGCTCGGGAACCCCTCCGATTGCACGAATGCCACAACGGTAATTCTGCTTGCACCCGTTGTTTTTGTCGCTTTTGCTGGGCAAATAGACGACAGACATCCAAGCGTCGCGCATTTTATGGTAAGGATTTTGGGGATGCAACCATTGCGCCCTGCAAAATGTGCATTATTGCCGGGATCTATGCAAAAAAACGCTCCGCCACCGCCCCAACCGGACGCGTCCCTTGTCGCTCCCGATCCCTTGGTGTATGGTCGCCCTGCCCAAGAAACAGTGATGACACCATGACGACAGAGCATAACCCCTATTTGCAATTCACCCGCGAACAATGGGCGTTATTGCGCGATGCGGTCCCCCTGACCCTAACAGAGACGGACCTGCACACCCTGCGTGGCATCAACGAAAAGGTGTCATTGCGCGAGGTGGAAGAGATCTATCTGCCCCTTTCCCGTCTGCTCAATCTCTACGTCAAGGCCAAGCAGCGCCGTAGTCGGGTGCTGGAGCAGTTTCTCGGCCAGTCCCGTGGCAAGGGCACCTACATCATCAGCATCGCCGGCAGCGTGGCAGGGGGAAAGAGCACCACGGCCCGCATCCTGCAAGCATTGCTGGAACGCTGGCCCGAACACCCGCGGGTAGAACTGGTTACCACGGATGGCTTCCTTTATCCCAACAAGGAGCTGGAAGAGCGTGGGCTGATGCGCCGCAAGGGTTTTCCGGAATCCTACGACATCCGCCATCTGGTGGAGTTTGTCGCCAACATCCGAGCGGGCCATGAGAAGGTCGAGGCCCCCGTCTATTCTCACCTTATCTACGACATCCTGCCCGATGAGAAGAAAGTGGTGGAACAGCCGGACATCCTGATCCTGGAGGGGCTCAACGTGCTGCAGAGCGGCATGGATTACCCCCAGGATCCCCACAGAGTCTTCGTGTCGGATTTTGTCGACTTCTCCATCTATGTGGACGCCGACGCCGAGCTGCTGCGCGCCTGGTACATCGATCGCTTCCTCAAGTTCCGCAGCGGCGCCTTCTCGGATCCGGACTCCTACTTCCACCACTATGCCAAGCTGGCGGAAAGCGAGGCGACCGAGATTGCCAGCAACATATGGCAAGACATCAACTATCTGAATCTGCAAGAGAACATCTTGCCGACCCGGGAGCGAGCCAACCTGATCCTGACCAAGGGACAGGAGCACGCCATTGAGCAGATCAAGCTGCGCAAGTAATCGCAGCGACCGACGGATAACGAAGAGGGGGCCCGCAGGCCCCCTCTTCTATTGGATTCTCATGAGCTGATCTCGCTCAATCCCCCCGGCGCAGGGAGATCTCCCCTCCCAGATAGACCTTGATCCCCTCGTCCGTCTCCAGCCGCAGGGCACCGCGATCGTCGATGCCCCGGGCTATGCCGCGGATCACCTGCTCCCCCATCAGCAACTTCACCGGTTGGCCGGTAAAGTAGTCGAGCCGATTCCAGCTTTCGACGAAGCTCGCCAGACCACTCTGCTCGAAAGTCTGCATGGCCGCTTGCAGATGCAGGAGTACGCAGGCCGCCAACTGGTTGCGATCCACCAGTTCGGGCTGAACATGGCGCAGCTCTGACCAGGCCTGATCGATCTTCTCTCCCTGCTGACTCGGCATCGCCAGATTGAGGCCAATGCCGATCACCAGATGGCAGCTGGCGCCGGCGCTGCCGCTCATCTCTACCAGTATGCCCGCCAGCTTGCGGCCCTGGTAATAGAGGTCGTTCGGCCACTTGAGCTCCACCCCGGGGTAACCGAGGGATTCCAGCGCCTCCACTACGGCAACCCCCACCGCCAGACTCAGCCCCATGGCCGCCGCCATGCCCTGCTCGAGCCGCCAGTACATGCTGAGGATCAGCTGACAGCCGAAGGGGGAGACCCAGGGCTTGCCACGGCGCCCTCGACCGGCGGTCTGGCACTCCGCCAGGCAACTTTCGCCGGAGCTCAGCTGGTTGACCCGCTCAAACAGATACTGGTTGGTGGAGTCGATCACCGAGAAGCAGTGCACCGGCGCCATGGGGGCCAGGGCCTGCAGCTGCGCCTCGTCATAGAGTGCCATGGGAACTGCCAGGCGGTACCCCTTGCCGGTCAGGCTGAACAGATCCAGCCCGAGCTCCTTGAGGGCGGTCATGTGCTTGCTCACCGCCGCCCGGCTGATGCCAAGCTGCTCCCCCAGCTGTTCGCCGGAATGAAACTGGCCGTCGCTCAGCAAGGTGATCAGGGTCTGTCTGACGGGGGTGAGGGTCATGCCAGCACCTCGTCCAGCCAGGTCTCGCCGGTGAGCCCCATGAAACGTACCTCGTGCTCCAACACCACGCCGAACTTGTGCTCCACGCTGTCACGCACATGGGCCGCAAGGGCGATGAGCTCCATGGCGCTGGCGCCCCCGAGGTTGACCAGCACCAGCGCCTGCTCCTGATGCACGGCGGCACGGCCGATGGCAAAGCCCTTGAGCCCGCACTGATCGATGAGCCAGCCCGCCGCCAGCTTGGCCTGCCCCTCCCCGGCCGGGTAGCTGGGAATGTGCGGGAATTGCTGCTTGAGCTGGTCGGCCTGCGCCGTCGTCACCACGGGGTTCTTGAAGAAGCTACCGGCATTGCCGAGCACGGCCGGATCCGGCAGCTTGGCCATGCGGGTGGCACAGACGGTGTCGAAGATGGCCTGTGCACTAGGGTGCTCACCGAGGGCCGCCAGGGGACCATAACCCGCCACTGGCTGCCAGGCCTTGGGCAGGCGCAAGCCAACGGCGGTGATGAAGTGGGAGTCCTGATAATCGTGCTTGAAGATGCTGTCGCGATAGCCGAACCGGCAGTTGGCCGCCGCGATGCGCTCCACCTCGCCGCTCTGCCAGTTGAATGCCTCCACATAGGCACAGAAATGGGCCAGCTCGACCCCGTAGGCGCCTATGTTCTGCACCGGGGCCGCACCGACGGTACCCGGGATCAGCGCCAGATTCTCCAGCCCGTGCCAACCCTGTTGCAGGGCATGGCACACCAGCTGGTGCCACTCCTCCCCCGCCGCCACGTGCAGCAACCAGTGGCTGCCGTCATCCTGCAGTTCGATGCCTTTCATTCGGTTGAGCACGACCAGACCAGCAAAATCATTGCAGAACAAGATGTTGCTCCCACCACCCAGCACCAGGCGTGGCAGGGCACTCAACTCTGGATTGGCCCGCAACTGGCAGAGATCATCCAACTTGGCGACTTCGGCAAGCCAGAGGCAGTGTGCATCCAAGCCCAGGGTATTGAGGGCCGACAGGGGGGCATGGGGAGTGAGTTTCATCTGCGTGTTCCGACAAGGGCAAGGGCGCAGTTTACCCCAGATCCCCGGGACGAAAAACCCGGGTACTGTTCGGACTCAAACCGCTGGAGTAGAGTAGCCCCTTCAGTCCGTTGAGGAAGCATGAATGAACAATCAATTCGCCGTCATCGGCCTCGGCCTGTTCGGCAGCGCACTGTGTGAAGAGCTGCAGTTGCAGAATGCCGAGGTGCTGGCCATCGATATCGACGAGAGCAAGACCCGTCAGATCGCGACCCTGTGCAACCACGTCATCGTCGCCGATGCCACCGATGAGGCCACGGTCGCCGAGCTGGGACTGGCCAACTTCGACATCGTCTTCGTGGCCATCGGCGACAACCTCGAGACCAGCATTCTCACCACGCTGGTGCTGAAAGAAGCGGGGGTGAAGAAGGTGTGGGTCAAGGCGCGCGACAAGTTCCACGCCAAGATCCTGCAGAAGGTGGGGGCCGACAAGGTGATCAACCCGGAGTGGGACATGGGCCGCCGGGTCGCCCAGAGCATGCTGGACAACCGCCTGTTCGACTACCTGGAGCTGGGGCACGAGATGGTGCTGACCGAGTTCGTGATCGGCCTGCAACAGAATGGTCGCACACTGGCCGATCTCAATCTGCTGCAACAGAACGACTTCCAGTTGCTGGCCATCAAGCGCGGCGAAGTATTGCACAACGTGCTGACCGGCAAGATGGAGCTGCAACTCGGTGACATCCTGATCCTCGCCGGCAACAAGCACGCCATCGATCACTGGCTCGACACCTTATGATCAACTGGCGCAGCAACTACGCCTTCGCCCTGCATCGGGATACCGAGTCCCGCTGGAGTGAAGCCAGGCTGATCCTGGGCAGCTTTCTCATCATCCTCCTGATCGGAACCCTGTTTCTGGTGCAGCCCTCGAGTCACAAGGGCGAGGTCACCTTCATCAATGCCCTGTTCACCGCGACCTCGGCCATCAGTGTGACCGGTCTCGGGGTAGTGGATACCGGCACCGCCTTTACCCTGCAAGGGCAGATCATCCTGCTGATACTGATGGAGATAGGGGGCCTCGGCCAGATGACCATGACACTGCTGCTCATCGCCATGTTCAGCAAGCGGGTCGGCCTGCGCCAGCAGATACTGGCGAAGGAGGCGCTGGGCCAGGAGGGATCGGTCAACATCATCCAGCTGGTGAAGCGCATCGTGCTATTCGCCTTGATAGCCCAACTGATCGGCACCGCCATCATGGCCATTCGCTGGGTACCGGAGATGGGCTGGGGCCATGGTCTCTACGTCAGCTTTTTCCATGCGGTCTCGGCCTTCAACAACGCCGGCTTCTCGCTGTTTGCCAACAACCTCATCGACTACAGAGACGACCCCATCATCAGCCTGACCATACCGGCCCTGCTCATCCTCGGCGGGATAGGTTTCACCGTCATCGTCGATCTTGTGCGCAACCATCGCTGGCGCAAGCTGAAGCTGCACAGCAAGCTGATGCTGCTGATGACCCCCGCCCTGCTGCTGCTGGGCACCCTGATGTTCTGGCTGCTGGAGCACAACAATCCCGCCACGCTCGGCAACGCCGGGCCCGGTGGCCAACTGCTGGCGGCCTTCTTCCAGTCGGCCACGGCGCGCACGGCCGGCTTCAACACGGTGGACATCGGCCAGATGGTGCCGGCCTCCCTGCTGTTCATGATGATGTTGATGTTCATCGGTGCCGGTGCCACCTCGACGGGGGGCGGTATCAAGGTCACCACCTTCGCCGTGGTGTTGCTGGCCACCAGGGCCTTCCTGACCAAACGACCCTATGTCACCGCGTTTGGCCGTACCCTGTCGCCCCAGATAGTGACCCGTTCACTCGCCATCATCATCGTCAGCGTCATGGTATTGATGCTGGCCATGTTCCTGTTGATGCTCACCGAGTCGCAACCCTTCGACAAGATCATGTTCGAGACCGTCTCGGCCTTTGCCACCGTCGGCCTCTCGACCGGTATCACCGCCTCCCTGAGCGAGCCGGGCAAGCTCATCCTAGTGCTGGTGATGATCTGCGGCCGTCTCGGCCCGCTGACCCTGGCCATCATGCTCTCCAGACCGAGCGAGACCCGGATCCGCTACCCGGAAGAGAACGTCTACACCGGCTGATTGCCGCCAGATAGAGAGAGGGGCCAATGGCCCCTCTCTCTTTACCGCCGCAACTAACCGCCAAGCGCTCAGATCGCTCATGCCGCTTTGCTTCTGGCCGGGCGCTTGCCCGTCCCCTTGCGGGGCGCCGCACCTTTACCACTGGCCGCCGAACTCTTGCGGCTGAAGCGCCGCTTGCTGGCCCCCGGCGCCTCCCTGGGCAGGGCGCTGAAGCTGGCCCCAGAATCTTGCCTGGCACCATCGATCAAGGCATTCAACTGATCCGTCAGCGGTCCCATAAATTGCTGGTAACCGGTTTGACGCTCGGCGATCCGACCCAGGTGTTGCTCCCACAGCGCCGTCATGTCCGGCGTGGTGGCGGTGGCGGGCAGCGCCAGGATCAGGGCCCGTCCGGTCGGGGTCGCCTTGATGCTCTTGCCCTGCCGCACCAGGAAGCGCCGCTTGAACAGCAGGTCTATGATGCCAGCCCGGGTCGCCTCGGTGCCCAGGCCATCGGTCTCGCGCAGGATCTTGCGGATCTCGGGATCCTGCACATGACGGGCTATGCCCGTCATGGCAGCCAGCAGGGTGGCATCGGTGAATGCCTTGGGTGCCTGGGTCATCTTCTCCAGCAGCTCGCCCCGCTCGCACGACAGTTGCTCCCCTTCTCGCAGCGCAGGCAGGGTGCCGGCCTCCTCCTCATCGTCCTCTTCGACCCCGAGCAGCGCCTTCCAGCCCGCCTTGAGGATGCGCCTCGCCTTGGCCTGGAACAGGCCGCCCGCGATACGCAGCAACACCCGGCTGTCGTTGTACTCGAACGGGGGATAGAACTGCAGCAGGTACTGACGGGCTACCAGGCCATAGAGCTTGCCCTCGTCGGCGGAGAGGCTGGCCAGGTTGCCATGTTTCTCGGTGGGGATGATGGCGTGATGGGCATCCACCTTGCCGTCATTCCACGCCTTGCTGCGGATCTTGCCGTCCGCCTCGCTCACCGCCTTGGCCAACGTCGGCGCCGTGGCGGCGATGGCATCCCGCACCTGAGGCGCCCGATTGAAGTGATCGCTTGGCAGATAGCGGCTGTCGGATCTGGGGTAGGTGATGAGCTTGTGGCGCTCGTAGAGACTCTGGCAGACATCCAGCACCCGTTTGGCATCCATGCCAAACCGCTTGGCGGCATCGATCTGCAGGCTGGAGAGGTTGTAAGGCAGTGGCGCCGCCTGTTTCCGGGCCTGCTCTTCCACCTCCTCCACCTGGGCTGGCTGGCCCTGGATCCGCTCCACTACCTTGGCGGCCAGCGCCCGGTTGAGCACCCGTCCCTCCTCGTCCTGCCAGGGCGCACAGGCCTCGGAGGGCAGCCACTTGGCGCTGAACCCCTCGTTGCGCTCCGTCATCACATGAGCCAGTACCTCGTAGAAGGGTTTGGGCACGAAGGCGTCTATCTCGAGATCCCGCCGTACCACCAGCCCCAGCAGCGGTGTCTGCACCCGACCGACCGACAGCAGCTCACTGCAGCCGGCCTTGCGCCCAAGCAGGGTGTAGGCGCGGGTCATGTTGATGCCATAGAGCCAGTCTGCGCGGCTGCGGGCCAGCGCCGACACCGCCAGCGGCACGAACTCCTTGTTGTCCCGCAGCTTGTCGAGGGCGCGGCGCACTGCGGGGGGATTGAGATCACTGATGAGGCAGCGCTGCACCGGCTTGGTCTTGGGATAGCCGAGGAAGTCGATCACCTCGTCCACCAGCAGCTGCCCTTCCCTGTCCGGGTCACCGGCATTGACCACGCAGTCGGCCTGCTTGATAAGCCGCTTGATCACGGCAAGCTGGCTCTTGGTCTTGGGCTTGGCCACCAGCTGCCACTGGGCAGGAACGATGGGAAGGTGCTCCATCCGCCACTGCTTGTAGGTGGTGTCATAAGCATCGGGCTCCGCCTGCTCCAGCAGGTGGCCGATACACCAGGTCACCACGTCTCCCTGCGCCGTCTCGATGAAACCCTCTCCCTTCTTGTGAGGCTTGGGTAGAGCATCGGCGATGGCGCGGCCAAGGCTGGGCTTTTCGGCGATAAAGAGTCGCATGACGGAGACACCTGAACACTGTATATGCGAACAGTATACATTGCGCCCTCCACAAACCCCAAATCCTGCGGCGGGTCATATGGCAGGAGCACGCCAGGGCCTGGACTGGCGTTCAACCTTGCCCCGCCTGAGCCTGGTTTAGTGCGGGCCTGGGCTCATCTCGAGATTGGATTTTGATTTAAATTCACAGAATGAACATGAAGCGAAATTTAAATCCATAAATTGCACCATCTCAAAATATAAACCATGACTGAGGTCAACCTCTCGAGTCTCAAGACTACTACTATATTGGTAATATCCGATTCGAAGGACACTGCCGCCATGCTTGGAAAAATGTTGAGAAAGACCTGGTTCTGGCTCCTGCTGCTCGGAGCCCTGCTGGGCGTCGCGGCACTGGGAGTGACAGTCACAGTGCTGCACAAGACCAGCTCCACCGAATTTTGCGTCTCCTGCCACTCCATGCAGACACCGCTCGCCGAGTATCAGGGCAGCGTCCACTTCCAGAACGTGAAGGGGATCCGCGCAGAGTGCGCCGACTGCCACATTCCCAATGAGCCAGCCTCCTACCTCTGGACCAAGATCCGCGCCGTGAAGGACATCTATCACGAGGCGATCGGCACGCTCGACACTCCCGAAAAATACGAAGCCCACAAACTGCGCATGGCCCAGACGGTCTGGGATCAGCTCAAGGCCAATGACTCCGCCACCTGCCGCAGCTGTCACAGCTACGCCGCCATGGACATTCTGGCCCAGCGCCCCAACGCCCGTACCGAACACCCAGTCGCCATCAAGGAGGGGCAGACCTGCATCGACTGTCACCGCGGTGTCGCCCACATCATGCCCGACATGAGCGAGCTGGCAGCCGCCGGCGCGAGCGAACTGGCCGCCGCCGCCGCCCAGACTCCGGCCAGCGTCACCACCCGTTACGCCATCGCCACCACGCCCCTGTTCCTTGATGCCAAGGCCACCACGGACGAGGGTACCCTGATGCCGTCGACCCAGGTCGAGGTCCTGGCCAACGACAACGGCCGCGCCCAGGTGCAGATCGAGGGCTGGCAGCAGGACGGGGTGAGCGAGGTGTTCTACGCCGCCCCCGGCAAGCGCATCCTGAGCGTGCTGGTCGGCGATGCCGCCAAGCAGGCACTGATCACCGGCAAGAGCGAGACCGACGGCGCCACCAACCTCACCTGGCATCAGGTCAAGCTGACCGCCTGGGTGGATCAGGCCCAGCTCATCGGCGATCAGGGCAAGCTGTGGCAATACGCCTCCACCCTGATGTCCAACAACTGTACCGGCTGCCACGGCCTGACCGCGCTGGATCACTTCAATGCCAACCAGTGGATCGGCGTCATCAAGGGCATGGAGTCCCGCACCTCCCTCACCCCGGAGCAGGCGCGCATGCTGACCCAATACGTGCAGAAACACGCCAGTGACATGAGCGCGGCACACTAAGGCTGGAACAGAGGAATTCGATATGACTTTTTTCAATGATCAACAGACCAATCTGTCCCGCCGCAGCCTGCTCAAGGGCCTGGGAGCCTGCGCCGCCCTGCCCCTGCTTGGTGCCCTGTTCCCGAAGCACGCCCTGGCCCAGGCCATCAGCACGGCACTGGAGCAGTTCCCCACCCTGGTCCCCGCCCAGAAGGGCATACTGACCGGCGCCCACTGGGGAGCCTTCGAGGCCATCGTCGCCGATGGCCGCATGGTGCGGGTCCAGCCGGTGGCCGACGATCCGGCACCGAATGACCTCATCGACATGGCGCCCTTCCAGGTCCATGCCAAGAACCGCATCAAGTACCCCATGGTGCGCAAGAGCTGGCTGGAGCACGGCCCGGGCGCCAAACCCGAGCTGCGCGGCGCCGACGAATGGGTGCGAGTGAGCTGGGAGCAAGCCATCGACCTGGTGGCCGGCGAGATCCAGCGGGTCCAGCGCGACGTCGGCCCGCAGGCGATCCACGCCGGTTCTTACGGCTGGAAGAGTGTGGGCATGTTCCACAACAGCCGCACCCTGCTACATAGGTTGATGAACCTCAGTGGCGGTTTCACCGGCTATGCCGGTGACTACTCCACAGGCGCAGCCCAGGTGATCATGTCCCACGTGATGGGCTCCATCGAGGTATACGAACAGCAGACCGCCTGGCCCAACGTGGTCGAACACGCCGAACTGGTGGTGCTCTGGGGGGTCAACGCTCAGGTCACCCTGAAGAACAGCTGGAACATGCCGGATCACGAGGGTCAGGCAGGCTTCAAGGCACTTAAAGAGAAAGGCACCCGGGTCATCAGCATCGATCCCGTCTACAACGAGACCGCCAAGCTGGCCAACGCCGAGTGGATTGCGCCGAACGCCTACACTGACGTGGCCATGATGCTGGGGGTGGCCCACACCCTCTATAGCGAGAAGAAGCACGATCAGGCCTTCCTCGACCGCTACGCCGTCGGCTTCGACAAGTTCCTCGCCTACCTGCTTGGCCAGGACGACGGCCAGCCTAAGAGCGCCGAGTGGGCGAGTACCGTCTGCGGCGTCGAGGCCAAGGTGATTCGCCAGCTGGCTCTCGACATGGCAGCCAAGCGCACCATGATCATGGCCGGCTGGGGCATGCAGCGACAGCACCACGGGGAGCAGCCGAACTGGATGCTGGTCACCCTGGCGGCCATGCTGGGCCAGATCGGCCTGCCGGGCGGCGGTTACGGCTTCAGCTACCACTACTCTTCCGGTGGCAGCCCCACCGCCAAGGGGGGGATCCTGGCGGGTATCTCCGCCGGCAACGCGCCCAAGAACAGCCCGCCCCCCATTCCGGTGGCCCGCATCGCCGACTGCCTCGCCAATCCGGGCAAGACCATCGACTTCAACGGTCGCAAGGTGACCTATCCGGACATCAAGCTGGTCTATGTGGCGGGCGGCAACTCCTTCCACCACCATCAGGACACCAACAATCTGCTCCAGGCCTGGCGCAAGCCGCAGACCGTGATCGTTCACGAACCCTACTGGACCGCCACCGCCAAGCACGCCGACATAGTGCTGCCGGTCACCACCAGCTACGAGCGCAACGATCTGGAGATGGGGGGCGACTACTCCCAGCGCTATGTGTTCCCCATGCATCAGTGTGTGCCGCCCCAGCACGAGGCCCGCAACGACTTCGACATCTTCAGCGCCATCGCCGCCAAGCTGGGCCTGCAAGAGGCCTATACCGAGGGCAAGGACGAGATGCTGTGGCTCAAGCAGATGTACGACGGCATGGCCGCCCAGGCCCGGGGTGCCCGGGTCGCGCTGCCACCGTTCAGCATGTTATGGGAGTCAAACAACTACATCCGTTTCCCAATCCCCGAGGCGAACCGCCAGTGGATCCGTCACGCCGATTTTCGCGAGAACCCGCTGCTCAACCCGCTCGGTACACCGTCCGGCAAGATAGAGATCTTCTCCAACACGGTCGCCGGTATGGGTTATGCCGACTGTGCCGGTCACCCCAGGTGGTATGAGCCCAAGGAGTGGGTCAAGAGTGAGGTAGCCGCGCGCTATCCGCTGTCGCTCAACACCTCGCACCCGACCCAGCGGCTGCACTCCCAGCTGGACAACACCCCGCTGCGGGACAAGTTCGCCATCGCCGATCGAGAGGCCATCCTGATCCACCCGGACGACGCCAGGACACGCGGTATTCAGGACGGGGATCTGGTGCGCGCCTTCAACGAGCGCGGCCAGATCCTGGTGGGGGCGCTGCTCTCGAAAGACATTCGCCCCGGCGTGGTGCGGATCTGCGAAGGAGCCTGGTTCGATCCGGCCAAACCGGGCGAGGTGGGCGCCATCTGCAAGAACGGCAACGTCAACTGCCTCACCTTCGACGAGGGCTCTTCCAGCCTGGCGCAAGGCAACTGCGGCCACATGGCGCAGTTGCAGATCGAGAAATACAGCGGGCCAGATCTCGTCAACACCGCCCATGAGGTACCGGTCAACGCCTGAGTGATCGATTGACCAACCAAAACGGCGCCCTCGAGGCGCCGTTTTTTATTGCTGATAGTGAGTCCTTCAACTGCACATTCCACCCTGGGTGACCGGTGACGTGGCTTAGAAATCGCCCTCCACCATGTACTCTTCAGCACACTCCACCAACTGTGGCCAGAGATCTTCCGGCACCCAAGCCTCGGGGTCATCCTCGTCCCCATCATACTGGGTCCAGAAGAAGGCACGCAGACCACTCGCGAAGTCGTCGCTGATTTCGGCCAGTTCCGAGAGCGGCCCCAGCCAGGCGATGCGGCGCAGGCCCGAGGCGAGATCGTTGATGGCATCCATCAGGGTGCGATCGTCCTGACTCTGCTCCACCAGCAGGGTGAAGCGCTCGCGGGCGCTCTCGGTCTGATCCTCATCCAGTTCGCCCACATCGGCCAACAGATCGACAAAGTCCTCCAGCAAGAACTCGATCAGGGACTCCCTGTCCTCAAACCACTGGATCTGGGCCCCCTTGGTACCCAGCACAGAGGCATCGAACGAATCATCGAGATGGCACAGCGCCCATGGATCGTCAGTCATTGCTACCCTTCCTACCGCTTGAAATAAGGACCATATCTTATGCCTGGTGCGTCCCCCATGCTACCTCGGAGGACGAGACAGGCCCGAGCGTCCCAAGATGGAACCAAACCGCCCATTGGGGCGCTAACCGTCGACCCTGGCCACCTTGGGCAGGGAGAGCGAGGCGGCCAGCCCGCCCAGCTCGGCGCGCCCCATGATGAGGCTGCCACGATAGGCTTCGGCCAGGTCTGACACTATGTTGAGGCCGAGCCCGGAGCCCGGCACCTTCTCGTCGAGGCGCACCCCGCGCAGCACCGCCTTGGCTATCTGATCCTCGCTCATGCCGGGACCGTCATCCTCGATACGCAGGGTGATCCAGCCCCCCAGCTCGGCGCTGGAGATGCGCAGCTCGCTGGCCGACCATTTGAAGGCGTTCTCCAGCAGGTTACCCACCATCTCGTCGAAGTCCTGCTCCTCCACCCCGACCGCCAGGTTGGCTGGCACCTGCAGATCCACCGTCTTGCCCGGGTAGAGCCGGGAGAAGGCGCGGCAGATGTACTCCACCCGTGCCCGCACCGGGGTCGAGACCCCGAGGATCTTGGCGGCCCCGGTGACCCGCGCCTTGCCAAGGTGATAATCGATGTGGCGCTGGATCTTATCGAGCTGCTCGCCGATGGCGGCCTGATCCTCCGGGGGCAGCTGGGCCACCTGATTGCGCATGATGCTGAGCGGCGTCTTGAGGGCGTGAGCCAGATTGCCGGTGTGGGAGCGGGCCCGCTGCAGCAGCTCACCGTAGTGGTGCAGCAGGCGGTTGATGTCTTCCACCAGCGGCTGGATCTCCAGCGGATAGCGCAGCCTGAACCCCTCCTGATGGCCCTGATGGACCCGGCCCAGCTCGCGGCGCAGCAGGTGGAGCGGCCGCAGGCCGTAGACGATCTGGAACATGAAGCCCAGCACCAGGCCGGCGGCCGCGAAGCCGAGACCGAGGAAGAGGCTGATCCGGGTCTTCTTCAGGGTCTGGGTCAGGGCACTGCTGTCCTTGGCCATCACCAGGGTAAACACCTTGTCAGAGCCCGGCAGCAGCACCGTGCGGGTCATGATCAGCAGGGGCTCCTTGTTGGGCCCCTTGCCGACGAAGAGATCCGGATCCCCGAAGGCCGATTTCAGGCCGTGGGCGCTCAGGTGCACATCCCACAGGGAGCGGGATCGGCTGACCACGGCATCCCCCAGCTCAAGCTGCCAGTAATAGCCGGAATAGGGCTGGCGGAAACGGGGGTCCGCCATGGGCTCGGTGACGACGGGCAGGCCATCGGTCTGGATCTCGAGACGGGAGAGCAGATCGTAGAGCTGCAACCGCAGGCCGTCGGCTTCCGCCTCCTGCCAGTAGTTGCGCATCATGGTCTGCAGGCTGAAACCTGTGGCAAACAGGAAGAGCCCGCACCAGACGAGGGCGATGACCACCAGCCGTCCCCGCAGGGTACGCACCAGTCTCATTCAGTCCACCCTGTCATCGGTTGCGATAGCGTCATTCGTTGATCCGGTAGCCGAGACCGCGCACCGTCTCGATCAGATCGGCGTGGGTCTTCTTGCGGATCCGGCCGATGAACACCTCGACCGTGTTGGAGTCGCGATCAAAATCCTGGGCATAGATGTGGTCGATCAGCTCGCTGCGCGACACCACCTTGCCCCTGTGCTGCATCAGGTAACCCAGCACCCGGAACTCGTGGGCGGTGAGCTTGATGGGGGTTCCTTCGTACCATACCTGAGACGCCGCCATGTCGAGCCGTACCCCGCCAATCTCCAGGATGGAGCTGGCGTTGCCCGCCGCCCGGCGCACCAGCGCCTGTACCCGTGCCACCAGCTCGGCGACCTGGAACGGCTTGGTGAGGTAGTCATCGGCCCCGGCGTTGAGCCCCTCAATCTTCTCGTGCAACTGACCGCGGGCGGTCAGCACCAGCACAGGGGTGTCCATCCCCTTGCTGCGCCACTCCTTGAGCACGCTCAGACCATCGCGACCCGGCAGGCCGAGATCCAGAATGATGGCATCATAGGGCTCGGTCTCGCCGAGAAAACCCGCCTCGTTGCCATCGTGGCAGAGATCGGTCACAAAACCGGACAGGCGCAGCTGTTCCGCCAGCTGGCCTGCCAGGATCTTTTCATCTTCAACTATCAGAATTCGCATAAATGGGTATCCAAAGCAGAGTTGCGCCTGTACCGGCGGCGATTGGGGGACGAATCATCAGGGCGGGGAACATCCGGTTGATCACTCCTCTTCCGGGGGCGGGCGAGGCTCGAACAGGCGTTCCAGGTGATGGCCCTTGAGCCACACCATCTCCAGGTTGTCGGCGCGATAGCCTACCTTGATGACGCTGTTCTCGTCGTCGATGAGCCGAAGCTCGTAGAGCCAGACCCCGTCCTCCTCCCCCAGATCGACACGCAGTACGCGCACCGGCAGGCGGGAAGCCACCTCCATCAGCTCATGAAAAGGCCGGATCCGCCCCTCGCTGACCGCCTGTTGCAGCAAGGCCTCGTTCGGCTGGGCCGACTGGACCAGCATCGGCAGCAGCAATCCCAGCAGGGGCAGCGCGCTATTCATGGGTGATTCATCTCTCAAAACCTAACATAATGCCGTTTATAGTGTGCCAGCCATGAATCCGGAATGAATATGATCCCACGCAGTATCCTGCTGATCCTCTGCCTTTTTTCCACCCTTGGCTGGGCGGCTCAGGCGCGTCTCGACATGCCGGCCCTGGTCAAGCTGTTGCTGGCACAAGGGTATCACGACATTCGGGAAGTCGAGCTGGAAGGGGACAAATTCGAGGTGGAAACCCTGGACGCCAACGATAGGCGAGTGCAGCTGCAGGTCGATGCCTACAGCGGAGAGATCACGAAAAAAGAGGCCGATTAGGCCTCTTTTGCTATGGGCGTGACGGCTGTTGCGCCGCCCTCCCGACCGGTTGCGGAGGTCGGCGCCAGGGACGCAGCAGCTTGTCGCGACGCGGCACCAGCAGGACGCAGGCCAGCAACAGGTAGATGAACGGCTCCTGCCAGCCACTCTTGACCGACCACCAGTAGTGCACCGGCACCAGCAGGGCCACCGCATAGATCCAGTTGTGCAGCTTCTGCCAGCTGGGCCCCATGCGCCGCAGCAGAGCCGGGATCGAGGTGATGCTGAGCGCAATCAGCAACAGCAGCGCCACCATGCCTACCACTATGTAACTGCGCTTCACCAGCTCGCCGCCGATCAGCCCCCAGTCAAACTGCAGATCCAGCCCCAGCCACACCATGAAGTGCAAGCCGGCCCAAGCCGCGCACCAGAGCCCGAGGGGACGGCGCAGCTTGATAAGCTGACCCTGGCGCCAGCGTTTGGCCAGCGGCGACACCAGCAGGGTCAGCAGCAGCAGGTGCAGGGCCCCCTTGCCGAGGTAGTGGGTCAGCCCCTGTACCGGATCCCCCCCCAGCAACCCGGCCGGCACGGCATAGCCCAGCCAGAGCAGGCACCCCAGCGCCCCCAGATGCACCAGGGCCCGCAACAGGGTGATATGGCGCGTCGTCAGTCTCATTGTCATGCGTCGGCTCCCCGTCTCAATACCATTTGCGCAGATCCATCCCCTGATAGAGGGACGCCACCTCGTCGCCATAGCCGTTGAACATCAGGGTCGGCTGGCGCTTGGCGCCGAAGATGCCCCCCTCGCCGATGAAGCGCTCGCTCGCCTGGCTCCAGCGCGGGTGATCCACTTGCGGATTGACGTTGGCATAGAAACCATATTCGTTCGGCGCCAGCAGGTTCCAGGTGGTGGGAGGCATCTCCTCCACCAGGCGGATGGAGACGATGCTCTTGATGCTCTTGAAGCCGTACTTCCAGGGCACCACCAGCCGGATGGGCGCCCCGTTCTGGGCGGGCAGCGTCTTGCCGTAGAGCCCCATCGCCAGGAAGGCGAGCGGGTGCATCGCCTCGTCGAGGCGCAAGCCCTCCACATAGGGGTAATCGATGCCGCCGCCGAGGGAGCGAGAGGCCTGTCCCGGCAGCTGCTCGGGATCATAGAGGGTCTCGAACGCCACGAACTTGGCGCGACTGTTGGGCTCGGCCCGGCGGATCAGATCCGCCAGCGGGATGCCGCTCCAGGGCAGCACCATGGACCAGGCCTCCACGCAGCGCAGCCGGTAGATCCGCTCCTCCAGGGTACTCTTGTTGATGAGATCCCACACATCCAGGGTAAAGGGGTTGGCCACCTCCCCCTCGACCTTGAGCGTCCAGGGCTCGGGCTTGAGGTAGTGGGCGTTGCGGGCCGGATCCCCCTTGTCGGTGCCGAGCTCATAGAAGTTGTTGTGGCTGGTCGCCTTCTCAAGCGGCGTCAGGGTCAATCCGTCCGGCCGGGTCGCAGCCTTGTAATTGAGTGGTTTACTGGCAGGCGCCGGGGTCGACTCCTCGGCGGAGAAGAGATCCAGCAGGCTGGCCTGGGTGGGAAACGCCAGGGTGGCGGCACTCAGTCCCAACCCTTTCAGAATGAGTCGGCGATCCTGATAGACGGCTTTCGGCGTGACATCCTGTTCGGTGAGGTGATGAGAGGAACGGCGCTTGATCAACATGAAAAACTCCCGGGGCGATGAGGCTGACAACCATAAGACCCGCCCCGGCCGAGTTTTATTTCACACAAATTTACATGGGCTGGTAAAGAGGCAGCGCCTTGGCCATGGTGCCGACCAGGAACAGCAGAATGAATACCAGCAGGGGGACGATCACGTTTGGCGCCATCAGACTCACTCCATGAGCGGGACAGGGCCTCTAACTATGGGCTAAGGCCAAGGACGCCTCCAGTGAATTTTTTTTCGCGAGCGCAAGCGTATTCCCGAGTTGAAAAGAGTGACGGAGATCACACACAATCCGGCCCCTGCTTGCCGCCCCCTTGCCGAAGGGTAGGCTGCCTCCTTTTCCGGATTCAACCACTGAGAGTCATGCCATGAGCCCATTGATCGCCATCGCCATCACGACCGGGATCCTCTCCGCCGTCTGGGGCGGACTGGCCGCCGCCCTCGGCCTCATCTCCTGGGTCGGCTTCCTCGGTTGTACCAGCTATTTCGCCTCGAGCGGCGGTTACAAGGCGCTGCTGCAGACCCTGCTGTGCAACGCCACCGGCATGCTGTGGGCACTGCTGCTGATCCACGGCGAAGGTTGGTGGGGTGCGGGCATGGCGGGCTATCTGATGACGGGGGTGGTGGCGACCCTGATGTGCGTGCAGGCTAGGCAGCAGTGGCTGGGGTACATTCCGGGCACCTTCGCCGGTTGCTGCGCCACCTTCGGGGCGGCGGGAGAGTGGCGGCTCATCCTGCCCTCCCTGGTGATAGGCGCGCTCTTTGGCTATCTGATGAAGGCGAGCGGTCTCTGGCTATCCAGCAAGACCCAGGCCACGGCGAACGCGGCCGATCCCGCCCGCTCCTGAAACCCGGCGCGACATGGCAAAACGGCCTGACCACCACAGTGGTCAGGCCGTTTTCATTTTGCCCTTGGGATCAGCTCTTCAACTTGAAGTTGGCCGCCTCGATACCGTGCCGATTCAACAGCTTGTAAAAATCGGTGCGGTTTCTTCCCGCCATGTTGGCCGCCAGGGTCACATTCCCCTCCGTGGTGCGCAGCAAGCGGATCAGATACTCCTTCTCGAACTCGGCGCGCGCCTCGTTGAACGAGGGTATGCCGCCGACACCACCGCTCAAGGCCGACTCCACCATGGCCGCGCCTATCACCGGGCTGCAGCAGAGGCTGGCGAGCTGTTCCACCACCCCATAGAGCTGACGGACGTTGCCGGGCCAGGCCGCCGCCGCCAGCAGGGCCAGCGCCTCCGGCGAAAAGCCGAGAGCCGCGCAGTTGTCGTGGCGACTGCGATAGTCGTCCAGCGCCTGACGTGCCAGCAGGGGGATATCTTCGCTGCGGGCGCTGAGGGGCGGCAGTGTGATGTTGGCCACATTGAGGCGGTAGAAGAGATCCTCCCGAAAACGTCCCTCCTCCATGGCGGTGACCAGATCCTGATGGCTGGAGCTGATGACCCGCACCTCGGGGGTACCCTGACCATATTCCGCCAGCACCTGCAGCAACTTGGCCTGCAACGACTCCGACAGATTCCCTATCTCGTCGAGAAACAGGGTCGCCCCCTTGGCCTGCTCGAACAGGCCGGACTGCCCATCCTCGCCAAACAGCTGCAAATCCAGCGCCGCCCACGGCAAGGCAGCGCAGTTGATGGTGTGCAGCGGCTGGTCACGGCGGCTGCTTGCCTGGTGCAGCGCCTGGGTCATCACCCCCTTGCCGGAACCTGACGGCCCCATGATCAGCACGGGCACCTCCATGGCGGCGATGCTGCTCGCCTGGATCAGCAACTGCTCCATCTGGGGGTTGCGGGTCTGGATGAGGGACTGCCACTCATGCTGCTGTTTCGGACGGGTCAGGCTCAGGGCGTGCTCTATGGTGACGAGCAGCTCGTCCTTGTCGATGGGCTTGGTGAGAAAGCTGAACACCCCGGAGCGGGTCGCCTGGATGGCGTCGGGAATGGTGCCGTGGGCGGTCATGATGATGACCGGCATGCCGAGCCACTGGGACTGGATCCGCTCGAACAGCGCCAGTCCGTCCATGCCCCCCATCCGCAGGTCGCTCAGCACCAGATCGGCCCGTTGTTGACGCAGCCTGTCCAGCGCCCCCTCGGCGCTGTCGGCGGTATCCACCTCATAACCCTGACTGCGCAGGCGCATGCTCATCAGCTTGAGCAGGCTGGCATCGTCGTCCACCAGCAGAATGCGACTCATGCTCTCACCCCTTTACCGTGAAGACTTGTTGTTCTCCCCTGCCCGGCATGCCCTCGGCGCATCATGGCTGGGCGCCCCCATTGAGCTTGCGCTGGTTGAGTTGTTCATCGATGGCGGAGAGCTGCTCGATCTGGCGGCGCAGACGCTGCACCTCCTGGCTCTGATCGTCGCGGCGACTGTCACGGGCCAGCAGCTCCTCACCGAGGGCTATCCAGCTGCGCAGAAAGGCCTGGGCATCCAGGCCGAGCTCGGGCAGCAGGGCCTTGAGCTTGTCCAGCCCGGCCCGGCGACTCGCCACCGACTCGGACGGATGGGTGTTGACCATGGCCAGGCTGACCCGGCTCTCGAGATCGGTGGCTCCGGCCAGCCGTTCGCGCTCCTGTATCCGCTGCTGGGGACGGCTGGCCAGCAACCAGTCCGAGTACTGCAGGCGCACCTGCATCTCTTTATTGGCGAACTCCATCCGCTTGGCGAGGACCTGCTCCGAGGGCTCTGTCAGGCTGCGCGATGGCAGCAGGGAGCAGCCTGCGAGCAGGCTCATCATCAATACGGGTACAACGAATCGTTTCATCTTGAATTTCACTTAAGATCCAACCGGAAACAGACATCAGCCTGTTCATCCTCAATTAATTTAAGCTCGCCCCCCAGGCTCATCGCCGACTCGCGGGCAATGGATAGGCCCATCCCGGATCCTTTCAACAACCCCTGGCGCACTATGCTGCCCTGCTCGAACGGCTCGAAGATCCGTTCCCGTTCGTCCAGCGGGATGACGGGCCCTTCATTGGCCACCTCCAGCCAGCCGCCATTGGCATCCTGGCCGGCACGGATCCAGATCTGGCCACCCTTGGCGCCATAACTGACCGCGTTGGAAAACAGGTTGTCGAGGATGAGTCGCAGGCGATAAGGCTCTGCCTGCAAGCTGATGGGCTCGGGCGGCCAGTGTACACTGATTTGTTTGGATTCCAGCGCCAGCCGGTACTCTGCAGACAATTCTGACAACAGGGGGGCCAGCGGCACCGCCATCAGGCTGAACACCTCCTGCTGGCTGAGGCGATTGAAGTCGAGCAGCCGCTCGATCAGGGTCTGCAGCCGGCGGCTGTTCTCCTCCAGCATCTGGCAGATCTCCTGCTGATCCCCATTGAGCGGCCCCACCAGTTGCTCGGAGAGCAGATCCGCCCCCTCCCGCAGCACGGCGAGGGGCGTCTTCAACTCGTGGGAGACATGGCGCAGGAACTGGTACTTCTGCTGTTCCAGCTCCTTGAGCTTGTCGTGCAGCCAGCCGATCCGCTCTCCCAGCAACACCAGTTCGGCAGGGCCATCCACCGGGCGCGTGTCCGGCTCGACACCGGCCCCCAGGCTCAGGATCCGCGACTCAATCTGACGCACGGGGTGGATGATGAGGTAGGTAAACAGCAGTACCAGCAGCAGACTGAGCCCCACCACGAAACCGCTCACCCACCAGATCTCCTTCCTCAGCTCGGCGATGGCCGCCCGCATCCCCGCCACATGCTCGTCAACCTGACTGCGGGTGACCACTTCCAGCTGCTGGTTGAGTTCATTGAACTGGGTGAAATTGGGACTGGTCGCCTCCATCCTGGCCTTGCGCAGATCCTGCAAGCCATCCAGCCAGGCCAGGGTGGCCTCGAGATCGGAGTAGACGGCGGCATCCGGGATGGATTGCCGATGAGTGGCGAGCAGCTCGCGATAGCGGGCCAACTGCTGCTGATAACTGCCGAGAATGCGCTCGTCCCCCAGCACCGCATAGCGGCGCAAGGTGCGCTCCAGATCGATGGCCTGGGCGGTGAGCAGGGTAGCCCGGCGGGTATCCCGCACCGCACGTTCCATCTCGTCGCTGGTCAGTTGCCCCAGATGGGAGAGCGCCTGACTGTCGTGCCAGATCATGCCCCCCAGGGGCATCAACACCAGCACGAAGCCCATCAATACCACCTGGAGCAGGGAACGAGGCCGAACCTTGGTCATCTTCTGCTGTCTCGATTCGTCATGGGGGGGCCAGCATATCCGCACTCCATGAAAAAGCAAAACCGGCCAGGGGGCCGGTTTGATTGCACTCGGAACTCGGATTTACGCCAGACCGACGGATGCCAGGCAGATGATCAGGATCACGGCCAAGGCTCCTGAGGCGGTCAACAGCGCCCATTTCATCTCCACACTCATGCAAACCTCCTTTCTGCCAATCAGAGTTGGATCACAACAGATAACAATATGTTAATTCATAGTGAATCAGATAACCGTGAGCTGCGTATATATTTCAGACGAGCCCAACCCAAGGAATGGCAACCATGTTTTACCTCTGCAGCATTGGATCCAATCTAGACCCTTCCCAGCATGTCAGCCAGGCCGTGGAAGAGCTGCTGGCCCGCTTCGGCCAGCTGCGTCTGAGCTCGGTGATCCAGACCACACCGGTGGGGATGCGCTCGCACCATGACTTTCTCAACTGCCTGTTCATCGTCCAGAGCGAGCTCTCCGCCGCCCAGCTGAAGGCCGAATTCGTCACCATGGAGCTGGCCCATGGGCGGGATCGCGGCAATCCCCTGTGCAAGGTGACGGACAGACCCCTCGACATCGACATCCTGGCCAGCCACGAGAGGGATGCCTTCGCCGGGGTCGCGGTGGATGCCTATCTCGGGGATCTGCTGGCCGAGATGTATGAGGGGGAGCGGGTTGGCGCCCACAAGGTGACGCTGCGTCTGCGCACCAGCAAGGTGTTTGCACAGCAGGCCTTCGGCCAGCAGCCCGTCGCCCTCCGACAGCCGACCGATGAGCGCCAGGAGCTGTCCGCCGTGCCCCCGGATATGCCTGCCCATCAGGCAACCATTCGCCACCACTAGTCGCCCTGCTGGATCACCACGACGGGAGCCCGATCAGACTCCCGCCATCGCTTCATTCAACGACGCGCCATGACGTCTAGATGACGGCCAGAGCCCGACCACCATCCACCCGGATGCAGGCTCCCGTCATATAGTCGTTTGCCATCAAGAGCGTGACTGCCTGCCAGATGGGTTCCAGCCCCCCCTCCCTCGCCAACGGCGTCCGGGCCAGCACCTGCTGGCGCCAGGCGTCGCCATGCTCATCGAGAAACAGGATGGGGCCGGGCTCAATGGTGTTGACCCGCACCTCGGGTGCCAGCTCCCGGGCAAAGCTCATGGCCAGCGAATGGGCGCCCGCCTTGGTAGCCACATAAGCGGCGAACTGGGGCGCCGGGGCGTGAATGTAGATGTCGGTGATGTGGATGATGCTGGCGTTGTGCTGGCGCGCCAGCTGGGGTGCCAGCGCGCGATTCAGCTGAAATGGCGCCGCCATGTGCACCCGGTAAAACTGCTCGAACTGTTCCAGTTGTGCCTCTGGCTCGTCAGCCTCTGGCTCGAAGGCCGAGGCGTTGTGGATGATCAACGCCAGATCATCATGGGCACCCAGTGCCGTGGCAAGCCGTGCGACCTCCCCTTCCACGGCAAAATCCGCCTGCACCAGCTCAACGCCCAGGGCCCGCAGGTGGGCCAGCTCGGCTCGCTCGCTGCGATAGCTGCCCGTCACCTGCCAGCCAGCGGCCACCAGCTGCTCGCATAAATAGAACCCCAGCCGACGGCCGCAGCCCGTTACCAATGCACGCATACCCTCTCCTTTTGTCGTTGCTTGCCGGCCCGGGGCCGTGCCTATCAATCTCAACGGTACAAGCCATTGGCCCCGAGCACCGTCCAGCGAACATAGTGACACCACTTTAACCCTTTTGGAGCCACACACATGCTGCAGATCCGCGATCACATGAGCCGCCTGACCCACTCCCTCAGCCCGCAACTCGGCCTGGCCGAAGCACTCGACAGACTCCATCAGGCAGACTCGAGCGGCCTGCCGGTGCTGGACGACCAGAAACGACTGATCGGATTTCTCTCCGAGCAGGACTGCATCCCGAGTCTGCTCACCGGCAGCTACCACTGCGACAGCCGTACCCGGGTGGAGGATCTGATGAGCCGTACCCCGCTGTTCGTCAGCCCGGACGACAGCATCCTGGATCTCGCCCGCCAGATGACCGGGGCCAAGCCCAAGATCTATCCGGTGCGGGAAGGGGACAAGGTGGTCGGCATCATCAACCGCCGGCAGGTGATGCAGGCCCTCAACGCGCAGATGAAGCAGTGTCAGGCCACCTAGAGCTGGTAGCGTCCCCGATCGCCGATATCGAAATGCAGCGGCATGCGCCACTTGGCCAGACTGAGCAGGCCGAGCAGCAGGCCGCTCGCCAGGGCAACCAGGGCCGCAGCCCAGGCAACGCGGGTCCACTCCAGCAACCACAGCAAGGGCAACAACAGCGGCAGGAGCCTGATGGCCGGGATGGCGAAACAGAACTGCTCCTTGAACGCCAGGCCACAGAGGGTGGCCAGGGCCGCCCCCAGCACCAGGATGGCGGGGGCACCACAGGCGGCCAGCATCAACCCGCCCCAGGCCAGCCCCTGCAGTAAAAACCGCACCCGCTTGTCATATAAGTGCAGACAGAATCCACACAGGCCGCTCGCCACCACCAGCATGGTCAGCCACTGAGACGGCGACAACGGCACCAGCCATCCCAGCACTCCTGCCCCTCGACACAACAGCAGCAAAGCTGTCAGACTCAGTCCGAGACGATAGAGACAGACAGAAAGCCTGTCGATGCCATCCAGTTCACTTTCTATTTCAGGGTTTGCCATCCGGGGTCGTCTCTAGTGAGATATCTGCCGGTCACTATACCCCGTGGATCGTGAACCCGCCCCGAGTGTTCAGGAGATGTGATTTGCGAAGCTTGCTCGTGCTCTGCTTGCTGCTGCCCTGCTGGCTGTCGGCCAGAGAGCTGGTCATTGGCGGCATCCTGGAACCCCCTCTGAAATGGCTGGATCACAGCGGCCAGCCACGGGGCCTGGATGTGGATCTGGTCACCACCATCTTTGGCGGCCTCAAGGTCCCCATCAGGATAGAGCTGCTCGACTCCGGCGCCAGGCTCACCCGCAATGCCGAGGGCGGCGTCTATGACCTGCTGTTGAGCCACTCCTACAAGCCGGAGCGGGAGTCCTACCTGCTCTACCCCAAACAGGCCCATATCCGCCACAGCTGGCACTTCTTCGTGCGCAAGGATGACCTGGGGAAGATCCGCTACCGCACCCTGGCCGATCTAAAGCCCTGGCGCATCGGCGTCACCAAAGACTTCTCCTACACCCCGGAACTGACGGCAGCCATGGCCGATCCGGCCTATCGCTTCCAGGTGATCCCCATCAACCAGCTGCAACTGCGCAAGCTGATCGCCGGGCGCATCGATGTGGTCCCCATGTCTCTGGTCACCGCCTTCGCCCAGATAAGGGAAGAGGGACTTGAGGGCAAGCTCGACTACCTGCCCAAGCCGCTCAAGAGCAGCCCCTACTACCATGTGTGGTGCAAGGCCCGGGCCGATGCCGACACCCCGGCGCTGATGGCAGCCTATGATGCAGAGCTGCTGCACATGAAGCGCGACGGCCGTCTCAAGGCCCTCTACGACAAGTACGGCATCCCCTACCTCGAGCCCTGAGCCCGCCATGCCGGAGCCGGCGGCGAGAACAGGGCTTCACATCGCTCCATATCAGAAGCTACAGCAAAATCAGGGGCTCGTGTGGAAGGCGCTACTCAGGGCTTCACGTCCCGCAGGATGGGATTTTGCAGTGAAATCAACGTCTCGGTGGACTGGATCTCGTCTATGGTCTGGATCTTGTGGATCAGCACCGTCTGCAACTCGTCGATGGAGCGGGTCATCACCTTCATGAAGATGCTGTAGTGACCCGTGGTGTAGTAGGCCTCCACCACTTCGTCCAGCGCCTGCAGCTTGGCCAGGGCCGAAGGGTAATCCTTGGCGCTCTTGAGATTGATCCCGATGAAGCAGCAGACATCGTAACCCAGCTTCTTCGCGTTCACCTGCACCCGCGTCCCCTCGATGATCCCCGCCTGCTTCATCTTCTCCACCCGCACATGGATGGTGCCCGGGCTGACCGCCAGTTGCTTGGCAAGCTCGGCGTAAGGGATACGCGCATTCTCCATCAGGGCGGTGAGGATGGCCTGATCGAGATTATCGATCCGATAATTTTCCGACACTTTTTCGCACTCCCGTTGATGATATCTCAGTAACAACCCTGATATTTTGAACAAAAAAATACGTAAAGCCTATTTCTATTGTCGAATATTGAATTTGTTGCGCGTTCTGTTGAAGAATCGCCATATCCAACGAGTTTGAAACAGGTATTCAGCATGAAACAGCACTACATTCGCAGCCAACAACAGATCAGCTTCGTCAAAGAGATGTTCTCCCGCCAACTCGCCCAGCAACTGGGTCTGATGGAGGTACAAGCCCCCATCCTGAGCCGAGTCGGTGATGGCACTCAAGACAACCTGTCCGGTCACGAGAATGCGGTGCAGGTCAAGGTGAAGACACTCCCCGAACACAGCTACGAAGTGGTTCACTCCCTGGCCAAGTGGAAGCGCCAGACGCTCGGCCGCTTCGGCTTCGGCCCGGGCGAAGGCATCTACACCCACATGAAGGCACTGCGCCCGGACGAAGACAGACTGACCCCCATCCACTCCGTCTATGTGGATCAGTGGGACTGGGAGAAGGTGATGCCGGGCGAGCGCCGGGATCTGGCCTACCTGCAGGAGACGGTGCGCGGCATCTGGGCCGCCATCAAGGCCACCGAGCGTGCTGTCTGCGCCGAACACGCGCTGACCCCCTTCCTGCCAAGCGAGATCCAGTTCCTGCACAGCGAAGAGCTGCTGACCCGCTACCCGGATCTCGATGCCAAGAGGCGCGAGCGGGCCATCGCCAAGGAGCTGGGAGCTGTCTTCCTCATCGGCATCGGCGGTGCCCTCTCCCACGGTGAGCGCCACGACGTGCGCGCCCCGGACTATGACGACTGGAGCAGCGAGAGCGAGCTGGGTCTGGCGGGTCTGAACGGCGACATCCTGGTGTGGAACCCTGTGCTGGAAGACAGCTTCGAGATCTCCTCCATGGGGATCCGGGTGGATGCAGAGGCGCTGCGCCGCCAGCTAGCCATCACCGGTGACGAGGATCGCCTGCAGTATGACTGGCACCAGGATCTGCTGGCCGCGCGGATGCCGCAGACCATCGGCGGCGGCATAGGCCAATCCCGTCTGGCCATGCTGTTGCTGCAAAAAGAGCACATAGGTCAGGTACAGGTCGGCGTCTGGCCATCCGAGATGAAGGCTGCCATCCCGGGCATGCTGTAAGCAGATTGATGGCATCCGGCAACCCATGCCGGATGCAGAAGGTGTGTGGCCGTGCGGACTGAAAGAGCGCAGTCCGGGCAGGCTGTAAGCCGTGTGGTCATCCCTGATGATCCGCTGCGAAACCGGGGCTTGCCCCTGCGACCCGCTCAACCCACACCAGGTCGCATCGAATACATTCCTCCCGGCAATCTTCGGATTGCCGTTTTTTTTTGCCTCGAAATCACCGCCACCAGATATGACAACGCCAGCCCGAGGGCTGGCGTTGTGGGCACCGACACGAGATCGGTTACTGGGTCATGGTCAGGCCGTTGCTGTCGGCTCCCAGCAGCAGCTTCTTGCCGGGGATGACCCGACCGCTGAGCAGGGCCTGGGCCAGCGGGTTCTCCACCTTCTGCTGAATGGCCCGCTTGAGGGGGCGCGCCCCGTAGACGGGGTCGAAGCCGGCGTGGACCAGCTTGGTCAGCAGCTCCTCGCTCACCTCCACCTCGAAGCCCTGGGACTCCAGACGGCCCATCAGGCTCTTGAGCTGGATGCGGGCGATGGACTTGATGTGATCCTCGCCCAGCGGGTGGAACACCACAGTCTCGTCGATCCGGTTGATGAACTCCGGGCGGAAGCTGCGGGTCAGCAGCTCCATCAGCAGAGCCTTCATCTCCTCGTAGTCCTTCTCGGCGTAGTGCTCCTGGATCAGATCCGAGCCAAGGTTGGAGGTCATGATGACGACCGTGTTGCGAAAATCGACGGTGCGGCCCTGACCATCGGTCAGGCGGCCATCGTCCAGCACCTGCAGCAGGATGTTGAACACATCCGGGTGCGCCTTCTCAACCTCGTCCAGCAGGATCACCGAGTAGGGGCGACGGCGTACCGCCTCGGTGAGATAACCCCCCTCCTCGTAGCCCACGTATCCCGGAGGCGCCCCCACCAGCCGCGCCACGCTGTGCTTCTCCATGAACTCGGACATGTCGATGCGCACCATGGCGTCCTGGGTATCGAACAGGAACTCCGCCAGCGCCTTGCACAGCTCTGTCTTGCCCACCCCGGTGGGCCCCAGGAACAGGAAGGAGCCGATGGGGCGGTTCGGATCGGACAACCCGGCCCGGGAGCGGCGAATGGCGTTGGAGACGGCGTCCACCGCCTCTTCCTGGCCGATCACCCGGCTGTGCAGCTGATCTTCCATCCGCAGCAGCTTGTCACGCTCCCCTTCCAGCATCCGCGCCACCGGAATACCGGTCCAGCGCGCCAGCACGTCTGCGATCTCCACGTCGGTGACCCGGTTGCGCAGCAGGCTGGTCTCCTGCATCTCCGCCTGGGTGGCGAGATCCAGCTGTTTCTCCAGCTCGGGGATGCGGCCATATTGCAGCTCGGACATGCGGCCGAGATCCCCGGCACGGCGGGCCACCTCGAGATCCTGGCGGGCCTGCTCCAGCGCTGCCTTGATGTGCTGGGTACCGGCAAGGGCGGCCTTCTCGGCCTTCCACACCTCTTCCAGCTCGTTGTATTCCCGCTCCTTCTCGGCCAGCTCGTGATTGAGCAGATCGAGCCGCTTGCGGCTGGCGTCGTCATCCTCCTTCATCAGCGCCTGCTGCTCCAACTTGAGCTGGATGATGCGCCGCTCGAGGCGGTCCAGAGATTCCGGCTTGGAGTCGATCTGCAGCCGTATGCTGGCCGCCGCCTCGTCGATGAGGTCGATGGCCTTGTCAGGCAGCTGGCGGTCCGCGATGTAGCGGTGGGACAGCTGGGCCGCCGCCACAATCGCCGGGTCTGTGATCTGCACATGGTGGTGCAGCTCATAGCGCTCCTTCAGGCCACGCAGGATGGCGATGGTGTCCTCCACCGAGGGCTCCTCCACCAGCACTTTCTGGAAACGGCGCTCCAGGGCGGCATCCTTCTCCACATACTGCCGATATTCATCGAGGGTAGTGGCGCCGACGCAGTGCAGCTCACCCCGCGCCAGGGCAGGCTTGAGCATGTTGCCCGCATCCATGGCCCCCTCGCCCTTGCCGGCGCCGACCATGGTGTGCAGCTCGTCCACGAAGAGGATGACGTTGCCCTCCTCCTTGGCCAGATCGCTTAGCACCGCCTTGAGCCGCTCCTCGAACTCGCCGCGATACTTGGCTCCGGCCACCAGGGCCCCCATGTCCAGAGAGAGCACCCGCTTGTTCTTGAGCCCTTCCGGCACCTCGCCGTTGATGATGCGCTGGGCCAGCCCCTCGACGATGGCGGTCTTGCCGACGCCGGGGGCGCCGATCAGCACAGGGTTGTTCTTGGTACGGCGTTGCAGCACCTGGATGGTACGGCGGATCTCTTCATCCCGGCCGATCACCGGGTCGAGTTTGCCGAGTTCGGCCCGCTCGGTCAGATCGATGGTGTACTTCTCCAGCGCCTGGCGGTTCTCCTCGGCGTTGGCATCATCGATCTTCTTGCCGCCACGTACCTTGTCGATGGCCGCTTCCAATTTCTCCTTGGTAAGACCCTGGGCGCGCAGCAGCTCCCCCAGGTTGCCCTTCTCGTCGAGGGCTGCCAGCACGAACAGCTCGGACGAGATGAACTGATCCTTGCGCTGCTGGGCCAGCTTGTCACAGACATTGAGCAGACGACCGAGGCCGTTGGAAAGTTGCACGTCCCCCTCGACGCCGCTCACCTTGGGCAGGCGGTCGAGCTCCTCGCCGAGACGGGAGCGCAGGGTGTTGATGTCCATCCCGGTCAGGGTCAGCAGCGGACGGATGGAGCCGCCATCCTGATTGAGCAGGGCTGTCATCAGATGGACGGGTTCGATGAATTGGTGGTCACGACCCAGTGCGAGAGACTGGGCATCGGAAATAGCGACTTGGAATTTGCTGGTCAGGCGATCGAGGCGCATTGCACTCCCCCTTTGAAACAGACACGCCGCTTGCGCGGCAAACAACATAACTTTCTGAGATGAAAGATGAGGCCCGTGCGGGCTATTTCAAGGGGCGAGCCTGGTTATTTTTTCTGCAGCGAGGGCGCTGGCAGGATCCCCGCCCTTGCCAGATGCAGGGCGGGAGATTCGTCAAGGCGCCAGCCAGATAATCGAGGCCATGCGGCCAGTCTGACCGTTGCGACGATAAGAGTAGAACTGCTCGCCGTCGCTAAAGGTGCAGTATTCACCGCCATAGACGGCGGTGACGCCCGCTCTTGCCAGCCGCAGCCGGGCCAGCAGGTAGATGTCTGCCAACCATTTCCCCTCATTGGACGAAGGGACGAAGGCCGTAGCCGCTTCCGACTGTTCCGCCATAAAGGCATCGCGCACCTCGCCCCCCACTTCAAAGGCCGTGGGGCCGATGGCGGGACCGAGCCAGGCCAGGATCTCCCCCGGTTCGCAGCCCATGGCGGCGATACTGGCTTCCAGTACCCCCTCCTTCAGCCCACGCCAGCCGGCATGAGCGGCAGCCACCACAGTGCCGGCCCGATCGCAGAACAGCACCGGCAGGCAGTCGGCTGTCATCACTATGCAGGCCTGCCCGGCCTCGTGGGCGCAGGCCGCATCGGCATCCGGCGCAACATCGTACTGGTCACTGACGGAGTGGACGGCAGTGCCGTGTACCTGATTGAGCCAGTTGAGGGGCCCGGGGATCTGCGCCGCCTGCTGCAGGCGGGCGCGGTTGGCCTCGACCCGTGCAGGCTCGTCCCCCACATGGGCCCCCAGGTTGAGACCGGCGAAGACCCCTTCGCTCAGGCCACCATCCCGGGTGGTCGACAGGGCCCTGACATTGCCAGGAGCGGGCCAGTCGGGTTCAATCCAGTTCATCTGTGACTCCTTCCATTCACGGATATAAAAACGGGGCTCCTGAAAGGGAACCCCGTTTGTCATCTCTTCGGACCAGACGACGGCAGAAACCGACGCAGGCCCTATTGCATCAACTCCAGACCAAATCGTCCGGGTTGGCCAGGGTGATAACTGTACGCAGCACTCTCATCGGTACCGACCTGGCATCAACTCCAGACTAAATCGTCCGGGTTGGCGAGCGTATCGGCACGCAGCACTTCCATCAGGTCCAGCATGTCTTGCGGCGTGGCAGAGTGCCACTCCATGACTTCGCCGGTGATGGGGTGAGCCAGCTTCAGCATGGTGGCGTGCAGCGCCTGGCGGTTGAAATTGCGCAGGGCCTGGGTCAGCTCAGGGGTCGCATTGCGCAGCAGGCGCAGACGGCCACCGTAAGCGGGATCACCCACCAGCGGATGCTTGATATGCGCCATGTGGACACGGATCTGGTGGGTACGACCGGTTTCCAGACGCAGACGCAGACGGGTGTGGCCACGGAACTTCTCGTGTACCCGGTAGTGAGTCACGGAAGGACGGCCATTCGGCACCACAGCCATGTGGGTACGCTGGGTCGGGTGACGACCGATGGGGGCATCCACAGTGCCGCCAGCGGTCATGTGACCTATGGCGACGGCCTCGTATTCACGGGTGATCTGACGCGCCTGCAGCGCCTCCACCAGATGGGTCTGGGCCGGGATCGTCTTGGCAACCACCATCAGGCCAGTGGTGTCTTTATCCAGACGGTGCACTATGCCGGCACGGGGTACCTCGGCGATGCCGGGGTAGCGGTGCAGCAGGGCGTTCAGTATGGTGCCGTCCGGCGTACCGGCGCCCGGGTGAACCACCAGACCGGCCGGCTTGTCGATCACCAGAATGTGTTCATCTTCATAGACGATGTTGAGGTCGATGTTCTGGGCATCCCAGCGGGTATCATCTTCCAACTCGACATCTACATGTACCTGCTGCCCGGCCACCACTTTCTCGCGCGGGGTATTGGCAACCTGACCATCCAGGGTCACTCTGTCCTGTAAAATCCACTCCTTGATGCGGGTGCGGGAGTAGTCTGGAAACAATTCGGCCAGGGCCTGGTCGAGTCGCTGCCCGAATTGGTGATCCTGAAATTCGCCTGTCAGTTCAATATGCTGGCTCATGTATGGTCTCTTGAGCGGGGGTATCAATTCGAAATAATCCGGGTATTCTAGCTTTTCTTTTAGCCAAGCATAACGGATACTTTGCCAATTTCGTGGAAATGGACCGGATGTTGTTGATGGGAAAGAAGTCTCGCCTGCTGATGTCGCTCGCCTTGGTCGCTACGCTGATCACTGGCTGTTCCAGCACCAAACCCAAGGTTCCCGACGAACCGCCGGAAGTCCTGTACCAGAAAGCCCGTCTCAAACTGGACACAGGCAACTACCTGAATGCCATCGAATTGCTGGAAGCCTTGGACTCTCGTTATCCGTTCGGTGCCTACTCAAGTCAGGTGCAGCTCGATCTCATCTACGCCTACTACAAGCAGGATGATACCGCCCAGGCGATCGCCAATATCGACCGCTTCATCCGCCTCAACCCGGCGCACAAGAACATCGATTACGTGTTCTACATGCGCGGCCTGACCAACATGGCGGCAGATTACAACTTCTTCCAGGACTTCCTGGGCATCGATCGGGACGACAAGGATCCTTCCTACGCCCGTCAGGCCTTCCAGGACTTCAAGACCCTGCTGCAGAACTACCCGAACAGCCAGTATGCGGCCGATGCCCGTGCCCGCATGGTCGGTCTGAAGACCCGCCTCGCCCGCTACGATCTGGGGGTGGCCGAGTATTACGTGAAGCGTGATGCCCTGATTGCCGCCGCCAACCGCGCCAAGCTGGTGGTCGAGACCTATCCCGACACAGTGGAGACAGAGAAGGCACTGGAGATCATGGTCAACGCCTACGATACCCTGAAGATGCCGACCCTGGCCCGCCACGCCCGCGAAGTGCTGGCCAAGAACTACCCGGACAATCGCATCGGCCGCGGCTGAGCATGACGGGGACAAAAAACCGATGCCAAGGCATCGGTTTTTTTATGGCTGCAATCTGTCCGCAGAGTGCGCCTTCCATGACGGCGCCCTGCATGCGCCGTCATCTTCATTCAGCTACTTGGCGACGTTGCCCGCCACGTTGAGTGCATCCCAAGCATGGAAAAAGAGCGCATAGGCAAGCGCCGCCATGACTGCCCAGCTACTTGGCCACGTTGCCCGCTACGTTGAGCACGTCCCAGGTGCGGGAGAAGGGCGGCGCGTAGGCAAAGTCCAGCATGCCGAGCTGATCCGTGGTCACCCCCATGGTGATGGCCACCGCCAGGGCGTCGATGCGGTGTACCGCTCCCTTGCGACCCAGGATCTGGCCCCCCAGCAGCCGCTTGCTGCCCGCCTCATAGACCAGCTTGACGTGGATGTCGGACTGGCCCGGGCAGTAGTTGGTGTGGCACTTGTCCTTGATCACCACTGTGCTGTAGTCGATGCCCAATTGTTGGGCCTCTTTCTCAGAAAGCCCGGTGCGGCCCGCCTCCAGCCCCAGCACCTTGAGTGCCGCCGAGCCGAGCGTGCCCGGGAATTCCTGTTCGGCCCCCGCCAGGTTCTCCCCCACCATGCGTCCCAGCTTGTTGGCTATGGTGGCGAGCGGCACATAGACCTGCTGCTGCTTGACGCTGTGCCAGACGCTGGCGCAATCGCCCGCCGACCAGACGTTGGCCAGCGAGCTGCGCCCCTGACGGTCGACCTTGATGGCGCCGTTGCCGAGCCGCGCTATACCGGTATCGGCCAGGAACTCGGTGTTGGGCCTGACCCCGGTGCAGACCACGACGATATCGGCCTCGTACTCACCCTGGTCGGTGCGCACGCCGGTCACCCGACCATCCCCCAGCAAAGCCTGGACCCGCTCGCCGAGATGCAGGGAGACCCCCTGCTCCCGCAGTTCGGTCTCGATGTGCTGGGTGATCTCGCTGTCGAACGCCTCGGGGATGACCCTGTCCGCCAGCTCGATGAGGCGTACCTCCTTGCCCTGATGGACCAGGGCCTCGACCACCTCCAGCCCGATAAAGCCGGAGCCGATCACCACCGCCTTCTTGCTGCGCGGATCCTGCACCGCCCCCTTGAGCGCCAGCCCATCGGCCATCCGGCGCAGGCCGAACACACCCTGCTGCTGCAAGCCGGGAATGGGGGGCATCTGTTCGCGGGCACCGGTGGCGATCATCAGCCGATCGTAGCGATCGGTAAAGCTGTCGCCCTTGTGCTCCACCCGCAGAGTCTGGGCGGCCGCATCTAGACTCAGCACCCTGTGGCCAATCTTCACCTCTATCCCCTTGGCGGCGAACTGCTCCGGGGTGAACTCGGCCATGTAGCCGAGCTCCTGGAAATCGTCCCCCACGAAGTAGGGCAGACCGCAGGCGCCGAAGGAGATCACCTCTGAGGCTTCATACACCACAATCTCGGCGTCCCTGGCCAGACGGCGCGCTTTGGCCGCCGCACTCATACCGGCGGCTTCGCCACCGATGATCACAATACGCATAGCTTGACTCCAGTCACGACAGGGGAGGCTTCGCCTCCCCTTTTCATATACAAATCAGAAGATGAGGCCCGGTCAGACCGCGGACTCTTCCCCGTCCAGGCTGACCTCGGCATCGTCGTTGAAGACGGCCATGTCGGTCTGTCCCATCAGCCGGCTGGTGAGGGTGCCGGCCGTGATGGAGCCGGAGACGTTGAGGGCGGTGCGGCCCATGTCGATGAGGGGCTCGATGGAAATGAGCAGCCCCGCCAGGGCCACCGGGAAGTCCAGCGCGGAGAGCACGATCAGCGCCGCGAAGGTGGCGCCGCCCCCCACACCGGCCACCCCGAAGGAGCTGACGGTGATGATGGCGATGAGCGTCATGATGAAGCCGGGATCCAGGGGATTGACCCCCACGGTCGGGGCTATCATCACTGCCAGCATGGCCGGATAGATGCCGGCACAGCCGTTCTGGCCTATGGTAGCGCCGAAGGAGGCGGCGAAGTTGGCGATGCCCGCCGGGATGCCGAGGGCCCGGGTCTGGGTCTGCACGTTCATGGGGATGGAGCCCGCACTGGTGCGCGAGGTGAAGGCAAAGGCCAGCACCGGCATGATCTTCTTCAGGAAGCGCAGCGGGTTGATGCCCACCAGGCTCACCAGCAGCAGATGCACCAGGAACATGATGGCGATGGCACCGTAAGAGGCCAGCACGAAGTTCAGCAGGTTGATGATGTCCGCGTAGTTGGAGCCGGACACCACCTTGGCCATCAGCGCCAGCACTCCATAAGGAGTGAGGCGCAGCACCAGAGTCACCATGCGCATGACGATGGCGTGGGCGACCTGCATGAAGCGCTCGAAGCTGGCAAAGATCTCGGGCTGCTTGCGGGCGATGCCGGTGGCAGAGAGGCCGATGAAGATGGAGAAGATCACCACGGCTATGGTGGAGGTCTTGCGTGAACCCGTCATGTCGAGGAAGGGGTTGGCCGGGATGAACTCCAGCACCATCTTGGCAAGAGACATGCTCTCGACGCTGCCGAGGCTGGTCTGCAGGGCCGCGCCACGGGCCGTCTCGGCGGCGCCAGCGGTGAGCCCCTCGGCACTCAGACCGAACAGGTTGGACATCAGTATGCCCGCCCCGGCGGCGATCATGGTGGTGAAGATCAGCACCCCTATGGTCAGGGCGCTGATCTTGCCGAGGGCGCTGCCGCCGCTGAGCTTGAGGATGGCGCCTATGATGGAGACCATGATGAGTGGGATGATGATCATCTGCAGCAGTTTCACGTAGCCGCTGCCGACCAGATCCAGATAGTCGCCGGTCTGGACCAGCACCTCGGAGCCGACACCGTACAGCAGTTGCAAGGCCCAGCCGAACAGGACCCCGAGCCCGAGCCCCGAGAAGACGCGACGGGTGAAGCTGACGTGGGTCTGCTGCAAGCGGTAGAGAAACAGCAGCAACATGACCAGGATGGCCAGATTACCGATAACGCTAAGAGTCATGAGATTCCCCAAAAATAAACGGGCGAGGCCCGAGATGGATGGACGGGCGCACCCTGCGCCTCGCCCCGAAACTGGCCGCATCGTGGCGGCACGCCCCCCGTTCGGGGTGACGTCAATATCTGTAAAAACCGGGGGCGGCCAGTGCCGCCCCCCTCATCATCCGGCCTTGCCCTGTTGCTTGGCCCGCATGATGTTGATGATCTCTATGTCGGTATCCAGCATCCCCTGTTTCGAGAGCCGGCCCAGGTTCGCTATGGTCTGGTCCACGTCATCGGAGACGATGCCCTCGCTCTGGGGCACGTGCAGGTTGTTGATGGCCATCAGCGACGACTTGACCGCCGCCGAGGTGGAAGTGGACACCTTCATGGAGCAGGCGCTGCCTGCGCCGTCGCAGATGATGCCGGAGACGTCACCAATCATGTTGTTGATGCAGTGGCTGATCTGCTCGAACTGGCCTCCCAGCAGCCAGGTGATGGCGGCCCCCGAGCCCATGGCGGCTGTGCTGGCAGCGCACAGGGCCGACAGCTTGTTCTGGTAAGCCTTGATGTAGATGGCCACCAGGTGGCTCATCACCAGAGCCCGGGCCAGCTGTTCGTCATCGGCCTTGAGGAAGCGGGCGGCGGCGACCACCGGCATGGTGGCGGCTATGCCCTGGTTGCCCGAGCCCGAGTTGGACATGGCGGGCAGCATGGCGCCGTCCATGCGTGCATCGGAGGCGGCGGAGGACAGCCGCATGGCCAGGGTCATCAGATCGTCCGAGAGCAGCTTGCGCTCCACCTGTTCGGTCAGGATCTTGCCGATGCGCAGGCCATAGCCCTGCAGGCCCTCATCCGCCAGCGCCTGGTTCATGCTGGCCGCCTCGCGGATGAACGCGATCTCGGTCAGCGGCACCTCAAGGGCAAACGCCACGATCTCCCGCAGCGTCATGGCCGGCTTGTCGGATTTCGCGGGCTGGATCTGCACCCCGGGGGCACTGTCCTGCTCCATCAGCACCTCGCCATCCTTTTCCAGCAGTACGATGCGGGTGTGATCCGTGCAGATCACCACACGGGCGCTATGACCATCGGCCTCGGCCAGCACCTCGGCGTAGAGGACGTCCGGCACGTCCTTCACATCCACCTTGATGATGGGCAACAGCGCCTTGGCGGCATCCACCTGGGCCGGGGTGAGCGTTTTGAGCACCTCCAGACCCGCATCCGGGTTGCCCCCGGTGATGCCGACGGCGGCGGCGACCGGCAGGCCAATCATGCCGGTGCCGGGGACCCCGACCCCCATGCCGTTCTTGAACAGGTTGCCGCTGACCCAGACGCTGATGCGGGTCGGGACCTGCCCCAGCAGCTTGCGGCAGTTGGCGGCGGCCAGCGCCACCGACATGGGTTCGGTGCAGCCCAGGGCCGGCACCACTTCACGCTTGAGCAGAGTAATAAAGTCGGTCCATTGTGCTTTCATCTGTGGTTTCTCTGGTTCACTGTGCCGCAGGCATCGTATAGGGGTATGGGTGCTATCTGGAGGGCCGCCCACCGGGCCACCCCGTCCATGTCACTTTATTTGATTCTAGTGGCACGAGCCTCAAATAAAATTGAGCCCCCTCGCCTTTTGCCGCCATTATGCCTTCCAGCGGGGGCAACGTCACCGGATTGCTGCCCTGCCGCTGGCAACGGATCCCCTCATCCGGCCAAGGCCCTTTGTCATCAATGTCTTGCCCGCCCCAGTGAAAAGCGGGCAATAAAAAAGGAGGCCGAAGCCTCCTCTTGTCTCATCCCATCGACGCTTAGAGCGCCTTCAGGATGGCCTCGACGCTGGCCTTGGCATCGCCAAACAGCATCTGGGTGTTCTCCTTGAAGAACAGCGGGTTCTGGACACCGGCGTAGCCAGTGTTCATGGAGCGCTTGAAGCCGATGACGTTCTGCGCCTTCCACACTTCCAGCACCGGCATGCCGGCGATGGGGCTGCCCGGATCTTCCATGGCGGCCGGGTTGACGGTGTCGTTCGCACCAATCACCAGCACCACGTCGGTATCGCTGAAGTCCTCGTTGATCTCGTCCATTTCCAGCACGATGTCATAGGGGACCTTGGCTTCCGCCAGCAGCACGTTCATGTGACCAGGCAGACGACCGGCCACCGGGTGGATACCGAAGCGCACCTTGACGCCGCGCTCGCGCAGCTTGTGGGTGATCTCGGCAACCGGGTACTGGGCCTGCGCCACCGCCATGCCGTAGCCCGGGGTGATGATGACGGAGCTGGCGTTCTTCAGCATGTCGGCCACGTCTTCGGCGTTGGTCTCGCGGTACTCGCCCATCTCCTGATCGGCCGTGGAGGCCACACCGTCGGAGCCGAAGCCACCGGCGATGACGGAGATGAAGGAGCGGTTCATCGCTTTACACATGATGTAAGAGAGGATGGCACCGGAGGAGCCCACCAGGGCACCCACCACGATCAGCAGGTCGTTGGAGAGCATGAAGCCCGCCGCCGCTGCCGCCCAACCGGAGTAGGAGTTCAGCATGGAGACCACCACCGGCATGTCGGCGCCACCGATGGAGGCGACCAGATGCCAACCGAAGGCGAAGGCGATCAGGGTCATCAGCAGCAGGGCGAAGGTGGAGCCACCGGCGTTGACGAAGTGGATCATCAGCGCGATGGAAACCACCACGGCCAGCAGGTTCAGCTTGTGGCGGTGCGGCAGCATCAGCGGCTTGGAAGAGATCAGGCCACGCAGCTTGCCGAACGCCACCACGGAACCGGTGAAGGTCACGGCACCGATGAAGACGCCCAGGAACACTTCCACCAGGTGGATGTTCAGCATGGCGCCGGACAGGTGCTCGACCTGGGCGACGCTGGCCGCCTGCTCGAACGCCGCCCGGGCCGCAGCCAGGGTCGCATCCAGGTTGGAGCCGACGGAGACGACGACCTCAGCCGGTGCGGAGGGGTGCAAGTCGATGAAGCTGTTGAAGCCCACCAGCACCGCCGCCATGCCCACGAAGCTGTGCAGCACGGCCACCAGCTCGGGCATCTCGGTCATCTCGACCTTGAGCGCCAGGCGCACGCCGATGGCGCCGCCGATGACCATGGCCAGGATGATCCAGTGCACACCACTGGTTTCCGGGTTGAACACGGTCGCGAGCAGGGCGATGGCCATCCCCGCGATACCGAACAGGTTGCCATGCTTGGCCGTTTCTTGCTTCGACAGTCCCGCGAGACTGAGGATGAAGAGCACGGCGGCAACGATATAGGATGCTGTTACCAGTCCTTGAGACACGTTAAACCCCCTTAATCCTTACGGAACATCTTCAGCATGCGCTGAGTGACGGTGAAGCCACCGAAGATGTTGATACTGGCAATCAGCACGGCGATAAAGGCCAATACGGTGACCAGGGTCGACCCTTGCCCAATCTGCAGCAGGGCACCGACCACGATAATGCCGGAGATGGCATTGGTGACCGACATCAGCGGCGTGTGCAGGGCGTGAGAGACGTTCCACACCACGTAGTAACCGACCACACAGGCCAGGATGAAGACGGTGAAGTGGGAGAGGAAGGCGGCAGGTGCCACCGCTGCTACCCAACCGAAGGCGGCGATGCCGAGGGCACCGAACACGAACTTCTTGTTGGAGGGCTTGGCTTCTTCCTTCTTCGCTGCCGGTTTGGCGACGGCCGGCTTCTGCGGCGCGGCGGACACGGCGATGGCGGGGGGCGGGAAGGTGACTTCACCGGCCTGGATCACCGTCATGTTGCGCTGTACCACATCTTCGAAGTCGATGGCAACGTTGCCGTCCTTCTCCTTGCACATCAGCTTCATCAGGTTGACCAGGTTGGTACCGTAGAGCTGGGAGGATTGGGCGGGCAGACGACCCGGCAGATCGGTGTAACCGATCACCTTGACACCGTTCGGGGTGACGAACAGCTCGGTCGGCTTGGTGTATTCACAGTTTCCGCCGGTGGCGGCAGCCAGATCCACGATGACGGAGCCCGGCTTCATGCTGTCGACCATCTCCTTGGTGATCAGCTTGGGCGCCGGACGACCGGGGATCAGGGCGGTGGTGATGATGATGTCCACTTCCTTGGCCTGCTGGGCAAACAGCTCCATCTCGGCCTTGATGAACTCATCGGACATGACCTTGGCGTAACCGTCGCTGGAGGCGCCGTCTTCGCCGCCGAAGTCCAGCTTGAGGAATTCCCCACCCATGGACTCGATCTGCTCGGCAACTTCCAGACGGGTGTCGAATGCACGCACAATGGCACCGAGGGAACCGGCGGTCCCGATGGCGGCCAGACCGGCCACACCGGCACCGATCACCAAGACCTTGGCGGGCGGTACTTTGCCGGCGGCGGTGATCTGACCGGTGAAGAAGCGACCGAACTGGTGGGCGGCTTCGACCACGGCGCGATAACCACCGATGTTGGCCATGGAGGAGAGGGCGTCGAGGGACTGGGCACGGGAGATCCGCGGCACCATGTCCATCGCCATCACATTGATGTTGCGCTCGGACAGCTTCTTGACCAGCTCGGGGTTCTGGGCAGGCCAGATGAAGCTCACCAGAGTGGCACCATCCTTAATTTGTGCGATCTCGGCATCGGTCGGCGCGTTGACCTTGAAGATAAGGTCGGCTTGCCAGACGCTCGGCACCACGCTGGCACCGGCAGCCTCGAAGGCGGCATCATCGAAGCTGGCCAGCTGGCCGGCACCGGCCTCGATGGCGACCTCGAAGCCGAGCTTTTTCAGCTGCTCGACGGTGGCCGGGGTCGCTGCGACCCGGGTCTCACCGGCGAGACTCTCTCTCGGTATTCCAATCTGCATGACTATTCCCTGATGGTTAATAAACAATCATTGCCCAGTCTCTCATGTCTGAGCGGACAAGGCATGATCAAAGTGCAGGTCACGGGCCCTTTGTTATGAAAATCAGCAGGCTTTACCTCAACCTCCTGTCATGGTCAGGCCCCCGCTTTTCAGGCGCGAAGGTGATTAGTATCAAATTTTGGAGTTTTATTACAACCACGACCCCGAGCGGGCGGGTACAGAATTCAGCCCATCCCGGACCATGATTAAAAAAAACAAACCAAATTAGGGGCTTATACCAGCAAAATGCGCTGGAAAAAGTGATCCAACCAGTCAAAAAAAATGTTTTGCCGGGCCTCTACCTTAGCGTTTTTTGTTCTTATGAAATATGCCGTTGGCTCATCTGATGAGATGAAAGGGGAAAAAGTAACCGTTTTGTAACGACTCGGGGGCCGCGCCTCCGCCATCGGGCGAGGGCCGGCCCCCTGATCCAGTCCCGGACAAGGCCGGGACTGGCAGCTCGCCTCTTACCAGGCGGCTTCATAAATATGCCGGCTCTGCACCAGGTCGATGTCGCCGTGCTCTCCAAGCGCCGTCATGCCGTGCTCTTCGAGCTTGGCCAGCAGGGTGTCGATATTGGCGTCGGCCAGACCGTAGTCCCGCAGCCGGGTCTTGACCCCCATACGCTCGAAGAAGTCGCGGGTGGCGGCGATGGCGCCGTCGATGCGCTCCTCTTCGGTGCCGCTGCGCAGATCCCATACCCGCTCGGCGTATTGCAGCAGCTTGGCGTGTTTCTGCTCACGCTTGGCATCGAGCAGGGCGGGCAGCACCACTGCCAGGGTCTGGGCGTGGTCCAGGCCGTGCAGGGCGGTCAGCTCGTGGCCCAGCATGTGGGTGGCCCAGTCCTGGGGCACACCGGCCCCGATCAGGCCGTTCAGCGCCAGGGTGGCACTCCACATGATGTTGGCGCGCACGTCGTAATTTTCCGGCTCCACCAGCGCCTTGGGGCCCTCCTCGATCAGGGTCAGCAGCAGCCCTTCGGCGAAGCGATCCTGCACCTTGGCGTTGACCGGGTAGGTGAGGTACTGCTCCAGGGTGTGGATGAAGGCATCCACCACGCCGTTGGCGACCTGGCGGGCCGGCAGGGTGTAGGTGAGCACGGGATCCAGCACGGCGAAGCGCGGCATCACGAAGGGGGAGAAGAAGTGCTGCTTGTCCCCTGTGCTTCTGCGGGTGATGACGGCCCCCATGTTCATCTCGGAGCCGGTGGCCGGCAGGGTCAGCACGGCGCCCAGGGGAATGGCGGAAGCCAACTCACCCCCGACGGTCTCGAGGATGTGCCAGGGCTCTTTGGCAAGGTCGTAGTGAGCAGCAGCGGCGATGAACTTGGTGCCATCGAGCACGGAACCACCGCCGACGGCAAGCAGGAAGTCGACCCGCTCGGCACGGGCCAGCTCGACCGCCCCCATCAGGGTCTCGTAGGCCGGGTTCGGCTCGATGCCGCCGAATTCGAACAGGGTCATGCCCGCTAGCTCATGGCGGATCTGCGCCAGCAGGCCGCTGCGCACCACGCTGCCGCCACCGTAGGTGATGAGGATGCGGGCGTCGCTGGGGATCTGTTCACGCAGTTGGGCCACCTGGTCCTTGCCGAACAGCACCTTGGTCGGGGTATGCAGAGTGAAATTGTGCATCGATAGTACCTTCATGGATGAGAGGGCGGCGGCGCCGCAAAATGTTGATTGCATTTTTCTACAGACACCATCTACCATCAAGGCAACATTCTGCACATTACTTGCCTATTTCTACAAATAATCGGAATTACCCCGGAGCATTCATGTCCAACCGTTACGCCGATCTCGCCGCCAGGCTGGCCCGTCACGTCACCACCCCAGGCATCACTCCCTCCCCGGTGGAGCAGGTGAACCTCATCTACACCACCGAGTACCACGGCCGCACCCCGGTACTCTATCAGCCGCGGATGATAGTGATATTGCAGGGCCACAAGGTGGGCTACCTGGCGGATCAGGTGTTTCGCTACGATCCCAGCCACTATCTGCTGATGACGCTGCCGCTGCCTTGCGAGTGCGAGTGCTTCGCCTCCCCCGAGCAACCCCTCATCGGTTTCTCCCTCGAGATCAACGTCGCCACCCTGCAGGAACTGTTGCTGGAGCTGGGAGATGCCCTGCCCGCTCCCGCCCCGCAGAAGAGCGGCGTCCACTCGGTACCCCTGTCGGAGGACATGTTCTGCGCCGCCGAGCGGTTGATCGCGCTGATGGACAATCCCTTGCACGCCAGGGTGCTGGGGCCGCAGACGGTGCGGGAGATGCTGTTCTACGCCCTGCATGAGGGCGGCGGCCCGGCGCTGCAGGCGCTCGCCAATCGCCATAACCATGTGGGCCAGATAGCCCGGGTGCTGCGTATGATAGAGTCGCGCTACGCCGACAACCTCACCATGGAGGAGCTGGCCCGGGAGGTGAACATGAGCGTCTCCGCCTTCCACCACCACTTCAAGGCGGTCACCGCCACCTCGCCACTGCAATACATCAAGTCGTTTCGCCTGCACAAGGCGCGCATGATGATGCTGCACGACGGCGTCAAGGCGGGGGCGGCGGCGGCCAGAGTCGGTTACGAGAGCAACTCCCAGTTCAGTCGGGAGTACAAGCGCTTCTTCGGCAGCACGCCGACGGATCAGGCCTCCCGCTTCCGGGACGGTCAGCTGCGCATCATCGAAGGCTAAAAGAGAGGGATCACCCATGCGTTCACTGTTTTGTCTGCTCACTGCCCTGCTGCTGACGGCCTGTACCGGGATTGCCGATGGCATCCGTCCCGTCACCGGCTTCCAGCTCGATCGCTACCTCGGCACCTGGTACGAGATCGCGCGTCTCGACCACAGCTTCGAGCGGGGGTTGGAGCGGGTGAGCGCCACCTACAGCCGGCGTGACGATGGCGGCGTCAAGGTGCTCAACCGCGGCCTTCAGAGCGATGGCAGCTGGCGCGAAGCCGAGGGCAAGGCCTACTTCGTCGACAAGCCGGACGAGGCGCGGCTCAAGGTGAGCTTCTTCGGCCCCTTCTACGGCGGCTACAATGTCATCGACCTCGACCCCGATTACCAGCTCTCCCTGGTAACCAGCTACAACTACGACTATCTGTGGATCCTCTCCCGCTCCCCCAACCCGCCAAAGGAGAAGGTGGATGCGTTGATCGCCAAGGCCAAGGGGCTGGGTTTTGCCACCGACCGGCTGATCTGGGTCAAGCAGACCCCCTGACCACCGAGAATGCAAAAGGGCAGCCCGCGGGCTGCCCTTTTTTGTCGGGAGGATCAGAGCCGGAAGCGGCCTATCTCCTGCTCCAGCCGCTCGGTCAGGGACTTGAGCTCGGCGGCCTGGGCAGCCTCCACCTTCGCCTGCTCTGCCAGCGTCTGGGAGACATGACGGATGTTCTCGGTGTTGCGGCTGATCTCGCCGGTGACCGAGGTCTGCTCCTCCGCCGCCGCCGCTATCTGGGTCGCCATGTCGCTGATGGCACCGATGGCCTCGTTGATCCGCGCCAGACTCTGGTTGGCGGCCTCCGCATCCTCCACGCTGGTGCCCGCCAGCTGGCGACTGGTCTCCATGCCACCCACGGCGCGGCGGGTGGTCTGCTGCAGGGCCTCGATCATCTGCTGGATCTCGGCGGTAGAGTCGTGAGTACGACGCGACAGCACCCGCACCTCGTCCGCCACCACGGCAAAGCCGCGGCCCTGCTCACCGGCCCGGGCCGCCTCGATGGCAGCGTTCAGCGCCAGCAGATTGGTCTGCTCGGCGATGCCGCTGATGGTGGCCAGGATGCCGCTGATCTTATGGGCGTGTCCATCCAGCTCATGAATGGTCTGGCTTGCATCGGCCACCTCCCCTGCCAGGCCGCTGATGCTGCGCTGGCTCTGACCGACCTGGGACTGACCGGCGACGGCCAGCCTGACCGCATCGCCGGAGGTGGTGGCGGCAAACTCGGCGTTGCCGGCGATCTCCTGAGTGGCGGATGCCATCTCGGTCACCGCGGTCGCCACCATGACGATCTCGTCCTGCTGCTGGCGCACTCGCTGGCTGCGTTCCTCTGCCCCCGCCGCCTGGGTTCTGGACTGAGCCGCCAGTTCGACGGTGACGTCCCGCAACCGGCTGACGATACCGTGCAACCGGGCCACGAACAGGTTGAAGTTCTGGGCCAGCAGCCCCACCTCGTCCCTGCTTTGGGCCACGATCTGCACCGTGAGATCCCCCTCGCCGTGAGCGATGTCGGCCAGCGCCTTCGACACCCGGCCGAGATCGGCAAACAGGTAATTGAACATGGCGATGAGCAGGGCGCTGAACACCAGCAGCAGCACCAGAGTCAGCCCCACCAGTTGCCACAGCAGGCTGGAGAAGGGCGCTTCCAGCACATCCTTGTACATCACCATGGCGAGCAGCCAGTCGGTGCCTGGCACCCCCTGTACCGACAGCAGCACCTCGCGCCCCGCTATGGTGGCGCCGTGCAGCTCGCCGTCCCGGCTCCAGCCCTCCAGGGTCGTCCCAGTGAGGCCGGGGGCCAGCTCGGCCACCTGTTTCAGGGCCAGCGCCTTCTGCGGGTGACCGACGATCAGACCGGAGCGGTCGAGCAGCATGGCGTACCCCTCCCCTTGCACCTTCATGGCCAGCACCTCATCGATGAGGTCATCCAAGGAGAGGTCCGCACCGGCCACCCCGATCACCTGACCCTGATGGCTCACCGGCTCGGCCAGGGTCACCACCATCTGCTGCATGGTCACGCTGACGTAGGGGGCGGTGACGATGAGCTTGCCCGCCTTGGTGGCATTCTGATACCAGGGACGCACCCTGGGGTCGTAGTTGGCGGTGTTGAGGGAGGGATCGTGGCGAGTCATCGCCCCCTGCACCGAACCAAAATAGGTGAGGCCAAAGCCACCGGAGGTACGGGTCTGCAGCAGGTGTGGCACCAGGGTTGCCTCGGGATTGTCGGCAATCACCGCGGTCAGGGCATTGACCGCATGCCGACGATCCGCCAACCAGTTGCCGATGGCCACCGAGTTGGCGTGGCCGTAGTTGACCGCCTCGCTCTGGATGGCGCCAAGGGTGCGTGATTTGAGGGTGTGGAAGGCGACGATACCGAGCAGGGCTGCCATCAGCAGCACTACCCCCAGGCTGGCCGCGAGCAACTTGCCGCGCAACGAGAGAGTCATGACAACGAATCCTTGTGGTAGCAGGGGGTTGAAAATACCCCCATCTTGGTAGTAGGTATCGGCGGTATCCACGCTGGACTTTAGTGAATCAGATTGATTTCTCGTGCCTCGACAACGGGTTGTGCTGCAAGTCACGAAAATCACGAGATCCCCGACCGACATCGGCGGAGGCTATCCCAGGGTGACGCTTGTGATAGGTTGGGACTCTTTTTTGCCCCCAATGGAGACCCCCATGCCCCGAAATATCGAGATCAAGGCCAGGATCGAGCGGATCGATCTCCTTCATCCCAAGGCGACCGCCATCGCCGACTGCGGCCCCGTCGAGATAGCGCAGGATGACACCTTCTTTCGCTGCGACGCCGGCCGCCTCAAGCTGCGCACCCTCTCCCCCTGCAGCGGTGAGCTCATCTTCTACCGCCGTGCCGATCGGCAGGGGCCCAAGGAGAGCTTCTATCACCTGACCCCGACCAGCGAGCCGGACCGGCTGCGGGAGACCCTCAGTCTGGCCTGCGGCCAGATCAGCAGGGTGCGGAAGATGCGCACCCTTTTCCTGGTCGGCAGGACCCGGATCCACCTCGATCGGGTGGAGGGGCTGGGTCACTTCCTCGAACTGGAGGTGGTGCTGGAGGAAGGCGAACCGCTCGAGGCGGGGATGCGGGAGGCCCACGACATCATGGCACACCTCGGGGTGGAGCCCTCCCAGCTGATCGAGGGCGCATACCTGGATCTGCTGCTCCGGCAGCGGGCCTGAATGCAAGGAGGCCGCCCAGAGGCGGCCTCTTCCTTTCTGCTACGGCACGGGGACTCCTATTTCACCCGCGCGATGGCGGTGTTGACCCTCAGGTTGGTGGCATCCAGCCCCGGCCGCTGGCCGTGGAAGTCAAATGCCAGCTCGACCCCGGGGCGGAACAGCAGGCAATGGGTGGAGCCACCGAAGTGGAACATGCCGAGCGGATCCCCCTTCTTCACCCTGTCCCCCACCCTCACCGTGATGTCGCAGCTCGACACCTCCGCCATCTCCACCGGCACCACGCACATCAGGCCGATTTTGGGGTTGTCGGCCTCGATGAAGATCAGCGCCCGGGTGGCTATCGAGGTGAGGAACGGCTGGGAGTTGTTCGGTGCGCTGGGATCGGCGCCGTCACTGTCGAGGAAGCCCTCGAACTGGTTCTCCAGGTAGTAGGTGCCATTGACCACACGCACCTTGCGAATGGTCCCACTCACCGGGCTGTGCCAGCGGTGATAACTCAAGGCACTGAGAAAAGCCTGATACACAGTGCCGCCGTCGAACAGGGGGGCGCTCTCGTCAAAGTCGAGCATGTTGTCCAGCGAGTAGGGCTGGCCCTTGAGCCAGAAGCGATCGCTGAGGCTCACATCCCCCGTCACCTGCAGCGGTGCCGACTCGCAGGCGCTGACGATGACGCCGTCGTCCTCCGGCGCCGACACCGGCCGCACGCCGGGGCGGAAGGTGCGGGTGAAGAAGTCATCCCAGCAGCCAAAACCCTGGTATTCGGCCGCCGGATCGCACTGGAAGATCTGCTCGAAACGAGCGGGCGTGGGGTCAGGCCCCTCCCCGAGTGCCCCTCTGGCCACCTGCACCATCTCGGCCTTGGCCACCTCGCCGAGCCAGGGGACGATCAGGGTCTCCCTGTCCAGCCGACTGACCGGCTCGGTCAGCACATAGCGGGAGGCCGGACTTTGCAGAAACTGCGCCCAGTAATCGAGGATCTTCTTGAACTGCTGGTTCACCAGGGCGTTGGCGAAGAAGTGATAGCCGGAGCGGGTCGCCATGGGCCAGTCGAGCAGGGCGTTGATGGGAAAGCCGATGAGGCCGGAGGGCTCGTGAGTGGGGATGTCCTGATAGGCCTCGGGGGCCGTGGTCATGATGCCGTTGAGCAAGGCCAGGAACTCGTCGAAGCTCTGTACCTCGATCTGGCCGAGCGGGGTCAGGTGCTCATGGCGCCAGGCCTCCCTGAACATGGCATTGGCCTGGGCGTGCAACAGGGGATCGCCGTTGACCAGATCCCGCAACTCGGCGATGGGCGCGGCCAGCGGTCCCGATTGCTGCGTCACATAGTGTTTCAGTCGCGCTATCCAACGCCGAATGTGGGCCTGATCCTGTGGCACCCAGCCACCGGGGCGGGCTCTGTTCATGCGGGTTTCAACGGCCTTGTTCATCATGCCTCTCCTCACTCTCGCTTCGCGTTCCCCGTTGCCGGTCGGAACGCCCGGTTGCTTGCACGCGCGCCAGTGAGGCGCAGCTCATGTGGTGTAGCACAGGGCGCCAGACAGCACGATTGCCAGAAACAACAGGGCAAAAAGCGGCAATAGCGGCTAGCGAAGCGCAATCGGGCCGAACCGTTGAGGCTCAAGGGATGTGCGGGAAGGCAGCTCAGCGAGGGCAGTCAGCCGCTGCCACCAGGATGGGTAAAGAGGATGACAGAAATGCGAAAGGCCAGCTCAATGAGCTGGCCTTTCTGAAAATGGCAGGGGCGGCAGGACTCGAACCCGCAACCATCGGTTTTGGAGACCGCTGTTCTACCAATTGGAACTACGCCCCTGCAACAAACGAGGCGAATTATACAAAGCCGGGATCAAAGGTAAAGGCTTTTTTTCTCACTTTCGATACGATCGAACAATTCACGAGCAAATCATGGCAATTCCCGCAACCAGCCGGGGTAACTTGCTGTATTTGCAGTCCCGCCGGGGTAGGAATGGGGCATAAATGGGGGTAGGGTGAAACCAGCAACAGGGAGGTCGCTCATGCTCAATTACCGACTGCTTCAACAACTTGCGCCCCTCAACTTCCGGGATGAGCGCAAAACTGAGTCTCTGCCAGACTATCTCGAGCGGGTCTCCCCCCTGGTGCCCTTCATCCCCCAAAATGTGCTGACGCAATGGATTTACCGCCATTGGCGCGGTTTTGAGTCCAACTGGAGCTTTATCGACCTCGCCCGCCACCAGTTCGAGTGCGAAGCCTGGGAGACGACCCAGGTCGTGAGCCAGATAGGCTCCCGCCACATGGAGGTGATCGAGCGTTGGGGCGAGATGCTGCGCAGCAACCGCTATGTGCGTCGTTCCTGGCTCGGTGAAGACATGCTGAGCCGGGGCACCTGGTCCGAGCCCATCATAGTGCTCGCCCCCGAGCCCGGTGCCTGCTACCCAGATGGCCAACCCCTGCCGCAGCCATATTGTCTGCTGGAGGGGCACCACCGACTCGGTTATCTGCGCAGCATGGCCACGGATGGACTGCCGCTGCAGCCTAAGCACCAGGTCTGGATTTGTCGACCCGTTCGCGACACTCAAACGTTTTTACCGGCAAATCCTGCCTCTGAAATAAATTTTTGACAATTCAAAAACCAGCCCTATAATCTGTCCGGTTTTGAAAAAGGTCGGGACAGGACGATGCCGTTTTTGATGAAAAAAGCAGCCTTGCAGACGGGTGGAGCGCACCAGAGCGGCCCCGTTGTTTCCGGTTTCCGACCCACAGATCCCCAGTTGTTTTTAAAAAGAGCCCCTGTTTCAGGGGCTTTTTTTTGTGCCAGAAAAACCTTCATTGATGTCAAAGGGAATGCAGACGATGACCAATCCACTCTATAACAAACACGTCATCTCCATCTCGGACCTGACCCGGTCCGACATGGAACTGGTGGTCGCCACCGCGCAGCGGTTGAAGGCCGAACCCGACACCCGCCTGCTGAAAGACAAGCTGGTCGCCAGCTGCTTCTTCGAGGCCTCCACCCGCACCCGTCTCTCCTTCGAGACCGCGGTACAGCGCCTCGGCGGCAACATCATCGGCTTCGCCGACGGCGGCAACACCAGCGCCAAGAAGGGCGAGACCCTGGCCGACTCCATCAAGATCATCGGCTCCTATGCCGATGCCGTGGTGATGCGCCACCCGAAGGAGGGCGCCGCCCGTCTGGCCTCCGAGTTCTCCCGGGTGCCTGTCATCAACGGCGGTGACGGCTCCAACCAACATCCGACCCAGACTCTGCTCGACCTCTTCTCGATCCATGAGACGCAAGGCAAGCTGGACGGCCTCAACGTGGCCTTCGTCGGTGACCTGAAATATGGCCGCACCGTCCACTCCCTGGCCCAGGCTCTGAGCCTGTTCAACTGCCGCTTCTTCTTCATTTCCCCGGAAGCCCTGGCGATGCCGGACTACCTCTGCGAAGAGCTGGAAGAGAAGGGCATTCAGTTCAGCGTCCACGAGACCATGGAAGAGGTGATGCCGGAGCTGGACATCCTCTACATGACCCGGGTCCAGAAAGAGCGCTTCGACGAGACAGAGTACAAGCACATGGCCGCCAAGTTTGTGCTGGAGCTGGCGACTCTGGAAGGGGCCAAGCCCAGCATGAAGATCCTGCATCCCCTGCCCCGGGTCGACGAGATCGAGGTCGCTGTCGACAAGACTCCCCACGCCTACTACTTCCAGCAGGCGGAGAACGGGGTCTATGCACGCCAGGCGCTGCTGGCACTGGTACTGAACGAAACCGTCTAAGGGAAAAGGGGAACATCATGTCCGAGAAGAACCAACTGCAAGTCGAAGCCATCCGTCACGGCTCCGTCATCGACCACGTCCCCGCCGGCCAGGGTATCAAGATCCTCAAGCTGTTCCAGCTGATCGAGACCCAGGAGCGGATCACCGTCGGCTTCAACCTGAAATCCGGCGCCTTGGGCAAGAAGGATCTCATCAAGATAGAGAACACCCGGCTGACCGAGCAGCAGGCCAACCAGCTTGCGCTGTTTGCCCCGACCGCGACCGTCAACATCATCGAAGACTTCGCCGTGGTGAAGAAACATCAGCTGAAGCTGCCGGAGTTCATCGCCGGGGTCTTCCACTGCCCCAACTCCAACTGCATCTCCCACAACGAGCCGGTGGACAGCTACTTCCGGGTGCGCGAAGTGAAGGGCGCGGTGCGCATGAAGTGCAAATACTGCGAGAAATCCTTCACCCAGGACATCGTCAGCGAACGCTATTGATACTCTGTCGGGCCCTGCGGGGCCCATTTTTGACCCCTGTCACATCACTTATTCCCCCTTTGGTTATAATTTGCCATCTCGCAACGGCTAGACATCGCTCATCACCTACCGAAATGCTCGTCATCAGTGTTTTTCGCTATGAAAAACAGGCATGACAGACTGAGCGCCATAGCCATCTGTCATCGTCAAAGGAAGTCGCCATGGTCAAGACCCTCAGTCGCCCCCCGGAACAGGAGTCCGACCTGGCCCAGCTCGATGCCTGCCGCCAGATCATCGGCCAGCACTGCTACAGCACCCAGGAAGAGATCCGCCGCGAGCTGGCGGAGCGCGGCTTCGCCGACATCAGCCAGTCCACCATCTCCCGTCTGCTGCGCCGTCTCGGCGTCGCCAAGGCCCAGAATGCCAATGGCAAGAAGGTCTACACCCTGGTGGATGATCAGCTGGAGCCCGCCGGCAGCACCCGATCCGTGCACGACATGGTGCGCGCCGTGGTGCATAACCAGCAGATGGTGCTGGTGCACACCACCCCGGGGGCCGCGACTGTGGTCGCCCGCCTGCTGGATCGCCACGCCGATCCCGAGATCCTGGGGGCCGTGGCCGGCAACGATGTGGTGCTGATAGCCCCGCGCCACATCAGCCGCACCCGCCAGGCCCATGCCGCCGTGGTGCGCACCCTGGAGCAGGCGCGCTAAGCCAAGCCCGCGTGCAGCAAGGCGACCCCTGGGTCGCCTTTTTGTTGCCTGTCATCCTGTGGCCATAAAAAAACGGGAGCCTTCAGGCTCCCGTTTCATCTTGCTTGCCATCCTCAGGAGAGCATGGCCCCCAGGCTCAGGCAGGCCACGATCAGCACGGTCAGCAGGCCGAGCAGAGGCGCCACCCACTTCAGCCAGCGCACATAGGGCACCTTGGCAATCGCCAGGCCACCCATGACCACGGCTGAGGTCGGGGTCACCAGGTTCACCAGACCGGAGGCGGACTGGTAAGCGGTTACCACCAGCTCGCGGCCCACGTTGGCGAAGTCGGCGAGCGGCGCCATGATCGGCATGGTCAGCACCGCCAGACCGGAGGAGGACGGCACCAGGAAGGAGAGCACCACTTCCAGCACGAACATCACGTTGATGAACACCACGGTGGAGAGGCCGGTGACGATCCCTTCCGCACTGTTCAAGATGGTGTGGGTGATCATGCCGTTGTCCATCACCACGACGATACCGCGGGCGATACCTATGATGAGGGCCACGCCGAGCAGGTCACGGGCACCGTCGATGAAGTTGGAGGTCAGCTCCTCCTCGCTCATGCGGGAGATGAGGCCGACGATGATGGCGGCGGCCAGGAAGACGCCGGAGATCTGCGCCATCCACCAGCCGAGCACGGCCACCCCGTAGATCATCACGGCGAAGGCGGCGACGAAGATACCCAGCACTATCTTGCGGGTCAGGGTGAACTCCAGCATCTGATCGCTCTTGTTGCCGAGGAAGTGGGCGCGGTTCTCTTCCCACTTGTCGGCCACCAGGGACTTGCTGGGATCGTTGCGCACCATCTTGGCATAACGCATCACATAGGCGACGCACAGCAGCCAGCCGGCCACCAGCATGGCGACCCGCAGCCAGATGCCGTCGGTGAAGGAGATGCCGGCCGCGTTGGCGGCAATCACGGTGGCAAACGGGTTGATGGTGGAGCCTAGCGTCCCTATACCGGCGCCGAGCAACACGGTTGCCGCAGCCACGACCGGGTCGAAGCGGGCGGCCATCATTACCGGCACCAGCAGGGTGTAGAAGGGCAGCGACTCTTCCGCCATGCCGTAGATGGTGCCCCCTGCGGCGAACAACGCCATCAGGATGGGGATCATCCACTCCTCGCGGCCACGCAGACGGTCGGTGACGCGCTCGATACCGGCATCGATGGCACCTGTCTTGGTCACTATGCCAAGGAAGCCGCCGATGATCAGGATGAAGAGGGAGACGTCGATGGCGCCTGCCTCATAGGTGTCGTGGTTGTAGAGGCCGTCGATGGGTGCCAGCAGCACGTCGACGATCCCCTGGGGATTGGCATCCACCAGCTTGTAGGTGCCTGCCACCGGCACTTCCTTGCCGAGGGCTTCATTCATTACCATGTCGTATTTGCCGGCCGGCACTATCCAGCTCAGGGCGGCCACCAGGGCGATCAGCACAAACAATATGGTGTAGGCTGACGGGAACTTGAATTTGGTCATGGTCCAGCTTCCTTCTGTGGGTGTGGTATCCATGTATCTGCGGGTCGTAGGGTTAGAGGTATTATGCCGCCGTCACATGGTCGAAAAGCCGGGGGTCACCCCCCGGCACCACTACTGCGACCTCAGTCGCCCAGCGTAGCAACCATCACTGCCTTGATGGTGTGCATCCGGTTTTCGGCCTCGTCGAATACTATGCTGTGCTCGGATTCGAACACGTCCTCGGTCACTTCCAGACCCTTCATGCCGTATTTGTCAGCCACTTCCTTGCCCATGGTGGTCTCGTCGTTGTGGAACGCCGGCAGGCAGTGCATGAACTTCACATCCGGGTTCTTGGTGGCGTTGATGACGTCCATGTTGATCTGATACGGGGTCATCAGTTTGACGCGCTGATCCCAGGCTTCTTTCGCTTCACCCATGGAAACCCAGACGTCGGTGTAGAGGAAGTCGGTACCCAGCACCCCCTCCTTCACGTCTTCGGTCAGATGGATGCGCGCACCGGTCTCTTCGGCGATTTGGCGGCACTTTGCGACCAGCTCCTCTTCCGGCCAGAAGGCCTTGGGGGCAACCAGGCGGATGTCCATGCCCATCTTGGCGGCACCGACCATCAGGGAGTTGCCCATGTTGTTGCGAGCATCACCCAGGTAGGCGAACTTGATCTGATCCAGGCGTTTGCCCTTGCCGTGCTCCAGCATGGTCATAAAGTCGGCCAGGATCTGGGTCGGGTGGAATTCGTTGGTCAGACCGTTCCAGACCGGTACACCGGCATGGGCGCCCAGCTCTTCGACGATCTCCTGACCGAAACCACGGTACTCGATGCCGTCATACATGCGGCCCAGCACCCGGGCGGTGTCCTTCATGGACTCCTTGTGGCCGATCTGGGAACCGCTTGGGCCGAGGTAGGATACTTGGGCGCCCTGGTCGAAGGCCGCCACTTCAAACGCGCAGCGGGTACGGGTGGAGGTCTTCTCGAAGATCAGGGCAATGTTCTTGCCGGTCAGATGTTTGCGCTCATAGCCACCGTATTTGGCTTTCTTCAGGTCGATGGCCAGATCGATCATGTATTGGATTTCGCGCGGGGTGAAGTCCAGCAGTTTCAGGAAGTTACGGTTACGCAGATTAAAAGCCATGATGAGTTCTCTCTATATTTGTTCAGACCAATTTGGGCAGTGTCATTGACTACGCAGTACACATTACAAAGTTGTTCGGTTACTCAGGCATTCACGGTATGGGTGGCGACGATATTGGTGCCGGCTTCACCCTTGAGGATGGCGAGGCCATCTTCCAGAGAGCCGATGCCGACCATGCCGCCGGTCGCCTTGACGAATTCACAGGAAGCTTCGACTTTCGGTCCCATGGAGCCAGCATCGAACTTGACGCCAGCCAGTTCGGTCGGGCTGGTCACCCGCAGCGGGTGCTGGGTCGGCTTGCCCCAATCCAGGTAGACGGCATCGGCATCGGTCAGGATCAGCAGGGCATCGGCCTTGATCTGCTTGGCCAGGTAGGCGGCAGACATGTCCTTGTCAATGACGGCTTCGATACCGGTCAGGCACTGGCCATCCCAGGTCACAGGAATGCCACCACCACCGGTACAGATGATGAGGTGTCCCTGGGCGATCAGGGTTTCGATGGCATCGCCTTCGACGATGCGCTGGGGCAGCGGGGACGGCACCACGCGGCGGAAGAACTTGCCATCAGCCTTGACCACCCAGTGCTTCTCTTCGGCCAGGATGCGGGCTTCCGCTTCCTCATAGACGGGGCCGATGAACTTGGTCGGATTGGCGAAGGCGGGATCCTTGGGATCGACCTGTACCTGAGTCAGCAGCGCGGTGACGTTGCGGCTCGGCATCAGGTTCTTCAGCTCCTGGATCAGCATGTAGCCGATCATGCCCTGGGACTCGGCACCCAGCACATCCAGGGGATAGGGCGCGACCTTGGTGTAGGCGCTGTTTTGCAGGGCCAGCAGGCCGACTTGCGGGCCGTTGCCGTGCACCAGCACCACGTTGTACTCCTCGGCGATCAGGGCGATGGTCTTGGCGGCGGTGGCGATGTTCTTGCGCTGGATGTCAGCTTCGAGCGGCTCTCCACGACGGAGCAGAGCATTGCCACCCAGGGCGACGACGACAGTTGGTTTTTTCATGAGTGTTACTCTCGAGTCTTGGTGTGTGTGGCGCCAACCTCTGCCGGCGCCACGCCGTCTAGTTAGATGCCGTCACGTTCCATCGGGCAACTCATGCAGCGGGCGCCGCCGCGGCCACGTCCCAGCTCTTCACCCGGGATGGGCAGCACTGTGATACCGGCCTTGTCGTATTTCTCGTTGGTGTAGGTGTTGCGCTCGTAACCCACGACCACGCCGGGGCGCACGGTCAGCACGTTGTTGGCATCGTTCCACTGCTCGCGCTCGGCCTCGAAGCTGTCACCACCAGTAGTGATGAGCTTGAGCTGATCCACGCCCAGCGCCTTCTCGATGGCGGTCACGAAGTAGCCCTCTTCCTTGATGTTCATGCCGGTGGCGCCGCCCGGGGTCAGGCTCCAGCAGTTCACATCCTTGCGGATGACCTCCGGATAGACGGAGAAGGTGTCTATGTCCATGTGGGTCATGACGGTATCGAGGTGCATGCAGCTACGGTGTTTCGGCAGTTGCATGGCGATGACCTGCTTGGCCTGGCCGTGCTTGAACAGGCCGCGGGCCAGGTGCTCGACACCTTGCGGCGTGGTGCGCTCGGACATGCCGATCAGCACGGCGCCACGGCCGATGACCAGAACGTCGCCCCCTTCGATGGTGGAGTTGTCGTAGTCACGATCCTCATCACCGAAGTACTTGATGAAGTCCTGACCGGCAAACTGCGGGTGCCAGCGGTAGATGGCCTTCACATGGTTGGTCTCGCGGCGACGGGCGGCCTTGGCCATGGGGTTGATGGAGACGCCGCCATAAACCCAGCAGGAGGTGTCACGGGTGAAGAGGTGGTTGGGCAGCGGCTCGATGATGAAATCGGTCGGGGCGTGCATGCCGACCACCATGTTGACGCCACTGTAGGGCATCTCTGAGTAGGTCAGACCACCGGAGAGGATGCGGGCCAGCTCGCGGTGAGGCATGTCCGCCAGGAAGCAGCGCACGTCGTTGGCCAGGGCAGTGCCGAGGCGATAGTCGGACACCTGATGTTGCAGCAGCCAGGTTTTGGCTTCCGGTACATCCAGGGTCTCGGCCAGCAGGTTGGTCAGCAGGAAGACTTCGACATTCTGATCGCGCAGTACCTGAGCGAATTTGTCGTGCTCCTGACCGGCACGTTCAACCGACAGGACATCGTCAAACAGCAGGTCCTGGCAGTTGGAGGGGGTCAGACGCTTCAGACTGAGGTTGGGGCGATGCAACATGACACGACGCAATTGGCCAACTTCAGAACCTACATAAAATTTGCTCATGATTATATTCCGTCTAGCAGTGGTCCCTGCGAGTGATTGAATAGATTCCTTCTATTCTGGCTCGTGGCTAAGGCGGGATATTCTTTATGTAGGGTAATCAGCTTGTGTTCTATCCTGCCCTTGCCTTTCGTTACAGAGGTTAGGACTAGCAATCAACGCAAACTTGGACATTGATCACATTCACTCGAGACTGAATAAAATCAGGAGTTAATTTATGATGGAGTTTACATAAATGACATTTACCCATTAATGCTGACCGCATTATTACGCAATAAAGACAGTATTTATTTCATAAAGATAGCGTTTTCATTCATGTGTGATATCTATAAATGGATATGAGAAATTAAAAATAACCAATAAAATCAAATGCATGCATTTTTGTTATTTTTTTTTGAATTTTATGCGTTCATCCATGCATTTATCCTCATAAATGCTCCCTTACCTCACCACATAAATAGTCATCTGCATCCCTTCGCCTGAATAATCCATCTCTTGTCCCAGATCATGGCATCGGCCCCAACCCGCACGGACAGCCCTCCGTATCAGGGTGCTCATCACATCTCCTTTATATGGATATGCATTCTGATCGCATCCTGACGATGCTTTTCTCACCAGGCCCATTGCATCCAGGTTTTAAAGTTTTTTCATTAGTTGAATTTATTGCGCCACCTTGCGCAGCTCCCCGGTTCGCCTTAACTCAGAAAGTGATCAGGATCACGCTGTTTTTCTATCACCAAGGAGATAACCATGAAGATCAAATCGCTGTTTCTGCTCGTCGCCCTGGTTCTACCCATGGTCCCGGCTATGGTTCAGGCCCAGGGTGCTCCCGCCATGCCGCTGGTGGTGTGCCATGTTGACCAAGCCCCACAGATGCTGGTGCCCGCCTACCTGTGCCAATGGTATGGTGGTCAGCAACATCACTGATACTGCCCCCAGGGGGAGGATCCCTCCTCCTGGCTTGTCAGCGTCCCACGCCGGTATACCTCTCCCCCGATAGCCAGCTCCTGTCAGCCACTTCCGGCCAGCAACCCCATGCAACCCTCCGTGTCCCCCCCCTCAACCCAACCTGGCACAGGTACCCCTGCCCCTGAATGCTGTCGGCCCCGGCTCGCCTATCCGCAATCGACTCTGACCCTGGTGACTTTTCTGAACCTCAGTTAAACGAGCCGTGAGACATTCGCCATAGATGGCGTAAGTGAAGCGCCTCAAAAATTCTCGCCATAGTCGGAAAAGCAGAGCAAAAAAACCGCACTTAAAAATCACAAAACCATGATTTTAAAAGAAATATGATCATTATCATTTCTCGAGAAACGAGTTTCGAAAAAACGTTTTTCAGCATGCCGTTGTCGTCCTCCACGAAATCCTTATAGTTACTCCTGCACGGACGCAATGAAGTCGGTCAGGAAGACTGGCTGCCAGGGTTGGGCAAATGGACTCACCACAGGATGTGGTAAAGGACACCTCCCAGGACGGAGAAAGTGCGACGGGAACGGATGACTCGTCAGGCCATGATGGCTAAAGGACACCCCAAAGGATTGGGAAGGGGAAACCTAAAGGAAGAGGTATAGTCAGGGATTGCAGGGAGCAACTTCGTTCAAGGATATGAGCGATAAGACTATCGGGGGCGACGCAAGTCGCCCCCATCTTTTTTGGGAATTTTTCACGCTTTCCCGGTGAGCTGCCACCCTGACCACGGCGGCCAGGGTGCCCATCACCAGTCCAGCCGACCTTACTCCAGCCGGAAGTGCCCCACTATCTCCCGCAGCCTGTCATAGGTGTGCTGCATGGAGGTCGAGCTCTCCACCGTCCTCTCGCCATTGCCCTTGAGCTGGGTGATCACCTCGGCGATGGCGCTCATGTTGCGGTTGATCTCTTCGGCAACCGCGCTCTGCTGCTCCGCCGCGGTGGCGATGTGGCTGATGAGATCGTTGATTTCCACCACTTCCCCCGCCATCAGATCCAGCGACGCATTCACCTTGCTGGTGTTCTCTGCCGCATCCTGACAGCTCTGCCGGGTGTTCCCCATGGCCGCTACCACGGTCTGGGTCCCCCGCTGCAACCGGGTCAGCATGGTCTGGATCTCGGCGGTGCTCTTCTGGGTACGACCCGCCAGGGATCGCACCTCATCGGCGACCACGGCAAACCCGCGCCCCTGCTCACCGGCCCGGGCGGCCTCGATGGCGGCGTTGAGCGCCAACAGGTTGGTCTGCTCGGCGATGCCGCCGATGACCCCCAGGATGGAGCCTATCTGCTGCACATCCTGCTGCATGGCGGTGATGGAGTGGGCGGTGGCTTCCACCTCCGTTACCAGCGCGGTGACGCTGGCCATGGCCTGATCCACCACCCGGCGTGATTGGCTCGCCAACTGCTGGCTCTGACCGGTCAGCTGGGCCGTACTGGCGGCGCTCTCCGACACCGAGACGGCGGTGCGGCTCATCTCGTTGATGGCGGTGACGACCTGTTCCGTCTCCCGCACATGCTCGGCCAGCAGCCCCTGGGCCGACCCCGTTTGCCTGGCCAGACCCGAGATCCCCTCATTGAGCTGGCCGCTGGCCTGGCGCACCTCTCCCATCATTTCCTGCAACCGCTCGATGAAGCGGTTTATGCCGGCCGAGATCTGGCCGAGGTCGTCCGTGCTGGTCACCGTCAGCCGGCGGGTCAGATCACCACTGCCCCGGGACAGCTCCTGCACCAGATCGCGCAGGGAGAGGATGGGGCGATAGGCCAGGTTGAGAGCCACCATGGAGATCACCAGCACCAGGGCAGCCACCCCAAGCAGGGCCAGGGTGATCTTGCCGTTGAGCGCCTGGGTCATGGCCCGGATGTAGTCGAGATCGATATAGCCGGTCAGGGTCCAGCTGCTACCGCGGATATCCAGCTTGTTGGGACGGCTCTCCGTCTCTCCCTGGGGCTTGCTGCTGTAGAGTACCTGGCCCTGACTGTCGCTCAGGGAGAAGTAACGCCCCTCCCCGCTCACCTTCGCCAGCAGCGCCTTGAACTCGCTCATGTCGAGGTAATAGAGATAGGCGGAATCGGCACCACGGGGTACCAGGATGGAGATCACCGGCTTGCCGTCCAGTTGCTCCAGCGGGCTGACGGTGATCTGGTTGTTGGCGGCGGGGATCAGCTTGCGCAGAGCCTCGACCCTGGCCTTGTCGTCGATGACCCCGTTCACGTCGAACGCCATGTCACCGATCAGCTTGACGATGTTGTGAAAACCGGTCTCCTGCAGCGCCTTCTTGACGCTGGTCACCCCGAGGTTGAGATTCGCCGCCAGCAGCACCTTCTGGTTGATGTCACCGGCCAGCTTCTCCTTGACCAGGGTGATCTGCTCGTTGATGTTCTGGGTCGCCTGGGTGCGGATGTAGCCACTGATGAAGTGATTGACGCTGAACCAGGCGGTGCCGATGGTGACCAGGATGGCGAGCAGCAGCAGAACGTTGATTTTGACTTTGAATGGCATGGGGTGGGTCCCTCCAAATAGAAAGGGCCGGAACATGACCGGCCCTTTCTGCAAATGCTTACTTCTTCTTGGCGTACTTCATTGAGTCTAGGGCAACCGCCAGAATGATGATGCCGCCCTTGATGATGAACTGCCAGTAGGGGCTGACCCCGATATAGGTCAAACCATAGTTGATCAGGGTAAAGATGAGTACCCCGGTGATGACACCGGCGACAGTCCCTACACCACCGGCAAAGGAGACACCGCCCACCACGCAGGCCGCGATGGCATCGAGTTCATACATGAAACCGAGGTTGTTGGTGGCGCTGCCGATCCGGCCTGCTTCCAGCATGCCGCCGAAGGCGTAGAAGACACCGGCCAGGGCGTAGATGATCACCAGATTGACCGCCACGTTGACGCCGGAGACCTTGGCAGCTTCCGGGTTGCCGCCGATGGCAAAGATGTTCTTGCCAAAGCGGGTCTTGTTCCACAGCACCCAGACGAAGACGCTGGCGATGGCCGCATAGAAGGTCAGGTACGAAAGCTTGAATCCTCCTATCCGGATAAAGCCCTGCGCGAAGCTGGAGAAGCGAGGGTCGAAGCCAGCCACCGGAGAGGCACCCACCGAATCAAAATAGAGGGAGTTGATGCCGTAGACGATGATCATGGTGCCCAGAGTGGTAATGAAGGGCGTCACGTTCAGGTAGGCCACGATCAGGCCGTTGACCAGACCGATCAGCGCACCCACAGCACAGACCAACAGGATCACCGCCGGAATGGGTACTTCACCCAGACTGGGGAACACCTTGTTAACGTTGGTCAGGGCCTGCAGCATGGTGGCCGCGATCAGCGCCGCCAGACCGACCTGACGACCGGCCGACAGGTCCGTCCCCTGGGTGATGATGATCCCCGCCACCCCGAGGGCGATGATGACCCGCACCGAGGACTGAGTCAGGATGTTGCTGAGGTTGGTGAGACTCAGGAAGGATGGCTCCTGGATCACGATAACCATGAGCAGCACCAGCAGCACCAGGTAGATGGCGTTTTCCTTGAGCGCCTGCATCAGATTGAAATTTTTAGCCGACTCCATAAATGTCTTCCTGTCTCTAGAGGTACAGAGATGCCAGGCGCAGTATCTCGCTCTGGTCAGTTTCTTTGGTATTGACGATCCCGGCGACCCGGCCATTGCTCATGACCATGATGCGGTCGGTGATCCCCAGCAACTCGGGCATTTCAGACGAGATGATGATGATCCCCTTGTCCTTCTTCGCCAGCTCCAGGATGAGCTGGTAGATCTCGAACTTGGCGCCCACGTCTATGCCCCGGGTCGGCTCATCCAGCATCAGGATCTCCGGCTGGGTCAGCAGCCAGCGGCCTATGATCACCTTCTGCTGGTTGCCCCCGGAGAGGGAGCCAATCTGTGTCTGCTGGGTCGGTGTCTTGACTCGCATGGAGTCGATGACCCACTGGGTATCGCTCTTCATCTTGTTGTCGCTGAGCAGCCCCATGGATCCCTTGTAGTTGTCCATGTTGGCGATCAGGGAGTTGAAGGCGATGTCGAGACGGGAGTAGATCCCGGTGGAGCGGCGCTCTTCCGTCACCAGGGCGAAGCCGTTCTGGATCGCCTCATGGGCGTTGCGATTGGCGACTTCCTTGCCGTGCAGCTTGATGACACCGTCGCTGTGATCGCGGATACCGAACAGGGTCTCGACGATGTCGGTGCGCTTGGCCCCCACCAGACCGGCGATGCCGAGGATCTCCCCCTTGTGCAGGTTGAAGCTCACGTCCTTGATGGAAGGCTGATTCTTGGCCGTCAGGCGCTCGACTTCGAGGATCACCTCTTTCGGCTGGTTGGTTTTCTCCGGGAAGCGCTGGGTCAACTCACGACCGACCATCATGCCGATGATCTGATCCATGGTCATACCCTCGAGCGGCTGAGTCGCCACCCACTGGCCATCCCGCAATATGGTGATCTCGTCACAGAGCTGGAAGATCTCCTCCATCTTGTGGGAGATGTAGACGATGCCGCACCCCTTGTCCTTCAACTTGTTGATGATCTTGAAGAGGTGGTTGACCTCTTTCTCGGTCAGGGAGGAGGTGGGTTCGTCCATGATGACGATCTTGGCGTCATAGGAGAATGCCTTGGCGATCTCGATCATCTGCATCTGGGAGACGGAGAGGGTGCCGACCTTGACCCTTGGGTCTATGTCGATGTCCAGTTCGTCGAAGATGCGCTTGGTGTCGTCATACATTTTGCCGTGGTCGATGAACCAGCCCTTGGTGGGGTAGCGACCGAGCCACATGTTGTCCATCACGGTGCGTTGCAATACCAGGTTCAGCTCCTGGTGCACCATGGATACGCCATTCTCCAGCGCCTCTTTGGAAGAGGTAAAGTTGATCTCCTCGCCCTTGAAGAAGATCTTGCCCTGATCCTTCTCGTAGATGCCGAACAGGCACTTGAGCAGCGTGGACTTCCCTGCGCCATTCTCGCCCATCAACGCATGCACAGAATGAGGACGGACCCGTAAATTGACATTATCGAGTGCCTTGACGCCAGGAAAGCTCTTACTGACGTCAATCATCTCCAACAGCCATTCTGATTGTTGCCGTGTTGTCATATCAGCCATCACATCTGGTTGAAAAAAGGGCAAGGGGATCTCCCTTGCCCTGAGGGGAGGAATTACTCGAATTGGGACAGGTTGTCTTTGTCTACGCCCACATAGGCAACACGCACGACCTTGTTGTCGATCTTCCAGTTGGTGCCTTCACCGGCCGGCTTGCCCTCAGCCAGATTCTTGGTCAGCTCGAAGGTCGCCTTGGCCTGGTTGGCCGCGTCGTTCAGCACTGTACCCGCCATGGCACCGCTCTTGACCATGGCCAGCGCTTCCGGCAGGGCATCGACGCCGAACACCGGGATGGCAGTCTTGCCCTGGGCTTTCAGGGATTCAACAGCACCCATTGCCATGCCGTCGTTGTTGGCGATGACCACTTCGATCTTGTTGGCGTTGGGGCCGGAGATCCAGGCGTCCATCTTGTCTTTCGCCATGGCGGTATCCCACATACCGGTATCCATGTGCAGCTGTTCGGTCTTGACGCCGCCGTCATTCAGGGTCTTGACGACGTAGGTGGTACGGGCTTCCGCATCCGGGTGGCCCGGCTCGCCCTTGAGCAGCACGAACTGGATGACGCCATCCTTGTTCAGATCCCACTCCGGGTGTGCCTTCCAGTGCTTGGCGATCAGCTGGCCCTGGATGATCCCTGACTCCTTGGAGTCGGTACCCACGTAGTAGGCCTTGTCATAGCTGGCCAGATCGGCCGCGCTCGGTTCCTTGTTGTAGAACACCACGGGGATCTCGTCGGCACGGGCTTTCTCGATCACGACAGGGGCCGCAGCCGGGTCAACCAGGTTGATGGCCAGCGCCTTCACGCCCTTGGCCAGCAGCACGTCGATCTGGTCGTTCTGCTTGGACTGGTCATTCTGAGAGTCATTCATCAGCAGCTCCACACCGGGATTGGCAACCGCTTCCTTCTCGATGGCCTTGCGCACTACCGCCATGAAGTTGTCGTCATACTTGTAGACGGTGACACCAATACGGGTATCGGCTTGGGCTTGGGCTCCCGCCATCAGTCCCATCAGCAAGGTGGCAACTGTCGTGAGTTTTTTCATTGTTATGCTCCGATCTCTAATATCTGTTTTTGTAGGGAATGCTGTACACCGTTTGAACTGGCGCCAGCCTAATGTAATCAGTTTGTTGTGTGACGGTCTGTGATCATGGCAACAAAATGAAAACGTTTACACTCTGTTACATAGAAGCAATATTGTTAAAAATTAAATAGTTATGTAAGTTAAGGCCTCCTTCGAAGCCTCACCATCCAAGACTAGTCCATCTAGCGAAAAATGCAGTTCCAGCTGTAACTTCCAGGCAACAACCAGAATTCAGGCCGCACGCTCTGGCTCCAGGAGTCATCGCCCCCTACACCCATGTGGAAACCATCCAGACAGAGGTGCACTCCCCCCTGGGCCACCAGATCGGTCTGATGACGGGCCTGGGCAAGCTGTTGCTGGCTGTAGTGGCTGACGCTGAAGTGGAACTTGCCCTCGATGCTCACCTCTGCGAGCCGCAGCTGACGGGTATCGCAACGCAATCCGTTGTCGGTCGGGAACACATAGGGGGTGTGCAGGGCCGCAATCGGCAGCTGCCAGCGATGGAGGTCGGCGGCAAGCAGCCTGTCCGGGTAGTTCTCGTGGGGACCGCGCCCCAGCCAGCTCACTTCGTCGACCTCGCCGGCCAGCCAGAGCCTGGCGCCGATGCGGGGCAGCGACGGCATGTCGGCAGCGATCTCCACCTCGATGTGCAGCGTCATGACGCCATCGGCATCGAACCTGTGGTGCCAGCGGGTCAGTATCTTCAGCTCGTCGGCCACGAAGTAGCCATGAAGCACCGTGATGAGACCCTGAGCCGGGCTCGCCTCCAGGCCGAGGCAGCGGTGCTGCAGATCATTGAGCCCGGCCTCCTGCCAGCGGGCAATCCAGGCATTGGGATCCGCGTGATCCGCCTCGCTGGTGCCAATGTCGTTGTCAAGTGACGCCCGGTAGAAGTGATCGGCGATGACGTCACGCAGCTGTTCACGGCCCTGCTTCTGCCAACTGCTGATACGGCCGCTGGCCTTGTCCAGCCGCCACTCGCTGCCTGCAGCACGCACCAGCCAGTGGTCAGGCTGCTCGCTCAAGGGGGCGGGAGCCCGGGTAACGGGCATGGCCAGAGGAGTCGGCAGCATGCATTGCTGGCGCGCCACCTCGTGACCCGCCCCGGCCCAGGCCGTGGCGGTGGGCTGCACTATGGCCAGATCCAGCCAGGCGAGGGCGCCCGCGGCAAAGCCGGGCAGCCGCTCCAGCAGGGTCAGCATTGCCCGTCCCTGAGGCGCGAGCGCGAGCGGGCACTCGCCCTGGCTCAGCACCACTCCGTCCTCCAGCAGTTGCCAGCGCAGCACTTCGTTGTCCGTGGGGCGGAACAGATATTCGCTATGGACCTCCACCGTCAGCGGCTTCTGGCCTACCAAGGACAGCACGAAGGGTTGCTGGGCCCGCTTCGCCTCGAACAAGGCGGGATGCGGCGTACGATCGGGGAACAGCAGGCCGTTGCAGCAGAACTGGCGATCGTTGGGAAGATCGCCGAAATCACCGCCATAGGCCCAGAAATGACGACCATCATCGGCCATCTTGTCTAGCCCCTGATCCACCCAATCCCACACGAAACCGCCTTGCAGACGGGGATGATCGCGAAACGCCTGCCAGTAGTGGGCGTAACCCCCCAGGCTGTTGCCCATGGCGTGGGCATATTCGCAGAGGATCAGCGGTCGGGTCTCTTCCGGCAGACCTATCCACTTGGCCAGCGCCCACTTGGGCACAGCCGGGAAAGGCTGATCCTGATGGGTGCGGGCATACATGGGGCAGATGATGTCGGTGGCCGGGGTATCGGCTCCACCCCCTTCGTACTGGACCGCGCGGCTCGGATCGGCCCGTTTGACCCACTGGTACATGGCGTCATGGGCCGGACCATAGCCGGATTCGTTGCCCAGCGACCAGATGATGATGCTGGGGTGATTGAAGTCACGCGCCACCATGCGGGTGACCCGCTCGAGGAAGGCGTTGCTCCAGGCGGGATCCTGTGCCAGCCGCCCCATGGGGGTCATGCCGTGGGTCTCCAGGTTCGCCTCGTCCACCACATAGAGGCCGAGCCGGTCACACAGTCGGTAGAACTCGGGATGATTAGGGTAGTGGGAGCAGCGCACCGCGTTGAAGTTGTGCTGCTTCATCAACCGCAAATCCTGCTCCATGGCGGCCGGGGTCACCACATGGCCCAAGGCGGGATCGTGTTCGTGGCGATTGGCGCCGCGAATGAGCAGCGGTTGGCCGTTGACCCTCAGCAAGCCGCCCTTGATCTCCACCGCCCGAAAACCCACGTCATGGGCCTCGCTCTCGATGGGCTCGTCCTGCTCGTCCAGCAGGGTCAGGGTCAGTCGATACAGATGCGGCGTCTCGGCGCTCCACTTGTGGGGAGCCGCGACCTCCAGCCACAGCTCGGCTCTGTCTGTGTAGGCACCCTTCTCGTCGATGGGGCCGGTACCGAGGGGCTGATGCAGGCGGGCAACCGGCTGCTCACCGAAATAGAGGTTCGCCTCCACCGCCAGCCCGGCGCCTTCATTGACCTGCAGCGCCACCTTGAGACGGGCATCCCGGTAGCAGGCGTCCAGCACCGGGGTCAGCCGCACGTCCAGCAGCCGGCGCTCGGGTTTGTGCAACAGGCTGACAGAGCGGAAGATGCCGCTCATGCGCCACATGTCCTGATCCTCCAGATAGGAGCCATCGGACCAGCGCAGCACCAGCACGGCCAGCCGGTTGGTGCCTGCCTGCAGGAAGTCACCGAGATCGAATTCGGCGGGCAGCCTGCTGTCCTGGGAGTAACCGACCCAGCGGCCGTTGCAGAACAGATGGAAGGCGCTGTCCACCCCGTCGAAGATGATGCGGGTCTGACCGCTGGCCAGCCAGTCGGTGGACAGTTCAAACTCGCGGGAATAACAGCCGGTGGGATTCTCTGCCGGCACCCGGGGCGGATCGCAGGGGAAGGGGTACTTGATGTTGGTATAGATGGGGCGATCAAACCCCTGCAGTTGCCAGTTGCCAGGTACCCTGATGAGGGTCGAGTCGGGCAGATCCTCGTTCAGCCACTCCTCGGGCACCAGCTCGGGGGCTCCGAAGAAGGAGAAACGCCAGTCGCCGTCGAGCAGGATGCGGGACGGCGAAGGGAGCCCGGCACGGGCATCGGTCTCGCTGCGCCAGCTGAACAAGGGGGTATGGGCAGGCAGACGATTCACCGAGGTAATCGCCTGGGTCTGCCAGTCCTGACGGGCCACTATCTCCCTGAGCATTCTTCTCTCTCCCTGCATGAACGCCGATAACGCATGCAGTGTAGGGGAGTTTTGCCCGATGATCGGCGATCCCGCTCACACAGATGTAAACGATTACACCTGTTTTGTTAAGTAAAACAGAGTAAAAATTAGCTAAATGAGGGTAAAAGATCGCTCCGTAGAATAGTCAGGCTGAAACAGGATGATCCGGACGGGGGAACCGTGGAAAAAGAGAGATATATTGAGTTTCGAATGGAAACTTTTAGGACGAGTCATCAGAGGCTGCCACTCAACTGCCCCCAATCCACCGTCAGAAGGCGGCAAGAAACATCACCTTCAGAGTCTGGAGAATGCCATCGGAAGGCGGTTGAGCAGAGACAGGCGGGCGCCATCAAGCGGCAGTTGAACAGGGGCGTGGGCGTCTATCGGTGCCTCAGTCCCCACTCCACCGCCATGACAGAGGCAGAGGGCACACCCGATGGGTACGACCGAGTGGCGGTTGATTAGAGACTGGGGCGCTTAGCAGCAGCATGAGCCAGTAGACATGCCCCAACCGCCGTCACGCCACCGCCATGACGGCGGCAAGGAGACGCAACGATCAGAGCCTGACGGGCGCCACCGAGTGGCGGTTGATAAGGGTCGGGGTGTAGATCCGACTCTGCACCGTCTCGCTCTCCCCTGCGGCGAGTTGCAACGCCAGCTTGGCGGCCTGGGCGGCCATCAGTTCGATGGGATAACGCATGGTGGAGAGCTTGGGCCTCAGGTATCTGGCATAGATAATGTCATCGAAGCCCACCACCGAGACCTCTTCAGGCACCTTGAGACCATTGTCTGCCAGTACCGAGATGGCGCCTGCCGCCATGGCATCGTTGTAGGCCACCACCGCCGTGATGGGCAACCCCTTGGCCAGCAGGTTGAGCATGGCGCGCTCACCGCCCTCTTCATTGGGCATGCCGCTCTCCACCAGCTCGGGATCGGCGCTCAGACCCGCCTCGGCCAGGGCATCCTGATAACCCTGATGGCGCAGCATGGCATCCTCGATGGCATGATCCGAACTGAGGAAGGCGATGTGGCGATGCCCCAGTTCCAGCAGATGGCGGGTCGCGGTGGCGGCCCCCTGCCGGTTGTTGAGGGCGATGCAGCGGCCCCTCAGACCCGGAATGTCGCGGTTGATCAGCACCATGCCAGGGGCCCGCAGGGCATAATCGATGAGCTCCTCGTCGCTGAGCGCCTTGCTGTGCACCACCAGCGCCTCGCAGCGCTTGCCGATCAGCAGATCGATGGCTTCCCGCTCCTGCTGGGCGCGGTGAAAACCATTTCCCATCAGCAGGTGCAGCCCCTGTTCCACCGCCACCCCGGCGACCCCCTTGACCAGAGCCCCGAAGAAGGGATCTGCCACGTCACCGACCACCACGCCCATGGTGTCGCAGGTCTGGCTGACCAGGGCCCGGGCGTTGGCGTTGGGGGTGTAGCCCAGTTCGGCCATGGCCTTCTGCACCACCTCGCGGGAGGCGGCACTGGCCTTGGGTGAGTTGTTCATCACCCGTGAAACCGTTGCCACCGATACGTTGGCCAAACGGGCGACATCCTTGATGGTGCTCATGCTGTTTTCACTTATTTCACGGTTCGATATGGCGCCATTATACCGAGCAATGTCACTGATAACAGGGGGGAAAGCCATGTCGATGCATTTATCGCCATATAAGGATATGTAAACGTTTCCATCTATTTGTTAACCGGTTCACAGTTTACCCGCCAGCCCCTCGGCTAGACTCCTGCTCAGGCTTTCCTTGCGTGAGGCGCGAACGGTGGAGAAGAGGATGAGAGTACTGGTGACCGGCGGTTGCGGCTATATCGGCAGCCACACTTGTCTGGCCTTGCAGGCGGCAGGCATGGAACCCGTGGTGGTGGACAACCTCTGCAACAGCAAGGCCGCCGTGCTGACACGGGTCGCCGCCATCAGCGGGCAGCTGCCCCGCTTCTATCAGGGGGACATCCGTGACCCGGCCCTGCTGGACAGCATCTTCGCCGAGCAGCAGATCGACGCCGTGATCCACTTCGCCGCCCTGAAAGCGGTCGGCGAATCGACCCGGATCCCCCTCGAATACTATGAAAACAACCTGAGCGGCACCCTGGTGCTGCTGCAGGCGATGAAGCGCGCCGGGGTTCACAACCTGGTGTTCAGCTCCTCGGCCACCGTCTACGGCGACCCGGCCAGCACCCCCATCCGGGAAGATTTCCCGCGCAGCGCCACCAACCCCTATGGCCGCTCCAAGCTGATCATCGAGGAGATCCTCGAGGATCTGCAGGCTGCCGAGCCCCACTGGAGCATGACCCTGCTGCGCTACTTCAACCCGGTCGGCGCCCACGAGTCCGGCACCCTGGGGGAAGATCCCCAGGGCATCCCCAACAATCTGATGCCCTATATCACCCAGGTGGCCATCGGCCGTCGCGACTGCCTCTCGGTCTTTGGAAACGATTACAACACTCCGGACGGCACCGGGGTACGCGACTACATCCATGTGATGGATCTTGCCGAGGGGCACGTCAAGGCGCTGTACCACTGCGCGGGGCGAGGCGGCATCCACCCTTACAACCTGGGCACGGGCCAGGGCCAGAGCGTGCTGCAGATGGTGGCCGCGTTCTCAGCCGCCTGCGGCAAGCCACTGCCTTATCGCATCGAACCCAGACGCCCGGGCGACATCGCCGAATGCTGGGCCGATCCCGCCAAGGCACAGCGCGAACTGGGCTGGCATGCCACCCGGGATCTCGCGACCATGTGCGCCGACAGCTGGCGCTGGCAGTCCGCCAACCCGAACGGTTACGAGGAGTAGGCCTGCCGGCCTGCCCGTTACGATTTTCTCAACTCATTGACTGGAGTGATGATGTTCAACCCTGTTGATCACCCCCACCGCCGTTTCAACCCGCTGACCGGCCAGTATGTGCTGGTCTCCCCCCACAGGGCCAAGCGCCCTTGGCAGGGTCAGGTCGAAAAAATAAGCCAGGCACCGAGCCAGTCCCACGATCCGGACTGCTTCCTCTGCGCCGGCAACAAGCGCGTCACCGGCGACCAGAACCCCGACTATCGGGACACCTTCGTCTTCACCAACGACTTCGCCGCCCTGATGCAGGACACCCCGGCCGCCGGCGGCGAGCAGGATCCCCTGCTCAAGCTGGAAGCCGCCCGCGGCACCAGCCGGGTCATCTGCTTCTCGCCGGATCACGGCAAGACCCTGCCCGAACTGGCGCTGCCCGCCATCGAGGCGGTGATCCGCACCTGGATGAACCAGGTCGCCGAGCTGTCGAGCCAGTGGGAATGGGTGCAAGTGTTCGAGAACAAGGGCGCCGTCATGGGCTGCTCCAACCCCCACCCCCATGGCCAGTTGTGGGGCAGCGACTTCCTGCCCAACGAGATAGCCCGCGAAGAGCAGCACCAGCGCACCTGGCTGGCCGAGCACGGCCGCCCGCTGCTGCTGGACTATGTAGAGCGCGAGCTGCAAGACCGCACCCGCATCGTGGTGGAGACCGTACACTGGCTGGCAGTGGTGCCCTTCTGGGCGGCCTGGCCGTTCGAAACCCTGCTGCTGCCCAAGGCCCATGTGCCCTCAATGCTGGATCTCACCCAGGAGCAGCAAGAAGATCTGGCGGTGGCGCTCAAGGAGCTCACCAGCCGCTACGACAACCTGTTCGAGTGCAGCTTCCCCTACTCCATGGGCTGGCACTTCGCGCCGCCGAACTCGGACTGCCCCGAGGCCTGGCAGTTGCACGCCCACTTCTACCCGCCCCTGCTGCGCTCCGCCACCGTGCGCAAGTTCATGGTGGGCTTCGAGATGCTGGCCGAAACCCAGCGGGACCTGACGCCGGAACAAGCCGCCGAGCGCCTGCGTTCCCTCTCCCCCGTTCATTACAAAGCCAATGAGGTGACCCCATGACCCCCAGCCAACGCGTCAGCGCCGTGTTTGCCGAGCAGTTTGAGCAACAACCCGACCTGCTGGTGCGCGCCCCCGGCCGCGTCAACCTCATCGGCGAGCACACCGACTACAACGACGGCTTCGTGCTGCCCTGTGCCATCGACTACGAGACCTGCGTCGCCATCGGCCGGCGCAGCGACAACCTGGTGCACGTGATCGCCGCCGACTACGGCAACCAGCGGGATCTGTTCAGCCTGGACAAGCCCATCACCCATCACCCGGACCAGCGCTGGAGCGACTACATCCGCGGCGTGGTGAAACACCTTCAGGCCCGTGGCCATGCCCTGCGCGGCCTCAACCTGGTGGTCTCCGGCAACGTGCCCCAGGGCACCGGCCTTTCCTCGTCCGCCTCCCTAGAGGTGGCCATCGGCCAGGCCTTCAAGGAAGCCCAGGGGCTTGCCATCAGCCAGGCCGAGATTGCCCTCAACGGCCAGCAGGCGGAGAACCAGTTCGTCGGCTGCAACTGCGGCATCATGGATCAGATGATCTCCGCCAGCGGCGAACGGGATCATGCCCTGTTGCTGGACTGCCGCACCCTGGAGACCCGCCTCATCCCCATGCCCACTGATCTGGCGGTGCTGATCGTCAACTCCAACGTGCGCCGCGGCCTGGTGGACAGCGAATACAACACCCGCCGCCAGCAGTGCGAGACCGCCGCCCGTCACTACGGGGTCAAGGCGCTGCGTGACCTGGATCTGGCCGCGCTGGAAGCGGGCAAGGCCGGGCTGGACGAGGCCTGCTACCGCCGTGCCCGCCACGTGGTGGGGGAGAATGCCCGCACCCTGGCCGCCGCCGACGCCCTGGCGAGCGGCGATCTGGTGCGCCTCGGCGAGCTGATGGGTCAATCCCATGCCGCCATGCGCGATGACTTCGAGATCACGGTACCCCCTATCGACGGCCTGGTGGAGATCATCAAGGCCCAGATCGGCAGCGAAGGAGGTGTGCGGATGACCGGCGGCGGCTTCGGCGGATGCGTGGTGGCCCTGCTGCGCCCGGAGCGGGTGAACGAGGTGATCGCCGTGGTCGAGGCCGAGTATCCGGCCAGGTTTGGCCTCCAGGCGGACTGCTATGTCTGCCGCGCCAGCGCCGGGGCGGGCAGGCTCTAACGGGAAGCACATGAGTGACAGGTCACCGATCATCGAAACGGGCAAACCATGAAAACATTCGAACTGGAAAACGAGGAGGGGCTGCGCCTGCGCGGCCTCGAATTTGGCGCCACCCTCACCTCCCTCAGCCTGCCGGTAGCTGGCCAGCGCCGTGAAGTGCTGCTGGGCTGCGCCGACGAGGCTTATGCCGCCCAGCAGGTGTGGCTGGGGGCAGTAGCGGGTCGCTTTGCCAACCGCATCGGCGGCGCCGAGCTGGTGCGAGGGGACGAACGCTGGTCTCTCGACGCCAATCAGGCCCCCCACTGCCTGCACGGCGGGCGCGACGGATTCCATCGCCAGCCCTGGCAGATCAAGGAGCAGGAGGCGGACAGGGTCAAGCTGGCGCTGCTCTCAAGAGCGGGAGATCAGGGCTTCCCCGGCAACTTGCGGGTGACCCTGGAGTACCGGCTGGAGCAGCAGGATCTGGTGGTCGACTTCAGGGCCAGCACGGATGCACCGACCCCGGTCAGCCTCACCAGCCACGCCTACTTCAATCTCGATGGCCACCAGGGCGGCAGCGATGTGCGCTCCGATATTCGCAATCATGCCATCAGCATCAATGCCGATCGCTTCCTGCCCACCGACCAGAGCGGTTTGCCGCTCGCCATCGCGCCGGTGGAGGGTCCCTTCGATCTGCGCAATGAGCGCCTCATCGGCCAGGATTGGCTGAGCCATCCCCAGCAGCAACAAGCCAAGGGCTTTGACCACGCCTTTGTGCTGAACGGCCCCGAACAGGCGTGGGCGGCACGGGTGGTGTCCGGGGATGAACAACTGGTGATGGAGGTCCACACCAACCAGCCCTCCTTGCAGTTCTACACCGGCAACTGGCTGGCCAGCACGCCGGACCGCAGCGGCCGGCCATACCGGGATTACGACGGTTTCTGCCTGGAGGCGCAGCAACTGCCGGACAGCCCGAACCGGCCGGAGCTCGGCGACCCCTGGTTGCTGCCGGGCCAGCTATATCACCATCAGACCCGTTACCGTCTGATCCCCACAGACTAAGACCCCCTCCCGTCCCCCCTTCAAAAGGGGAGGTGCGATGATGCTCCTCCCCTTATGAAGGGGAGGAGTGGGGCTCTTCACCTCCCCTTGCTAACGACAGTCCACCGAGCCAACTCAGGAGCCTTGATAAACATGGATGATCACTACCTCGCCGCGCCGGATCGCTACCAGCGCCAAGCTTACAGAGCCGCCGGTCGCCACGGCCTGCGCCTGCCCGGCATCGGCCTCGGGCTCTGGCACAACTTTGGTGCCGGGAGCGATCCCGCCAGGGTGAAGGCCATGGTGCATCAGGCGTTCGATCTGGGGATCACCCACTTCGATCTCGCCAACAACTACGGGCCACCGCCAGGCTCCGCCGAAACCACCTTCGGCGGCGTGCTCAAGGGCAGTCTGGCCCCCTACAGAGACGAGCTCATCATCGCCAGCAAGGCGGGCTACGTGATGTGGGACGGCCCCTACGGCGACGGCGGCAGCGCCAAATACCTGTTTGCCAGCCTGCACCAGAGCCTGCGCCGGCTCGGGCTCGACTATGTGGACATCTTCTATCACCACAGACCGGATCCCCGCACCCCGCTGGAGGAGACCTGTCAGGCGCTGGCGCTCATGGTACGCCAGGGCAAGGCGCTCTATGTCGGCCTCTCCAACTACCCGGCCGAGCTTGCCGCCAAGGCGGCGACCCGGCTGGCCGAACTCGGCACCCCCTGCCTGGTCAACCAGCTCAAATACTCCCTGTTCCAGCGCGACATCGAGGCCGAGACCCTGCCGGTCTGCCGAGAACAGGGGATGGGGGTGGTCGCCTTCTCGCCCCTGGCGGGGGGGTTGCTCAGCGATCGCTATCTGGAAGGGATCCCGGCGGATTCCCGCGCCGCCAGCGCCAGCCCCTTTCTCCAGCCCGACCAGATCACCGCAGACAAGCTGGCCCGCATTCGCGCCCTGCACGCCCTGGCGCAGCAGAGGGGGCAGCCACTGTCACAGCTGGCATTGCAGTGGGTGCTGCGCGATCCCGTGGTGAGCTGCGCCCTGATCGGCGCCAGCAGCCCGCAGCAGATAGTGAGCGCGGTCGAGGCACTGGCCCTGCCGCCACTGGACGAGGCGCTGCAGCAGCAGATCCTGGCGGTGCTGGCATGACGAATTGACCCGCCACGGGCGGCTGACTGGCCGTGGCGGCCATGTCAGAAGGTGACGGGGCGGCAACAACGTCCGAGGTAGTGCTACTAAAGCCGCTGCGCCCTGACCCTGCACCATGCGGAAAGTACCGGCCGCCAGACAAGGGTCGGAAACCGCACAGGAGTCCCCAATATTCTCTGGTTGCCCGCGTGATTTTCCGCCATCATTGGCCGCCCCGACCCTGATCGGGGCTGATTTTATCCGGACCCATCAACCAAGAGATCTGTACCATGACCGAATCCTACGCCCTGTTTGTGGCCTTCGTGCTGGGCATAGTGGAAGGCCTGACCGAGTTTCTGCCCGTTTCCTCCACCGGCCACATGATCATCGTCGGCCACCTGCTCGGTTTCGAAGGCCCCAAGGCCGCCACCTTCGAGGTGGTGATCCAGCTGGGATCCATCCTGGCGGTGGTGGTCATGTTCTGGCGCCGCCTGTTCGGCCTCATCGGCATCCATTTTGGCCAGAAACCGGTACAGGGGCATGCCACCCTCTCCCTGATACACATCATCCTCGGCATGTTGCCCGCCGTGCTCATCGGCCTCGCCATTCACAGCTGGATCAAGGCCCATCTTTTTGGCCCGGAAACCGTGATGTATGCCCTGGTGGCCGGCGGTATCCTGCTGATCATCGCCGAGAAGTTCCGCCCCGCCGTGACCGCCGAGACTCTGGACGACATCAGTTACAAGCAGGCGTTCGGCGTCGGCCTGTTCCAGTGCCTGGCGCTCTGGCCCGGCTTCTCCCGCTCCGGCGCCACCATCAGCGGTGGCATGCTGATGGGCATCAGTCGCCATGCGGCGGCCGAGTTCTCCTTCATCATGGCGGTGCCCATGATGATCGCAGCCAGCGGGCTGGACCTCTACAAGAGCCGCGACTTCCTCTCCATGGCCGACTTCCCCATGTTTGCGGTGGGCTTCGTCACCGCCTTCGCGGTCGCCATGGTCGCCATCAAGACCTTCCTGGCGCTGATCCGTCGCCTCGACTTCATCCCGTTCGCCATCTACCGCTTCGTGGTAGCCTTCGCCGTCTACCTGGTGTTCGTGGCCTGATCCCGAGGGATTGCCTCATGAAAAAAGGGACCTTTATGGTCCCTTTTTGTTGTCCGACATGGCTCAGTAGAGGCGATGGCTGATGCCGTTGAGCAGTCGCGACAGGCCCTTGGTAAACTGCACCGGCGCATCCTGCACCGTGTAGCAGAGGCAGCCGTCCGGGGTGTGCGGGCTGTGGGCATGGCTGGCATCGCGCCAGATGAAATCTCCCGCCTGATAGCGGGTGTCGCCATCCTCTATGGTGCCTCCCAGCAACAGCGTCAGTTCATAACCCTTGTGGGTATGCTCAGGGATGTACCCGCCCGCCTCGATATGGAGCAGGCTGGCGCGGGCTCCCATCTCGTCCAGAGGCAAACTGTGCTGGCGAATGGCCCCGATATGGCGCCACTTGGGCGCATGGTGGCGGGCCAGCACCCGTGGCAGGTGGTAACTCTGGCCTGCCACCCGCAGCTCGGGCGCCGGCCGTACCGGTTGGCCGAGTTCGGCCGGGCTGGCCACGGGTTGTTGCAGTATGCCTGCCAGCATGGCGTCGAGTTCCAGCGGCATGGTCTCGCTTATCGCCACAGGCTGATCTGCCGGCTCCAGATACTGGCGAGCCAGCTCCTCTTCACAGCCCTTGAGTCGGGCGGCACAATCGAGGCAGAGCTCGCAATGGGCAGAGACACCGACGGCCAGCGGCAGGGGCAACTCGTCGGCGGCAAAGGCCCGCAACATGAGTTCGGTCGGATGGGTCTTAATCATGGCCTTGCTCCACTTGCTCTTTCAGTTTCTGTAATGCCAGCCGGAGGCGTGACTTGATGGTCCCGAGCGGCACGCCTAGCCTGTCGGCCAGCTCCTGCTGGGAAAACTCCTGCAGATAGATGCCGCGCACCACCTGCTGTTGCGGCTCCGGCAGGGTGGCGAGGTAATCTGCCATCTGGCGGGTCAGCACCGCATCTTCACCACCGCTCAGGTGCTCCTCTTCCGCCCTGAACTCCAGCAGGGGCCACAGCTCCTCGGCGCAGAGATCCTCCTTGCTGGCGCGACGGCGCCGCAGCATGTCGAAGCTCTGGTTGCGCATGACGGTGTAGATCCAGGTGGTCGGCGCCCCCTTCTCGGGGTGATAGAGCCGAGCCTTCTGCCACACCAGCAGCATGGTTTCCTGCACCAGCTCGAGGGCGTTGGCCTCGCTGCCGAGGTGGCGCATCCCATAGCTGCGGATGCGCGGCGCGAAGTGGTGGAACAGGGTGGCGAAGGCGACCTTGTCGCCATGCTCGGCCACCCGAATGAGAAGAGACGTCAGATCGCCATCTGGGTTGTCCATGGGGGGCGATATCCTGCGTGGAGCCGATTGTGGTTGGCCAGTATATGCCATTGCGCCATCCCTTGAGTGTTGCTGTCATCACCATTACGACGGGCGGGGCAAAAGGATCACCGGGGACGGGAATTCAGTGGCTCGCGACCAGCAGGCCACTCAGCAGGGAGAGGGCGGGCTGGTTATCCTTGGCCGCGACCAGCCACTGCTTCTGCTCCACCGGGATGGGCAGTACCTCCAGCCAGCGCTGGGCCACCCAGCTGGCGTCGTCCCAGTCGGGCTCGGGGTAGAGGGCAGCGTATTCCGGGTAGTCGTTGAACACATCCTGCAGCGCCTTGGCCAGGGTGTGCTGGTCGGCCTTGAGCCGGCCGCTCTGCCAGGGGGGCAGCGGCTCCACCTCGCCGACCCGCAGGCCGTCTGGCTCCTGCCACAGATCGACTATCCTGACCCGCTCTACCCCGAGCACTGTGATGCCGAGCAGGCCGTCCGGCAGCAGATCGAAATCGATGATCCGCACCCGGGTGGCGATGGGATACATGTTGCGCATGGCGTCGGGCTGGCGGGGGTCCAGCATGCAGAGCGCAAACTCCCGCTCCCGCACCTCGGCTATCATGCGCTGATACCTGGGCTCGAAGATGCGCAGCGGCATGATGCCACCGGGCAGCAGGTGGGCGGAGAGTGGAAACAGCACCAGTGTCATCGGGATCGTCCTCTAGCGACTTCCTCTGAGGATACGACAGCCGGACGGCGCGGGATCATTCAGACCAAATTGGAATAAATAACCCCTTAACAATCAGGGGAAAATAGCCTGGACAAGCCGCTTCGATATGCAGTAGAAATGGATAACCACCACTTATTCAAATCAATATTCTGCAATGTGGTGAAAAACGCAGTGAAATATCCGCCACCCCTAGGGGGTCGGGCCATTCCTATAGTTTTCTCGGCCCGATGCGGGTAAAATTCACGCCCTTATCCAGTCAGTCATTTTTCGACGCGCAACCTCGGTGGTCAGTTATGAAAGAGCATATTCATCATCTACTTGAACAAACGGTAGCCAATCTCAAGTCCGCGGGCGTCTTGCCGGCCGACCTGGAAGCCCGGGTGCAAGTAGACCGATGCAAGGAGAAGGCTCACGGCGACCTGGCCACCAACCTGGCCATGCTGCTGGCCAAACCGGCCCGCAAGAACCCCCGTGAGCTGGCCGCTGCCATCATTGAGCACCTGCCCGCCTCCGATCTGATCGCCAAGGTCGAGATCGCCGGTCCCGGCTTCATCAACTTCTTCTTCGACCCGAGCTGGCTGGCCGGTCAGGTGGAAGCCATGGTGACCTCCGCCAACGCCAACGTGAAGCTGCCCGCGCCACAAACAGTGGTGGTGGACTACTCGGCGCCGAACGTGGCCAAGGAGATGGCGGTGCACCACATCCGCTCCACAGTCCTTGGTGACGTCGCCGCCCGCGCCCTGGAGTTCCTCGGCCACAAGGTGGTGCGTGCCAACCACATCGGCGACTGGGGTACCCAGTTCGGCATGCTGATCGCCTACCTGGAGAAGATGGCCAACGAGCACGCCTCCGACATGGAGCTCAAGGACCTGGAAGCCTTCTACACCCAGGCCAAGCGTCACTACGACGAAGACGAAGCCTTCGCCGAGCGCGCGCGCAACTACGTGGTCAAGCTGCAGGGTGGCGATGAGTACTGCCGCACCATGTGGAAGAAGCTGGTCGACATGACCATGGAGCAGAACCAGCGCAACTACGACCGCCTGAACATCTCCCTGTCCAACAAGGACATCATGGGCGAGTCCATGTACAACGACATGCTGCCCCAGATAGTGGCCGACCTGAAGGCCAAGGGCCTGGCGGTCGAGAGCGAAGGCGCGACAGTGGTGTTCCTCGACGAGTTCAAGAACAAGGATGGCGAGCCCATGGGCGTCATCATCCAGAAGAGCGATGGCGGTTTCCTCTACACCACCACCGACATCGCCTGTGCCAAGTACCGTTATGAAAGCCTGGGCGCCGACCGTGTCATGTACTTCATCGACTCCCGTCAGCACCAGCACCTGATGCAGGCCTGGACCATCACCCGCAAGGCGGGCTATGTGCCGGAATCCGTACCGCTTGAGCACCACGCCTTCGGCATGATGCTGGGCAAGGACGGTCGTCCCTACAAGACTCGCTCCGGCGGTACCGTCAAGCTGGTCGATCTGCTGAACGAAGCCGAAGAGCGCGCGAGTGCCCTGCTGGAGAGCCGCAACAGCGATCTCTCTGCCGAAGAGAAGGCCAAGGTGGTGCACGCCATCGCCATGGGCGCGGTCAAGTATGCGGATCTCTCCAAGAACCGCACCACCGACTACATCTTCGACTGGGACATGATGCTGTCGTTCGAAGGCAACACTGCCCCTTACCTGCAGTACGCCTATACCCGCATCCAGTCCATCTTCCGCAAGGCGAACATCGATGCCGAGGCCCTGACCGGCCACGTGACCCTGAACGAAGAGGCCGAAGAGGTGCTGGCCCAGAAGCTGATCCAGTTCTCCGACGCGGTCAACGGCGTGGCGGACAAGGGCATGCCGCACCTGCTGTGCACCTATCTGTACGAGCTGTCCGGCAACTTCATGACCTTCTACGAAGCCTGCCCGATCAACAAGGACGGCGTGGACGAAGCGACCCGCAACAGCCGCCTGCTGCTGTGCGCCGCCACCGCCAAGGTGCTCAAGCTGGGCCTGGGCGTGCTGGGCATCTATACCCTGGAGCGCATGTAATAGATGGCGACCCGGGATTACGTCGGCAACAGCCCGAGACGACGGGCCGGTGGTCGTAACATCAAGAAAGCGGCACCTCGCCGCTTTCCTGTTATCCCGGCACTGCTGGCCGGGGCCCTGGTCGTCGGCTTTGGCGCCTTCCTTTACCTGATCAACGGCAAGGGGGCTGATGCCCCCACCATCGAAGAGCAGGTGAAGGCCAACAAACCCAAGGCACAGGGCAATACCCTGCCCCAGGAGAAGTGGAGCTACATCGAACGGCTGGAGAACAAGCAGGTGGACATCATAGAGCCGCCGCCCCAGCCGGGCGTGCTGCCGCCACCGCCTGCCGAAACCCTCACCCTGCAACCCGAGAAGCTGCCGCAGCCGGTACCGACCGAGATCCCCCAACCCGGGACCCCCCTCGGTCAGGTGAAGCCCTTCCAGCCGCAACCGGTGCAACCGACCAAGCCGGCCACCGGTGCCCCGGTCGCCAGCGCCCAAGAGCAGGTGATCAACCAGAAGGCCGAGCGTGAACGGATGGAGCGGGAGATCCGTGCCGAGCTGGAGCGGGAACGCGCCGAGGCAGCCAAGGCCAAGGCGGCGACCCAGACGGCGGCAGCCGACGGCGGTCGCTACATGATGCAGTGTGCCGCCCTGCGCTCGCAGGATTCCGCCGAATCGCTCAAGGCGCGCATCGCCTTCGGCGCCGGCCTCTCCTCCAGCCTGCAGGTGGTCAATGGCGCCAATGGCACCGTCTACAAGGTGATGGTGGGGCCCTTCAGCGGCAAGGCGGCCGTCGATGCGGCCAACCGCAAGCTGCAAGGCTCCGGCATCAGCGGCTGCATTCCCAAGAAAGGCTAGCCACAGAGCCAATCAAGAAGGGCCGGGGGACAACCCCGGCCCTTCTCCTTTCGACTCCCCTCTCCCTCGCCGACATGGCCTCCCCCTTTCTCCCGACAACAGGCAGGCTTGAAAAGCCGGTTTGCCATCCCCATCTTTCTTGCCATGCACAGTCCGGCCGTCATTCGGCTCAAGCGAGGTAAGTAAAGTGACTACCATAGTTTCCGTCCGCCGCAACGGCCAGGTCGTGATCGGCGGTGATGGCCAGGTCTCCCTCGGCAACACCGTCATGAAGGGCAACGCCCGCAAGGTTCATCGTCTCTACAACGGCAAGGTGCTGGCAGGTTTTGCCGGCGGCACCGCCGACGCCTTCACCCTGCTCGAGCGTTTCGAAGCCAAACTGCAGGCCCATCAGGGCAACCTGGAACGCGCCGCCGTGGCGCTGGCCAAGGACTGGCGCACCGATCGCGCCCTGCGCCGCCTCGAAGCCCTGCTGGCCGTGGCCGACGAGCACAAATCCTTCATCATCACCGGCAACGGTGACGTGGTGCAGCCGGAGCATGACCTGATCGCCATCGGCAGCGGCGGCAACTTCGCCCAGTCCGCCGCCATCGCCCTGCTGGAAAACACCGAGCTGGATGCCAGGACCATAGTCGAGAAGTCCCTCAAAATTGCGGGCGACATCTGCGTCTTCACCAACGGCAACCACACCATCGAAGTGCTGGACTACAGCGCCAAGTAAGGGCGCCCGTCAGCCAACTCATTCTCCAAGGGGTGGGCCCTGCCCGCCCCGGATACAGGAACTCCATCATGTCCGAGATGACCCCGAGAGAAATCGTCCACGAGCTGGACAGACACATCATCGGTCAGGCCGATGCCAAGCGTGCGGTGGCCGTGGCCCTGCGCAACCGCTGGCGCCGGATGCAGCTCAGCGAAGAGATGCGCCATGAAGTGACCCCGAAAAACATCCTGATGATAGGCCCGACCGGGGTCGGCAAGACCGAGATAGCCCGTCGTCTGGCCAAGCTCGCCAACGCCCCCTTCATCAAGGTGGAAGCTACCAAGTTCACCGAAGTGGGCTATGTGGGCAAGGAAGTGGACAGCATCATCCGCGATCTCACCGATGTCGCCATCAAGCTGGTGCGCGAGACCGAGATGGAGAAGATGAAATACCGCGCCGAGGAAGCCGCCGAGGAGCGCATCCTCGACGCCCTGCTACCGAACCCGCGCAACAGCTGGGGCGAGGAGGAGAAGGCCGACAACTCCAACACCCGCCAGATCTTCCGCAAGAAACTGCGGGAAGGTCAGCTGGATGACAAGGAGATCGAGCTGGATCTGGCCGCCACCCCCATGGGCGTCGACATCATGACCCCGCCGGGCATGGAAGAGATGGCCAACCAGCTGCAGGGGCTGTTCCAGAACCTGGGCCAGCAGCAGAAGAAGAAGCGCAAGATCAAGGTCAAGGAGGCCATGAAGGCGCTGATCGAAGAGGAAGCGGCCCGCCTGGTCAACCCGGAAGAGCTGAAGCAGAAGGCCATTGCCGCGGTCGAGAACAACGGCATCGTCTTTCTCGACGAGATCGACAAGATCTGCAAGCGCGGCGAGAGCTCGGGCCCCGATGTCTCCCGTGAAGGGGTGCAGCGCGACCTGCTGCCGCTGGTCGAGGGCTGCACCGTCAACACCAAGCACGGCATGGTCAAGACAGACCACATACTGTTCGTCGCCTCCGGCGCCTTCCAGGTGGCCCGTCCGTCGGATCTCATCCCCGAGCTGCAGGGTCGCCTGCCGATCCGGGTCGAGCTGACCGCACTGACTACCCATGACTTCGAGCGGATCCTGACCGAGCCGAACGCCTCCCTGACCGATCAGTACCAGGCGCTGATGGCCACCGAAGGGGTCAAGATCGAGTTCACCCAGGACGGCATCCGCCGTCTGGCCGAGGCGGCCTGGCAGGTCAACGAGCGCACCGAGAACATCGGCGCCCGCCGCCTGCACACGGTGATGGAGCGGCTGATGGAAGACATCTCCTACGACGCCTCCGAGAAGTCCGGCGAGACCTTCGTCATCGACACCGACTACGTCAACGCCCACCTCGGTGCCCTGATCGAGGACGAGGATCTGAGCCGCTATATTCTGTAAGCTCGCCCCCTCCCGTTAGACAAACGCCTCCCTTCGCGGAGGCGTTTTTTATGCGTTCCGGCTCAGGCCCTGGCCAGCACTCCCTCCCGGCGGCGACCCACCAGCCAGAACGCCAGACCAATCAGCAAGGCGCTCAGGGCGAAGAGGGCCCGGGTGCCGAACACCAGCTCGCTGGCCAGAGTCAGGCCCTGCTCTCCCACCAGGGCGGCGAACAGGCCGCCGAGCCCGGCCACCCCGGTCAACTGGCCCAGATTGCGCGACAGGGTCAGCAGACCGGCCACGGCGCCCCGGGTCTGCTCACTCGCCCCACCCACAACGGCGCTGTTGTTGGCGGTCTGGAACAGGGCATAGCCGGCGGTCAGCAGCAGTATGGGAAGCAGGTAGCCGAGCGGGCCGAACTGCCCCGCCGCCCCGGCCAGACCGAGGGCCGCAGTCCCCATGACTGCCAGCCCCAGCCGGACCACCGGCCGCGCACCCAGCCTATCCACCAGCCAGCCGGCGGGCATGCCCGTCAGGGCCGCCAGCAGGGGCCCGCCCGATATCATCAGGCCGACAGTCCCGAGACTGAGACCGAAGACGCCCCTCAGGTAGAAGGGGCCTATGAGCAGGGTCAGCACCATGACGCTGGCCACCAGTGCGCTGGCGACAAGGCCGTTGCGCAGCCCCGGGACCCCCAGCAGCGCCAGCGGCAACAGGGGCACAGGGGCGCGGTGCTCGCGGCGAGCGAACGAGGCCGTGACCAGCAGGGCCCCCGCCCCCCACCATAGGGCCAGGGCGCCCCCCAGGGTCAGCGCCAGGCCGTAACAGAGCAGGGCAGCCACCAGCAGTGACAGGCTCGCGAGGTTCATCCCCTCCTTTTGTGGCAAGGAGCCGTCCCGGGGCAAGCCGAGCCAGGCACAACCCAGCGCCAGCAGGCTGAGGGGCGCCAGCAGCAGGAAGGGGGCCTGCCAGCCAAAGCCGGCCGTCAGCAGGCCGCCAAAAGAAGGACCGATCGCAGTGCCACAGGCCGACAGGGTACCGAGCAGCCCCATACCCCAGCCCCGCCGCGCCGGTGGCACCAGCTGGCCCACCATGGCCAGCGCCAGGGAGAGCATGCAGGCCGCAGCGACCCCCTGCAGGGCACGGGTCGCGATCAGCCAGCCTATGGTCGGCGCCAGGGCGCACAGCAACGAGGCCAGCGCAAAGAGCCCCAGCCCCAGGAGCAGCAGACGACGCCGACCGAACCTGTCCCCCAGTCGGCCAGCCACCACAGTCAGGCAGGTGATCCCCAGCAGATAGGCCACCAGCACCCACTGCAGGCTGGCAAAGGGCACCGCAAAGGCCTGCCCCAGGGCGGGCAGCACCATGTTGGCCAGGCTCCCTCCCAGCATGGGCAGCAGGGTGGCGAGGCCGAGCGCCAGCAGGCCGAGACGGCGAGCGGCAGGGGTCGGGAGTGACTTGCATTGTGACATGGCACTGTCTCCGGCAGAGGATGATGCCCACAAGGCTAGCGGGGGACATGAGCCGGCGGAAGACGCACGACTTGCAGCTTATAGCTGCATGAGACGCCATATGAAGAGCGGGGTTCTCGCGTATGATGAAGCCAACCGACCGTCATGGGTCATCACCCGGGATCCCCGGCTCGGCGAGGGCAATGCCATGAACACCCCCGACTTCAATCTGCTGCTGACCCTGGATGCCCTGCTGGACGAGGGCAGCGTGGCCGGTGCCGCCAGGCGACTCTCCTTGAGCCCCTCCGCCATGAGCCGGGCCCTGGCCAGGCTGCGCGAGACCACGGGTGACCCTCTGCTGGTCAGGGCGGGCCGGGGTCTGGTGCCCACGCCGCGTGCCCTGGCCCTGCGCGCCCAGGTCAGCCAGCTGGTGCAGGACGCGCACGCCGTGCTGCGCCCCCAGCAAGAGGTGGATCCTGCAAGCCTAGAACGCACCTTCCGCCTGAGATCCAGCGACGGCTTCGTGGAGGCGGTCGGCCCTGCCCTGCTGGCGCGACTCGCCGCCGAGGCCCCCGGGGTCAGGCTGCACTTCCTGGCCAAGCCCGACAAGGGGAGCGGCCCCCTGCGCAGCGGCGAGCTGGATTTCGAAACCGGCGTCATAGGTGCAGAGACGGCGCCCGAGCTGCGTACCCAGGCGCTGTTTCAGGACCACTTCGTCGCCGTGGTGCGTCCGGGCCACCCCCTGTGCGAGGGTACCCTGACCGCCCCCCGCTATGCCGCCGCCCGCCACATACTGGTGTCGCGGCGCGGGCTGGAGCAGGGCCCCATAGACGAGGCCCTGGCGCACCTCGGCCTGACACGCGAGGCGGCGACCCTGGTCCCCGGCTTTGCCACTGCCCTGGCCCTGGTGAGGGACAGCGACCTGGTGGCGACAGTGCCCGAACGGCACTGCACCGCCCTGCACGCCGATCTGGTTGCCCTGCCCCTGCCCTTTCCCCTGCCGGGGATCCGGGTCGCCCTGATCTGGCACCCCAGCCAGGACGCCGATCCGGCTCACCGCTGGCTGCGCACCCTCATTCGCGAGACCTGCGCCCAGGCCCCCTATGGAGTGGACATCAGGGACAGCTGATCCCCCCGGCGGCCGGCAAATCCACCTCCTGGCCGCCCGGGGAGCACGGCGCGGCTGCCCGGGAACCCGAGGGCTCCGGCCCGCCGCACCCGCCTTTTCCCTCCGTCACACAGAGCCGCGAGGCGCCGCTCACCCCTTGTTCAAAAAAAGATCGGCCCGCCCCCTTCCCTCAATTTTATACGTGCGTATAATTTAGATCGAAATCTGTGCAACAGGAGCGCTGCTAGATGCACCCCACTCGTCAAAAACTGCTCGATACGGGCCTTGCGATCGCCACCGACAAGGGGCTGCGCGGCCTCACTGTGCGCGAGCTGGCGGCGGCGGCCGAGGTCAATCTCGGCACTTTCGTCTACCACTTCGGCAACCGCGACGCCTTCATCGACGAGCTGGTGGAGCTCTGGTACGCCCCCCTCTTTGATGAGCTCAAGGCGGTGGCTGCCCGCGGCACCTACCCCTCTGCCCTGGCGACCTTCGAAGCCACCATGGTGGCGGTGATCGCCCTGGTAGCGCGCCAGCGCAGCTTCATCAACCACCTGTTTGGCGATGCCCTGGCCGGCGAGAGCGCGGCCCAGCGCTTTCTGCTGAGCCTGCCGCGCCGCCACCCCCTGCTGCTGCTCGAGCAGGTTCAGAAGGCGCAGGCGGAGGGAGCCCTGGTGGCGGGCAACCCGTTGCAGCTGATGATCTTCATCATGGGCTCCGTCGGTCTGCCCCTGGTGATCGCCGGTGGCGGTCGCCAGCTCGGCTGGCTGCCTCCGGAGGCGGCGCCGTTTTTGTCCCAGATAGACAATCCCGAGGCCGCCCGGCAACGCCTGGTATGGGCCCTGCGCGGCTTGCGCCGCTCCGAAGGAGATCCCGCATGAAACAACGCATCGCCATCCTGGCCCTGCTGCTGACCCTGCTCAGTGGCTACCTCTGGTGGCAGAGCCGCCCGGCCGACGGCTCCATCCTCTACGGCAACGTCGACATCCGCGATGTGAATCTGGCATTCAGGGTCGGCGGCAGGGTCAGCGAGGTGCTGGTCGATGAGGGGGACATCATCAAGGCGGGTCAGCCGCTGGCCCGTCTCGATCCCGTGCCCCTTGCCCACCAGCGCGACAGCGCCCGCGCCAATCTGGCCGCGATCGAAGCGACCAACACCTTGATGCACAAGGGGTATCGTAGCGAAGAGACAGACCGTGCCCGGGCCGAGCTGGCCGCCGCCGAGGCGGCCGCCCTCGAGGCAGAGCAGCAGTGGCGTCGCCAGAGTGCGCTGGCGGCGACCGGCGCCATCTCCCGTGGCCAGCTCGACAGCGCCCGCTCCCAGCGGGATCAGACCCAGGCCCAGGTGCGCTCCGCCCGCGAGCAGCTCGGCCAGCTCGAGACCGGCTATCGCCCCGAAGAGATTGCCCAGTCCGATGCCCAGCTGCAAGGGGCCAAGGCGACGCTGGCCAGCGCCGAACTGGCGCTCGCCGACGCCGTGCTGACAGCCCCGAGCGACGGCATCCTCCTCACCCGCGCCATCGAGACCGGCAGCATGGTGCAGCCGGGGGCTACCGCCTTCAACCTCTCGCTGACAGCGCCGGTCTGGGTGCGCGCCTATGTGGAGGAGCCCTGGCTCGGCCACTTCCCGAGCGGTGCCAGGGTGACCCTGACCACTGACTCAAGGCCGGACAAGCCCTATCAGGGGGTGGTGGGCTTTGTCTCCCCCACCGCCGAGTTCACCCCCAAATCCGTGGAGACGCCGGATCTTCGTACCCACCTGGTCTACCGGCTGCGCATAGTGGTGCAGGATCCTGACTCCGCCCTGCGCCAGGGAATGCCGGTCACCGTCAGGCTGCAGCCATGAACGCCGCCATCCAGCTCGCCGGGCTCACCAAGCGCTTCGGCGAACGGGTGGCCCTCAACGCCATCTCGGCCACCATTCCGACCGGTGGCATCACGGGCCTGGTAGGGCCGGACGGAGCTGGCAAGAGCACACTGCTGCGCCTGCTGGCCGGTCTGCTGGTACCGGAGGCCGGGGAAATCCGGGTGCTGGGGCTGGATCCGGTGCGCGAGGGGGATGCCCTGCGTCAACGGCTCGGCTACATGCCCCAGCAGTTCGGGCTCTACGAGGATCTCAGCGTGCAGGAGAACCTCAGCCTCTATGCTGACTTGCGCGGGGTGCTGGAGCCAGAGCGCAGCCCCACCTTTGCACGCCTGCTCGCCTTCACCGATCTCGCCCGCTTCACCGCACGGCCGGCGGGCAAGCTGTCGGGGGGAATGAAGCAGAAGCTGGGCCTGGCCTGCGCCCTGCTCGGCACCCCTGACGTGCTGCTGCTCGACGAGCCCGGGGTCGGGGTCGATCCCATCTCCCGCCGCGCCCTCTGGAAGATGGTGCGCGAGCTGGCCCAGGGAGGCATGACGGTGCTCTGGAGCACCGCCTACCTCGATGAGGCCGAGCTGTGCGACCACGTGCTGCTGATGGCGGACGGCGAGGTGCGCACCAGCGGCACCCCGGCGGATCTCATGGGAGCCATGGCCAGCCGCTGCTGGCTGCTGGAAGCCGGAGAACTGGACGGCCGTGAGCGGCGCGCCCTGTTGCGCCGCGCCCTGGCTCACCCCGCGGTGATGGACGGCACTGTGGCGGGGGAGCGGGTGCGCCTTCTGCTGCACCCGGACCAGATGCCGCCTCCCCTGGCGGAACTCGGTCTCTCGGAGGGTGGCTTCGCACCGACCCCTGCACGACTCGAGGATGCCTTTATCGATCTGCTGGGGGGCGGCCCGGGTGGGGAATCCAGCCTGGCGCAGCTGATGCGCGAGGCCAGCCTGCCCGAGGGGGTATCACCGGAGGCGGTGATCGAGGCACGCAGCCTCACCAAGCGTTTTGGCGATTTCACCGCCACCGACGACGTCAGCTTCGCGGTGCGCCGGGGGGAGATCTTCGGCCTGCTCGGTCCCAACGGCGCGGGCAAGTCCACCACCTTCAAGATGGAGTGCGGCCTGCTGCGCCCAAGCAGCGGGCAGGCGCTGGTGACCGGCATCGATCTGGCCCGCAGCCCCTCGGCGGCGCGTCAGCACCTCGGCTACATGGCCCAGAAGTTCTCCCTCTACAAGCAACTCACCGTGGCCCAGAACCTGTCATTCTTCGCCGGCATCTACGGCCTGTTCGGTCGCCAGCAGCAGACGCGCATCGACGCCATGGTGAAGGCGTTCGCCCTCGGCCCCTGGCTCGACCAGCAGACGGAATCCCTGCCTCTTGGCCTGCGCCAGCGCCTGTCCCTCGCCTGCGCCCTGCTCCACGAACCGCCGCTGCTGTTTCTCGACGAGCCCACCTCAGGGGTCGATCCGGTGACCCGGCGGGAATTCTGGTCCCACATCAACGCCCTGGCCGATCACGGGGTGACAGTGCTGGTCACCACCCACTTCATGGACGAGGCGGAGTATTGCGATCGCATCGCCCTCATCTACCGCGGTCGCCTGCTGGCCCTGGGCACCCCGGACGAGCTCAAGGGGTTGGCCGCCAAGGACACAACCACCGCCTTGCCAACCATGGAAGAGGCCTTTATCACGCTAGTCGAGCAGGCCAGCGAGGAGGACGCATGAGCATCAACCGCCGCCGACTGCTGGCCCTGTGCCGCAAGGAGTCCCTGCAGATCGTGCGCGACCCCAGCAGCATCCTCATCGCCTTCATCATGCCCGTGGTGCTGCTGGTGGTGATGGGCTACGCCATCAACCTGGACGTGGACCACCTGCGGCTCGGCATCTGGCGCACCGATAGTGGCGCACCGGCGGTGCGGCTGGAGCAGGCCCTTCGCGGCTCCACGGCGCTGGAAATCCACGGCGGCCCGAGCAAGGCGGCGCTGCTCGCCAGTCTGGAGCGCGGCGAGATCCGCGGCCTGCTGGTGATTGATGACGGCTTCTCCGCCGCCCTGGCCAGTCAGGGGGATGGCACGCCGAAAGCCCTGCTGCTCACCGATGGCTCCGAACCCAACACGGCGAACTTCGTCACCCACTACGTGCAGGGGATCTGGCAGGGGTGGCTCGCCAGAGAGGGATTCTCCTTGCCGGTGGCGGTGGAGAGCCGCGCCTGGTTCAACCCGGCGCTGGTGAGCCGCAACTTCCTGGTGCCCGGCTCCATTGCAGTGGTGATGACCATCATAGGTGCCCTGCTCACCTCCCTGGTGGTGGCCCGGGAGTGGGAGCGCGGCACCATGGAGGCGCTGCTCGCCACCCCGGTGACCAAGGCAGAGCTGCTGCTCTCCAAGCTGCTGCCCTACTACGGGCTCGGCATCGCCGCCATGCTCATCTGCCTGCTCTTCTCGGTGGCCGTGATGGGGGTGCCCTGGCGCGGCTCGCTGCTCTCCCTGTTCGTGCTCACCACCCTGTTTCTCGGCAGCGCCCTCGGGCTCGGGCTCTTTCTCTCCACCGTGATGCGCAACCAGTTCAATGCCGCCCAGGCCGCGCTGACGGCGGCGTTTCTGCCGGCCATGATGCTCTCGGGCTTCGTGTTCGAGATCGCCAGCATGCCACCGCTGTTGCGGGCCATCACCCACCTGATCCCGGCCCGCTACTTCGCGAGCTCGTTGCAGACCCTCTACCAGGCGGGCAACGTGCTCTCCATCCTGCTGGTCAACGGCGTCTGCCTGCTGCTGCTGGCCGCCTTCTGGCTGGCCCTCACCGCCCGCAAGACGCGGCGCACCCTGGAGTAAACATGCTGATCCGACTCTGGTGGCTGATCCGAAAAGAGTTACAGGCCCTGCTTGGCAATACCCAGGGGCGCTTCCTGCTCATCATGCCGGTGCTGCTGCAAACGGCCCTCTTCCCCTTCGCCGCCACCCTGGAGGTGACCGGCAACACCCTGGCCATCTACGACCAGGATGGAGGGGCGCAGAGCCGGGAGCTCATCGAACGCCTCACCCATATGCCCGCCTTCACCACAGTGATGACGGTGGCGGGCGAGGCCGGGATGACCAATGCCATCACCGGGCAGCAGGCGCTGATCGGCCTCATCATTCCGCAGGATTTCTCCCGCCGACTGGCCAGGGGCGAACAGGCCAGGCTGCAACTCATCATCGACGGACGCCGATCCAACGGGGGTCAGGTGGCGGCGGGCTACATCAATGAGGTGATCGCCCGCTGGCAGAGCGAGGGCAAGGGGCAGCCCGAACTGGCGGTGCGCCACCTCTACAACCCCAACATCGAGTTCAGCTGGCACATATTGCCCTCCCTGGTGGCCATCATCACCACGGTCGGCTGCCTCATCGTCACCGCCCTGTCGGTGGCACGGGAGCGGGAAGAGGGAACCTTCGATCAGTTGCTGGTGTCCCCCCTCACCGCGGGCTGGATCATGGCGGGCAAGGCGGTACCCGGCATCCTGGTGGCGGTGGGCCAGGGCACCATAGTCGCGCTGGCGGCCCGCTTCCTCTATCAGGTGCCGTTTGGCGGCAGCACCACCTTGCTGATGGCGGGCATGGTTTGCTACGGCCTGGCGCTGGCGGGGATAGGGCTCTTCGTCTCGTCGCTCTGTTCGACCCAGCAGCAGGCGTTTCTCGGGGTCTTCTCCTTCATGGTGCCGGCGGTGATCCTCTCCGGTTATGTCTCCCCCATCGAGAACATGCCGCTGTTGTTCCAGTGGCTGGCGGCCGTGGATCCCCTCAGCCACTTCATCCTGCTGCTCAAGGGGGTCTTCCTCAAGGATCTCGGCTGGTCGGCGGCCTGGCCCCTGCTCTGGCCCCTGCTCTCCATCGCCGGTGTCACCCTCTCCCTGGCGCTGGCCATGTTCCGCCGCCATATCGCCTGATGACCCGGCCCCTGCCAGGGCTGCACCGAACACGGAAACCGTCAACTGGTATACCCATTTATGCATAGGTTTGAATTCTCTCGAATTACCCCTGAGGAGATATATAAATAGACACTTGATTTACATCAATTGCCCACCGCCCCTAACTGGATAGCCTAACGTCAGATTGATGTTTTATTACTCCAAAATTGAGGCAACCATGAGCAAAGTCAGACTGGTCGTTGTGGGCAACGGCATGGTGGGGCACCGCTTCATCGAAGAGCTGATCGAGCGGGCCGACCCGGGCCGCTACGAGATCACCGTCTTCGGTGCAGAACCCCGTCCTGCCTACGATCGCGTCCATCTCTCCTCCTACTTCTCCCATCACACCAGCGAAGATCTCTCCCTCGTCAAACCCGGCTTCTACGACAAGCACGGCATCCGCCTGCTGCTCGGCGAAGCGGTGAAAAAAATCGACAGAACGACCCGCGAAGTGCACTCCAACAAGGGCACTGTGGTCGGTTACGACAAACTGGTGCTGGCCACCGGCTCCTACCCCTGGGTGCCCCCCATCCAGGGTAGCCAGCACCACGAGTGCTTCGTCTATCGCACCATCGAGGATCTGAAAGCCATCCGCAGCGCCGCCAAGAGCGGCAAGAGCGGGGTGGTGATCGGTGGCGGTCTGCTTGGCCTGGAAGCCGCCGGCGCCCTCAAGGCACTGGGTCTCGAGACCCACGTGGTGGAGTTTGCCCCTGTGCTGATGGCCGAGCAGCTCGACGGTCAGGGCGGCCAGCTGCTGCGCCGCAAGATTGAATCCATGGGCGTGCAGGTGCACACCAGCAAGAGCACCAGCGAGATCCTGATGCACGGCGGCCGCGACGCCCAGCACCGCCTCGCCTTCGCCGACGGCAGCCAGCTTGAAGTGGACGTGGTGGTCTTCTCCACCGGCATCCGCCCGCAGGATACCCTGGGCCGTTACTGTGAACTGGCCATCGCCGACCGTGGCGGCGTGCTGATCGACGATCACTGCCTCACCTCCGACCCCGACATCTATGCCATCGGCGAGTGCGCCGCCTGGCAGGGCCGCTTCTTCGGGCTGGTGGCACCGGGCTACAAGATGGCCCAGATCACCGTCGACCACCTGCTCGGCGGCGACAGCCGCTTCGAAGGGGCGGACATGAGCGCCAAGCTCAAGCTGCTCGGCGTCTCCGTCGGCTCCATCGGTGATGCCCACGGCCGCACCCCGGGCAGCCACAGCTATGTGTTCCAGGACGACCAGGCCGGCGTCTACAAGAAGATCGTGGTGAGCGAAGACAACAGCCGCCTGCTCGGCGCCGTGCTGGTGGGTGACGTGGATGACTACGGCAACCTGCTGCAGCTGATGCTCAACGCCCTGCCGCTGCCGAGCCACCCGGACACCCTGATCCTGCCCGCCTACGCCGGTGCCAAGCCGACCCTGGGGGTGGATGCCCTGCCTTCAACTGCCCAGATCTGCTCCTGCTTCGACGTCTCCAAGGGCGACATCGCCCAGGCGGTCGCCGAGGGTCACACCACGCTGGCCGCCATCAAGCAGCACACCAAGGCCGGTACCGGCTGTGGTGGCTGCGTGCCGCTCATCAGCCAGGTGCTCAACGCCGAGCTGGTGAAGCAGGGCATCGAGGTCAACAACCACCTCTGCGCCCACTTCCCCTACTCCCGTCAGGAGCTGTTCCACCTGGTCAAGGTGGAGGGGATCAAGAGCTTCGACGAGCTGCTGGCCAAGCACGGTCACGGCCATGGCTGCGAGGTGTGCAAACCGACCGTCGGCTCCATCCTCGCCTCCTGCTGGAATGACTATGTGCTGAGCCCGCTCAATACCCAGCTGCAGGACACCAACGACATCTTCCTCGGCAACATGCAAAAGGACGGCAGCTACTCCGTCATCCCGCGCATGGCCGGCGGTGAAGTGACCCCGGAAGGGCTGCTGGCGGTGGCCGAAGTGGCCCGCGACTACAAGCTCTACACCAAGATCACCGGCGCCCAGCGCATCGGCCTGTTCGGGGCCCAGAAGGATGACCTGCCCGCCATCTGGCGCAAGCTGCTGGCGGCCGGTTTCGAGACCGGTCAGGCCTACGCCAAGGCGCTGCGCATGGCCAAGACCTGCGTCGGCAGCACCTGGTGCCGCTTCGGCGTGCAGGATAGTGTCGGCCTCGGGGTCTTCCTCGAGAACCGCTACAAGGGCATTCGCACCCCCCACAAGATGAAGTTCGGCGTCTCCGGCTGTACCCGTGAATGTGCGGAAGCCCAGGGCAAGGACGTCGGCATCATCGCCACAGACGCGGGCTGGAACCTCTATGTGGGCGGCAACGGCGGCATGAAGCCGCGCCACGCCGACCTGCTGGCTTCTGACCTAGACCGCGAAACCCTGATCAAGCTGATCGACCGCTTTATGATGTTCTACGTCACCAGCGCCGACAAACTACAGCGCACCTCGGTCTGGCTCGGCAACCTGGAGGGCGGGGTCGACTACCTGCGCGAGGTAATCGTCGACGACAAGCTGGGACTGAATGCCACCCTGGAGCGCGACATCCAGGTGCTGATCGACAGCTACGAGTGCGAGTGGTCCCGCACCTTGAATGAAGAGGAGCAGCTCAAGCGTTTCAGCCACTTCATCAACAGCGGCAAGCGTGACCCGGACGTGCAGTTCGTCAGCGAGCGCGACCAGCACAGACCGGCTACCCCTGCCGAGCGCATTCCCGTCTACCAGATCGAGGTGGAGACCAAATGATGAAACTTGCCTGCCAACTCAACGACATCCTGCCGGGAACCGGCGTCTGCGCACTCATTGAAGGTCGCCAGAATATGCCTGTTTCGCTCGGTGTGGAGGTTCAATCATGAAATTCGCCTGCCAACTCAACGACATCCTGCCGGGAACCGGAGTCTGCGCACTCATTGAAGGTCGCCAGATCGCTCTGTTCCGCCCGAGCGCGGCCGCCGAGGTGTTAGCCATCGACAACCGGGATCCCTTCTTCGCCGCCAACGTGCTGTCGCGCGGCATCATAGGTGAACACGAGGGTGAGCTCTGGGTCGCCAGCCCGCTCAAGAAGCAGCACTTCCGTCTGCGCGACGGCCACTGCCTCGAGAACGCCGCCATGTCGGTGCAAAGCTATCCCGTTGAAGTACGCGACCAGCAGGTCTGGGTTGCCGTCTGATGCCGACAAACCCCAGATCCATGTCGGTACAGGGCTACGTCCCTGTCAAAGTACGTGATCCGCAGATCTGGGTCATCGGCTAACACCATGCATATCAGGGCTGCCCGCGGGCGGCCCTCTTGAAGGAAACAAAGATGTATACCGACAGCATCAACAAGTGCGCCGCCAACGCGGCCCGCATCAACCGCTTCGAGCGCAGCGACAAGCTCGGCTTCTGGCTCAGCTCCGCCATGGCGGGGGCCTATGTGGGCCTCGGCATCATCCTCATCTTCACCCTGGGCAATCTGGTGGATGCCAGCGTGCGTCCGCTGGTGATGGGGGCCACCTTCGGCATCGCCCTCACCTTAGTTGTCATCGCCGGCTCGGAGCTGTTCACCGGCCACACCATGTTCCTCACCTTCGGGGTGAAGACCGGCAAGATCGCCATGGCCGACCTGCTGCGCATCCTGCCGCAGACCTGGGCCGGCAACCTGCTCGGCTCCATCGCGGTGGCGCTGATCTACTCCTATGGCGGCAGCCTGCTGCCGGACGCGGGCAGCCTGGCGCACAAGGTGGCGCTGGCCAAGACCCAGGCACCGGCGTTGACCCTGTTCATGAAGGGCGTGCTGTGCAACTGGCTGGTCTGCCTCGCCATCTGGATGGCGCTGCGCACCGAGGGTGCCGCCAAGTTCATCGCCATCTGGTGGTGCCTGCTGGCATTCATAGCCTCCGGCTACGAGCACTCGGTCGCCAACATGACCCTGTTCGCCCTCTCCTGGTTCGGCGCCCATTCAGAGGCCTACACCCTGGGCGGCATAGGCCACAACCTGCTGTGGGTGACCCTGGGCAACACCGTCTCCGGCGCCCTCTTCATGGGCCTCGGCTACTGGTATGCCACCCCCAAGGCTGAGCGCCCGGTCGCGGTGAGCGACGCCACCACCACCATCAGCCAGACCCAAACCGCCTGATCAGGAGGCCCCATGGACTACTTGCCCATCTTTTGCCGACTCGACAACAAACCCGTGCTGCTGGTCGGCGGCGGCGAGGTAGCGGAGCGCAAGGCGCGCCTGCTGCTGGATGCCGGTGCCCACCTCACAGTGGTCGCGCCCGAGCTCGACCCCGAGCTGGCGGAACTGGCTGCCAACGGCAGCATCGAGTGGCTGGCCGGTGAATTCGCGCCGGCGCAACTGACGGGCAAGTGGCTGGTGGTGGCCGCCACCGATCGGCGCGAGGTGAATGCGCTGGTTTACCAGAGCGCGAATCAGGCGCGGATCTTTGCCAACGTGGTGGACGACCCGAAACGCTCCAGCTTCATCATGCCGTCGATCATCGACCGCTCGCCGCTGATGGTGGCCATCTCCTCCGGCGGCAAAGCCCCGGTGCTGGCCCGGCTGCTGCGGGAAAAACTCGAAGCCCTGCTGCCTCAGCATCTGGGCGCCGTCGCGGCCTTCGCCGGCAGCCTGCGGGAGCGGGTCAAGGCCCGCTTCGCCAGCATGGGGGAGCGGCGCCGCTTCTGGGAGCGGCTGCTCGGGGCAGACCGACTCGGGCAGGCGCTGGCACGGGGCGATAGCGCCTCTGCCAATCAGCTGGCCGACAGCCTGTTTGCCGACGAGAGCCAGACCGGTGGCGAGGTGGTATTGGTGGGAGCAGGCCCCGGCGATCCGGGCCTGCTCACCCTGCACGCCCTGCGCCAGATGCAGCAGGCGGACGTGGTGGTCTATGACCGGCTGGTCTCGGACGAGGTGATGGCGCTGGTGCGCCGGGATGCCAAACGTATCTTCGTCGGCAAGCAGGCGGGCAATCACTGCGTGCCGCAGGAGGGGATCAACCAGCTCTTGCTGGAGGAGGCGAAGAAGGGGCAGCGGGTGGTGCGGCTGAAGGGGGGCGACCCCTTTATCTTCGGCCGTGGCGGCGAGGAGCTGGAGACGCTGGTCGGCAGCGGCATCGGCTTTCAGGTGGTGCCGGGGATCACTGCGGCCAGCGGCTGTGCCGCCTACGCTGGCATTCCGCTCACCCACCGCGACCACGCCCAGAGCGTGCGCTTCGTCACCGCCCACGGCAAAGGGGGCGCCCGGGATCTCGACTGGCCGCTGCTGGCCAGAGACAAACAGACCCTGGTGTTCTATATGGGGCTTTCGTCTTGCGCCGTGATCCGCGAGCAACTGCTGACCCACGGCAAGGGGGGCGACACCCCGGTGGCGCTGATCGAGCGCGGCACCCAGCCAAGCCAGCGGGTCATTCGCGGCACCCTCGACCAGTTACCCGAGCTGGCGGCCGGGGTCGAGAGCCCAGCCCTTATCATGGTGGGGTCTGTGGTGACACTGGCCGACCAGCTCGCCTGGTTCGGTCAGAACAATGCCCCTCTGGCGGCGGTGGCATCCGCCTGATGGAGTCCTCCCGCGCCCCTGTTTGACGACGCCGCCCTGGGGCAGCGTCTGTTTTACTGTGCTGACTGTCATAACCTCTTGTTTTGAATTTGGTATCCTATGGAGCAAGGCCATCCGGCCAACCGAATTCAGGAATCTTGTTGCATGTCTCTCCCCCCCAAGAACAGCGCCAAACAGCGTGAACACGACAGAGCCCGCATCCTCACCCTGCTGCTGGCCGACGATGCCCTCACCGACAGCCTGCTCGATCCTCAAGGGGTGCAGGACGCCGCACTGCGAGATCAGACCAGCGAGCTGACGCGCCTGGTCAACAGCCTGCCGGCCGCCGACGTCGCCGATGCCCTGGAGTCCCTGCCCCCGGACGAGCGCCACGTGCTCTGGCAACAGGTGGACCCGGAGCGCCATGGCCAGATCCTGGTCGAGGCGTCGGAGACGGTGTGGGACAGCCTGATCAGCGGCATGAGTGACAAGGCGCTGCTGCAGGCCCTGCGCAGCCTCGACATCGACGATCAGATCTACCTAGGCCAATACCTGCCTCGCAACCTGATGGGTCGGCTGCTCACCTCCATGGCCCCCGACCAGCGCGACCGGGTGCGGGAGGTGATCCGCTACGGCAAGCACACGGTCGGCGCCATGATGGATTTCGAGCTGATCACGGTGCGCGCCGAGGTAAGCCTGGCGACGGTGCAGCGCTACCTGCGCCAGCTCGGCAAGATCCCCGCCAACACCGACAAGCTGTTCGTCACCGACCGGCGCAACCGGCTGCAGGGGGAGCTGCCCCTCACCACTTTGCTGCTGCACAAACCGGATACCCTGGTCGCCAACGTCATGGAGCGGGATCCCGTTACCTTCGACCCGGAAGACAACGATGAAGCCGCCGCTCGTACCTTCGAACGGGACGATCTCGTCTCTGCCGCCGTGGTGGATGGCAAGGGCAAGCTGATGGGGCGGCTCACCGTCGCCGAAGTGGTGGACCTGGTCTATGAGGAGAGCGACACAGATCTGCGTCGCATGGGGGGGATCAGCGAGGAAGAAGACGTGTTCGCCCCTGTCGCCAAGGCGGTCAAGACCCGCTGGGCCTGGCTGGCGCTGAACCTCTGCACCGCTTTCGTGGCCTCCCGGGTCATAGGCCTGTTCGAGCACAGCATCTCGCAACTGGTGGCGCTGGCGGCCCTGATGCCCATCGTCGCGGGGATAGGCGGCAACACAGGCAACCAGACCATCACCATGATAGTGCGGGCCTTGGCGCTGCAGCACATCCAGCCGGGCAACGTCTCCTTCCTGCTGTGGCGGGAGCTGGGAGTGGCGCTGATCAACGGCCTAGTGTGGGGCGGCACCATGGGGGTCGCGACCTACTTCCTCTATCAGGATGCGGCCCTGGGCGCCGTGATGACGCTCGCCATGGTGCTGAACCTGCTGGTGGCGGCCCTGATGGGGGTCATCATCCCCATGACCATGAGTCGGCTGGGGCGGGATCCAGCGGTGGGGGCCAGCGTGATGATCACCGCCATCACCGACACCGGCGGCTTCTTCATCTTCCTGGGTCTGGCGACCCTGTTCCTGCTCTAACCCCTGATGGCAGCCACCAGGGTGCCCGGCCCTGGTGGCCTCAGACCCCGGTAGCCCCGGATGGCAGGCCCTTGTCCCGCACAGGAATTCGGGAGTTGCTGCCGCGATAAAAACGGGGATTCCCGCCTCTGGGCAAGGAATAGTCGTTGAAATGCCAACCCCACTCCTTATACTGAATCCACCTGTTTCCAGCGGTGGATCTGACACAATGGAATACAACACTTCAGAACTGTGCGACATCTATCAGGACATGGTGGATGTACTCGAACCCATGCTCTGCTCCTTCGGCGGCCGCGCCTCTTTCGGCGGCGTCATCACCACGGTCAAATGCTTCGAATCGAACGGCCTCATCCGTGAAGTCGTTAAAGAGAACGGCGTCGGCCGCGTGCTGCTGATCGACGGCGGCGGCTCCATGCGCCGGGCCCTGATCGACAGTGAGATCGCCACCACGGCGGCGGAAAACGAGTGGGAAGGCATCGTCTGCTATGGCTGCGTGCGCGAGGTCGACATCCTGGAAGATCTCGACATCGGCATCCAGGCCCTGGCCGCCATCCCGGTCGGTGCCGACCACAAGGATGTGGGAGAGACGGATCTGCCGGTCAACTTCGGCGGTGTCACCTTCCTGCCGGACGATCACCTCTACGCCGACACCACAGGGGTGATCCTCTCACCCGATGCGCTCGATATCGAATAAGCAGACACAGACTGAAGATGGGAGCCTAGGCTCCCATTTTTTATGGCTGCAACTTGCTGAAAAACAGACAAAAAAAGAGGGCCAGTAAACAACTGGCCCCTTAACTGGAAGCAATGTGAGCAATGTCGTGCCTTCACAAGAAGTCCATCACGTTGGAACGAATGAAGTCTTTCCCGGAAAACAAGGTAACAATAATCATTCTCATTTAACTGTGCAAGCCTTATTTATAAAAAGTGCAAAAAAATGACCACCGCGCGGGTGGTCATTCTCGTCAGGCTTGTCGTGTGGCCGTTTGCAGACCGGCCAGGCCGGCCTCCCCCACCAGCTTGCGGCTGAGGTAGCGCAGCAGCACGCCGTAGAGTGGTACAAACAATCCCAGGCTTATCAGCAGCTTGAATACGTAATCCACGGTCGCGATCTCGACCCAGTGCTCGGCCATGAAGGGATCCGTGCTGCGCCAGAAGGCGATGCTGAAGAAGGCGATGGTATCCACCAGGTTGCCAAACAGGGTCGAGGCCGCCGGTGCCATCCACCAGGCCCTGAGCAGTCTCAGGCGGTTGAACACCACCACGTCCATGAACTGGCCCACCAGATAGGCCATAAAGCTGGCCAGGGCGATGCGCGCCACGAAGAGGTTGAACTCCGCCAGGTTGCCCATGCCCTGATAACTGCCTTCGAAGAACAGCACGGAGAGCACATAGGAAACGGCCAGGGCCGGCAGCATCACGGTCTGGATGATCTTGCGGGCCAGTCCGGCACCGAAGATCCGCACCGTCAGATCGGTGGCCAGGAAGATGAACGGGAAGCTGAAGGCACCCCAGGTGGTGTGGAAGCCGAAGATGGTGATCGGCAGCTGCACCAGGTAGTTGCTGCTGGCGATGATCAGGATGTGGAACAACGAGAGACGCACCAGCGCCGTCTGGTGCTGAGCAGGGGTCAGATTCATGTTGTGACCTTTTTGGTTAATGGGGTTAGGGAACCCATACCGCCACCATAGCGATAATTGAGGGGCGAGATTATACGCCCCGACGCGGATAGTTCAATCCTTATGCGATGAGGCAGCTGAGTGCTGACGGCCTAGCCAAAGCACCACCTCCCTGTCGTCCGGGTGCGCCGCCTCCAGCCAGCAGCCGCTGTGCTGCTCATACTCCAGCCGCAACCGGCTGCCTTCGAACTCCAGCAGCCAGCTGTGGCGATCAGCGCCCCACTCCCGCTCGAGCGGTATAAGCTCCCACCCCTCGACCAGCTCTTCGGCAAGAGCCGGGAAGTTGTCCCAGTCAAGGCCTGAACAGGCCAGCAACACCACCCCGACCTCCCGATCCGTCTGCGTGACACGCCAGTTCATCTGTTGTCCCTCAACTGCTGCAAGAGAGCTCGCCACCGCAATACCACTGGGGCACCGGGGTCGCCAGATCCTCGTATTCCGGCTGCTCGTCATAGGGGCGCTGCAGGGCGGCAAACAACCGCTCGAACGGCGCCATGTTCCCCGTCTCGGCGGCGTCTATCACCTGCTGGGCCAGGGCATTGCGCAGCACGTACTTGGGATTGACGGCATCCATCCGCACCTTGCGCCCCGCATCCTGGCTCCCTTCACGGACCAGCCGGGCCCGATAGGTTTCGAGCCACTCCTGCCAGGCGGCCCGGTCCGGCAACAGCGCCAGCAGGCTGGCGTGCCACTCCCCCTGGGTGGTCAGCTCACCCAGGCGACGCAGGAAGAGGTGATAGTCCACCCGATGCGCCGCCAGCAACTGGAACAGCTGACGGAACAGGGCCGGGTCTTCATCCTCCCAGTTCTCCAGGCCAAGCCGGGCGCGCATCAGTTCGGAGTAGTGCAACATCAGCTGATGCTCGTACTGGGCCAGGGCCGCCGCCAGGGCGTCGCCGTCCACCTGTCCCGCCAGCGCCTGGGCCAGCTTCTGCAGGTTCCAGTAACCCACCGCCGGCTGCTGATCCAGGGCGTAGCGGCCACCCGGATCCGAGTGGTTGCAGACAAAATCCGGCACATAGGCATCGATGAAACCGTAGGGGCCGTAATCCAGGGTCAGCCCGAGCAGGGACATATTGTCTGTGTTCATCACCCCGTGACAGAAGCCCGCCGCCTGCCACTTGGCGATGAGGCGCGCGGTGCGCCGCACCACCTCGGCGAACAGCTCGGCACCGCTTTCTAGTTCGGGGAAGTGGTGACGCAGCAGATAATCGATGAGAGCCGGAATCTTCTCCCCCTGGCCGCTCCAGGCGAAGTACTCGAAGTGGCCGAAGCGCAGGTGGCTGGGCGCTGTGCGCAGCACTGTCGCCCCGCTCTCGACCTGCTCCCGGTAGACGGGTTCGTCACTGCCCACCAGCACCAGGGCCCGGGTGGTCGGAATGCCAAGGGCATGGAGCGCCTCTGAGGCGAGGTATTCGCGGATGCTGGAGCGCAGCACGGCACGGCCGTCGCCGAAGCGGGAAAACGGCGTCTTGCCCGCCCCCTTCAGGTGCAGATCCCAGCGCTGACCATCCGGCGCCAGCTGCTCCCCCAGCAGCAGGGCGCGGCCATCCCCCAGGCGCGGGCTGTAGCCACCGAACTGGTGCCCCGCATAGACCTGGGCCACCGGCTGCATACCCGGCAACGGCTGCCCCAACCCGCAGCAGGCGAGCCAGTCTGCCTCACCGATCCCGTCCAGCCCCAGTTCCCGCAGCAGCCCCTGATTGAGGTGCAGCAGCCTGGGTGCACGCAGAGGCTGAGGAGCCACGGGCTCGCAGGCCCAGGGCAGTTCGGTGGCGAAAGTGTTGATCAGCTTCATGGTGGTGTGGTTCGTCCCTGCGTATGCTCGTGTCACTCTTTATACCGCCGTCTGCCCGCTCAGGCTAACAGGCGATCGCGCTATTTCATTTCACGGAGAAAACAATGCAAAAATGGATATATGCCCTGCCCCTGCTGGCACTGGCCTGGGGACATCAGGTCAAGGCCGCCGACATCGAAACGGGCAAGGCCAAGGCGACTGTCTGCGTCGCCTGTCATGGGGTGGATGGCAAGGCGAGTCTCCCCATCTATCCCCATCTGGCCGGACAGAACGCTGCCTATCTGCTGAAACAGATGAAAGCCTTCAAGGAGGGTAGCCGCACAGAGCCATTGATGGCACCCTTCATGGCGATGCTGACCGAGGCGGATATGGAGAATCTGGCGGCCTATTATGCCAGCCTGAAGTAGCCTGGCGGCGCCCTATCCCCGATGCGGTCGATCACGCTTCGTTAATCGACCCTAGCGGCGGCAGTAGTCGATGATAAGATCCATAAAGGCCTCTCCGAAGCGCTCCAGCTTGCGGTGACCGACACCGTTGATGGCCAGCATCTCGTCCTCGGTCATCGGCATCAGCTGGGCCATCTCCACCAGGGTAGCGTCGTTGAACACCACGTAGGGCGGCACCTCTTCATCCTCGGCGATCTGCTTGCGCAGACCGCGCAGCTCCTTGAACAGCCGCTTGTCATAGTTGGCGTTGTCGAGCAGGCCGCTGCGCTTCTCCTTGCGGCTGGAGATGGGCTGCAAGCGTGGCACCGCCAGGGCCAGCGTCGTCTCACCGCGCAGCACGGGGCGGGCCGCCTCGGTCAGCTGCAGCACCAGGTTGCGGGTGATGTTCTGGGTCAGCAGCCCCTTGTGGATCAGCTGGCGGATCACGCTCATCCAGTATTCGTGGCTCTGATCCTTGCCGATGCCGTAGGTCGACAGCTTGTCGTGACCGTGATCCTTGATGCGTTGGTTGAGCGAGCCCCTGAGCACCTCCACCACATAACCTACCCCGAAGGCCTGACCCACCCGCCAGACGCAGGAGAGCGCCTTCTGGGCATCCTCGGTGCCGTCATAACTCTTGGGGGGATCCAGGCAGATGTCGCAGTTGCCACACGGCTTGTCGTTGTACTCGCCGAAGTAGTTGAGCAACACCTGACGGCGGCAGGTCTGCGCCTCGGCGAAGGCCGCCATCACGTTGAGCTTGTACTGCTCCACCTGCAACTGCTGGGGATTCTCTATGTTGTCGAGCAGGCGCCGCACCCGGCCAATGTCGGCGGGATCATATAGCAGCAGCGCCTCAGCCGGGGTGCCGTCACGGCCGGCCCGGCCGGTCTCCTGATAGTAGGATTCGATGTTCTTCGGAATGTCGTAGTGCACCACGAAGCGCACGTTCGGCTTGTCGATCCCCATGCCGAACGCCACCGTCGCCACCACTATCTCGACATCGTCCTTGAGGAAGGCATCCTGGGTGCACAGCCGCTGATCCAGCGGCAGGCCCGCATGATAGGGCGATGCCTTGCAGCCATGGCGGGAGAGCCGCTCTGCGACTTCCTCCACCCGGTTGCGGCTGGAGCAATAGACGATGCCGCAGTTGCCCTTCTGGCTCTGCACGTAGCGCAGCAGTTGCTCGGCCCCCTTGAACTTCTCCACCAGGCTGTAACGGATGTTGGGCCTGTCGAAGCTGGCGGTGTGAATGAAGGGATCGTTGAGTTCCAACCGATGCAGCATGTCGCTGCGGGTCGCCTCGTCGGCAGTGGCGGTGAGCGCCACCACAGGCACTTGGGGGAACCACTGCTTGAGCCGTCCCAGCGCCGCGTATTCGGGGCGAAAATCGTGGCCCCACTGGGAGACGCAGTGGGCCTCGTCGATAGCGAACAGCCCGAGGGGCAACTCTGCCAGTCGATCCAGAAACTCGTGCTGAAGCAGCCGTTCGGGGGAGACATAGACCAGCTTGATCTCGCCACGGCGCATGGCGGCAAAGTTCTGGACCATCTCCTCCCGGCTCAGGGCGGAGTTGATATAGACCGCCGCCACGCCGTTGGCCCGCAGGCTGTCCACCTGATCCTTCATCAGCGAAATGAGGGGCGAGACCACCACTCCGAGCCCGGGGCGGAGCAGCGCCGGGATCTGGTAACAGAGGGACTTGCCGCCACCGGTGGGCTTGAGCACCAGGGCATCACGCCCCGCCACTATCTGCTCGATGATCTCGAGCTGGCCCGGCCGAAATTGCTGGTAGCCGAAGACCGCCTGCAGCAGGGCAAGGGGGGTATCGGGCAAGGTGTCGGCAATGGCGGTCATGGGCTCTCCTTTGGGGTCGCCATTCTAAAGCAGCCGCCGCCCACAATAAACCTGCCATTGCGACTGTTAAGGAAGTGTTGCAGACTGGCTGGAGTTTTTACTCGGCTTTGATGACAGGGATCGGTATCAGAGAATGAAACAGATGTTGAAGAAGATGGCGCTCAGTGGCATTGCCAATCTGTTCGCCGAGAAGATGCCGTTCAACAAGCTCATCGGCATGCAGGTGACCCACTATGACTTCGAGAAAGTGGAGCTGCGCATCAAGATGGATGACAAGCTGATCGGCAACCCCTTCCATAACATCTTGCACGGCGGCGTCACCGCCAGCCTGCTGGATGTGGCCGGTGGCATGATAGTCGCCGCTTCCTGCATCGACGAGCTGGAGGATTTCTCCCCCAGCCACCTCAAGGAACGCTTCTCCCGCCTCGGCACCATAGACCTGCGAATCGACTATCTGCGACCCGGCCGCGGCAACGAGTTCATCGCCACCGCCCACATCATCCGCGCCGGTAGCAAGGTCGCCGTCGCCCGTATGGAACTGCACAACGAAGAAGGGACCCACATCGCCTTTGGCACCGGCACCTACCTGGTCGGCTAATGGCCTTTATTGCATAAAAAGTGCGCATCTAAGCTGATTTTAATCATTAGAATTGTTACCCCCTCCACCGGCCAGGGTCCATACTGAAAGTCGGGATTGTATGCAGAGGGAGGATTGCAGACGATGAGCGCGATGCTGGCTACCAAACCATCCAGAGCCTTGTTGACACAGCTCGAGTCTATGCGCGAAGAAGTGCAGACACCCGAGTGCCATCACTGGTTGGAACAGGAGCTGGAGGGGTATTCTCTCTGTTCACCCCTGCCTTGGTATCGCATCATTGCCTGTCGGCAACGCGGTCACTTCCTGAATCTGAAGACGGGGAAATATCTGACTTGCCACATCGGCAGCCAAACGCTAAGCCAACGCGACCTGGCCCAAGTTCAGTTCATCTATGCCCGTGAACCCGCCGCCCACTATCTACTGCGTCATGATCCCGGTATCGAACCCTGGCCAGAGCAACTGCTGGAAGCGTATCGAGAGCAGTTGATCCCCGGCCATCTCTGCCTGCAGGCCTGGCATGAGCCCGTGTCTTCGCTGCGTTCACAACTGATGGAGGGAATAGCACATTTCATTAGTGAGTACCCCAAGCATGCGGCTCTGCAAACTCAGCACGGCTTCAAGGCATTGCGGCATCAACACTGGCATATCTGATCATGCGCCCCGGGCGCAAGGAGGGCACCATCGACAAGACCCACAACGAGATTGCCACAATCTAGAGTGCCGGAGTCAGGATCAGACTCCACCTGTAGGGCCACCGAGCGGTGGCCCTTTTAATGGGCGGCATTCCACACCGGGCAACCTCCTCTGCATACCACCATCCGTCTGCCTATCACGGCCAAGGCAAATAGCCCAATGCGAAAGACAACCCATTGAACCCCATGCGACTCACCAACACAGAGCAGCATTGTGAGCCACGGCAAGGCGGATCTTTGAGGTCTTGGTCGCGCAGGGCCTCGATGATCTGAGGGCCGATGAACTGGCGATCGGGAGATAACCTGGTCGCAAGGCACATCGCACCATAGGTGCACCCCGATGAGGTGAACATTAAATTTGCCTGCCAGCTCAGGCCAGGCCAGGCCAGGCAGCCGATTGCAATGGCTGGCGCCTTGGTGCCATGCCGTATGTCGCGACGGCAGAGGAAGCAGTGGGAAGCAGTGGGAAGCACAGGTAGTCAGCCCCACAACGTTTGACATGCCAACACCATGTTCCTGCTTCACTATGTCATCGCGTCGTACTGCATCGTGCTTTGCACCGCCTCTGGCGCGAGCAGTACGGTCACCACCTGTCGTGCTGCCAGCCGCAAGTAACCTTCGCCGAGGATCGCAGACACAAAGAAGAGGGGCCCGCTTGTGTCGGGCCCCTCGGTTGAACGCAACGATGCTACACCGTTACGGTCCAGTGCACAGATAGTTGTTGTTGTACTGGTCCAGTGTCGTGGCGAGGTTGTTTGCCTCGGCCGCGAATTGGCCCTTCTTCGGATAATCCCCCATCCCGGTGAAGTTCACCGCGTAGCTGGGCGGCGGTCCATCAAGAATGGCTTGGCCTGCAACCATCGCTGTGACGGCATTCGGACACTGACCCGCCCCGGCTTGCACGTTCAGCTTCGCAGCCAGCAGTTGCGCTGCCATGTTGAACGCCGGATCACTCGACTTCTGCTTGCCGCTCCCGACATCCTGCTTGCTCAGGATACGCACGGCCTCCTGGCAGGTATCCACGAACAGGTTGCCGATATAGACCCCGCCACCGGCAAAGGAGGCCAGCGTCTGATCAAGCACGGGTTCCTGTTTGCCATTGGATTTGGCGCAGGACGCCCAGTTCCGCCAGAAACCGATGGTCAATGCACGGCCACCTGGGGGCGGTGTGTTGTCGATATTGAACACCTTCGTTTCACCCGGCCCCACCTCGAAGTCGCCACAGAGAATACTGTTGTCGATATTCGGGTTGATGACTACGCCATCCGGTGGCATGAACGCATTCGGAACAAAGGTTCCGAAGCTGCTGAGCCACCCCGGCAGCATGATCTCGCAGATCTGATAGGTCTGGCCTGGGATGAGCTCCTGCGTAAACACCAGGGTGCCGCCGTTCCCGGCATTGGCCGACATCGACTCCAGGGTCTCGCCGACGGAGAAGGTGGTAGCCCCCTGCCGCAGCACGAAGGTAAACGAGTAGCTGCCCAAGTCGGGGAGGCCATTCATGGTCTTGAGGACTTGTGCCTTGCCGCGTTCACGGTTCAGGAACGAACAGGAGAAGACCTTGCCTGCATCCTCCGGGTAGTCGACCACGAAGTCGCAGACCTTGTCCTGAATCGGCGAATCCGGGTTGGCCGAAACCAGATCCCAACCCGCCTTGGCCGTCTCGACCACGGTATAGGTACCCTCGCTAGTGAGGAGCAGATCGATGCCAGCGGTCTGGAACATCGAAGGGCCTGCACCCGCACCGACATCTTGCATACTCAACAGCCCGCCATCCGGACCATACAACTTGAAGGTCCAGTAGTAGTCGTCATCCGAGTTTTCGAGTACCGGCTCAGTGGTCTTCTGCACCTGCGCCTTGGCCGGTTCGGTTGTTGGCACATTCTGGAAGTCGACAGTTGCCGAACAATGGGTCGCGATGCCGTCTTCGAGCTGGAGATCCACCGTCCTGGGGTTCGGATACTCGGCTGGGTCGCGCGGGTCAGCCAGACCGACAGGGACGCCAGTGTCACTGCCTGCGGCGAAGAACACGCTGCTCACCTCTTCGACATAATAGGTGTCGGGAACCAGGCCCCACGCCGTGACGGATTGCGTCGTCGCGCCTCCCCCCGTGAAGGTAATAACCTTGGTCTTGCTGAACGATCCATCATTGGCTCGGGTAATGTGGAATGTCACCTCGAGTTTTTCACCCGCATCCAGGAAGTTGGGGATGCTCTTCTCAATCATGAGCTTGGCCATGACCGATGAGGCGATCGGGATCTGCAGTTCGTTGGTGCTGGCAGCAAATCCGTCCGAGGCGGTCAGGTAGGCGGTGTCTCTCAACATGCCCGTCGTGACGCGTTTGGGATCGTCGAGATAAACCATCTTGTCAAAGGTGATGGAACCACTGTCTGTCTGGCCAGTCGTCTGCCACCCTACCTCGCCGTCCGTCTGCGTGTCCGCAATGTAGCCATCCAGGAAGTCGCCGAATGACGGGACTCCGACCGCATACATCAGACCCATGCCGTCGATCTCCTCCACGTCCTTGATGGTCGTCGAAGCATTGGTGACCTCACCCTGCTGGATCTGGGCGTTCGCGACCGCCGTCGTGGTGCCCGGGACCGGGATGCCAGTTGCCTTGTCCGTATAGGTCCCTGATACCTCGTTGTGCAGCCAGTCGCCAACCTTGCCCGCCGTCGCTGCGTCGAATTCGACCGTGAATTCGGCAACCATGCCATTGAAACCGGCAGCGAGGTCAAATGGACCCTCGTTATAGGTATCGAGCAGGGTACCGGTGTTGTCCGAACCCTTGTACAGCTTGTCGGTCAACTCGACGGTGATCGTACGCGCGGCTGGATTCTTCGCATTCAACACTATGTTGACCGCAACCTTGCCACCGATGACTTCCGCCTTGGTCCAGGTGACCGTGATCTGGACGGGAAGGGACGTCGGCGCATCACTGCGGCAGACGTTGCCAAAGTCCAGCGAGTCTTCGGTCCCCTTGGAGATATTCCAGGTCTGCTCCGCGCCCTGGTGGGCCGTCATCGTCTTGGAAATCTCCTGCGGCTCGATCTCCTTCACCGGGATGGAGACGTCGCGTGCACCAGCCCCTCCGGTGCCGAGATCTTCGGCCAGGAGATTGGCGTGCAGCGATGAACCCGGGAACAGGTGCGATCCCAGGGCCAACCGGCCGTAATAGTCATAGACACAGGTGGTATTTTTCGCCTGTGTGACCGTGATCAGTCGGTAAATGGAAATGTCTGTGCCGCCGATGCCGGGGTTCTTGGGGGTTTGCGGCGTCGACTGTGCTGCCGCACAGGACGCACTCGATTTGCCCACATTCAGTACTGGGGCCGAAATAATGTCATATCCGGGTTTGCCTGCATCCTCGTTGTCCAGTACCACACCAAGGGTGTACATCTGGCTGGCAGGGGCGGAATTACCGGCCTGCAGCGTGATGCGATAAGGAACGAGGTCGAGTTCGTTCCACGTCTTGCCCAGGTTGCCAGTGGTGTAGTCCGCGTCGGGGCAGATAAAGGGGCCGCCATCAGGGAAGGTGAAATTCGCATCTTTGCGACATCCCTCCAAGGTAGTCTGCACCCCAACGGGGTCGGCGGCCTGTACCGGCGCCGTGCCGAGCAGCCCGAGCGCGAGCACGGCCCCCAGCGTCGTCTTCCATCGTTTGCTGACGAACATGTCGATGTCTCCTTGACGTTGTCCTTGTGTGGCCGGGAAGTGTCGTTCGACACGAGCACCTACGACCGCCGGTCGTCATGACGAGAGCGATAGAGCAAGTCGTATGCCAGTGGACATGGTGTTTAAAAACAATGAGTTACGGATGCTTGCCATCAGGCATGTCACAGCAGTGAAACACACGGTACCGCGCTACCCGTCGAGATTGGTCACAAGCCTTTGATAATTGAACCAAACGAGCATGGGAGATGCTGTATCGCGATTGATACTCGTGGTGGCGATACCTGACGTGCCATCGCCCTGCTGCGACGCCTGCCTCCAAGCCAATCTGTGTCGTCGCGACGGTGTGAAGGCTCGACATCGTGTCCAGCAGACCGTCAGTGCGACGCGCCATGTGCGCGTCGAGTCGAGGAGCCACAACAGGGGGAGTGAACCGGATGGGCGTGACCGTCCCGGGAAGCATGCCTTTGCATGAGGGATGATGGACCAGACAAGGAAGGACAATGACGAGGAGATGCAGGGGAGATGCCTCATGGCCCTGGGCATTCCAAAAGCGAAAAGGCCGCTCGATGAGCGGCCTTTTCCAATGTGGTCGGTGTGAGAGGATTCGAACCTCCGACCCCTTCGTCCCGAACGAAGTGCGCTACCAAGCTGCGCTACACACCGATGTCTGCGGGGCGAGAATTTACCGAAAGCCCCGACATGACACAAGCCTTTTTTTGCATCTGCCGTAAAAAAAGGGCTTTACGCTCAATAATCCAGCGTTTCATGGCGATCAGGGGCACCGGACTCATCCCAGTACTCGGTTACGCCTTTGGCGGCAGCTGAAACTCGGCTGGTCCCAGCAGACGCCGACGCCAATCGGCAACGACCCCGTGCTCCAGCCAGTGTGCCGCATGCTGCCGCCAATTGGGAGAGAGCGCCGGTTTCTCCAGCAGCAGTTGCAGGTCCCCTTCGTGGCGGGCCTGATTGAACAGGATGTCGGCGGTGCGCTTCACCGTCAGCTCTGGATAGGGCCTGTCCATCAGCAGCAGCTCATCCACCGGATCCACTCGCCCCTCCTCCAGCACTCGCAGCAACCAGCCGCAGCGACCGGTGAGTTGCATCACCTGAGAGAGGTGCGAGTAGCCAAAACGTTGATTGAGCTTGAAGCAGGGGGATCTCGGCTGGCTGATCTGGACCAGGGCGGCGCCGAGGCGATAGACATCACCGATACAGGCCTGCGCCTCGGTCAATCCGAGGCCGGAGAGGTTTTCGCCAAAGGCCGCCGGCAGCCAGGAGGCTCGGGGGGCAGGCAGGCCCAGCGCGGTTTGCCAAGTCTTCCACCAGGGGTAGTGATCCGCGGGATAGTAGTGCAGGGCGCGGTCCGGGCCGCCGTGATGGCGTTTGTCGCTCTGCTCATCGCCTTCCAGGCCCGAGAAGCTGCACCACAGGGGATGGCCTGCCTCATGCTTGTCGATGGCACTGACGAGTCCGGGGGCGAGTTCGGCATTCATCTCGGCGCTCTGGCCGATAAAGAGGGAGATCCGCATTCCATGCTCCTGACGGATGAGAGAATGCGGATCTTAGGGGCTGTTGAGCCGTCAGCGCAAGCCGCGTGACCGCCTCAACAGCCCCGGGGTCAGGCGACGGCCTGCATCTGGGTGGTCATGGCAATCTCGGCACGGCGGCGTTTCTCCGCCCTCGCCATCAGGTACCAGCTGCCGAAGGTGAACAGCGACACCGACAGCAGGATCAGGCTCGCCACCGCGTTGATCTCGGGTTTCACCCCGAGGCGCACCGCCGAGAACACCTCCATCGGCAGGGTAGTGGAACCTGGGCCGGAGACGAAGCTCGCCAGCACCAGATCATCCAGCGACAGGGCGAACGACATCATGCCCCCCGCCGCCAGTGACGGGGCTATCATCGGGATGGTGATCAGGAAGAACACCTTCCACGGCTTGGCGCCAAGATCCATGGCCGCCTCCTCGATGGAGAGATCCAGTTCCCGCAGCCTGGCCGACACCACGATCGCCACATAGGCGGTACAGAAGGTGGTGTGGGCAATCCAGATGGTCAGCATGCCCCGCTCGGCGGGCCAGCCCACCAGCTGGGCCATGGCCACGAACAGCAGCAGCAGCGACAGACCCGTGATCACCTCTGGCATCACCAGGGGTGCCGTCACCATGCCGCCAAACAGGGTGCGGCCCCGGAAGTGGGGGATCCGGGTCAGCACGAAGGCGGCCACAGTCCCCAGCGCCACCGCGGCGATGGCGGTGTAGAAGGCAATCTCCAGGGAGCGGAACACGGAGCCAATCAACTGTTTGTTGTCGAGCAGACCGAAATACCACTTCAGGGACCAGCCCCCCCACACCGTCACCAGCTTGGAGGCATTGAAGGAGTAGATGACCATGATGATCATGGGCAGGTAGATGAACAGCAGCCCCAGCCAGAGCATCAGCTTGGCAAAACCAAAGCGCCTCATACTTTCCCCTCCAGCTCTTTGGCCTGGTTGCGGTTGAACAGGATGATCGGAATGATCAGCACCGCCAGCATCACCACCGCCAGGGCGGACGCCACCGGCCAGTCGCGGTTGTTGAAGAACTCCTGCCACAGTACCTTGCCGATCATCAGGGTCTCAGGGCCGCCCAGCATCTCGGGGATGACGAACTCGCCCACCACGGGAATGAAGACCAGCATGCAGCCGGCGATGATGCCGTTCTTGGAGAGTGGCACCGTGATCTGCCAGAACCGGGTCAGGTTGCGGGCGCCGAGATCGGAGGCCGCCTCCAGCAGGCTTTGGTCATGTTTGACCAGATTGGCATAGAGCGGCAGCACCATGAACGGCAGGTAGGAGTAAACGATGCCGATGTAGACCGCCAGGTTGGTGTTGAGGATCTGCAAGGGCTCGTCTATTACCCCAATCCCCAGCAAGAAGCTGTTGAGCAGGCCGTTGTTGCTGAGGATGCCCATCCAGGCGTAGACCCGGATCAGGATCGCGGTCCAGGTCGGCATCATGATGAGCAACAGCAGAACGGTCTGGGTCTCCTTGTTGGCCCGTGCGATGGAGTAGGCCATGGGATAACCGATCAGCAGGCACAGAAGCGTGCTGATGAAGGCCATCTTGAGGGAACCCAGATAGGCCGCGATATAGAGCTCATCCTCCTGCAGCAGCAGGTAGTTGCCCATGTGGAGCAAGATGGTGAGCTGACTATCTGCCCAGGTCACCACGTCGGTGTAGGGCGGGATCGCCACATCCGCTTCGGCGAAGCTGATCTTCACCACGATGACGAAGGGCAGCAGGAAGAACAGGAAGAGCCAGAAGAAGGGGATGCCGATCACCAGCTGGCGTCCCCCCATCTGCTTGAGTCGTCTCAATGCCTTCATGATTGCAGCACCACGCCGCTGTCATCTTCCCAATAGAGGAACACCTGGTCATCCCAGGTTGGCCGCTTGCCGTGGCGTTCGGCATTGGCGATGAAAGCCTGAACGATTTTGCCCGAGGGCAGCTGGATGTGATAAACCGAGTGGCCGCCCAGATAGGCAATGTCATAGACCTCACCCTTGGTCCAGTTGAAGTCCGGATGCTCGATCTCCTCCGGCTTGTGCAGGCTCATCAGCAATTTTTCCGGCCGCAGGGCGTAGGTCACCTTCTTGTTCTCGGCACGGGAGCTGATGCCATGGCCCACGTAGATGGGCTGCTCCAGGTCCGCGCAGGCGATGGTGGCGTGGTCCTGCTCATCTTCTACCAGCAGGCCGTCAAACAGGTTGACGTTGCCGATGAACTCGCACACCAGCCGGCTGGCCGGGGTTTCGTAGATGTCCATCGGGCTGCCGATCTGCTCGATGCAGCCGAGGTGCATGATGGCGATCCGTTCGGCCATGGTCATGGCCTCTTCCTGATCGTGGGTCACCATGACGCAGGTTACGCCGACTCGCTCGATGATCTCCACCAGCTCCAGCTGCATCTTGGAACGCAGCTTCTTGTCCAGCGCCCCCATGGGCTCATCCAGCAGCAGCAACTTGGGGCGCTTGGCCAGAGAGCGGGCCAGGGCGACCCGCTGGCGTTGACCACCGGAGAGCTGATGCGGCTTGCGACGGGCATACTGGGTCATCTGCACCAGCTTGAGCATCTCTTCCACCCGGGCGTCGACCTCTGCCTTGGGCAGGCCATCCTGCTTGAGGCCGAAGGCGATGTTCTGCGCCACCGTCATGTGGGGAAACAGGGCGTAGGACTGGAACATCATGTTGATGGGACGTTCATAGGGCGGCATGTCGGTAATGTCGACCCCATCCAGGAACAGCCGCCCTTCGGTGGGGCGCTCGAACCCGGCCAGCATCCGCAGCAAGGTGGACTTGCCGGAGCCGGACCCACCCAGCAGGGCGAAGATCTCGCCCTTGTGGATGTTGAGAGACACGTTGTCGACCGCCAGCGTTTCGTCGAACTGCTTGCTTACCCTGTCTATTTTGACCAGCACTTCTTTACGCTGCTGGCTGCCCTCGAGGGCTTTCTTGTAGGCACTGGAGGCTATCGCCATTACCAAACTCCCAAAGGTGATACCGGCCGGGGCCGATCCATCAATACAATCTGGCGCCCCGGGATGGGCGCCAAGGTTAGGTTCCGGACTTGATCTTGGTCCAACTCCGGGTGATCAGGCGCTGCACCGAGCGGGGATGTGCTTCCTGCACATACAGACGCTCCAGCACCGCCTGGGGGGGATAGACAGACTCGTCATCGCGCACGGCCTTGTCCATGAACTCTCCCGCCTTGATGTTCGGGTTCGCGTAGCCCACGTAGTCGCTCACCTTGGCGATGACCTGCGGCTCGAGAATATAGTTGATCAGGGCGTGCGCCTCTTTGACGTTGGTGGCATCGGAGGGGATAGCCATCATGTCGAACCACAGATTGCCCCCCTCCTTGGGGATGCTGTAGGCAATCTTGATCCCCTTGCCCGCCTCGTCGGCCCGGGCCGCCGCCTGCAGTATGTCACCGGAGAACCCCGCCGCCACACAGATGTCGCCATTGGCGAGATCGCCTATGTACTTGGAGGAGTGGAAGTAGGTCACATAGGGGCGCACCTTGAGCAGTTGCTCTTCGGCGCGCTTGAGATCCGCAGGATCGTGGCTGTTGGGATTGAGGCCGAGGTAGTTCAGGGCAGCCGGGATCATCTCGTCCGCCGAGTCGAGGAAGGCCACCCCGCAGTGGGAGAGCTTCTTCATGTTTTCCGGCTCGAAGATGGTGGCCCAGGAGTCAATCTTGTCGACCCCCAGCACGGCCTTCACCTTCTCGACGTTGTAGCCGATGCCGTTGGTGCCCCACAGATAGGGCACGGCGTACTGATGGCCCGGATCCACCTTGTCGAGCTGCTTGAGCAGCAGGGGATCCAGGTTGCTCAGGTTGGGCAGCAGGGCGGGATCCAGCTTCTGGAAGGCCCCCGCCTGGATCTGCTTGGCCAGGAAATTGTTGGAAGGCACAACCAGATCGTAACCGGTTCGTCCGGTCAGCAGCTTGCCCTCCAGCGTCTCGTTGGAGTCAAACACGTCGTAGACGGTCTTGATCCCGGTCTTCTGCTGAAAGTCACTGAGGGTGGTCTCGCCGATATAATCGGACCAGTTGTAAAAATGAACCACAGGGGCTGCCTGGGTCAGATTTGCAAACCCCAGGGTCAGGGCCAGCGTTGCCATCTTGGTCATGTGCACTTATCAGTCCTCATTTGTGTGATGTTGCCAGTTGCGCATCCATACGCACCGTCCAACCTGTCGGGTGGTCACCACCCTCCCGGCCGAACTGCGGACCGGGAGGGGTACTCGTCACTTACTTGCCTGACTTGATCTTGGTCCAGCTGCGGGTCATCAGACGCTGCACCTTGGCCGGCAGATCCGGGAAGGTGTAGATCTTCGCCAGCGTCGCCTCGCTCGGGTAGATACCCGGATCGTTGCGGATCGCTTCGGACACCAGCGGCACGGAAGCCTTGTTCCCGCTCGGGTAACTGACCGCGTCGGAGATCTTGGCGATCACCTCGGGCTGCATCAGATAGTTCAGGAACACATGGGCCGATTCCACGTTCTTCGCATCGGCCGGAATAGCCAGCATGTCGAAGAAGCTGCCGGCCCCCTCTTTCGGGATCACATAGGTCAGATTGACACCGTTTTTGGCCTCGATCGCCCGGGACTTGGACTGCTGCAAGTCACCGGAGTAACCGACCGCCACGCACAGGTTGCCGTTGGCCAGATCCGAAATGTACTTGGAGGAGTGGAAATAGGCGGTATAGGGGCGGATGGAGAGGAACAGCTCCTCGGCCTTCTTCAACTCGTCCGGCTTCTGGCTATCCGGCTTGAAACCCAGGTATTGCAGGGCAGCTGGCAGCATTTCGGTCGGCGAGTCGAGGAAGGAGACACCGCACTCCTTCAACTTGGCCATGTTCTCCGGCTTGAACACCAGATCCCAGGAGTCCACAGGCGCATCGGCACCCAGCACGGCCTTCACCTTCTCGACGTTGTAGGCGTAGCCAATGGTGCCCCACAGGTAAGGGATGGAGTACAGGTTGCCCGGGTCACTCGGTTCGAGCGCCTTGAGCAACGAGGTATCCAGGTTTTTCCAGTTGGAGAGTTTGGACTTGTCCAGCTTCTGGAAGACGCCAGCCTTGATCTGCTTGGCCAGGAAGGGGTTCGACGGAACCACGATGTCATAACCCGAACTGCCTGCCAGCAACTTGGCTTCCAGCACCTCGTTGCTGTCAAACACGTCATACACCACCTTGATACCCGTCTCTTTCTGGAAGTCTTCCAGCGTGGTCGGGCCGATGTAATCGCTCCAGTTATAGACGTGCAGCACCTTCTCGTCGGCCATCGCCCCGGTACTCATCATGACCAGCGCCACGGAAGCAGCCATCATTCCCTTTTTAAAAGACATAGTCCTTGTCTCCTAAGCAAATTGTATGCGTAAGCCAATCTGCCCGGTTGCAGCCTATTCCCGCAGCTTTGCTGCCGTCAGATCCAGACTGAGCCTGGCCAGTTTGACCAATTCATCCACCTGTTCCTCGGTGATCACCAAGGGGGGCGATATGATCATGGTATCGCCGACAGCCCTCATCACCAAGCCATTGTTAAAACAGAACTCCCGACACGTCATCCCGGCGTGCAGTTCGGCCGGGAAACGGCGTTTCGTCTGTTTGTCCTGCACTATTTCCAACGCGGCGACCAGGCCTTTACCCCGGGTTTCTCCCACCAGCGGATGATCGGCAAGCTCGCTCCAGCGGCGCTGCAAATAGGGGCCGATACTATCATGGACGCGCTTAACTATGCTCTCACTTTGCATAAGCTGGATATTGGCGATGGCCACGGCGCAGGCCACCGGATGACCGGAGTAGGTGAAGCCGTGGTTGAACTCGCCCCCCTCTTCCACCAGCACCCTGGCGACCCTGTCGCCCACCATCACGGCCCCCATCGGCAGGTAGCCAGAGGTGATGCCCTTGGCCAGACACATGAGATCAGGCTTGATGCCGAACCCTTCGCTGGCAAACCAGTGGCCGGTGCGTCCAAAACCGCAGATCACCTCGTCGGCGATGAGCAGGATGCCGTACTGGTCACAGATGCGCTGGATCTCGGGCCAGTAGCTGTCGGGCGGAATGATGACGCCGCCAGCCCCCTGGATAGGCTCGCCGATGAAGGCAGCCACCTTGTCCACCCCCTGCGCCAGGATCTTCTCTTCCAGCTGACGGGCACGGGCCAGGCCGAACTCGTGGGCACTCATGCCCTCCCCCTCGCCGAAGTGATAGGGCTGATCGATGTGGACTATGCCGGGAATGGGCAGACCACCCTGGGCGTGCATGCCCTTCATGCCCCCCAGACTGGCGCCCGCCACCGTGGAGCCGTGGTAGGCGTTGTGGCGACTGATGATCACCTGCTTGTCCGGCTGCCCCTTGCTGGCCCAGTAGTGACGCACCATCCGCAGCACGGTGTCGTTGCACTCGGAGCCGGAGCCGGTGAAGAAGACATGGTTGAGATGGGGCGGCGTGATCTCGGCCAGCAGGGTCGCCAGTTCGGCGGCAGGGGGATGGCTGGTCTGGAAGAAGAGGTTGTAATAGGGCAGTTGCTGCATCTGTCTGGTGGCGGCATCCACCAGCTCCTGGCGGCCATAGCCCAGGTTGACGCACCACAGGCCCGCCATCCCGTCCAGGATGCGGCGCCCGTCGGAGTCTTCCAGATAGACCCCCTCGGCCTTGGTGATGATGCGGCTGCCCTTCTTGTTCAGGGCCTGAAAGTCGGTGAAGGGATGCAGGTGGTGGCTGGCATCCAGTTGCTGCCACTCGCGGGTGGTCTGCTTCATTGCTTGCTCCTCGGTTCCTTCGATGTAAGCGATGTTTATTCGTCAATGTCGAGGGTGGCTGGCACTCTCCCGGTCACTGCTACTCACGGGCGGAATGCTGCGTTGCTTGCTCCTCGGTTCCTTCGATGTAAGCGATCTTCGTGCAGGCATCCATGGGCTGGCCCACGGGCACGGTGCGGCCGCGAGCGGGCGCCATCGGCTGCCCCTTACGAGCCAGTGCCATCTTGCTTTGAGAGTGACGGGAGGGACCTGCACCCCTCCCGAGACGGGTCAGACGTTCAGCAGCAGGAATTCCCGTTCCCAGCGGCTGATCACCCCGAAGTAGGTCTCGTACTCCTTGCGCTTGACCGCGACGAAGGCGCGGATGAAGCGCTCCCCCAGCATGTCCTTGATGGGCTCGCACTGCTCCAGATGGCTGAGCGACTCTTCCAGGGAACGGGGCAGGCTGTAGGGCAGGTCATAAGCACTTGCCTTCATCTCCTGCATGGGCTCCAACTTCTCCAGCATGCCGAGGTAACCGCAGGCCAGGGTGGCGGCCAGTGCCAGATAGGGGTTGGCGTCGGCCCCGGCGAAGCGGTTCTCGACCCGGCGCGCGCTCGGCTCCGAGAAGGGCACCCGCAGGCCGCAGGTGCGGTTTTCCACGCCCCACTGCACGTTGCGCGGCGCGCTCTCACCGAAGGTGAGGCGGCGGTAGGAGTTGACGTTCGGCGCCAGCAGGGCGGTCACTGCCGGAGTGTACTTCTGCAGGCCGGCGATGAAGTGCATGAACAGGGCGGAGTTACCCCCTTCGCTGGTGCCAAACAGGTTCCGTCCCTCGACGTCTTCCAGGCTCTGGTGGATGTGCATGGCGGAGCCAGGCTCATCGCTCATGGGCTTGGCCATGAAGGTGGCATAGATGCCGTGACGGTGGGCAGCCTCCCGCATGGTGCGCTTGAACAGGAACACCTGGTCGGCGAGATCGATGGCGTCACCGTGCAGGAAGTTGATCTCCATCTGGGCGGCGCCGGACTCGTGGATCAGGGTGTCCACCTCCAGCTCCTGGGCCTCGCAGTAGTCGTACATGTCCTCGAAGATGGGATCGAATTCGTTGACCGCATCGATGCTGAACGACTGGCGAGCCGTCTCGGGGCGGCCGTTGCGGCCCACCGGCGGCACCAGCGGATAGTCGGGGTCTTCGTTGCGCTTGACCAGATAGAATTCGAGCTCGGGGGCCACTACCGGCTTCCAGCCCTGCTTCTCGTAAAATGACAAGACCCGGCGCAGCACGGAGCGCGGCGCTATGTCGATCAGCTTGCCATTGATGTCGAAACAGTCGTGGATCACCTGAGCCGTGGGCTCCAGTGCCCAGGGCACGAAACGAATGGTGTTGGGATCGGGATAGAGCTGCATGTCCCGCTCCAGCGGGTCGATCATGCTGTCGTCATCCGGGTACTCGCCGGTCACCGTCTGGGTGAAGATGACCTCAGGCAGCCGCATGCCCCCTTCGCGCAGAAACTTGTTGGCTGGAATGATCTTGCCTCGGGCATTGCCGGTGAAATCCGGGAACAGGCACTCCACTTCCGTGATGCGATTGCTCTCCATCCAGCCCTTGATACTGTCCATGTTAAACCCCGACTCTACGGTTGTCATTGGCAAGGGTGTCTAATATAAGGAACACCCTTGTTAAGAAAATGTAATCGACCTCACCATAAAAGCCCGCGATAAAGGCCTTTGTCAAGCAGTGGTGTTTAAAAAACTATAAACAACGGCTGATATAATGACCAGCGCGGCACCAAATACTAAACACCCTGTGTCATGAACAGCCCACTGCAAGCCCGATGCCAAGGATGGACAGATCCTGCTCGATACTCAGTCAGACCCTGTCGAATCGGGCCCATTTCTTTGCAAGGGCGCACAATCCTTATCCGATTCGCTTTGCATACCTGCATTTTTTTGGTACAAGGCCCGCCCTGATTTGCACTCTCCTGCATGGATTTGGTGCAAATCGGACTACAGGGGCTTGGTCTGCGGGCCGACAGCCCCCATAAATGGGAAAAATTGGGAAACTGACTGGTAGCAAACCCTATGTGTGATTTCATGACTGAAGACCAACTGGCCTTTTACAAGGGTCAGATCGAGCGACAAATCCTCGAGCTCGAAGAGCGTCTCAACTCCCAAGCCAGCCAGGCCATCGCCACCGATACCAACGAGATGGCCGATGAAATTGATCGTGCCAGCATCGAGGAGGCCCGCCGTCTGGAGCTGAACCGCATCGAGCACGACAAGCTGCATCTGCGCAAGTTGAAAGGGGCGTTGAAACGCATCAATGAAGGAGACTTTGGCTACTGCGAATCCTGCGGTGACGAGATCTCCCTCAAGCGGCTTCAGGCTCGTCCTGAGTCCCGCTTCTGCGTCGAGTGCCAGAGCACCAAGGAATTCAACGACACCCACGTGTTCCGCCGCGTCGCCTGATACGCCAGTGAACCGTCACCACCTTGTTGCACCGGGCTGCAGGCAAGGCCGTGCACAGGCAGCGGCGTCCGTCTAGACAGACGAGCATGCCGGGCCGCACATGAGCCTTGTTCGCGGCTTCACAGCAAGAGCGTGACAACTTCTGTTAGACTCCGGGCAAGTCCCGGACTCTACAGGAGATCAGAGCGTGAAATGGCTCATCAAGCTGTGTTTGTGCCTGCCGCTGCTGGCACAGGCGCAGACGCTCACCGTCAAGGTCCCCAGCCGACCGATCAATGACCTCGACAGCGAATACCAGCTCAAGCTGCTGGAGCTGGCACTCGACCGTGCCGGACAGCCCTACAAACTGAAGCGGGTCGACCTCAATCTCAATCAGTTCACCCTGCAGCAGGAGCTGCGCAAGGGCAAAACCATCAACGTGTTCTGGATGGGTACCTCCAGCACCCTCGAATCCGCCCTGATCCCCGTCCCCATTCCGCTGTTCCGTGGTCTGGAAGGACTGCGGCTGTCGTTCATCCACGGCGATGCCCAGGAGAAGTTCAACCAGGTCAATACCCTGGCGGATCTCCGGCAGCTGAAGGCGGCCCAGGGGGTTGGCTGGGCCGACAACAAGATCCTGGAGCAGGCGGGCATTGCGACCTATGCGGGACGCTACAGCAACCTGTTCCGTCTCATCAACGACGGCGACAAGCTCGACTTCTTTCCCCGCGGTCTGGTGGAGATCTTCGCGGAACGCCGTGAGCTGGCGGCCCAGTACCCCAATCTCGCCATAGAGCAGCACCTGCTGATCCGCTACCCCTTCGCCGAGTTCTTCTTCGTCAGCCCAGAGTCTCCCAAGCTGGCCAAGGCGATCCAGACAGGACTGGAGCGGGCCTATGCCGACGGCAGCTTCATGAAGTTCTTCCACGAGAATCCCAGGATCCGCGAGGCCCTGGCCAGCGCGAATCTGGAGCAGCGGGTCACCATCTCCCTGCCCAACCCGGACATGACCCCCTTGCTCAGGAGCATTCCAGCCCAATATTGGGACTATCCCCCCAGACAAGGACAATAACGCCGGGATTCCAGAGCCCTATCTGTTGGGACTGTCCCCCCAGACAAGGACAATAACGCCGGGATTCCAGAGCCCTATTTGCTGGGACTATCCCCCTAGGCAAGGGCAGTAACGCCGGGATTCCGGCGCACTGGCGCTGGGACTTGCCACCGCGACAAAGGGCGTGAGTCCCAGACCACAGGCTCGCAGGGAATGAGCGGGCCGGTTTCAACCGCAGCACCAGGGAGGTGCCATGAAACGACTCGACGACTGGTTCAGCGACTACGGCCAGAGCCACCAGCACCCGGTCAATGTGGCCATCCACAAGGTGGCCGTGCCCGGTATCTACCTCTGCACCCTGGCCCTGCTCTGGTGTCTGCCGGCAGGCCCGCTGCCACCGTCCCTCAACTGGGCGGCGCTGGTTGCCATTCCGGTACTGGCCTTCTACCTGCGGCTGTCGTTTGCCCTGTTCGTGGGAATGGCGGCGTTGACCGCGCTGGGGCTGATCATTTGCCACAGCTGGCAAGGCCCCTTGCTGTGGCCGGCCCTGTACGGCTTCGCGCTGCTCTGGGTAGCCCAGTTCGTCGGCCACCGGATAGAGGGGAAGCGCCCCTCCTTCCTCGCCGACCTGCAATTTCTGCTGGTAGGCCCCGCCTGGGTGCTGGCCAGCCTCTATCGTCGTTTGGGCATCCCCTACTGAGGGAAGCCAAAGGAGAAATCATGACACACCACTCCCCCCTCACCCGCGCCCTGCCTCTGCTGCTGGGCGCGCTGTTTGCCGGTCCGGCGCTGGCCGATAAGGCCGACCCCGTCGGCGAGGTGAGCACCGCCTTCAAGCTGGTCGGCCCCAATCACAAGATCCTGGTGGAGGCGTTCGACGACCCGAAAATCGCCGGCGTCGCCTGCTATCTGGCGCGCCCCAAGACAGGGGGCGTCAAGGGCGGTCTCGGGCTGGCGGAAGATCCCTCCCACGCCTCACTGTCGTGCCACCAGACAGGCCCCATCACCCTGCCCGCCAAACTCAAAGCCGGGGAAGAGGTGTTCGACGTCAGCACCTCCCTGGTGTTCAAGGAGCAGAAGGTGGTGCGTTTTTACGACGAGAAGCGCAATGCCCTTGTCTATCTGACTTACAGCACCAAGTTGGTGGATGGTTCGTACAAGAGTGCAGTGAGCGCCGTTCCCATCATGCCGTGGGGCTGAATCCCCACCATTTATCCCGTGATGACGGTCACTATTTGTTGTAATTTAACCACATCATTATCTGCGGAGAGCGCCCCATGAGAGTCGCCGTTTTCAGTACCAAGAGCTACGACAAAGAACACTTCAATCAGGCCAACAGCCAGTACGGCTTCGAGCTGGAGTTCTTCGACGTGCGGCTGGAGGCCAAGACAGCCCGCCTCGCCCATCACTTCCCCGTGGTCTGCCTGTTCGTCAACGATGACGCCGACCGGGAGGTGCTGACCGAGCTGGCCGCCAATGGCACCAAGGTCATCGCCCTGCGCTGCGCCGGTTACAACAACGTGGATCTGGTGGCCGCCAAGGAGCTGGGCCTGAAAGTGGTGCGGGTGCCCGCCTACTCCCCCGAGGCGGTCGCCGAGCACGCGGTGGGCCTGATGATGACCCTCAACCGCCGCATCCATAAGGCCTACCAGCGCACCCGCGACGCCAACTTCTCCCTGGAGGGGCTGGTCGGCTTCAACATGCATGGCCGCACCGCCGGCATCATAGGCACCGGCAAGATCGGCATCGCCACCCTGCGCATCCTCAAGGGCTTCGGCATGCGCCTGCTGGTGAGCGACCCCTACCCGAACCAGGCGGCCATCGATCTGGGGGCCGAGTATGTGGACATCGACACCCTGCTGCGCCAGTCCGACGTCATCAGCCTGCACTGCCCCCTGTTCAAGGAGAACTACCACCTGCTGAACAAGGAGGCCTTCGCCAAGATGAAGGACGGGGTGATGATCATCAACACCAGCCGGGGCGGCCTGCTCGACTCCAACGCCGCCATCGAGGCCCTCAAGACCTCCCGCATCGGCGCCCTGGGGCTGGACGTCTACGAGGAGGAGGAGGATCTCTTCTTCGAGGACAAGTCCAACGAGGTGATCACCGATGACGTCTTCCGCCGCCTCTCCGCCTGCCACAACGTGCTGTTCACCGGTCACCAGGCCTTCCTGACCCGGGAGGCGCTGCACGCCATCGCCGACACCACCCTCGGCAACCTCCAGGCCATCGAGAGCCAGGGCCGCAGCGACAACGAGGTGGAGTGACCCCTCCCCGCAGCGATGAAAACAGAGGGAGCCACTCCCTCTGTCTCCTGCGCAGACAGGCACCCCGCTCGCCCTGTTGTCCCCTTCGACCGCAATAACCATGGCGCCGGGTTGTGAGACTCGGCGCCTTCGGGTAGGCTACCAGCCCTTTTTTGTACAGGAGTCTGGCAAGCATGTTCATCGGATATGCTCACTGTACCTCCGACTGTGCGTCGGGTTGTAAGACCCGGCACCTTCGGGTAGGCCAGTCCTCCTTTTTTGCTCTGGAGTCTGGCACCCATGTTTATCGGATTTGATTACGGTACCTCCAACTGTGCCGTCGCCGTGATGGAACAGGGCAGCCCCAGGCTGCTGACCCTCTCCGGTTCCCACTACCTCCCCTCCACCCTGCACGCCCCACACCGGGACGCCATCGCCGGCCTGCTGGCCGAACGGCTGGCCAGTACGCAGCAGGCGGAGTACCTCAAGCTGCGGGGCCCCGTGGTGACCCGGGCCCAGGCGGTGCGCCGCCAGATGCGCGAAGAGGGACTCATCGACGAGCTCAGCTTCGGCGGTGCGGCGCTGGAGCGCTACCTGGAGGAGCCGGATGACGGTTACTACATCAAGTCGCCGAAATCCTTCCTCGGGGCCTACGGCCTCAAGGCGCCCCAGATAGCCCTGTTCGAGGACATCGTCTGCGCAATGATGCTGCACGTCCGCCACGAGGCGGAACAGCAGACCGGAGCCCCGGTGCGCCAGGCGGTGATCGGTCGCCCGGTCAACTTCCAGGGGCTGGCCGGGGAGGAGAGCAACCGCCAGGCCATCGCCATCCTGGGTGAGGCGGCCCGCCTCGCCGGCTTCGAGCGGGTGGAGTTTCTCTACGAGCCGGTGGCCGCCGGCTTCGAGTTCGAGGCGCGACTCACCGAGGATGCCGTGGTGCTGGTGGTGGACATAGGCGGCGGCACCACCGACTGCTCCATGCTGCGCATGGGCCCGAGCCACCGCGACCGGCTGGATCGCAGCGGCGATCTGCTCGGCCACAGCGGCCAGCGCATCGGCGGCAACGACTTCGACATCCGCCTGACGGTGGAGGGCATGATGCCGCTGCTCGGCATGCACGAGACCCTAAAGACCGGCAAGCCACTGCCCCATCCGCTGTTCTGGGACGCGGCCGCCATCAACGACGTCAGCGCCCAGAGTCGCTTCTACAGCCTGGATACCGCCCGCCAGCTGCAGGATCTGCAGCTCGACAGCCAGCCCGGCAGCAAACTCTCACGGCTCGCCAGCCTGCGGGTCCACAAGCTGAGCCACCAGCTGGTGTGGCGCGCCGAGCAGGGCAAGATCGCCCTGTCCGACCACGAGCTCAATCACCAGACCCTGAACGAGCTGGAGAAGGGGCTGGAGGCGGAACTCACCCGCCCTCAGCTGGCCAGTGCCTCGGCCCCCCTGCTGGAGAAGGTCGGCGAGCTGATGGACGAGGCGATCGCCGCCGCCGGCGTGGCACCGGACCGGATCTTCGTCACCGGTGGTAGCGCCCGCTCTCCCCTCATCAAGGCCTTCATTCGTCAGAAGCTGCCCTCAGTGCCTCTGGAGGGAGGGGATGACTTCGGTTCTGTGGCCTCGGGGCTCGCCCGTTACGCCGAGCGGTTGTTCGCCGGCTGAGACGGTCAGGGGAGCCATGGGTAAACAGGCTCAGCCGGGGCAGGTGTTGCCATTTACCGACACCCCCCTCTCCCTGAGGGCGACAGAAGCGGTCGGGCCGGCCCCCCCGTGCCCTGCCTCCCGGGCCATGGCACGGGTATGCTTGTCACTCCCCCCCACCGGAGCCCCTTTCATGCCCAGATTTCTGCTACTGCTGCTCGCCCTGCTCCTGCTCAGCGCCTGCAGCAGTACTCCCCGCTTCGCCTCGCAAGATCTGCAGCACCACCACTGGGTGCTCGACAAGCTGGATGGCCAGGCCATCCCCAGCAGCCGCATCAATCCCCCCGACATAGAGATAGGGGAACACCTCACCGTCAATGGCATCGCCGGCTGCAACCGCTACTTCGGCCAGGGCCACCTCGAGGATGACAGACTCTGGGTCACCAGCCTGGGCAACACCGAGATGGCCTGTCTGGCGCCGCTCGATGCCGTGGAGCAGGCGGTGCTGACCACCCTGACCGAGGGTGCCACCCTGAGCGGCACGCCACAGACCCTGATCCTGACCGGAAAACAGCACCGTTTGGAATACAAACTGCGAGACTGGGTGTACTAGGGCTCACAAAACCACTCACCGACAGGAACAACTGACCCAGCTGTGGCACAATATGAGGCAATGTTCGCAATGGAGGCTGCCTCAGCCATGTCGATGGATCGCCTGTTTGGCAAGATCAAACAACTGCCCACAATCCCGCAACTGCTGCACGAGCTGATGCAGAGTTTCAACGATGAGAATGCCCGCATCGACGAGATCGCGGCCAAGATCGCCATGGACCAGGTGATCAGCGTCAAGGTGCTGCGGATGGCCAACTCCGCCGCCCTGCGCCGGGGCAACGAGGTGACCTCCATCGAGCAGGCGGTGATCCGTCTCGGCTTCAACCGCTTGCGCTCCGTGGTGGTCGCCTCCGGCATCATCAGCAGCTTCAAGGCCCCCCCTGGCTTTGACAAGCACCGCTTCTGGACCCAGACCTTCCAGGTCGCCACCATAGCCCGCACCCTGGCCCAGCAGACCAAGGCGGTGGATCCGGAGAGCGCCTTCACCTGCGCCCTCATTCACAACATCGGCGAGCTACTGATCCAGAGCACCTTGCCGGAGGAGGCCGGGCTCATCAACCTGGCCATCGAGAAGGGGAGCAGCCGGGTCGAGGCCCAGCGGGAGATGCTGGGGTACGACTATGCCCAGCTCGGCGCCGAGCTGGCGAAACGCTGGAACCTATCGGCCTCCTTCGTCGATGCCATCGCCCAGCAGCTGGATCCCCTCTCCCACGATCCCGTCAGCAAGGAGGCGGTGCTGATCCGGCTCGCCGTCTTCGTCTCCTTCGCCTGGCACGCCGGAGTACCGGCCCAGACCATCATAACGCGCTTCCCCAAGCCGCTGGCCGACCAGCTCGGGCTGGATCCCGCCACCCTGGCGGATCAGCTGGAGCAACTTCACGAACAGGGCAATGCCCTCGCCGACCTCCTGACCCAGTAGCCTCTGGCCACCCTCTGATGCAGTAGATACCATGACCCATCCCTTCCTGTTTCATCCCCAGGTGGCACCCTGGTTCAAAGAGAGTGCCGATACCCTGTTGCTCACCCTGTTCAGCGAGCTGGACGCCCCCATCCGCGAGGTGTGGCTGCGTCACGAGCCGGACAACGAGGAGTACCTGGTGGCCATGCGCCCGGTCTCGACCCGGGACAGGCTGCAGGTCTGGCAGGTCGAGCTGCCGCTGGCCAGAGGGCAGGAGATCCACCTCTACTGCTTCAAGTGCCTCACAGACGAGGAGCAGTGGTGGCTGCACGGGGCGGGCGTCAGCGCCGCCATGCCGCCGCGGGAGCAGCATTTCCGCTTCAACAGCCATCACCAGCCGCCGACCTGGGTACAGGATCAGGTCTTCTACCAGATCTTCCCCGACCGCTTCTGCAACGGCGATCCCTCGCTGAGCGTCAAGCATCACGAGTACGAATACCGCGGCAAGGCGGTCATCAGCAAGGCCTGGGGGGAACCGGTCAGCCGCCACGAGGAAGGCCACGGCGCCTGCGAGTTCTACGGCGGGGATCTGGCGGGGATAGACGCCAAGCTGCACTACCTGCAATCCCTGGGGGTGACGGCGCTTTACCTCAACCCCATCTTCGATTCGCCGAGCAACCACAAGTACGACACCCAGGACTACTACAGTGTCGACCCGCACCTCGGCACCAATGCCCAGTTTGCCGAGCTGACCCGCAACCTGCACCAGCGCGGCATGAAGATCATCCTGGACGCCGTGGTCAACCACACCTCCACCGATCACCCCTGGTTCTGCCCGCCGCTGGGGGCCCAGAGCAACCCTGACTCCCCCTGGCGCAGCTTCTACACCTTCGACACCGAGGGGGACTACGTCAGCTGGAAGGGCATTCGCAGCCTGCCCAAGCTGGACTTCTCCAGTGAGCAGGTGCAAGACGCCGTGTATCGGGCAGACAACGCCATTCTGCGCTATTGGATGCGTGCCCCCTACCAGATCGATGGCTGGCGCTTCGACGTCATCCACATGCTGGGGGAACGGGGCTCGGCCATGGGCAACAGCGGCCATGTGCGCGCCATTCGCGGCGCGGTGAAGCAGGAGAACCCTGACGCCTACGTGCTCGGCGAACACTTCTTCGAGGCAAGCCAGTGGCTGCAGGGGGATCAGGAGGACGGCGCCATGAACTACTACGGCTTCGCCCACCCCATCCGCGCCTTCCTGGCGGGGCAGGACATCGCCTATCATCCCATCCGGATCAGCGCCGAGGAGCTGGACCGCTGGCTCAAGCTGGCCCGGGCTCATATCCCTTTCAAGAACCAGCTGGCCCAGTTCAACCTGCTGGACAGCCACGACACCGCCCGCTTCCTGCGCCTGCTGGGGGAGGACAAGCAGCGGATGCGGCTCGCCGCCACCCTGCTCATCACCTATATCGGTGTGCCCTCCATCTACTACGGCGACGAGGTGGGGCTCTCCGGCGGCAACGATCCGGACTGCCGTCGCTGCTTCCCCTGGGACACCACAGACTGGGATCACGTGCTGCACGATCACTACCGCCGCCTGATCCAGATCCGCAAGCAGCGCCCGGCCCTGCGCCGGGGGGACATCCAGACCCTCTACGCCGGCCCTCACAGCTATGTGTTTGCCCGCACCCTGCAAAGCGATCAGGTGGTGGTGGCCTGCAACCGCCACCCCACGGAGCCGCGCACCATCAGCCTGCCCCTGTGGCAGACCGCCAGCCCCGCCAGCCGCTTCACCGACGCCTTCAACGGCGACAAGTTCGAGGTGGTGCAAGGGGAGGTGCAGCTCACCATACCGGCCAACTCGGCCAGGGTGCTGCTGTCGAGCTGACAACAAAAACCGGAGCCCAAGGCTCCGGTTTTTCTTCATGTTGCTTCGGCAAACCCCGGCAACCTCAGTAGTTGATGCTGACGTAGGGGACTTCCGGCACATTCCACGCCTGCTTGAGGTAGACGGTCAGCACGAAGAAGAAGTTGGCCAGCAGGCTGGCGAAACGATAGAGAATGGAGTCGAAGCGCACGCCGCTCTCTTCGAGGCGCACCAGCAGGCGCACCACCTTCTTGCTGCCGCAGCGGCACAGGTGCAGGGTGGGGATTGGCTGCGGCCCCTGGGGCAGCACGAAGCCGGTCACCCGGCCGCAGCTCGCCTCGTTGTAGTGATCGTAACGCCCCTTCAGCCAGTCCAGATCTTCCTCGAAGATCCCGAGCCTGCCACGCACCGAGCCGTTGAGGTTGTAGATGAGTCGTTGCAGGGTCGCCAGATCCGCCAGCACGGGCCGGGTATCCTCATCCGGCACCAGATGGGAGAGCACGGCCCCCACCTGACAGCAGAGCTCGTCGGTGGCGATCTCGTAGTCACACTGGAACTGGGTCTCGAAAATGAAGGGGTAGCAGAGCTCGCGCTTGTCTCTTGGCTTCTTGGGGTTCATGGCCGCATCTGGTCAGGGAAAATGGCAGTGTGCCAGCCCCGCGAGGGGCTGGCAAACACCGCATCAGAGGGCGACGGGCCTGCGTCAGGCTGTCGCCATCTGCTGGCCGAGCAGCCGCATGGCCTCCAGCATCCGCTGGTTGAAGCCCATGAAGCCGGCCCCCTCGGCCGCCTCGTTCTGGCCTCGCGCCGCCAGTACCGCTGGGGTCAAGCCTTGCTGCTGGGCGGGCGACAGCAGGGCATCGGCCTGCTGCTGCCACTGGCTAAGCTTCGGCAGGTAGTCCGCCAGCGGCTTGAGGCTATCCTGCAGCGAGTGAGCCCCCTGATAGGCCTGGCTCAGACGGGCCGACTGCTTGAGTTTGAGGGAGTAGGAGGCGAGCTGGCTGTCATCCAGTTGCAGACCATTCAACCTGTCAGCCAGGGTCTTGCCCTCCCCACCCCCGAAGAACTGGCCGGCCAGCTCGTCCAGCCCCTTGACCAGGGTACCGATGGCCTCCATCTCGCCACTGTCGAGATCCCCCTCCAGGGAGAAGTCGAAGCTCTGGCTCGATTTGAGGCTGAACTGGCTGCCGCTCCCGTCGCTGCGGGACTTGAACTGCCAGCTATCGCTGAAGCGCAGCATCACCTTGTCCCCGTCCCGGGTCTCGATCTCGAGGAAGGCCTGCTGCCGGCTGGCCATCTTGGCCGCCCCGAGATCCGTGGTCGAGACCTCGCCGAAGAACTCTTGCTCGAAGGACTCCAGTCCCTCCTGGATCAGCTTGTAGCTCTGATCCATGCCGGACTTGATGTCCTCGTTGTCCGCCCAGTCCCCGAGCTGCTTTCTGGCGTCACCGAAGCCCATGTCCACGCCTTTGCGGGCCTGCTCCATCATCTTGGCCAGATCCTCATCCGACTTGCCGTCGGCACGGGCCGCGCCCAGCCGTCCGGTGACAAACTGCAGCACGTTGTCCGCCACCGTCTCGTAATCGAACAAGGTCTCCGGGGTGATCGCCTCTGGCGGATCCAGCTTGAACTCCTGACTCTTGGGGGCCTGATAGTGCTGGCCGTTGATCTCCAGCGCGAATTGCAGCGCCTGCTGGATCAGCACCTGGGCCCACTTCGGGGGCTTGTTCAGGGAGACCTCATCCCCCTTGCCCGCCGTTTTCGACTCTGCCTGTTGAGGCGATTTGGGAGCAATGCCCACTCCCTTGGGTTGGGCTGCGCCCATGCCATCGATCTGCATCATCACTCTCCCGCCATACTGGTGGATCGGTTATCGGCCCGACTGGCCACTTCTTGACCACAAAAAACTTGGACAATCCGCGACGGCCTTTTAAAATCCCCACCCTTTGGTTGGCTGCGGCCTTCCCCCGGTTTCTGCCCGGCCCTGCCGGTGTGCATCTGAGGTATCTATGACCCAATCCCAGCGGACCCCCGCCGACTACCAGGCCCAGCTCGACGAGAAGCGCGATCGCCTCACCCAGCTGTTCGCCGACTTCAATCCGCCCGCGCTTGAGGTCCATGCCTCCCCCGCCGAGCACTACCGGATGCGCGCCGAGTTCCGCATCTGGCACGAGGGGGATGACCTCTTCCACTGCATGTATGCCCAGGCCACCAAGGAGATCATCCGGGTCGACAGCTTCCCCACCGCCAGCCTGCTCATCAACCGGCTGATGCCGGTGCTGCTGGCAGGGCTGCGCCCGCACCCCGTACTGCGCCGCAAGCTGTTCCAGATAGACTACCTCTCCACCCAGTCCGGCCAGCTGTGCGTCAGCCTGCTCTACCACCGCAAGCTGGAGGCGGAGTGGCAGCAGGCTGCCGAGGCCCTGCAGGCCGACCTGCGGGCCCAGGGGTTCGATCTGCAACTGATTGGCCGCGCCCACAAGCAGAAGATTTGCCTGGGGGAGGAGTTCGTCATCGAGCGGCTCAACGTGCAGGGGCGCGAGCTGGTCTACAAGCAGGTGGAGAACAGCTTCACCCAGCCCAATGCCGCCATCAACGAGCAGATGCTGGGCTGGACGCTGGACGTGACCAAAGGCAGCGAGGGTGACCTGCTGGAGCTCTACTGCGGCAACGGCAACTTCTCCATCGCCCTGGCCCAGAACTTCCGCAAGGTGCTGGCCACCGAGATCGCCAAGCCGAGCGTGGATTCAGCCCAGTACAACATCGCCGCCAACGGGGTCGACAACCTGATCATCCTGCGCATGTCGGCGGAGGAGTTCACCATGGCGATGCGCGGCGAGCGGGAGTTCAACCGCCTCAAGGGGGTCGATCTCGACGCTTACCAGTGCAACACCATCTTCGTCGACCCGCCCCGTGCCGGCCTCGACGACGCCACGGTCAAGCTGGTGCAGGAGTACGACAACATCCTCTACATCTCCTGCAACCCGGAGACCCTGCAGGCCAACATGGCGGTCCTCGGCGAGACCCACGAGATCGCCCGCTTCGCCCTGTTCGACCAGTTCCCCTGGACCCACCATATGGAGGCCGGGGTCTATCTACGCCGCAAGGCAGGCTGATACCGCAGGGACGCCAATCCCCTTCGACAGGCAGAATGAGAACAGGGCCTCGGGCCCTGTTTGATTAGTTATCCCGGTGCAGAGCGCTGGCGCAGCCGTTATGCTGGCGACACGCGCATTCGCGCCATAGCCGGGGCCACGCCACCATGCCACGCGTTCTGTTTGTTGAAGATGATCCCGACATAGGCCAGCTCATCAGCAGCTGGCTCGGTCGCCACGACATAGAAGTGCTGCTGGAGAGCCGGGGCGATCTGGCGCTCGCCAGGGTGGAGGTCGAGCAGCCCGACCTGGTGCTGCTCGACATCATGCTGCCGGGACAGGACGGCCTCTCCCTGTGCCGGGATCTGCGCCCGCGTTTTGCCGGTCCCATCGTCATGCTCACTTCGCTGGACAGCGACATGAACCAGATCCTCAGTCTGGAGCTGGGGGCCAACGACTACATCCTCAAGACCACGCCGCCCCCCGTGCTGCTGGCCCGGCTGCGGGTCCAGTTCCGCCAGCAGGGGCTGCGGGCATCCCAACCACTCGCTCCCAGCCCCCCGCCCCAGCGCCTGCAATTCGGCCGCCTGCGGATCGACGGGCCGGGTCGGGACGTGCGCCTCGATGGCGACAGCGTGCCCCTCTCTACCGCCGACTTCGATCTCTTGTGGGAGCTGGCCTGCCACGCCGGCCAGATCCTGGGACGGGAGGCGCTGTTTCGCAGCCTGCGGGGCCGCGATTACGACGGCCAGGACCGCAGCATGGACGTGGCCATCTCCCGCCTGCGCCGCCGGCTTGGGGATGACAGCAACAACCCGACCCGGATCAAGACGGTGCGCCAGAAGGGTTATCTGCTGGTGCCCCAGGCCTGGGAATAAACAGTTACCGAATGACTTTGATGCTCTCTGCTCCCTGCTCCCCTTGCGGGAGAAGGGTTGGGGATGAGGGGATAACAAAACAACGCCAAGACGCAACCCAGGCAAGAGGAGAACCTCCATGCGACGCCTGTTTATCCAGTTCTACCTGCTGCTGATCGGCTGCTTCTGCCTCGCCATCCTGCTCATCGGTCTGGTCTATCAGGTCAGTGCCGAGCGGGCGGGGGATCGCTATCTGGAGCGGATGATGCAAGGCTCCCTCGGCCTGCTCACCGGTGAGCTGGCCCGGCTGCCGCCGGCGCACTGGCCCGCCCGCATGGCGGAGCAGAGCCGCCAGCTCACCCTACCGCTGCGGATCGGGGCCCTCGCCAACCAGCCGCTGGCCAGGGAGGATCAGGCCTTTCTCGAGGCGGGCAACATCGTCATCGTCGAGGAAGATGACACCTTCCTGCAGCGCATCCCCGGCACCGATCAGGTGCTGATCGTCGGCCCCGTGCCCTACCTATCCTACCTGCACGAGCTGCACTGGGTGGATGTGGGCCTGCTGCTGCTCATCGGCCTCTCCCTCGGTCTCCCCATCCTGCTCTGGCTGCGTCCCCACTGGCGCGGCCTGCAGCAACTCGAACAGACAGCCCGCCGGGTCGGCGATGGGGATCTCTCCAGCCGCACCGGCCTGCCCCCCGGCAGCAGCCTGGGCCGGGTGGGCCGCACCTTCGATCAGATGACGGAGCAGTTGCAGGCCATGCTGGCCAGCCGCAAGCAGCTGACCGACGCCATCGCACACGAGCTGCGCACCCCCCTGGTGCGGCTGCGCTACCGGCTCGCCATGCTGGCCGAGCCTCCCACCACCGAGGAGCAGCAGGGGCTGGAGCGGGATCTCGGCGCCCTGGACGCCCTCATCGAGGAGATGCTCACCTACGCCAGGCTGGATCGCCCTGAGCTGCCGCTGCAGTGCAGCGAGCTGGAACTGGCCAGTTGGGCCGGTAGCCGCCTCCCGGACTGGCAGGCGCTGCGGCCACAGACCCGGCTCGATTTCGTACGCCCGGCCATGGCCTTGCCCTGGAGCGGCGACATCCGCCTGCTGGACAGAGCGCTGGAAAACCTCATCGGCAACGCCCTGCGCCACGCCACCAGCCGGGTGAGCCTCGCCATGAGTCGGCAGCAGGATCACTACCTGCTGGAGGTGGCCGACGACGGCCCCGGTATCGATCCCACGCTGGCGCCCCAGATCTTCGAGCCCTTCGTGCGGCTGGATCAGAGCCGCGACCGACGCACCGGCGGCACCGGGCTCGGTCTCGCCATAGTGCGCAGCATCGCCCGCCACCACGGCGGCGAGGTACAGCTGCTCCCGAGCAGTAGCGGTGCCCGCTTCTGCCTCAGACTGCCCGTACATTTGGATACAAACCGTCACCAGTCGCTCACTGAACCACAGGTCGAACAGCCCTAGGATGACGTCATGGAGAGCCGCTCCATGTCATCAACCCGAACGAGGAACTGGAATATGAAAAAGCTGATCCCCCTGAGCCTGGCCGCTGTCTTCGCCCTGACCTCCGGCTTCACCATGGCTGCCACCCCGACCAAGGCTGCCGCCCCCCACGCGACCCAGACCAAGGTGGTGAAAAAGCATCACAAGGCGACCCATGCAGCACCGGCCGTGAAAGTGGCCCCCAAGACCAAGTAACAGGCGCACAAGCTCCCAATGAAGAGGGGCCCCATCATGGGGCCCCTTTTGTCGTGCTCAGGCGGCTCAATCTTGCATGTAATCTGCCGGCAGTGCGATGCGCGCCACGCCGGAGGCCACCGCCGCCAGCGCCACGGCGCGGGCCACGCGGGGCAGCAGACGGGCATCCATCGGCTTGGGAATGACGTAATCCTTGCCGAAGGTGAGCTCACTCACCCCGGCGGCGGTCAGCACCTCGGCCGGGACCGGCTCCTTGACCAGGCCACGAATGGCCTCCACCGCCGCTACCTTCATGGCGTCGTTGATGCGGCTGGCGCGCGCATCCAGGGCGCCGCGGAAGATGAAGGGGAAGCAGATGACGTTGTTGATCTGGTTCGGATAGTCCGAGCGACCCGTGCCCATGATGAGATCGCTACGTACCGAGTGCGCCAGGGCCGGCTTGATCTCGGGATCCGGGTTGGAGCAGGCGAAGATCACCGGGTTGGGGGCCATCAGCGCCACCGCCTCGGCAGGCAGCACGTCCGGGCCCGAGACGCCGACAAACACGTCCGCCCCGTCGATGGCATCCATCAGGGTACGCAGCGGAGTCTCGTTGGCGAAGCGCTGCTTGTACTGGTTGAGATCGGTGCGACCGCTGTGGATCACCCCCTGACGGTCCAGCATGAAGATGTTGTGTGGCGCGGCGCCACACTTGATCAGCAGGTCCATGCAGGCGGTGGCGGCGGCCCCGGCGCCCATGCAGACGATGCGGCTCTGTTCGATGCGCTTGCCCTGCACTTCCAGCGCGTTGAGCAGACCGGCGGCGGTGACGATGGCGGTGCCGTGCTGATCATCGTGGAACACCGGGATGTCGCAGCGCTCGATCAGCGCCTGTTCGATCTCGAAGCACTCGGGGGCCTTGATGTCTTCCAGATTGATGCCACCGAAGGTATCGGCGATGGCCGCGACAGTGTCGATGAACTGCGCACTGGTCTCGTGTTTCACCTCGATGTCGATGGCGTCGATGCCGGCGAAGCGCTTGAACAGCAGGGCCTTGCCCTCCATCACCGGCTTGGAGGCCAGCGGCCCCAGATTGCCAAGACCGAGGATGGCGGTGCCGTTGGAGATGACGGCCACCAGGTTGCCCTTGCCGGTGTAGCGGTAGGCATCATCGGGATTGGCGGCGATCTCGCGCACCGGCGAGGCGACGCCCGGGCTGTAGGCCAGCGCCAGATCGCGGGCGGTCTCGGCGGGTTTGGTAAGGGCGATGGCTATCTTGCCGGGAATGGGTTGGGCGTGGTAATCGAGCGCTTGTTGACGAAGATCATGACGCAGATCGGACATGGGGGACCCCGATACGGAAGTGAATGTGGTGGTGCATTGGCTCGCCACAGGCGAGGGCTCGGGATCATAAAGAAAACCATCGGGCTTTCACAGTAGAAAGTATTGCCGTTATCCACCGATGAGCCAATCATCAGCACGTATCACCGACAATGAATACCCATTTAGTTATAGATATGGTTTCAATCCATCACGGGTATACCGGCCCTCTGCTCCGCCTGACGGGCGATGGCCTCCGTCATCCCCTGGAAGATGAAGAGGTGGAAGGGCAGCATGGCGAGCCAGTAGGCCAGCCCCCAGGCACCCTGAGGGTGCCAGTGGGCGGTCACCCGCAGCCGGGTCAGGCCGGACTCCTGGGGCTGGATGTTGAACTCCAGCCGCCCGACACCGGGGGCCTTCATGTTGAACAGCAGATCCAGCCTGCGCCCCTCGTCCACCCCGAGGATCTGCCAGGAGTCCAGCATGTCCCCCTTCACGAAACGATCCGGATTGGTGCGGCCCCGGGTGAGCGCCGGGCCCCCTATCAGGTGATCCATCCATTCGCGCACCACCCACAGCTCGTTCATGTAGAAGTAGCGCTGCTCGCCCCCCAGCTGCTGCAGCACATGCCACACCACCTCGGGAGAGGCGAGGCACTCGGCCTCACCGCTGGCGGTACGGTCGTAGAAACCGTACTCGGGATGACGCCAACGCAGGCCGAGCGGCGTCTTCTGGCCCTGCTGCTCGGCGCCGAGCTTCTGCTCCAGCGCCAGGCTCTCCGTCAGCGCTTCGTCGAAGCTGAGCAGGTGCTGGGGCAGCAGGGCCCGCAGCGGACCGTCATCGGCCGGGATGTCGTGCTTGAGGCCACCCACCAACGCCTTGGCAATGGGTTGGGGCACCGAGGTGGCAAACTGCAGCCACCAGGCGGAGAGTCGGGGGCTCAGGAAGGGGATGGGGATGATGGGGCAGCGTTTGCCGATGTGGGCGGCAAACTTCTGCAACTGCTGCTGGTAGCTGAGCAGCTCGGGGCCCGCCGCATTGAAGATGCGGCCATCCACCCCGTCGGCCTCCACCAGTCCGCCCAGATAGTGCAACAGGTTGGAGAGGGCGATGGGGGGCGTGCGGGAGCGCACCCACTTCGGCGTCACCATCATCGGCAGGTTGAACACCAGATCCCGCATCACCTCGAACGCCGCCGAGCCCGGGCCTATGATGATGCCGGCTCGCAGCTCCACCGTGGGTACACCCGCCTCTCGAAACAGCTCCCCGCAATGGCGACGGGAGTTGAGGTGGCGGCTGTTGCAGGGGATCGGCTGTATGGCCCCCAGATAGATGATGCGGCGCACCCCGGCGGCGCGGGCGGCGGCGGCGAAATTCTTCACCCCCTGCTGCTCCAACCGGTGAAAACCGGCGCCTGCCCCCATGGCGTGCACCAGATAGAAGACGGTGTCCACCCCGGCAAGGGCCGGCAGCAGGGTGATGGGCTTGAGGCTGTCGGCGAGACGGAACTCCACCCCCTCCGGCAGGCGGCAGGGGCGGCGCGCACCGGCGATCACCCTGTAGCCCAACCCTTGCAGGTGGGGTACCAGATAGGAACCTATGTAACCCGCCGCACCCATCACCAGACAGTTCCGCATTCCGACACTCCTTGCCATCCCCCATGGACTCGCACCCACCATAGGGCAAAGCGAGGCAATACAGAACGCCAACAAGCAAAAAAGGCGCCCGATGGGCGCCTTTTTCAGAATTCTTCAGAAGTAAGATTACTTCTTGGCAGTCAGACCACCGAAACGCTTGTTGAACTTGTCTACGCGGCCGCCGCTAGAAACTTCTTTCTGCTTGCCGGTATAGAACGGGTGGCACTCGGAGCACACGTCCAGGTTCAGATCTTTACCCAGGGTAGAGAAGGTGTTGATCACGTTACCGCAAGAGCACTTGGCGGTGATGGCTACGTAGTCAGGATGGATACCAGCTTTCATGGACAACCTCGATTATAGGCCGTGTCGCCATCCGATCTCTTGTCGGACACCACACGATTGTTGAACACAGTTTCAAAGGCTGCGAATAATATAGGAAATGCCTGAGTTCAGGCAAGTGGCTTCGCAGAAAAAATAGGCAACCTTTTGGTGGATTCATCGCAAACGCTTGATCTGGTTCGTGTCGCTGTCCCGGTGCCGTTGCGCCGGCACTTCGACTATCTCTCCCCTTTGCCCTTGCCTGCCCCCGGTTGCCGGGTAGAGATCCCGTTCGGTCCCCAGACCCTGGTCGGCCTGGTGGTGGATCACCCGACCGAGAGTCAGGTGCCGCGCAACAAGCTCAAGCCCATCAAGCGGGTGCTTGATAGCTCCCCCGTGCTGGGGCCGGATATTCTGGCGCTGATGGCCTGGAGCGCCAGCTACTACCAGCATCCGCTGGGTGAAGTGCTACCCCACGCCCTGCCGGTGCTGGTGCGCAAGGGAGAGCCCGCCGCCTACCGGGAGTTGGAGTTCTGGTTTGTAACAGAAGCCGGGATGGCTATCGATCTCAACGAGCTCAAGCGGGCGGCCAAGCAGCAGCAGGCACTCGCCCTGCTGCGCAAGGGGCCCCAGACGCCGTCTGCGCTCAAACAGGAGGAGATCCAGAGCGCCGTACTCACCGCCCTGGAGAAGAAGGGACTGCTCGAGAAGCGCAGCCTGGAGCCGAGCCATGACGGCGACTGGGTAACCCATTTTGACGCCGGTGAGGGGTTGCGCCTCAACAGCGAGCAGGCGCTGGCGGTGGCCGCCGTCACCAGCCAGAGCGACAAGTTTGGTGCCTTTCTGCTGGACGGCATCACTGGCTCCGGCAAGACCGAGGTTTACCTGAGCATCCTCGAGCCATTGCTCAAGGCGGGCAAGCAGGCCCTGGTGATGGTGCCGGAGATCGGCCTCACCCCCCAGACCATCAACCGCTTCCGGCGCCGCTTCAAGGTGCCGGTGGTGGCGATGAACTCCGCCATGAACGACAGGGAGCGGCTCGATGCCTGGCTCGCCTGCCGCGACGGTGGCGCCGCCATCCTGATCGGCACCCGCTCCGCAGTGTTCACCCCGTTTCAGAACCTCGGCATCATCATCATCGACGAGGAACACGACGGCTCCTTCAAGCAGCAGGACGGTTTTCGCTACCACGCCCGGGATCTCGCGGTGATGCGGGCCCATCGCGCCGGCATCCCCATACTGCTCGGCTCCGCCACCCCGTCGCTTGAGACCCTGCACAATGCCAAAACTGGCAAGTATCACCACCTCAGCCTGACGCGGCGTGCCGGCAACGCCCAGACCGCCCGCCAAGTGATCCTCGACATCAAGAGCGTGCGGCTGCAGGCCGGGCTCTCCCCCCAGCTGGAGCAGCTGATGGCGGAGCACCTGGCGGCGGGCAATCAGGTGATGCTGTTTCTCAACCGCCGTGGCTATGCACCCGCCCTCATCTGCCACCAATGCGGCTGGAGCGCTGCCTGCGAGCGCTGCGATGCCTGGTACACCTGGCATCAGGCCGGGCGACGGCTGCACTGCCACCACTGCGACAGCGTGCGCCCCTTGCCCCACCACTGCCCGGAATGCGGCTGCAACGAGCTGATTGGCTCGGGGGTGGGCACCGAGCAGCTGGAACAGCTGCTCACCACGGTTTTCCCTCAATACCCTGTGGTGCGCATCGATCGGGACAACACCCGCCGCAAGGGGGAGCTGGAGACCCACCTCGGCGACATCAAGGCGGGCAAGTACAAGATCCTGATCGGTACCCAGATGCTGGCCAAGGGCCACCACTTCCCGGATGTGACGCTGGTGGGTCTGCTGGATGTGGATGGCGCCCTGTTTTCCGCCGATTTTCGCGCCGCCGAGAAGCAGGCCCAGCTCTACACCCAGGTGGCGGGCCGGGCCGGGCGCGCCAGCAAGCCCGGGCTGGTGGTGTTGCAGAGCCATCACCCCGAGCACGCCCTGCTGCAGGATCTGACCCAGAACGGTTACGGCCACTTCGCCGACACCGCGCTCAAGGAGCGCCGTCTGCTGGGGCTGCCGCCATTCAGCTACCAGGGACTGTTCCGGGCCGAGGCCAACGGCCGTGACGAGGTGCAGCTGTTCCTCACCCGCCTCGCCGAGACACTGCGCAGCGCCCGTTATCCCCAGGTCCAGGTGCTGGGGCCCATCAGCGGCTTCATGGAGCGCAAGGCGGGCAAGTTTCGCATGCAGCTGCTGGTGCAGGGCCCGAACCGGGCACCCCTGGCACAACTGTTGGATTGGGCGGTGAAGGAGCTGGACGGCTGGCCGGAGACCAAGCGGGTGCGCTGGAGCCTGGACATCGACCCCACGGAGTTGAATTAAACCGTCTCCCTCACCAGCCGCCAGCCGCGTTTTTCTTATCGCGCGTCTGATTACGCCACCTTGCGGCTAATCAAACCTAGGGTCTTTCCCCCTTCACCCTCGCGGCAGAAGGGTTGGGGATGAGGGGGGAACCAGAACACAACGAGGGGGCCAAGGCCCCCTCGTTGTGTTTATCTCATGACTGTTCCGGCTTATTCGGCGGCCTGGGAGACCCCGGTCAGCCGCACCTCGACCCGGCGATCCGGAGCCAGACAGGCGATCATCTGCGCCTTGGCACCATCCGGGCAACTGCCCCCCGTCACCGGGGAAGATTCACCACGCCCCTCGGCGCGCACCTTGTCGGCAAACAGTCCCTTGGCGATGAGATAGTCCGCCACGCTGCGGGCACGCTGCTCGGACAGGGACTGGTTGTACGCATCGGAGCCGATGCGGTCGGTGTGGCCGATCACGGTCGCCACCCCATCCTTCGGATTGGCGGCCAGAATCTGGGCAAACAGGTTATCCAGTGCCTGGCTGGCCTCGGGCTTCAGGGTCGCCTTGTTGAATTCGAACAGCACATCCGAATCCAGACTGAACTGTTTCTCCACCAGCACAGGGGCCGGGGCGGGCTCGGGGGCCGGTGTGGGCACCACCGGTTCGTCGCCGATCTGGCCGAAGCGGTAGAGCATGCCGACAGACAGCAGGCCGTTGTCCAGCTCTATGCCGGATTCATCCAGCGAGTCCTTGCCGAGCGGCGTGGTGTACTGGTATTCGAGGCGGGCAGCCCAATCCTTGTCGATGGCATATTCGATGCCCAATGCCCCCACAAAGGCGGCACCGTGATACTTGCCCCCGCCCGATGCCGAGAGGTTGCTGGTGCCATCGTTGGCCCAGGCACTGATGGAGCTGTCGGTCCAGGCATAGGCGCCCCCCAGCCGACCGTAGATATCCAGGGCCTCGGTCGCCGGGAAGCCGATCTTCATGGTGGCCTGGATCATCTGGGCCTTGGCCTCCCCATCCAGTCCTGCCTCGACCCCGTTACTGCTGAAGCGCTGATCGACCTGATACTTGCCGAGCCAGTCATAGCCGAGCTCGACGGCCACGTTGCGGTTTACCTGATAGCCGGCGAAGGCCCCCAGACCGAGGTCGCTATGGTCCTGGCCAGGATCAAAGGCATCGAGCAGATCCTTGACCTGATCGTCGTAATCCACCCCGTAAAAATTGGACCAGCCAGCCTTGCCACCGACATACCAGGTATTGTCCTGGGCGGCGGCCTGCACCGTCCCCGTTGCCATCAACGCGCCGATCAGGACGGCGAGCATAGATCTGTTCATGGATGAGCCCCTGCAATGAATTGTTATGACGCGGATGCGCCTCTCTTCCCTGACGGGGCCCCGAACCCAAGCCCCATACTCAGATTATCCCATCTGCAACCAGCCTCAAACGACCAGGGACTCAGGAGTGTGATATTGGCGACATTATCGGTAGATGCGCACCCTGGAGCGCCCATAAAAAAACGAAGAGCCAGGCTCTTCGTTTTCATCTCGGGGCGGGATGGTCAAGCCGCCGTCACTGACTGCCCTGGCTCGCCAGGAACAGGCGATAGGCGGGATCGTCGCTCACCTCTTTCCAGCCGTAGCCAATCTCGTGCAGGTAGTCGTGGAAGGCGGCCACGTCTTCGTCCGGCAGCTCGAAGGCGCAGAGCACCCGGCCATAGTCGGCGCCGTGGTTGCGGTAGTGGAACAGGCTGATGTTCCAGCGACAGCCCAGGGTCTCGAGGAAGCGCATCAGGGCACCCGGCTGCTCCGGGAACTTGAAGCTGTAAAGCCGCTCGCCGAGGGGCCGCGCCGGACGGCCGCCAATCATGTAACGCACGTGATTCTTGGCCAGCTCGCTCTCGGTCATGTTGACCACGGGGTAACCGTTGCCACCGAGTTGGTCGATGATCTGGCCGAGCTCCTCGTCGCCGCCGGTGAGGCGCACCGAGACGAACAGGGAGGCCTGGACCGCATCCGCGTAGCGGTAGTTGAACTCGGTCACCATGCGGGGCCCAAGCTGGCGACAGAAGTCGAGGAAGGCCCCCTTGCGCTCGGGTATGGTCACCGCCAGCATGCCCTCACGCTTCTCGCCGATCTCGCAGCGCTCCGACACGTAGCGAAGGCTGTGGAAGTTGACGTTGGCGCCGGACAGGATGGCAGCCATCCGCCCCCCCTTCACCTGCTCCCGTTCGCTATAGGCCTTGAGGCCAGCCAGGGACAGGGCACCGGAGGGCTCGGCGATGGCGCGGCAGTCGTCGAAGATGTCTTTCAGCGCCGCACAGATCTGGTCGTTGGAGACGGTCACCACCTCGTCCAGATACTGGTTGCAGAGGCGGAAGGTCTCCTCGCCGATGCGCTTGACCGCCACCCCGTCGGCAAACAGGGAGACCCGCTCCAGGTTGACCGGCTCACCAGCCTCCATGGCGGCCTTGAGGCAGGCTGAGCCTTCCGCCTCCACCCCGATCACCTTCACATCCGGCAGCAGTTGCTTGATGTAGACCGCCACCCCGGCGGCCAGACCGCCGCCACCCACAGGTACGAAGACGTGGGTGAGGTGGGTATCCTGCTCCAGCAGCTCCTTGCCGATGGTGCCCTGACCCGCGATCACCTCGACATCGTCGAACGGCGGGATCAGGGTGTAGCCCTCCAGTTCGGCGAGGCGGCGGCTCTCGCCGTAGGCCTCGTCGAAGCTGTTGCCAAACAGCATGACGTTGCCGCCCAGCCGTCGCACCGCGTCGATCTTGATGTCCGGCGTGGTCTTGGGCATCACTATGATCGCCTTGATGCCGAGCTTGGCCGCCGACAGCGCGACACCCTGGGCATGGTTGCCGGCCGAGGCCGCCACCACGCCATGGGACTTCTGCTCGGCGCTCAGGGTGGCGATCTTGTGATAGGCACCCCGCAGCTTGAAGGAGTGCACCGGCTGCAGATCTTCCCGCTTGAGCGCCACGTGGTTGCCGAGTCGCTCGGATAATTTTTTAAGGGTCTGCAAGGGCGTCACCCGCGCCGCCTCGTAGACGGGTGAGAGCAGCACCTTGCGTAGATAATCCGCCGCAGAGACCATGGCTTACTCCTCCAGCTTGCTTAAATCGCGCACCGCGCCCTTGTCGGCACTGGTGGCGAGCATGGCGTAGGCACGCAGGGCGTAGGAGACCTGACGCTGGCGATTGAGCGGCTTCCAGCCACGGGCCTCGACGGCGGCGCGGCGAGCGGCCAGCACGCTGTCAGCCACTTCCAGCACCATGCTGCGGGCCGGGATGTCGATGTTGATGATGTCCCCATCCTCCACCAGCCCTATGGTGCCGCCGGACGCCGCCTCGGGGGAGACGTGACCGATGGAGAGGCCAGAGGTGCCGCCGGAGAAGCGACCGTCGGTGATCAGGGCGCACGCCTTGCCGAGCCCCATGGACTTGAGATAGGTGGTGGGGTAGAGCATCTCCTGCATGCCGGGGCCGCCCTTGGGGCCTTCGTAGCGGATCACCACAACTTCACCCGCTTTCACTGTGCCGTCCAGGATGCCGGCGACCGCAGTGTCCTGGCTCTCGAACACCCGGGCCGGGCCGCGGAAGCAGAGGTTCTCGTCATCCACCCCGGCGGTCTTGACGATGGCACCGTTGAGGGCCAGGTTGCCGGAGAGCACCGCCAGCCCCCCTTCCAGGCTGTAGGCGTTGTCCAGGGAGCGGATGCAGCCTTCTGCTCTGTCCAGATCCAGCTCTGGCCAGCGGCAATCCTGGCTGAATGCCTTGGTGGTGCGAATACCGGCGGGGCCGGCGCGGTAGAAGTCGTGCACCGCCTTGTCGTCACAGCGGCTGACGTCATAGGCCTCCAGCAACTCGTTCAGGGAGGTGCCAAGCACGTTGCGGGTATCGCCGTGCACCAGGCCGGCTCTTTCCAGCTGACCCAGGATGGCGACCACGCCGCCAGCGCGGTGCACGTCTTCCATATGGTACTTCTGGGTGGACGGGGCCACCTTGCACAGCTGGGGCACCTTGCGGGACATGCGGTCGATATCGGCCATGGTGAAGTCCACCCCGGCCTCCTGGGCCGCCGCCAGCAGGTGCAGCACCGTATTGGTGGAGCCACCCATGGCGATGTCCAGGGCCATGGCGTTCTCGAACGCCGCCTTGGTGGCGATGTTGCGCGGCAGGGCGCTCTCGTCATCCTGCTGGTAGTAGCGATTGGCCAAAGCGACGATGCGCTGACCTGCCAGCTTGAACAGCTGCTCCCGATCGGCGTGGGTCGCCAGCATGGAGCCGTTGCCCGGCTGGGAGAGGCCGAGCGCCTCGGTCAGACAGTTCATGGAGTTGGCGGTGAACATGCCGGAGCAGGAGCCGCAGGTGGGGCAGGCGCTGCGCTCTATCTGATCGCTCTGGGCATCGGAAACCTTGGGGTCGGCGCCCTGGATCATGGCGTCCACCAGATCCAGCTTGATGATCTGATCGGAGAGCTTGGTCTTGCCCGCCTCCATGGGACCGCCGGAGACGAAGATCACCGGAATGTTGATGCGCAGGGCGGCCATCAGCATCCCCGGGGTGATCTTGTCACAGTTGGAGATACAGACCATGGCGTCGGCGCAGTGGGCGTTGACCATGTACTCCACCGAGTCGGCGATCAGCTCCCGGGACGGCAGGGAATAGAGCATGCCGCCGTGGCCCATGGCGATGCCGTCATCCACCGCTATGGTGTTGAACTCCTTGGCGACGCCGCCGGCGGCCTCGATCTCCCGGGCCACCAGCTGGCCCAGATCCTTGAGGTGCACGTGACCGGGCACGAACTGGGTGAAGGAGTTGACCACGGCAATGATGGGCTTGCCGAAATCCTGATCTGTCATGCCGGTGGCACGCCAGAGGGCGCGGGCCCCGGCCATGTTACGTCCGTGGGTGGTGGTGGCGGATCTCAACTTCGGCATTGTTTCTACTCCCTGAATGCCCCTGGGGCGCATTGTCTTTCAACATGAATGTATGATTCGCGGATCGGGAATCGATCCTGATGAAGGCACCACGAGGGAGCCTTCATCGGAAGCGACTCGGGGAGGCGTGACGCCTCCCCTCTCTCATCAGTCATTGACCGGCGTCAGCCAGCCCCACTTGTCCTCGGTCTTGCCGTTGAACAGGCCGAAGAAGGCGTTCTGCAGCTGCTCGGTCACAGGGCCACGGCTGCCAGAACCCACCTTCATCCGATCGACGGAGCGCACCGGGGTCACCTCGGCGGCGGTCCCCGTCATGAAGATCTCGTCCGCCACGTAGAGCGCCTCGCGCGGCAGCGCCTGCTCGCGCACCTCATACCCCAAGTCACGCGCAAGCGTCATTATGGTATCGCGGGTGATGCCGGGCAGGATGGCGGCGGTAGCGGGCGGGGTGAACAGCACGCCGTTCTTCACCAGGAACAGGTTCTCCCCCGCCCCTTCGCTCAGATAACCGTTCACGTCCAGCGCCAGCCCCTCGGCGAAGCCGTTGCGCTTGGCCTCGCGACTGATCAGCTGGGACGACAGGTAGTTGCCGCCCGCCTTGGCGCCTGTAGGTATGGTGTTGGGGGCAAGCCGGTTCCAGGAGGTGACGCACACATCCACCCCGTTTTTCAGCCCCTCTTCCCCCAGATAGGCTCCCCAGGGCAGGGCCGCGACCATGAGGTCGGCCTTGGCATCCTGCGGTGGATGCAGCCCCAGCCCCACGTTGCCGACAAAGGCCAGCGGACGCAGGTAGCCGCTTTTCAGGCCGTTCTCGCGCACCACGGTGCGGCAGGCTTCATTCACTTCGGACTCGCTGTAGGGGACGTCCATCCAGTAGATTTTCGCGGAGTCGAACAGGCGGCGAGTGTGCTCCTGCAGGCGGAAGATGCAGGTGCCCTTGGGGGTGTCATAGGCGCGCACCCCTTCGAACACCGAGGAGCCGTAGTGCAGGGCGTGGCTCATGACGTGCACCTGAGCATCCTGCCAGGGCACCAGTTTGCCGTTGAACCAGATGTATTGGGGGTGAGTGGCGGATTGGGAAGACTGTGACATTGGCTTGGCTCCTTAAGCGCTGATCCGGGGTTGCTGTTCCAGTGCATCGACCCGGGAGACATCCACCAGCTTGACCAGCTGGCTCCACAACTGCTGGATGGGACGCTCCGACTCGACAGTAACCGTGATCCGCAGCTGTTGGCAATCCTGCTCCATATTCAGAGCGCAGAGAGCGAAGCCACGGTGACGCACCACCCGCAGCACCCGCTCCATCACTTCGGGTCTCGGCTGGGCGTGGATATGCAGTGTGTGCTGCGCAAATCCGGGTTGGTGAAAGCTGTGCTGCTTCATGGGCGTTGCTCCATCATCTTGTGGTTGGCGACTCCCGGCGGAACCAGGGGCCAGACGTTTTCTTCCTCTGAAATGGCCACATGCAGCAGGTAGGCACTCTCGCTTGCCAGCAGGCGGTCGAGTGCACCGGCTATCTGCTCCTTGCATGTGATGGTCTCGCCCGGGATGCCGAACGCGGCGGCCAGGGCGATAAAATCCGGGTTGTCGGAGAGAATGGTCTCGCTGTAGCGGCCGTCGAAGAACAGCTCCTGCCACTGGCGCACCATGCCGAGGCGCTGGTTGTCGATCAGCACCATCTTCACCTTGAGCTGGGCGCGGCGTATGGTGCCGAGCTCCTGCACGTTCATCATGAAGGAGCCGTCACCGCTCACCAGCACCACTTCGTCCTGCGGGCGCGACATCTTGGCGCCGATGGCGGCGGGCAGGCCGAAGCCCATGGTGCCGAGACCGGCGCTGGAGAGGTGATTGCGCGGACTGGTGAAGCGCATGTGCTGGGCCACCCACATCTGGTGCTGACCCACGTCGCAGGCCACCACGCTGGTCTCGGGCAAGCGCTCGGAGAGCTGCTTGAGCAGGGCCGGGGCATAGATGGGCTGGCCGGGATGGTCGTAGCGAAACGCATATTCGCGGGCCATGGCGGCGCAGTGCTCACGCCAGGGATCGATCGCCAGCGCTATGGTTAGGGCGGGCAACACCCGCTTGAGATCAGTGGTGATCCCCACCTCGGCGGCGCGGCGCTTGCCGAACTCGGCGGCGTCCACGTCCAGATGGATGACTTTGGCGTGGGGGGCAAACTCGTCCAGTTTGCCGGTCACCCGATCATCGAAACGGGCGCCCACCACCAGCAGCAGATCACACTGCTGTACCGCGTAGTTCGCGGCCTTGGTGCCGTGCATGCCAAGCATGCCGAGGTAGACGGGACTGTCGGGGTCGAGCGCGCCAATCCCCTTGAGGGTGGTGACCGCCGGCATGCCGGTGGCGGCGGCAAAGTCCCGCAATTGCGGCTCCGCATTGGCCATGCCCACTCCGCCCCCGACGTAGAGCACGGGACGCTCGGCAGCGGCCAGCAGGGTGCGGGCCAGCGTCAGCTCGGCCGGATTGAGGGGCTCTGGCTCCTCCACCGCAAACAGCGGGCTCTGGGTTGGCACGGCGGCGAGCTGCACATCCTTGGGAAAGTCGATGAGCACAGGACCTGGGCGCCCTTCGGTGGCGATGGCGAAGGCTTCCGCCAGCACCCGACCCAGATCGGCGGGGTCGGTCACCATGAAGGAGTGCTTGGTGCAGGAGAGGGACATACCGAGTACATCGACCTCCTGAAACGCATCGGTGCCGACGGCGGCGCAGGCGACCTGGCCGCTGATGGCGACCAGCGGCACGGAATCGAGCAGCGCCTCCGCCAGCCCGGTCACCAGGTTGGTGGCTCCTGGGCCCGAGGTGGCGATGCAGACCCCCACCTGGCCGGAAGCGCGGGCATAACCCACGGCTGCCATGGCAGCACCCTGCTCGTGACGGCAGAGCTGATGGGCCAGGCCACCATCATACAGGGCGTCATAGACCGGCATGATGGCCCCGCCCGGGTAACCAAACACCTGGGTCACACCCTGTTTCTTGAGAGCCTGTACCAAAAACTGCGCGCCGTTCATGTGAAAATCCTGTCCTTGGGTCGAAAAAAAACCCCCGGGCCGTGAGGCTCGGGGGTCGCTTGTTTCGTTCTGTCCGGTGGTGGGTCTATCCCTTGTTCCGTGCAGCTAAACGAGCCCCGAGCGGTGAGATAATAATCACCACTAGGACCACAATAATGCTGACGAAACGGGAGGCCATGTTCATAGTTACAACCGGAAATCCTGTGAAATGGGGGCGGTTTGCACCGCGAATGGCTATTAGAACTAGCACGGTGATTTTTATTGAGCAAGCATTTTTTACCTGACAAGACTCTGATTTTGACTGATCTGCAAGCTGCTCTCTGGAACAAAAAACTAATAAAAAAACGGTTAACCAGCACATACATCAAACCAAGGACGGGATTTATGTCATTAGCTGTGGTTTATAGCCGTGCCAGCCTGGGAATTGCGGCACCGCAAGTCACGGTGGAAGTCCATTTATCCAACGGACTGCCCGCCTTCAACATGGTGGGCCTGCCGGAAACCTCGGTGAAGGAGTCGCGGGACAGGGTGCGCAGCGCCCTGCTCAACGGCAACTTCGAGTTCCCCTCCAAGCACATCACGGTCAATCTGGCCCCTGCCGATCTGCCCAAGGAGGGGGGCCGTTTCGATCTGGCCATCGCCATCGGCATTCTCGCCGCCTCCAAGCAGATACCTGCAAAATACCTGCTCGATCACGAATTTTTAGGGGAGCTGGCCCTGACCGGCGAGATCCGCCCCGTGCTCGGCGTGCTGCCCGCCGTGCTCGCCTGCCGCGACGCCGGGCGTACCCTGCTGGTACCTCGGGAGAACGGCCCCGAGGCTTCCCTCATTCAGGACGCAGAAGTGCGTACCGCCCACCAGCTGCTGGCCGTCACCGCCTGGCTGGCGGGCCAGTACGAGCTGCCCCTGCCGGAGCCCCAAACCACGGACACCCTGCCCGATGTGCCGGATCTGCAGGATGTGATCGGCCAGTCCCAGGCCAAGCGGGCGCTGGAGATCGCCGCCGCCGGCAGCCACAACCTGCTGTTCATAGGTCCACCCGGTACCGGCAAGAGCATGCTGGCGAGCCGCTTGCCCGGCATACTGCCGCCGCTGAGCGAACAGGAGGCGCAGCAGACCGCCGCCATCCACTCCATCGGCGGCCTCACCCCCCGCGCCGGTCACTGGCATCACAGGCCCTATCGCACGCCCCACCACAGTGCCTCAGCTGTGGCTTTAGTGGGGGGCGGCAGCCACCCGAGGCCAGGGGAAATATCCCTGGCCCACAACGGAGTGCTGTTTCTCGACGAGCTCCCCGAGTTCGAACGCAAGGTGCTCGACTCCCTGCGAGAACCGCTGGAGACGGGCCACATCACCATCAGCCGGGCCGCCCGTCAGGTGGACTTCCCCGCCCGCTTCCAGCTGGTGGCCGCCATGAACCCCAGCCCCTGCGGCCACTACGGGGACGGCCAGACCCGCTCCAGCCCGGATCAGATACTGCGCTACCTCGGCAAGCTCTCGGGCCCCTTCCTCGATCGCTTCGATCTGACGGTGGAGGTGCCGCTGCTGCCCAAGGGCAGCTTGACAGGCAAGGCGGAGCGAGGGGAGTCGAGCCGGCAGATCCGTGAGCGGGTGCTGGGCGCGCGGGAGCGCATGCTCAGCCGCAATGGCAAACTCAACAACCTGCTTGATAGTCGAGAAATAGAAGATATTTGCCGCTTATCACCGCAAGATGCCGAATTTTTGGAGAACGCCATCCAGAGGCTGGGGCTCAGCATCCGGGCCTGGCACCGTATCCTGCGGGTGTCGCGAACCATCGCCGATCTGGCGGGGCAACCGACCATCGGCAAGGAGCATCTCATCGAGGCGCTCGGTTATCGCGCCATGGATCGGCTGTTGTCACGGCTGCGCAGCGGCCAGTGAACGCGACATGATGGGGAGGAGAGCCCGGCGTCAGTGCGGTGCATCCATGGTCTAGCGCCGGATCGGCTGATATTATGGCCACAGATCTGACCACTTGGTTACCACCCACAGACACGAAAACGGATCCGATTCATGCACAACAAGCTGATAGAGCGGCTGCGCGGCTGCCTCTCGACCCTGCTCTATTTTTTCAACACCCTGTTCTGGTTTGTCCCCATCCTGCTGCTCGGTCTCATCAAGCTGTTGCTGCCCCTCAAGGGCTGGCGCACCCTCTGCAACGTCCTGCTGGACGGCTGCGCCAGCTGCTGGATAGGTTTCAACAACCTGATCCAGAAAACCATCATCAGAACCCCTTTCGAGGTGGTCGGAGTGGACAAAGGGCGCCGGAATGAGTGGTATATGGTGATTGCCAACCATCAATCCTGGGTCGACATACTGGTACTGCAGCGGATTTTTAATCAGAAAATCCCCTTCCTGAAGTTTTTCCTCAAGAAAGAACTGATTTGGGTACCTTTTCTCGGTCTGGCCTGGTGGGCGCTGGACTTCCCCTTCATGCGGCGCTATTCCCGTAAACTTCTGGAAAAGCGACCCTATTTGAAGGGAAAAGACATAGAAACCACACGGAAGGCCTGTGCCAAGTTCCGCCACATTCCAGTGAGTGTGATGAACTTTGTGGAGGGCACCCGCTTCACCGCCCACAAGCACGACAAACAGGGCGCGCCCTATCGCCATCTCCTGCACCCGAGGGCTGGCGGCATCGCCTTCACCCTGGCGGCCATGGGGGATCAACTGCACAAGTTGGTGGATGTGACCATCGCCTATCCGGGTGGCATCCCCAGCTATTGGGACTTCATGTGCGGTCGGGTCAAGGAGATCAAGGTTCGGGTCCGCTTTCTGCCGATCGAACGCAATCTGGTGGGGGATTACTTCAATGACCCCGAGTTCCAACAAGAGTTTCAACAGTGGCTGAACGGGATCTGGTGTGAGAAGGACCAGACCCTGGGTCAGCTGCTGGCGGACAAGACGCAGTAAACGACACCCATGCCAAGCCTGCTCCCGGGTCCCCTGGTGCTGTTCATCAGCACCAGCATGACCATTTTGTTCACCGCCTTGTGTGCCAGCCTGATCCTGCTGGTGTCGCTGGTCAAACTGCTGCTGCCGATCCCGGCCTTTGGCCGCGCCTGCAGCCGGCTCAACAATGGCTTCATGAGGCTGTGGCTGGCTTGCAACGCCCTGGTGATAAGCCTCACCACCCGCATCGACTGGCAGGTGGAAGATGACACCCGACTGCGCAAGGATGGCTGGTACCTCATCATCAGCAACCACATGAGCTGGACCGACATAGTGGTGCTGGGTCACCTGTTCCGTGATCGGCTGCCGGTGCCCAAGTTCTTCATGAAGCACGAGCTCATCTACATACCGCTGCTGGGGTTGGCCTGCTGGGGACTGGACATGCCCTTTATGCGCCGCTACTCACGGGAATTCCTGCTGCGCAACCCGCACCTTCGCGGCAAGGATATCGAGACCACCCGCCACGCCTGCGAGAAGTTTCGCCACATCCCCACCACCGTCATTAACTTCGTTGAGGGGACCCGCTTCACCGAGGAAAAACGAGAGGCGACCCGTTCCCGTTACCAGCACCTGATGCCACCCAAGGCGGCGGGGCTGGCCTTCACCCTGGCGGCCATGGGAGAGCAGTTCGACAGTCTGATCAACGTCACCATCAGTTATCCGGACAACGCAGAGGCCCCGTTCAAGGACTTTTTGATGGGGCGGATGAAGCGCATCCGGGTACGCATCGAGGAGCTGCCGGTGGACGGGCAGCTGGTAGGGGATTACTTCAACGACAAGCAGTTCAAGCGCGGCTTCCAGGCGTGGCTGAACCAGCGCTGGCAGGAGAAGGACGAGGTGCTGGAAGGCTGGCAGCAGGCTCAGGCGCCCGTGGCGTTGACCGCCAAGGAGAGCACCGACGCCAGCTCGGGCAGCTGATCCTCGCTGAACACGGCAATGCCGTGGCGGCGCAGCAGGGCCGTGGTCTTGCCCTCCCCCGCCACGGAAACCCCCTCGAAGCGGCCATTGTAGATGCGACCACTGCCGCAGGAGGGGCTTCCCTCTTTCAGCAAGGCGAAGCGGATGCCCTGCCGCTGGCAGAGCTCGAGCGCCAGCAAGGCACCCCGATCGAACTCCGCCGTCACATCCAGCCCGCCCTCGGTCACGACCCTCTCCCCCTGCCGCTCGGCGGGTGGACGCGGGGTCGGCAGACCGCCCGCCACCTCGGGGCAGAAGGCCAGCACCCGCCCCTCGGCGCCCAGTTCATTCAGCCAGTCGCTGACGATCCCCTTGCTCTGACCATCGTAACGCACCGGCTGACCCAGCAGGCAGGCGCTTACCAGCACACGAACGGGATTCGTACTCATGCTTCCGCTCCATTCATCACCTGATCGAACATCACGCAGCAGGGGTTTTCCAACCGATAGAGGATGGCGGGACGCTGCTTGCCGGTGCGCTTGCGACCGGTATCCACCAGGATGTCGGCGCGATGGATCCGCTTGCGAAACGCCGCCGTGTTCATCGGCGTCTGCAGGACGATCTCGAAGGCCCGTTGCACCTCGGAGAGGGTGAATTCGGGCCCCAACAGTTGCAGCGGCAGGGTGCTGTAGCGGCTCTTGATGCGCAACCGCTCCAGCCCTCTGGCGATCAGTTGGTCGTGATCGAAGGCGAGGTCGAGGCCAGACAAGGCCGAGAGCGGGTGCCAATGACCTCGTACTGCCTCCGCTCTGGGTTCCACCAGACAGAGATAGACCAGGGTGGTGGACCAGCCACGGGGATCCCGCTCCAGATTGCCGAGGGTACAGACCTGTTCGCTGTAGCAATGACCCAGCCCCCACTCCGCCAGCAGACGATGGCGTGCGGCATCCAGATCCCGGTCCCGGGTCTCGTCGATGCGCAGGGCGGGCAACTGCCAGCAGTGGATAAAGGGGGGGCGATCCCGGGTCTCGAGCAGCAGTTCAAGCCGCTCCTCGTTCAACCGCAGCACCACCATATCCAGACTCATTCTCGGCATCCTGGTCGACCTGCTCGCCTTCTAATAATGTTTGGTAGATAATATCACAAGAATATTATGTGCAGGAGCCACCCATGGGAACCATCGCCAGCCTGGATATAGATGCGCAGAAGGGCTTTACCCCTCTCTGCCCGAACGAACTGCCCGTCGCGGGCGGGGCTGACATAGTGGCGGCCCTCAACGCGCAGGCCGCCCTCGCCACCCTGCGAGTCGGCAGCAAGGATGCCCACCCCGCGAACGCCGCCTGGGTCGTGACAAGCCCCGCCGCCATGCTGCAACCCCTGGATCTGCCCAACGCCGATCTTACCTGGCCGGCTCATTGCGTGCCCGGCACCCAAGGCTTCGAACTGCTCGATGGCCTGCCCGCCCCCATCGACTATGACTTCTTCGTCTGGAAGGGGGTCGAGCCGGATCTGCATCCGTACGGCGCCTGCTTCCACGACCTGGCCGAGCGCCGCAGCACCGGGCTTATCGAATTCCTGCAAGCACGGGGCGTCAGCACAGTGCTGGTGGGAGGCCTCGCCACCGACTACTGCGTCAAGACCAGCGTGCTGCAACTGCGCCGAGCCGGTCTGCGGGTCATCGTTCATCTCGACGCCTGTCGTGGCATCGCCCCCGAGACGGTGGCCAGCGCCCACACCCAGATGATCGAGGCGGGCGCCGAACTGGCCCAGAGCCTGATCGATGTACAACGCCTGCTGGACGCCTGATATGCCCCCGATTCTCACCAGCCTGCTCGACACCGATGCCTACAAGCTGCACATGCAGCAGGCGGTGTTCCATCGCTACCCGGATGCCGAGGTGGTGGCCGAGTTCCACAGCCGCAACGAAGAGGATCTGCTGCCCATGATGGGCCAGATCGAGGAGCAGTTGCGCCTCGCCGGCTCCTTGCGGCTAACCAGGCCAGAGCTCGACTTCCTGGCCGAACGCCCCTTCTTCACCGCCGATTACCTCGATCACCTGCGCCGCAAGCCGCTCGATGCCTCCCTGCTCAAGGTGTTCGAACGGGATGGTCGCATCAACGTGCGAGTCGAGGGGCCCTGGCAGGATGTGATTCTGTGGGAAATCCCGGTGCTCGCCATCATCAGCGAGATGCGCAACCGCTTCCGCTATCCCCAGTTCGGGGTGAGCCATGCCCTGGCGCGACTGGACCAGAAGCTAGACAAGTTGGAGCGGGAGCTGAGCCCGGCGGAGATGCAGGATTTCAACCTCATCGACTTCGGCACCCGCCGCCGCTTCTCCCACGCGGTGCAGGATGCGGTGGTGGGTCGTCTCAAGGAGCGCCTGCCAGCATTCAAGGGCACCAGCAACTACCAGCTGGCCCAGAAATACCGGCTGCCAGCGGTGGGCACCCAGGCCCACGAATGGTTCCAGGCCCACCAGCAGCTCGGCTTTCCGCTGGAGCACAGCCAGCGCGCAGCCCTCACCAGCTGGCTGGATGAATTCACCAACCACCTCGGCATCGCCCTGACCGACTGCATCACCATGGATGCCTTCCTGCGCGACTTCGACTTCGAGCTGGCCAGCCGCTATCAGGGGCTGCGCCACGACTCCGGCGATCCCGTGGTGTGGGGCGAGAAGGCCATCAGCCACTACCAGCGGCTCGGCATCGACCCAAGAGACAAGACGCTGGTGTTCTCCGACGGGCTCAATCTCGACAAGGCGGTGCAGCTGCTGCGCCACTTCCGGGGCCGCATCAACACCAGCTTCGGCATCGGCACCCAGCTCACCTGCGATCTGCCCGGCGTCAGCCCCATGAACATCGTCTTCAAGCTGATGGAGTGCAACGGCGGCCCGGTCGCCAAGATCTCAGACAGCCCGGGCAAGACCCTGTGCCGGGATGCGGACTTCATCCGCAACCTCAAGCAGGCGTTCCACGTCGGGGTGTAACGCGCCTTTTTGAGGGGCCCATCTTGCGCAGAGCACGACAGGCCCCCTACCATGGCCCTCCTGCCAGGTCCGACTCGTGTCGGGCCTTTCTCTTGCCCGAACGACAGACCACAAGGAACTGCCCATGACTTCGAAATGGATATTTGCCCTCACCACCCTGCTGGCCAGCCTGGGCGCCACCGCCGCCGAGCCATTGCGAGTCTCCGCCATTCCGGACGAAGCCCCCACCGAGCTGCAGCGCAAGTTTGCCCCGCTGGGTGACTACCTGGCCAAGCAGACCGGCCGCGAGGTGGTGTTCGTGCCGGTCAACGACTATGCCGCCGTGGTGGAGGCGCTGGCCGCCGGCAAGCTAGACATGGCCTGGCTCGGGGGCTTCACCTATGTGCAGGCCCATCGCCGTGCCGACAAGGTGGTGCCGCTGGTGCAGCGCCAGGAGGACGCCCAGTTCACCTCCAAGTTCATCGCCAACGCCGACAGCGGCATCAAGACCCTGGCCGACACCAAGGGCAAGGACTTCGCCTTCGGTTCCCCCTCCTCCACCTCGGGCCACCTGATGCCGCGCCACTTCCTGGCCGAGCAGGGCATCAATCCGGAGCGTGACTTCGCCCATGTCGCCTTCTCCGGCGCCCACGACGCCACCGTCGCCTGGGTCGCCTCCGGCAAGGTGCCGGCCGGTGCGCTCAACGCCTCGGTATGGGACAAGCTGGTGGAAGAGGGCAAGGTCGATACCGCCAAGGTCAAGGTGATCTGGACCACGCCGACCTACTTTGACTACAACTGGACGGTGCGCGGCGACCTGGATCCGGTGCTGCAGGAGAAGATCAAGCAGGCCTTCCTCAGCCTGGATCCTGCCGTCCCGGCCCAGGCCGAGATCCTCAAGCTGCAGCGGGCCAGCCGTTTCATCGAAACCAGGCCCGAGAACTACCAGGGCATCGAAGCGGCCGCGACCCAGGCCGGTCTGCTGAAGTGATTGCCGTTGCGCTGGAGGGGGCAGGACTGCGGCTCGGCGAGAGTCGCATCCTGCATCCGCTTCGCCTGCAGATCGAGGCGGGGGAGTGTGTCGCCATCATAGGACCGAGCGGCGCGGGCAAGACCAGCCTGCTGCGGCTGATCGGCACCGAGCTGCGTGGCGAGGGTAGGCTTGCCCTCTGGGGCCAGGATCCCTGGGCCCTCTCCACCCGGGCCCGCCAGCGGCTGCGCAGCCGGATCGGCATGGTCTGGCAACAGCCTCCACTGCCCGCCTCCCAGCCGGTGGTGACTGCCGTGCTGGCCGGCAGACTCGGCCAGTGGTCCCTCGCTCGCTCACTGCTTTCGCTGCTGCGCCCCTGCGACCCGGACGGTGCACGGGCCGAACTGGCCCGCCTCGGCCTCGCCGACAAGTGGCAGCAGCGCTGCGGCGAACTCTCCGGCGGCCAGTCGCAGCGGGTCGGCATCGCCCGGGTGCTCTATCAGCAGCCGGATCTTATGCTGGCCGATGAACCCGTCTCCGCCCTCGATCCCGTGCTCGCCCAAAGCAGCCTGGATGCCCTGCTGGCGCAAGCCCGCACTCGCGGCAGCACCCTGATCGCCAGCCTGCACGCGGTCGAACTGGCCCTCGATCGCTTCCCCCGCATCATAGGCCTGCGCGAAGGGCGGGTGCAGTTCGACAGCCCCGCCACCGCCGTCACCCCGGCCATGCTGGCCGCCCTCTATGCCGGCGAGCAAGAGGCACTGCCGTGCAGCGGCTGATGCGCCGCTGGCGCCATCCCCTGCCCTGGCTGCTGGCGCTGATCGGCTTCAGCCTGTGGCAGCAGGCCGAGGGCTGGCTCGGCCTGTTCGACGGCCAGAGCTGGCGGCAGATGGGCAACTTCCTCGCCACCAGCTGGCCACCCCGCCTTGATCAGAGCTTTCTCGCCCTGACCCTGACCGCCACCCTGGAGAGTCTGGCCGTGGCGACCCTGGGGCTGGCCGGCGCCCTGCTGCTCGGCATTCCGTTCGCCCTGCTCGGCTCCCGTGCCCTGTCGCTGGCCGAGCTGGGCCCCATCCCCAGCCCGCTGCGCGGCGCCTTGCGCGCCTTCAGCCGGTTCATCGCCATCCTGCTGCGCAGCCTGCCCGAGCTCATCTGGGCGCTGCTGTTCGTGCGCCTCTCCGGGCTCGGGCCGCTCGCCGCCATCCTGGCCATCGCCGTCAGCTACGGCGGCATGCTGGCCAAGGTCTACAACGAGATCATGGAGAGCGGCGCCCTGCAACCGGCCCGCGCCCTGCTGCTCGGTGGCAGCAGCCGCCTGCAGGCGCTCTGGTACGGCGTGCTGCCTGCGGTGCGTCAGGAGCTGCTCTCCTACACCGTCTATCGCTGGGAGTGTGCCCTGCGCGCCTCCGTCATCATGGGCTTCGTCGGCGCTGGCGGGCTCGGCCAGCAGCTCGAACTTTCGTTGCGCATGTTTTCCGGCGGCGAAGTGGTGACCCTGCTGCTGGCCTTCATCCTGCTGGTCACGCTGGCAGATGGCCTCAGTGCCTGGCTGCGCCACAGCCGCGCTCCCGGCCTGCAACTGCTGATCTGCCTGGGGCTGGCTGGTACCCTGGCGTTCCATCAGCTCGACTGGCGCATGTTGAGCTTCTCCTTCGGCGGACTGGGGCAGTTTGTCGGCGAGTTTCTGCAACCGGACTGGTCACGTCCCTTCCTGCTGACGGTGGGCACCGGCCTGCTCGATACGGTGCAGATGGCGCTGCTGAGCACCCTGTTGAGCGCCCTGCTGGCACTGCCGCTGGCCTGCCTCGCCCGCCACTGCTGGCCGCTGCGGTTGCTGTTCAACCTGCTGCGCTCCGTGCCCGAGCTCATCTTCGCCAGCCTGCTGGTGATCGCGGTCGGGCTGGGGCCGGTGGCGGGCATACTGGCGCTCACTCTGCATACCACTGGGGTGCTGGCCCGGCTGTTCGTGGAGACGCTTGAGAACGCGGATCAGACCCCCCGCCTCGCCCTGCAATTGAGCGGTGCCGGCCCTACGGCCAGCTTCTGGTACGGTCTGTTCCCGCTGGTGTCACGGCAGTGGCTGGCTTACAGCCTCTATCGCGGCGAGATGAACCTGCGCGCCGCCACCATCCTCGGGGTGGTGGGCGCAGGCGGACTGGGACAGCAGCTCTATGTATCCCTGAGTCTGTTCCGTTACGATCAGGCGGCCACCCTGATCCTGGCCATCTTGCTGCTGGTCTGGCTGGCGGAAGCCATCAGCCGCCGCACCCGGTTGCCGCGCCCCGCGCCTTCCCAGCGAGACTGCCAGATCTGAATCAGGTTTGATCCGACTCCGTCCGCCCTGCCCGACGAGGCGGCCGTTTCTGGCGGCCACAAAAACAAAAAGCCCGCCGGTTCGCACCGGCGGGCTTTCTTCATGCGGTCAGGCAACAATCAATCTTTCTTGGCCAGCAGGAATTTCACCAGCTGGTTGAACTGCTCCTGGGAAGTGATGGATTCAATCTTCACCATGTACTTGCCATTGACCAGGAAGGCCGGCACACCACGCACGTTGTAGCTCTCGGTGTTGCGGTCGAACTGGGAGACCATGCCGGAGACGGCGAAGCTGTCGACGGCACCGTCAAACTCCTCGGCCGGCACGCCGTTGTCCACGAAGATCTGCTTCACGTCGGCACGGTTCTGCGGCACCTGACGCTGGGTGTGGATCTTGTCGAAGATGACCGGAGTCAGCTTGCCTTCCACATTCAGCAGATTGGCAACCGCATAGGCACGCTGCATCTCGGGGCCCATCTCGCGACCCAGGAAAGCCACCGGGTTCTTCTTCATCGCCACGCCTTCCGGCAGGCTCTTCTTAAGCTCCTCGGCAATCGGCTCGAACTTGGCGCAGTGCGGGCAGAAGTAGGAGAAGAACTCCAGTACTTCAGGTTGGGCGCTACCGGTCTGGGTGACCACGTCATAGTTGACGCCTTCCTTGAATTCCGGGGCGGCGTGAACCATGGGGATCATCAGCATGGCAGCGAGGAAAAATAGTACTTTTTTCATGACGTTTCCTGTTAAGGGATCACTGTGAGGCACGCCCGGCGAACCGAAGCAGTCCAAGCCTATTGCGTCCCCCTCCTGCCGTCAATGGCAAAGGCGGGTGGGCGAGCCCCTCGTCGTGACATCCCGGGTTCGGTTGCCGGGCCTTGCCCGGCTCACCCGCTCGGCATCAGCGGCAGTGCCTGGCGCGCGGCCCGCCGGTCACACTCTGGGCATCGCGAACCGGCTATCTGCTCACCAGTTCGGCATCAGCGTCAGGGGCGGGGCCTTGAGCGCCGCCAGCTGGTCGTGCAGGGTCGCGATCTGCTGGCGCCAGTAGTGATCCGTATTGAACCAGGGGAAGTGACGGGGGAAGGCGGGGTCTTCCCAGCGCCTTGCCAGCCAGGCCATGTAGTGGACGATGCGCATGGCTCGCAGCGGCTCTATCAGCGCCAGCTCCCGAGGGTCGAACTCCATGAACTCTTCGTAGCCCGCCAGCAGGGTGTCGAGCTGGATCTGCTGCTCGTGGCGCTCACCGCTCAGCATCATCCAGAGATCCTGAATGGCGGGGCCGGTGCGGCAGTCGTCGAGATCGACGAACAGGGGGCCGTCACGCCACAGGATGTTGCCCGGGTGACAGTCGCCATGCAGGGAGATGCGGGCCACATCCAGGGTCATGGCGTCGCTCACGTGCCGGATCAGCTCGTCGAGCACCCCGAAGAAGGACTTGGCCAGGCCGCTCGGCACCCATTCACCGGCCGCCAACAGCTGACGCGGCTCGTGCAGCATGCTCTCCACATCCAGCTGGATGCGATGGTGGAAGGAGTGACTGGCCCCGACCCGGTGAATGCGACCAAGGTAGCGTCCCACCCACTCCAGCTGATCCAGGTTGTCCACCTCGAACTGACGGCCACCGACGCTCTGCCAGATGGCGAAGGGGTAACCCTGATGCTCCAGCAGGGTCTCGCCAGCAAACGCGATGGGGGCGGCCACCGGGATCTCCGTCTCATTGAGACGGGCGGCAAACTCATGCTCCTCGAGGATCTGGGCCCGGCTCCAGCGACCGGGACGATAGAACTTCACCACGTAGCGGCGGCGATCCTCATCCTGAAACTGGTAGACCCGGTTTTCATAGCTGTTGAGCTCGATGAGGCCGGAATCGATGCGCAGGCCGCTGAGATCGATCGCATCCATGATGAGGTCGGGATTGAGGTCGGAATAGTTGAAACGCATGTCATCCACCATGAGAAAGGGGCGCTGTTGCGCCCCATTCTATCCGATCCTGCCCGGGATGGACGACCCGCCCTCCCGTAAACCCTCACAACCTGCTGATATATTTGCTGGGTTGTTTCAGTGCAGGTTGCCCTGGTGGTCACAACCGGCTGATAAATTTGCTCGGCTGACGCAGGATCCCCTTGCTGTCGTCCGGCGCGGCCCCTTCCCGCTTGAGCACGAACTGGACATCCAGGGTCGGCCGCTTCAGGTTGAAGGGATCCACCGCCAGGCTCACCGGCAGGGTGAAAATTTCCCCTGGTTTGAGAGTCACTTCCCGTGGACCGAACCACTGGTGTTCCGGCAACCCCTCCACATCCAGCTGATAGGTCTGGGACTGCAGGGTCTTGTTGAGGATCTTGAGGGTATAGGTGTTCTCGATGAGCCCCTCGCTGTTCTCCCGGAACAGCTGGTTGCGATCCCGCAGGATATCGAGCCCCATGGGCATGATCGACATGGCGTTGTAGACGAAGACCACCAGCATGATGACCATCACCAGGCCATAGCCGAGCAGCTTGGGCCTGGCCACATGGGTCTGGTTGTGGGCCAGCTTGTGCTCAGTGGTGTAGCTGATCAGCCCCTTCGGATAGCCCATCCGATCCATGGTCTGGTCGCAGGCATCGACGCAGGCGCCGCAGTTGATGCACTCGTACTGCAGGCCATCGCGGATATCGATGCCGGTCGGGCAGACCTGCACGCAGAGGTCGCAGTCGATGCAGTCCCCCAGCCCCAGCGCCTTGGGGTCGGCCTTGCGGCCACGGGCACCGCGGGTCTCGCCGCGCTTGGTGTCGTAGCCGACGATGTAGGTGTCCTTGTCAAACATGGCGGACTGGAAGCGGGCATAGGGGCACATGTGGATGCACATGATGGCGCGCATCCAGCCGGCGTTGCCGTAGGTACAGGCAGCGAAGAAGATCACCCAGAAGATGACCCAGCCGCTCGCCTGCAGGGTGAAGAAGTCAGGCACCAGTTGGAACACGTCCTGGAAGTAGGCGACGAAGGTGAGGCCGGTGCCCAGCGACAGCAGGATCCAGGCCAGGTGCTTGGCGCCCTTGCGGGCCAGCTTCTCGCCACTCCAAGGGGCGGCATCCAGCTTGCGGCGCTTGTTGGCGGCGCCTTCCAGCTTCTCCTCGAACCAGATGAACATGAAGGTCCATACCGTCTGTGGGCAGAGATAGCCACACCAGACCCGGCCGAGGAAGGTGGTGACGAAGAAGAGGGCGAAGGCGGCGATCATGAAGACCCAGGCCAGCAGGGTCAGGTCCTGCGGCCAGATGGTGGCGCCGAAGATGTGGAACTGCTGATGCTCCAGATCGAACAGTACCGCCTGGCGGCCGTCGTAGCGCAGCAGGGGCAAAGTGACGAAGAGGGCGACGAAAAACCAGCCCATGGCCTTGCGCACCCGCTGCCAGTAGCCGGTCTGGGACCTGACGTAGATGCGGTTGCCGGGATTGAACCTGTCATCGCCCGCCTTGAACGTGTGGGGATTGAAGGTCCCGGTGACGTTCTTGTCGGTCACATCCTTGATATCGATCTTGTCCTGGTCGGCCATTGCAACACATCGCTCCACTCATATTGTTATGAAGCCGATTATATCTTAAACAGCCTGCTAATTGTGTGGGTTAAATGTATCTATAGTTCGAGTGCCGTCGCAATTTCAGGCAACAAAAAAGGCCCATAGCCAGTTGACTATGCGCCTTTCTAGAGATTCTCTTGAAACCTTCCTCTTCCAGCAACCCGGCGGTCGGGTTACTTGATGCCGCGGGCCTTGAGCAGGGCTTCCTTGAAGTCAGGAACATGGTCCTTGGCCAGGCCCGGGATCATCGCCTGCTTGTCGGATTCGCGCATCTTGAGGTGGTAGATCAGCATGTCGTCGGTCAGCTCGGACAGGGCGCCCTCATAACCGGCCTCCGCCGCCAGTTTGGCGATGAATTGCACCAGGCTGAGATCCTGTTCCTTGATCCAGGCGGGCTGCAGCAGCTCCAGCAGCTCTTCGATACGATGACATTGCATAGACGACCTCTTTAAATCTGTCATGTGAAACTCAGGCAACCTTACCCATCAAGGCTACTTCGATACGATCCCGGCCATTATGCTTGGCCTGATAGAGGGCCGCATCCGCTTTTTGGATGAGCTCGGCGATGGAGTGGTGCTGATCCGGCACCAGGGTCGCCACCCCAAAGCTGCAACTGACCCGCCCCGAGACCCGGGACTTGTGGTGGGGAATACCCAGGGTGCGCAGGGCCGTGCGCACCTGTTCGGCGATCTGCATGGCCCCCTGCAAGGTGGTGCAGGGCAGCAACAGGGCGAACTCCTCCCCGCCGTAACGGGCGGCCAGATCGTCCTCCCGCCGCAGCACCTCGGCTAGCAGGCTCGCCACCTGCTGCAAGCACTGGTCCCCCAGTTGATGGCCATAGTGATCGTTGAACTGCTTGAAGTAGTCCACATCCACCAGCACCAGGGAGAGGGGCGCCCTGGCTCGATGGCAGCGGCGCCAGGCACGCGCCAGGGTGTCGTCGAGGTGAGCCCGGTTTGCGATGCCAGTCAGGCCGTCCAGGCGGGAGGTGAGCTTGAGATGCTCGGAGACCACCTTGAGCTCTGCCACCAGCTCGGCATTGGAAAAACTGTGATAGAGGGAAGCCACCTGATCCCGTCGTAACCGGCGCAGCAGGGTCGGCAGGAACACGAACAGGTAACCCGCCAGCATGCAGGAGACGATCCGCTCCTGCTCGTTGCCGCCACCGAGTTCGAACAACATGGCAAAGCCGAGGGGCAGCACAGCCCCGTAGAGGGTGCGGCGACTGCCGAACAGCATGATCGCGCTGCCGGTGAGGATCAGGCTGGTGAGCATCATCATGGCGGCGCGGTAGGTGTCGGGCAGCCTGTCCATGTAGAGCAGCACGCCGAGCGCCCAGATGATGGAGGTGATGGTCACCCCGATAAACAGCTCTCGTTCCAGCACTGGCAGCGGGAGCTCCGCCAGCCGGGGCTGACGCCAGCGAAGGTGCCATCCGCGCCCCAGCAACAGCAGAAAGACCAGGCCCAGCCAGCCGAGCGCTTCCCCGGCGGGTAGGTAGTCGTGGAACAGCAGGCTCCAGCTGATCACCAGCAGCGCCAGACAAGGCAGACTGAAGGAGGCATGGGTATAGAGCTGGGCCATGATGGCACGCCGTACCTGGTGTTTCACACTCTGGGTCAAATGAGTACTCCCTGTACAAGAGCCGCACAGTTTAACACTCCCTTTTCCTGCTCAACAATCAATCGCCCGCTATTAAGCAGCCACTCAGCCCCCGACTCGCCGTGCAGCACTGGCAGGATCCCGGGCTGCCCCGGCCTGCTCGCGCTCGCCGAGTAACAACCCAGTGCTCACTCAGCCCTTCTCGAGCTCGTCAAGAATGGGACATTGCGGATTCGCGTCCCCATGGCAACATCCCACCACCTCCTCCAGGGAGCTGAGCATGGCCTGCAGACCGGCAATGCGGGCCCGCAGATCGACGATCTTCTCCTGGGCCAGCTTCTTCACCTGGGCGCTGGTCCTGTGCTCGTCCCGATAGAGCGCCAGCAACTCCTGACACTCCTCCAGGTTGAAGCCGGTCTCCCGCGCCCGCTTGACGAAGCGCAGCTCCCGCAGGGCACCGTCTGTGTAGCTGCGATAGCCATTATCACTGCGCACCGGGGCCGAGATGAGACCGATACTCTCGTAGTAGCGGATGGTCTTGGCGGACAACCCAGTGGCCTTGGCAACCTTGCTGATGTTCATGGATGACTCCTCTTCGATTCAGATTGGCGCTGGCTGCCCGCCCTGGGCTGCCAGCGTTTCAGTAACAGGGAATTGCTCAATACCGTGATGCTGCTCAGGGCCATGGCCGCCCCCGCCAGCTCGGGGCTGAGATAGCCCAGCGCCGCCAGCGGAATGCCGATGATGTTGAACACGAAGGCCCAGAACAGGTTCTGTTGTATGGTGCGCCAGGTCGCCGCCGAGATGTCGATGGCATCGGCCACCAGCCGCGGGTCAGATCGCATGAGAGTGATGGAGGCGGTCTCCATGGCCACGTCCGAACCGGAACCCATGGCGATGCCCACGTCTGCCGCCGCCAGCGCCGGGGCGTCGTTCACCCCGTCTCCCACCATGGCCACCAGCCCGCTGGTTTGCGCCCGCAGCGCCTCCACTTTTTCCACCTTGCCGGCGGGCAACACGGAGTCGAAGGCACCATCCAGCCCCAGTTTGGCGGCGATATGGGCCACAGGTGCCGGGGCGTCGCCGCTCACCAGCCAGCTGGCGATACCGCGCTGACGTAGGGTGGCGATGGCGTCGGGGCTCTCGGGTCTCAAGGAATCGGCCAGGGCGGCGATGCCAACCGCCACGCCGTCGATGGCAACCCAGACTCGGGTCGCGCCGTCGGCGGCTTGTTCATCCTGTTGTGGCGGCTCAATGCCGAGCTGAGCCAGCAGGGCGGGATTGCCGATGGCCACCGAGTGGCCCGCCACCTTGCCGAGGATGCCCGCACCGACCCGCACCTCCACGGCCTCGGGCTGGGGCAGCGCAACCTCTTTGCCGACCGCTTCGCGCATCGCCAGCGCCAGCGGATGCTCGCTCGCCTGCTGCAGGGCGGCGGCGAGGCGCAGTTGTTCATCGGTGCCGCTCCAGCCGGCCAGCACGGGCTTGCCCTGAGTGAGCGTGCCTGTCTTGTCAAAAATCAGCGCCTTGATGGCGTGGGCCTTCTGCAGGGTATCCACGTCCTTGATCAGGATGCCGTGGCGGGCCGCCACCCCGGTGCCGGTGACGATGGCAGCCGGGGTCGCCAGCCCCAGGGCACAGGGACAGGCGATCACCAGCACGGCGACGGCGGCCAGCAGCGCCTGACCGAAGTCGTTGCTGTAGGCATACCAGGCCAGCAGGGTGAACAGGGCTATGGCCATGACCACGGGCACGAAGATGGCGGAGACCCTGTCCACCAATTGTTGCAGCGGCGCCTTGCCCATCTGGGCACGCTCCACCAGGGCGATGATCTTGCTGAGGCTGGAGTCCTCCCCAACCGTGGTGGCCTCGATCTCCAGCACACCGGAGCGGTTGATGGCACCACCCAGCACGGCATCCCCCTGCGCACGCGGCACCGGCAGGCTCTCACCGGTGAGAATGGATTCATCAAGCTCGCTCTCACCGCTCAGGATCTTGCCATCCACCGGCACCCGCTCCCCCACCAGAACCCGCAGCCTGTCGCCACGCAGCACCTCGTCGATGGCAACGCTCTGCCAGGCCTCGCCGCGCCAGACGGTGGCGGTGTCCGGCCGCAGCGCCATCAGCTCGCGAATGGCGGACTGGGTACTGCGCCGGGCGCGGGCCTCCAGCAGTTTCCCCAGCGAGATGAGCGTGATGATGATGGCGCTCGCCTCGAAATAGAGCTTGCCGCTGGCGGCCATCCCCAGGTTAAGCAGCAGATAGAGGCTGTAGAAGTAGGCGGCGCTGGTGCCGGTCGCCACCAGCACATCCATATTGGCGGCGCGGTTCTTGAGGGCGAGCCAGGCCCCGCGATAGAAGCGGGCACCGATCCAGAACTGCACCGGGGTGGCGAGCACCAGCTCCAGCCAGGCGGGCAGATGCCAGGGCAGCAGGCCGGCCATGGCGACCATACCCACCAGCAGCGGCAGGGTCAGCAGGGCCGAGATGACGACTTGATTCAGCGCATGACGGGCGGCGGCAGCTTCCTGTTCCTCACGCGCCTGCAACTGTTGGCGGCGAGCACTGGCAGAGCCCTGCGCCAGCTGGGCACCGAAGCCAAGCGCGGCTATATGCTCACGCAACGAGGCCGGAGTCTGCATCCCCGGCACCAGCTCGATACGGGCCTGCTCGAGGGAAAAATTTACCTCGGCCGAGAGCACGCCGGGCAGCGCAGTCAGCATCTTGTTGAGACGCGCCGAACAACCCGCGCAGGTCATGCCGCTGATCTGGAAGGAGATCGTCTCATGGCCGTAGCCATAGCCCTGCCCCGTGATGCTGTCGAGGACCTCGGGCAGACGAGCCGGGTCACCGAGTTCGATGGCCGCCTGCTCCAACGCGAAGTTGACGGTAGCCGTCACCCCGTCGAGCTGGTTGAGGGCGGTGCTGATGCGGCTGGCGCAGTTGGCGCAGCTCATGCCGCTGAGTGGCAACTGCAGATGGATGGGATCTTGAGTCTGGGTAGTCATGTTGTTCCTCCTCGGAACTCATCGGCCAAACTGGCTGCCGATGACTAAACCCTAACCTTTACTGTAAGGGTAAGCTCAAGCCACCACACTCACTTTTTCAAAAAAAATGGCGCCGCCCCGAGCCAGGGGCGACGCCTTGATGGGAGGCGAGGTCGTCAGATGCCGTACTGGGCGCGATAAGCCTTCATGGCCGCCAGTTGCTCGGCCAGCGCGGGCTGCTCTGCCTGCTTCTCTTCCAGATAGGCGATGAGGTCGCTCATCTGGATGATGGCGATGATGTGGGCGCCGTAGTCACGCTCCACTTCCTGAATGGCGGAGAGCTCTCCCTTGCCCTTCTCCTGACGATCCAGGGCGATCAGCACTCCGGCCAGGGAGGCGCCGTTGGCCTGGATCAGATCCATGGATTCGCGGATGGCGGTCCCGGCGGTGATGACGTCGTCCACCAGCATGATGCGTCCCTTGAGCGGGCTGCCCACCAGATTGCCGCCTTCGCCGTGATCCTTGGCCTCCTTGCGGTTGAAGCACCAAGGCACGTCCACGTCGTGCTGCTCCACCAGTTGCACCGCGGTGGCGGAGGCGATGGGGATCCCCTTGTAGGCCGGGCCAAACAGCACGTCGAATTCGATGCCGGCATCTATCAGGGCGGCGGCATAGAAGCGGCCGAGGCGGGCCAGATCGCGGCCGCTGTTGAACAGGCCGGCGTTGAAGAAGTAGGGGCTCTTGCGGCCGGATTTCAGGGTGAACTCACCGAATTTGAGAACCTGTTTCTCCAGGGCGAACTCGATAAATTGACGCTGGTAGGCTTTCATTCTGGCTCCTTGCTTGGCTTGTCGTTGACTGGTGTGGGGGTATAAAAAAACGCGGTCAATGCCGCGTTTTTCAAATCAGAAATTCAAGAGAGCGCCTGCTTCTGCAGCGCGATGATGTCGTCGATGCCTCCCTTGGCGAGCGCCAGCATCGCCAGCAGCTCCTCGTGGGTGAAGGGCTCGGCCTCGGCGGTGCCCTGCACCTCTATGATGCGGCCGTCTTCGGTCATCACCACGTTCATATCGGTCTCGGCGGCGGAATCTTCCAGATACTCCAGATCGCAGATGGCTTCGCCCTGATACATGCCGACGGAGACCGCCGCGATCATCTGCTTGAGCGGGCTCTGCTTGAGCATGCCCTTCTCGACCATCCAGTTCAGGGCGTCCACCAGGGCCACACAGGCTCCCGTGATCGCGGCGGTGCGGGTGCCGCCGTCGGCCTGCAGCACGTCACAGTCCACCGTGATGGAGTGCTCACCGAGGGCGGTCAGATCCACGGCGGCGCGCAGGGAGCGGGCGATCAGGCGGGAGATCTCCAGGGTACGGCCGCTCTGCTTGCCGGCGGCCGCCTCGCGGTTCATGCGCGAATGGGTGGAGCGCGGCAGCATGCCGTACTCGGCGGTGACCCAGCCCTGCCCCTTGCCTTTCAGGAAGCGCGGCACGCTGGTGTCGACGCTGGCGGTGCACAGCACGCGGGTGTGGCCGAACTCCACCAGCACAGATCCTTCCGCATGCTTGGTGAAGTTGCGGGTGATGGTAACCGGGCGCACTTGCGCGGCACTGCGATCGCTGGGACGGGACATGGGACTGACCTCTGGGCTGGCTGAATTGGCGCAGGAGTATAAGCCATCGTGACTCAAATATCAGCCGCTAAAACCACGGCATCGGCTGACGGGGCAAGCCTGGCTGAGTATACTGGCCGCACACTTCATCAAGCCCGGAACAATCAATGATTCACAGCATGACCGCCTACGCCCGCAAGGAATTCAAGGGCGACTGGGGCACAGCCGTTTGGGAAATTCGTTCGGTCAACCAGCGCTATCTGGAAACCTACATCCGCCTGCCGGAGCAGCTGCGCAGCCTGGAGCCGGTCCTGCGTGAGCGTTTCCGTGCCAAGCTGCAGCGCGGCAAGGTGGAGTGCAACCTGAGGTTCGAGGCAGCGCAAGCCGCCGCCAGCCAGCTCCATATCAATGAAGAGCTGGCCAAACTCATCATCGACAGCGCCAACTGGGTAATGAAAGAGGCGGGCCAGGGCCAGCTCAACCCGGTGGACGTGCTGCGCTGGCCGGGGGTCATGGCCGCCGCCGAGCAGGACATGGACGCGGTCGCCACCGAACTGCTCGGCGGTTTCGATCTGACCATGGAAGACTTCCTCGCCTCCCGCGCCAGCGAAGGAGCCAACCTCAAGGCGCTGATCGAGCAGCGTCTGGATGGCATCCAGGTGGAAGTGAAGAAGGTGCGGGTGCACCTGCCGCAGATCATCGAGTGGCAGCGCCAGAAGCTCACCGACCGCCTGGCCGAGGCCAAGGTGGAGCTGGATCCCGCCCGCATCGAGCAGGAGATAGTGCTGCTGGCCCAGAAGATCGACGTGGCCGAAGAGCTGGATCGCCTGGAGATGCACATCAGCGAAACCATCAAGATCATGAAGAAGGGTGGCGCCTGCGGCCGTCGCCTCGACTTCATGATGCAAGAGTTCAACCGCGAGTCGAACACGCTGGGTTCAAAGTCGATCAACGCCGAAGTGACCCAGTCCGCCGTCGAACTGAAGGTCCTCATCGAACAGATGCGCGAGCAAATTCAAAACATCGAGTGATCCCTCTCGCCGATGCACCAGCCCTCGCAATGCGGGGGCTTTTTTATGTCATATCCCCAGGACGCTCAACGGCATGACCTCGTCGCTCAATCCCCCGCAACCTGAGCCACCACCACTCTGTCGTCGAAGTCATGGATGCCCATGACCTGATGGAGGCGCGACCATGGGACGGTTCCCTGCCAAAAAGAACGGGCCTGCAAGTGCAGGCCCGTTTTTATGGCTGATAACCACCCGTTCTTGCCGGGGTGCAGCTCTTTATTCGTTGGACGATTTGAATTTGCGACTGCGCAGCAGCAGTGGGAGCTGGTAGAGCACCAGTGCCCCCAGCACCAGGCCGACGCCAGTCAGCTTGGCGGCGCCCAGCGGCTCGTCATAGAAGAAGGTGCTCAGGATCAGGGTCCAGACGGGTTCCAGCAGCATCAGCAGGGCGGCATGGGCCGTGGTCATCCGGCTCAGGGCGTGGGTGAGCAGCCAGTAACGCAGGGTGGTGGCGATCAGGACGCTGGCGGCAAACCAGCCCCAGACGCCAGAGCTGATGCTGGCGGGCCACTGCTCGGTCAGCAGGGAGAGCAGAGTGCCGAGCAGGCCGGTCACCGCCAACTGGATGCAGGTAAGCCAGGTGGGGGGAATGGACTGGGCGAAATGGCGGTGCACCGCAAGCTGGACGCCCAGGGTGGCGGCCGCCGCCAGAAACCAGAACAGCGACAAAGAGACGCCCCAGTGGGTGCTGCTCGAGAGCAGCAGCAGGCCGGCGACGGCAAGCGGCAGAGTCAGCCAGTAGTGGCGGCCGGGTCTGGCCTTGAACGCCGCCCAGGCGGCGAGCGGTGCCATCAGGGTGGCCACGCTCATGATGAAGGCACCGCTGCCGAGCGCATCGCTCTGACTGATGGCGGTAACCCAGAACAGCAGGCTGGCCCCGAGCAGGGTGCCACAGCCGGCGGCGCGCAGCAGTTGTGAACGACTGGGGGGCGGCTCGCGCAGCCATGCCAGTGGCAACAGCAGCAGGGCGGCCAGCAGGAAGCGGCTACCGATAAAGGCGGCGGTGGGCAGTTCGCGGATCGCCTCTTTCGAGAAGAGCCAGCCAGCGGCGGCCAGCAGGGTGACCAGCATCATCAACAGCAGGGGGGCGCGGTTCATCGGGGTATCACAGAGTCAAGACAAAGGGCAGAGCATAAAGGAAAGCGGGCCGGATTGCCTGCGACGATTTACCCACGGAACGACAGGAGAGAGGCAGGGTGGCCCCCAGGCCGCCCGCCCTAGTCGTTTTCCAATGCGGCGAGGCAGTGTGACAGGGTGCGGGCCAGCGCCCCCTGGTTGCGCAGCACCACGGCACGGGCCTGCTCCCCCATCTGGCGGCGGGCGCCCGCATCGCCGAGCAGTGTATTCACCTTGTCGCCCAGGGCATCGGCATCCGCCACCACGGCGGCTCCCCCCTGAGCCACCAGCTGGCGGGTGATGTCGCTGAAATTGAAGTAGGCGGGGCCGGTCAGACAGGGTTTGCCGAGCGCCGCCGGCTCCAGCAGGTTGTGGCCACCAATCTTCACCAGGCTGCCGCCGACGAAGGCCAGATCGGCGGCCGCCAGCATCAGCGGCAACTCGCCCATGGTGTCGCCCAGGTAGATTTTGTCGCTCTCGCCGACCGCACTGCCCGCCGTGCGCAGCACGCAGCCGTAGGGGGCGCACAGCTCGGCCACCCGGGCAAAGCGCTCGGGGTGGCGCGGCACCAGGATAAGCAAGGCAGACGGATGCGCCCTGAGCACCCGATCGAAGGCGGCCAGCACCTGTTCGTCCTCTCCCTGATGGGTGCTGGCGGCGATCCAGACCGGCCGCTCCTGTCCAAGCTGCTGGCGCAGGGCGCGGCCCCTGGCCTGTACCTCGTCGCCAAACTGGATGTCGAACTTGATGGAGCCGGTCACTGCCAGCCGCTCGCGGCCTATGCCGAGACGATGGAAGCGATCCGCGTCGTCCTGGTGCTGGCACAGCAGGTGGGTCAGCGGACGGCTGAGGGCATCGAAGGCGCCCTGGAAGCGGGCATAGCGCTGGCAGGATCGCTCGGAGAGCCGGGCATTGAGGATGGTCACCGGCAGGTGGCGCGCCTCGCAGGCCGCCAGCCAGTTCGGCCACAGCTCTGTTTCCATCACCCAGAGGGCGCGGGGCTTGAAGGTGGCCAGAAATGCCGAGACGGCCCAGGGGTAGTCGAGGGGCGCATAGCGGTGTACCACCAGATCCCCGAGCTTGGCCGCCTGCTCGGCGCCGGTGCGGGTAGTGGTGGTGAGCAGTATGGGCAAGGAGGGCTGCTCCGCCTTGAGGGCGCGGATGAAGGGGCTGATGGCCAGCGTCTCCCCCACGCTCACCGCATGGATCCAGAGCGGCGCCTCCTGCCCTGTGGCAGGTGCCCGCCCCAGGTGCTCGGCCCAGCGCTTGCCGAAGCCGGGCTTGCCTTTTTTGGGTTTGTAGAGCGCCAGCAGCGCCAGCGGCAGGCCCAGGTGGATCAGCAGGTTGTAGAGCAGCCGATAGATCATGCTACTGGCCTTCGCCGCCGGTCGTGGGGTCCGCCACCGGCTGCTGCGCGATCACCAGATCCTCCGACTCGCTGCGCTCCAGTCGCTTGCCCGCCTCGATGACCTGCTCCGGCATCAGCTCGATCAGGCACTTGAGGTGGCCGAACTTGCAGGTGCGCTTGAAGCAGGGGCGGCATTCGATGTCGGTGTGGACGATCTCGACCCTGTCCGCCAGGGGCGGCGTGTAGAGCGGCGAGGTGGAGCCGTAGACACCGATCAGCGGCCGATTGAGGGCGGCGGCGACGTGCATCAGTCCCGAATCGTTGGCGATGACCCGACCGGCCAGGGCCATCAGATCGATCGCCTCGTGCAGGCTGGTCTTGCCCGCCAGCACGTGGCAGTTGGGCCGGGACAGGGGATTGATCCGGTCGCGGATGGTGTTGGCCACCTCCACATCCTTGCCGGAGCCGAAGATCCACACCTGCCAGCCTTCATCCAGATGCTTCTGGGCCACCACGGCGTAGTGCCCCTCGGGCCAGCGCTTGGCCGGGCCGAACTCGGCCCCCGGGCAGAGTACCAGCACCGGGCGGGCGCGATTCAGGCCGAGCCGCTCCAGCGCCTTGCCCTGGTTGATGAGATCCACGTGCAGGGAGGGATGGGGAATGGACGGAATGTCGCTCCGGCTCTTCATCTGTGCCTTGGGGTAGGCCAGCGCCAGATAGGCTTCCACCATCAGCGGGAAGGCCTGCTTGTTGCTACGCATGTCGTTGAGCAGGCCGAAGCGGTGCTCCCCCTTCCAGCCGGTCCGCACCGGGATCCTGGCGAACCAAGGGATGAGCGCCGACTTCATGGAGTTGGGCTGGATGATGGCCTGATCGTACTGCTCGGCGGCCAGTTGCTTGCCGAGCCGGCGGCGGGCCCCCAGCTTGAAGTCACCGTGGCCGAGCGGCATCGGGATGGCCTTGTCCACCTCGGGCATCCGCTCCAGCAGGGCCACGCACCAGGCCGGCGCCATCACATGCAGCTCGCTGTCCGGGTGATTCGCCTTTATCGCCTTGTAGAGGCTCTGGGACATCACCATGTCGCCGACCCAGGAGGGGCCGATCACCAATATCTTCATCGCGCGTCTTCTCTCGGGACTGGCCCGGCAGTTAATCGTTACTGGGCGAGATTATGCCCCAAGAAAGGCTGAAGAAATAACAGAAGATACCTGCCCGATACGCAAGAGGCCTTCAGGGGCAGCGGGCCCATGCCCCGGCCGGGGTTTTAGGCTAGAATGGGCGCCAATCCGAGCATGACCCGCCCGCCGGGTGCCAACAAGAGTCCAGACCCTGTGAAAAAACCGACCCTGGCGGCCGTCCTGATCGTCAAGAACGAAGCCGACAACCTGCGCGCCTGCCTCGCCTCCCTCGATGGCCTGGTGGACGAAATCGTCATCCTGGACTCCGGCAGCCAGGATGACACCCCCGCCATCGCCGCCGAATTCGGCGCCCGCTTCTTCGTCAACACCGCCTGGCCCGGTTTCGGTCGCCAGCGCCGCCTCGCCCAGTCCCATGTCCAGTCCGAATGGGTGCTGTGGCTGGATGCAGACGAGCGACTCACGCCCGAACTGAAGGCTGCCATCGCCGCCGTCATGGCCAGTCCGGCCAGCGACACCATCTACTCCATCCCCCGCCTCTCCTGGGTGTTCGGTCGCTTCATCCGCCACAGCGGCTGGTACCCGGATCGGGTGCTGCGCCTCTACCCCAAGGCGCTCACCGGCTACAACGAGGCGCTGGTGCACGAGAAGGTGGAGGTGCGCGCCAACATGAAGATCGTCAACCTGCACGGCGACCTGCTCCACTTCACCTACCGGGATCTGGAGCACTATCTGGTCAAATCCGCCGGCTACGCCCGGGCCTGGGCTGATCAGCGCACCGCTCGCGGCAAGAAGGGCTCCCTCGGTCAGGGACTGGTGCACGCCATCGGCTGCTTCCTCAAGATGTACCTGCTCAAGGCCGGCTTCCTCGATGGCAAGCAGGGATTGCTGCTGGCCATCCTCTCCGCCCACTCCACCTTCGCGAAGTACGCGGACCTCTGGATCCGCCAGCAACCCCAGGCACCGGACCAGGCACCCAAATAAGCCGACATGGTGACATCCCCATGACGAGACAGGGCCCCGAGGGGCCCTGTTTGCATTCTCAGCTTTCTGTACGCCAGAACGGCGGTGCCCAGCGGGCGATCGCCGCCGCCATGGTCTTGGGATCGAGCTGGCTCATGTCTTCCGGGTGATCGCTGTCTTCCGGCGGGCTGAAGGCCAGATGACGCCCCTCGCTGTTGAGCGGGCGCCAGCGCAGCGGTGTGGCGGAGCGATGCGCCGGGAAGAAGCCTATGGTGGGCACGTCCAGCGCCGCGGCTATGTGCAGCGGCCCCGTGCTGCCCGCCACGAACAAGGCGGCATTGGCCATCACCTGGCAGAACTTCGGCAGCCCCTCGTCGGAGCGGTAAATCCAGCCGTTGCCGCCGTGGGCCAGCAGCTCGGCCGCCAGCTGTTCCGCCTTGCCCTCCTCCCCGGGCCCCGCCGTCAGCACGCACTGCAATTCAGGGCAAGCCTGGTTGAGCTTGATGATGAGGCGCGAGTACTGCTCGATGGAGAGGTTGTTGGCCGAGCCGCCGCTGCCGGCGTGCACCATCAACCAGGGGCGGCCCGCATCCAGCTTCAACCGGCTGGCGACTTGCTCGCGCACCTGTTGCAGGCTCTCGGGATCGAAACTGAGGTAGGGTCCCTGAGGCTCCACCACGCTCAGTTGCTGGTCGGCGAGGAAGCGGCGCACCAGATCCAGGTTGTATTCGTACTCCGGCTTCTGGGAGCGGGAACGGCGCTGCACCAGCCGCTGGTTGTAGAGCACCTGGGCCAGCTTGGTGGCCGGGGCCAGCCGGTAGGGAATGTGTGCCTTCCACACCAGCTTGGCGTTACGGGTGTTGGAGAAGAGGCAGATGGAAGCATCGAAGGCGGCCGCCTTGATGCGGGCCAGCAAGGCGCGTTGCTGCTCCTTGTCGGCCCGGGCACCCGGGTCCAGGATGATCTCGTCGATCCAGGGGCAGAGGCGGGCCAGCGGCGCCGTGTAGGAGGGCACCAGGGCAGTCACATGACACTCCATGGAGCGCTTGAGCATGGCAAAACTCGGCCAGGCCAGCATGAAGTCACCAATCTTGTCATTGCGGACTACCAGAATACGTTTCATAAAAAATCCCTTTGCTCCCTGTCACCAATGCAGGGAGGCTTGATGCGCGGTGCGGGTATTCTTGCCTGATGCCGGGCTATTCTCAAGCGAAGACGCCAAGGGGCCCTGATTTGGGCGATCCAACCTGGGGCGTCGCGCCAGAAATCCGCGCCATCCCGGTCGCGACAAACCACCAACAGACCCTATAATGCGACCAATTTTCCCGGTTGCAGGAATCAGCAGCATGACCAACAAGGTAATCTATCCCGGCACCTTCGACCCCATCACCAACGGCCACACCGACCTGATTGGCCGGGCCGCCAGGCTGTTTGACGAGGTGGTGGTCGGGGTCGCCAACAGCCCAAGCAAGCGGCCGCTGTTCGATCTGGCGGAGCGCGTCCTGCTGGCTCAGCAGGTGACCGCCCATCTGCCCAACGTCAAGGTGGTGGGCTTCTCCGGCCTGCTGGTGGATTTTGCCAGGGAGCAGCAGGCCAACGTGCTGATCCGCGGCCTGCGCGCCGTCTCCGACTTCGAGTACGAATTCCAGCTGGCCAACATGAACCGCCGCCTGATGCCGGAGCTGGAGAGCGTCTTCCTCACCCCGGCCGAAGAGAACTCCTTCATCTCCTCCACCCTGGTGAAGGAAGTGGCCCTGCACGGCGGCGACATCCACCAGTTCGTCGATCCCCTGGTGGCCCAGGCCATCTCCGCCAAACAGGGGAAGTGACAACGCAAACAGGCTACCCCAGGGTAGCCTGTTTGTCGGGGCGGCCTGACACAGCCCCTGTTTCCCGCCCCGGCCGTCAGCCCGGCGCGCGGTGCAGCGCCTGCTGACAGTTGAGCGCCAGCTCGTCCAGCCAGGCGTAGCGACGCCGGTACATGGCCCGCTTCCTGGCGGCCACCTCCTCCAGCGGCTTGCGCACCACGGGTTGCAACCGCACGAAGTTGGCATCCTGATCCAGGGCACCGAACTCCTGCCACAGCTCGTCATAATCCGCCTGCAGGCAGGCTTTTTTCTTCTTGCTGTAGCGTCTGGCCTGGAAGATGTGCGCCTTCATTCGCACGGCCGAGACACGGCTGGCCCCCATGGCCGCGGCCAGCGCCATCACCAGCATCACCACCAGCGACTTGGGTCTCAGGCCATGGCCCGCCTTGGTCAGAGCCCGTACCTGCTCCTGGGGCTGCTCGACACCGGGCTCGGGCCCCTGCACCGAGCCTATCACCAGCGCCAGCTCATGCTCGCTGCCCGCCAGCGAGAAGGCGCAGCTGTAGAGCCGTTCCCCCTGCTCGTTGACGATGGAGAGGGCCAGCTCGGCCTCCCGGCGGAAGGTACCGTCGTGGCGCAGCACCAGGCGACAGCCACCCTCGGGGTAACGGCCGAGTTCGATCCCCTCCCCCAGATAGAGTGGGTCGATGAGATCGGGATAACGGGCCAGCAGCAGCCGGTAGTGATCCTCCACCATCCTGACCCGCTGGTTCACGGTCGAGCAGGCGAAGCGATAGGGCCGCATCGGCTTGTCGAGCAGCTCGGGATAGTGGGCAGGCAGGGCCCTCAGGGGTTCTGTCTGAAACAGCTCGAACACCCGGCTCAACTGCGACCGGTAGAGCAGACTGCGCAGCACGAACTTGCCGCGATTGAAGGTCTTGCGGGCGCTGTCATCGGGATAAAGGAAGCGGGCCATTTTCTGGGCGCAATAGTGCCCCTGCCGGGATAAATGATCCCAGTCTATTGATTCTGCTGTCATTTTTATTACCTCGCAGCCTGAACTGGCGAGATAGTAGTCATGGACGAAAGCGGCATCAACAGACTGGCAATACTCTCTTACAACTTGGCAGGATATGGCCCAAAAAACGGTAATTCAGCGTTGGCAGTGGGAGCAGAACACCGTGGTTCTCTGGCCCATCCTCACCTCGGTCAGCAGGGTATGGCAGTGGAAACAGGGCTGGCCGCCCCGGCCATAGACCTGCAACTGCTGCACGAAATAGCCCGGCTTGCCGTCGGCACTGGTGAAATCCTTGAGGGTGGTGCCTCCCTGGCGAATGGCCTCGGCCAGCACCCGCTTGATTTCTGCCACCAGGGTCCCCAACCGCTCGCCGCTGATGTTACCCGCCGCCCGCTTGGGGTAAATGCCGGCGGCATAGAGCGCCTCGTTGGCGTAGATGTTGCCCACCCCGACCACCACCTGGTTGTCCATCAGGAACTGCTTGATGGCGGTGCTGCGCCCCTTGGCTCTCGCCCGCAGATAGTCGGCGCTGAAGGCGTCGGTGAGCGGCTCAGGTCCCAGCTTGGCGAGCAGGGCGTGCGCCTCGGCGGGTTCGCGAGTCCACAGCAGGGCGCCAAAACGGCGCGGATCGTTGAGCCGCAACAGCTTGCCATTCTCCAGCTCGATATCAACGTGGTCGTGCTTCTCGGCCGGGGTGCCTATGTCCAGCACCCGCAGGCTGCCGGACATGCCAAGGTGCAGGATGGCGGTGCCGAAATCGGTCTCCAGCAGCAGGTACTTGGCGCGGCGGCTGACCCTGTGGATGACGAGATCCACCAGCTCCTGGATCTCGCCAGGCACGGGCCAGCGCAGCCGGCCATCCCTGACCACCACTCGGGTCACCTTGATGCCGGTGAGCCAGGGAGAGATCCCCTGGCGGCTGACTTCGACTTCCGGTAATTCAGGCATAGACAGGCCTCTCGCTCACGGCAGGGTTCAGGGGGTGGGACGCAACAGGTCGCGGTACTGCTCCTGGCTCAGGGTGAGCCAGGTCGAGGGGGGCAGCAGGGCGGCAAACTTGCCGTCATCCTGATAGAGCCCTACTTCAACCGGATCGCTCTGGCCGGCGATCCATATCTTGAGGGTGACAGGGGTGCCGCGCACGGCCCCGCCCGGGGGCAACAGCCAGCCTTGCCATGTCTCGATGCGGGCGGCCAGCTGGGCGCTGCTGAGCCCCAGATCCGGCCCGCTGCGCCAACCCTGGCCGATCCGCTCTATCTGCCAGCTCGGCCCCTGCCAAGTCAACACCACGGCAGACTCGGGCAGCAGGGGACGGGACCGCTGAGCGCTGTTCTCCTGCTGGGCCTGCTCCAGCCGGTGCAGCAGGGTGATCACTATCAGCACCACCACTATGATCACATTATTCCAGCCTTTACGGCTCAATTTGAACATGGCAAGCCTCCCTTTGAAGCGGCAGTGTACTGAATTCCATCCATAAAAAAACCCGGCACTAAGCCGGGTTTTTTGGGAATGCAGCATCAAGTGATTACTTGATTTTGCCTTCCTTGTAGATCACATGCTGACGAATAACGGGATCAAATTTCTTGATCTCCATTTTTTCGGGCATGGTGCGCTTGTTCTTGGTAGTGGTATAGAAGTGACCAGTACCGGCGCTGGAGTTCAGGCGAATCTTATCGCGAATACCTTTAGCCATGATCTAATTCCTTATACCTTAACGCCGCTGGCACGCAGTTCAGCCAGAACCACTTCAACGCCGCGCTTGTCGATGATACGCATGCCTTTTGCGGATACGCGCAGGCTTACGAAGCGTTTTTCACTCTCAACCCAAAAACGGTGAGTGTGCAGGTTCGGCAGGAAACGACGCTTGGTAGCGTTGTTAGCGTGCGAACGGTTGTTACCAACTGCCGGGCGCTTGCCGGTTACTTGGCATACTCTAGACATGTCAGTCTCTCCAAATCTTACTTCATTGCTCGAGCAAATATCTGCCCCGCTGGCCTTCGATTGCGGGGCAAACAGAAGGCGGCATTTTATACAACATCCGTGATCAAAGATCAACTAATACAGTGCCAGAGCCCAGTCATAACCAACCACGCTCTGCGAAAGAAACCGTGATGCCGTCACCGATCACCAAGTGATCCAGCACTCTGATATCGACCAAGGCCAGGGCGGCCAGGATCCGATCCGTGATCTGGCGGTCGGCCCGACTGGGCTCGGCTACGCCGGACGGGTGATTATGCGCCAGAATCACGGCGGCTGCATTATGTTTGAGCGCGATCTGCACGATTTCCCTGGGCCAGACGCTCGCCGAATCCAGGGTGCCGTAGAAAAGTTCAACAAATTGAATCACTCTGTGCTGGTTATCGAGCAATAACAGCGCAAACACCTCCCGCGGCCTGTCCCGCAGTTGAGCCTGCAAATACTCCCGGGTCAGCTGGGGGGACGTGAGGGCCTCCCCCCGTTGTAACTGCTCGGCAAGATGCCGTCTGCCCATCTCCAGCACCGCCTGCAACTGGGCATATTTGGCCGGCCCCAACCCGTGAGCGCCGCAAAAAGCCTGTTGCTCGGCACCGAGCAATGCCCGCAGGGATCCGAACTGCTGCAACAGCTGGCGGGAAAGATCCACCGCACTCAGGCCGCTGACCCCGGTGCGCAGGAAGATCGCCAGCAATTCCGCATCGGACAGCACCCCAGCTCCACGGCGCAACAGCTTCTCCCGGGGGCGCTCATCTTCCGGCCACTCCTTGATGCTCATTTGTCTCTCCCCCATGGCTATTGAGAGAAAACATAGCAAAAAATCGCGGGAGCCCGACCACAACTCCCCCATGTCAGCCTCTGTCGTCGTCCATCGCCTGTGCTATCTTAGCCGACCAGTCAGAGTGAGCCGAAAGAGAAGCAGCAGATGAGATTGGCCGATAAACGCATCCTGTTGGGTGTCAGTGGCGGGATCGCCGCCTACAAGAGTGCCGAGCTGGTACGCCGCCTGAAAGATCAGGGGGCCGAGGTGCGGGTGGTGATGACCCGCTCCGCCAAGGAGTTCATCACTCCCCTGACCCTGCAGGCCGTCTCCGGCCACCCGGTCGCCGACAGCCTGCTGGATCCGGCCGCCGAGGCGGGCATGGGCCACATCGAGCTGGCAAAGTGGGCCGATCTGGTGCTGATCGCGCCCGCCAGCGCCAACCTGATGGCGCGAATGGCCGCTGGCATGGCGGACGAGCTGCTGACCACCCTCTGCCTGGCCACCCCGGCAACCGTCGCGCTGGCACCTGCCATGAACCAGCAGATGTATCGCAACGCCGCCACCCAGGCCAACCTCAAGACCCTGGCCAGCCGCGGCATCCTGCTGTGGGGGCCGGACTCCGGCAGCCAGGCCTGCGGCGACGTGGGCCCGGGCCGGATGCTGGATCCCCTCGAACTGGTGGAGCGCTGCTGCCAGCAGCTGACTGCCGAGCCATTGCTGGCGGGGGTCAAACTGCTGCTCACCGCAGGGCCGACCCGCGAGGCGCTGGATCCGGTGCGCTACATCAGCAACCACAGCTCAGGCAAGATGGGTTACGCCATCGCTCGCGCCGCCCGTGAGGCGGGTGCCGAGGTGACCCTGGTGAGCGGCCCGGTCGCCCTTGCCGCCCCCCAGGGAGTTGAGCGGGTCGACGTGGAGAGCGCCCTGCAGATGCACGAAGCTGTGATGAGCAGGATCGGTGACTGCGATCTCTTTATCGGCTGCGCCGCCGTGGCGGACTATCGCCCTGCCCAGGTCGCCAGTCAGAAGATCAAGAAGACCGGCGACAACGACCAGATGACGCTGACCCTGGTCAAGAATCCCGACATCATCGCCGCCGTGGGAGCCTTGTCAGACAAACCCTTCACCGTCGGATTTGCCGCCGAAACTGTGGATGTGGAACAATACGCCCTCGACAAACTGCGACGTAAGCGGCTGGACATGATCGCTGCCAACGACGTGTCCCGTGCAGGTCAAGGCTTCAACGCCGATGACAATGCCCTGACCGTCTTCTGGCAAGGGGGTCAAGCTGCCCTGCCCCTGGCCGATAAGCTGACGCTGGCTCGTCACCTTGTGGCCCTGATTGCACGCCATTATCGACCCTGAGCCCTGGGCCATTTCCACAGACGAAAGCGTCGTGGCGACACGGATCGTATTGAACATGCGAGTGCCCACACAAGCACCCGCTGAACCACTCGATCGCCCTGGCGATCCAACTGAAAAACGATTTATGAACACACAAATTGAACTGAAAATCCTGGATGCCCGCATCGGCACCGACTTCCCGCTGCCTGCCTACGCCACCCCGGGTTCCGCCGGTATGGATCTGCGCGCCCTGCTGGATGCACCGATCACGCTGGCGCCGGGCGACACCACGCTAGTGCCGACCGGGCTCGCCATCCACATTCAGGATCCGGGTCTGTGCGCCACCATCTTGCCCCGCTCCGGCCTGGGTCATAAGCACGGCATCGTGCTCGGCAACCTGGTCGGCCTCATCGACTCCGACTACCAGGGCCAGCTGATGGTCTCAGTCTGGAATCGCGGCAACGACAGCTTCACCATGCAGCCCGGCGAACGCATCGCCCAGCTGGTGATCCTGCCCGTGGTGCAGGCCAGCTTCCAGCTGGTCGACGAATTCAATCAGAGTGAACGGGGTGAAGGCGGGTTTGGTTCTTCTGGTCGCCAATAACAAGACCACACAGCCCCTTGGGGTTTGTGTCTAATAACAGAATCAAGCCATTGTTTTTTTAGGGGAATCCATGGCAAGCAGTAACCAGAAACAGAGTCGGCGCGATCAGATCCTGCAGGCACTCGCCCACATGCTGGAAACCAGTCCGGGCCAGCGCATCACCACGGCGCGCCTCGCGGCCGAGGTGGGTGTGTCCGAGGCGGCCCTCTATCGACACTTTCCCAGCAAGGCGCGGATGTTCGAGGGACTGATCGACTTTATCGAGGATTCCCTGCTGTCACGGGTCAACCTGATCATGGCCGAAGAGAAGGACACCATGGCCCGCTGCCACCATATACTGCAGCTGCTGCTGGTGTTCGCCGAGCGCAATCCCGGCATCACCCGCATCCTCAACGGCGATGCCCTGCTTGGCGAGCACGATCGGCTGCGGGATCGCATCAGCGCCCTGTTTGACAAGCTGGAGACCCAGCTCAAGCAGGCACTGAGAGAGAAGCGTCTGCGGGAAGGCCAAGGCTTCCAGCTCGATGAGACCATGCTGGCCAACCTGCTGCTGGCCTATGCCGAGGGCCGCATCAGCCAGTTCGTCCGCTCCGAGTTCAAGCTCAAGCCCACCGCCGGGTTCGAGGATCAGTGGCAGTTTATGCGTAGCCAACTTCTACAGAGCTGAGTTCGTACATCACATGCGCCTCATACACCATAGGGGTTGCGACTAAGAGGGAGGCCTTGGCCTCCCTTGCTTTTTGTGGCACAAAAGAGAGACGAGTATCAGATGCGACCCAGGCTGTCGCGTTCCGGTGTTAGATTCATGCGCCATAAACCTTCATATCAACAGGACATCCTATGGAACCCGAGATCATTACCGAAGCGCAGACCTGGCTGGTCAACAACCAGGGGCTGATCATCGAGTACGCGGTCAACATCGCCGCCGCCCTGCTCACCCTGCTGATCGGTTACATCGCCGCCAACCTCATCAGCAGTGCCGTGGTCAAGGTGATGCAGACCCGCAAGCTGGATACCACAGTCACCCACTTCGTCGGCAGCATCCTCAAGTACACCATCCTGGTGTTCGTAGTGATCGCCGCCCTGGGCCGGGTCGGAGTGCAGACCGCCTCCTTCGTTGCCATTATCGGTGCTGCCGGTCTGGCCATCGGTCTGGCGCTGCAGGGTTCGCTCTCCAACTTCGCCGCCGGTTTCCTGCTGATCATCTTCCGCCCCATCAAGGCCGGTGAATTCATCGAGGTGGCCGGCACCAATGGCGTGGTGCAATCCGTCCAGCTGTTCACCACCACCCTCACTTCCGGTGACAACAAGATGGTGGTGGTGCCGAACTCCGCCATCCTCAACGGCACCATCGTCAACTACTCGCGCATGGATACCCGCCGGGTCGACATGACCTTCGGCATCGGCTACGGCTCCGACCTGCGCAAGGCCAAGCAGATCCTGGAGCGACTGGTGAACGAGGACCCGCGCATCCTGAAAGACCCGGAAGCCGTCATCGCCGTCGCTGCACTGGCCGACTCCTCGGTCAATATCGTGGTGCGTCCCTGGGTCAAGACGGGCGATTACTGGGGTGTCTGGTTCGACTTCCACGAGAAGGTGAAACTGACCTTCGATGCCGAAGGCGTCGAGATCCCCTTCCCCCAGATGGTGATGCACATGCAAAAACCGCAGGCGTGATCACGGTTCCGCTGCAACGCATAATGCCAGCCTCCGGGCTGGCATTATCATTTCCGGCCCCCGCTGACGAACATAAAAAATCCGGCCATGTGGGCCGGACTTTGTTCTCGGCAAACAGGGATCGGCGCCACTACACCAGTCGGCGTGCGACCCGGTTGAGCAGCGGTTGCACCAACACATAACCCCCCAGCACCGCACCGATCACCGCCAGCACCCGTAACGGCAAGGTAGGCGCCGCACTGGTCAGTACCATGGTCAGCAGACCGATGAGGCCGGTGGCGATCAGGCTCAGGGCAAACAGGGACAACACAGCTTTCATTGCGATCTCCTCATTCCAGACAGTGGCCATCCCTGGGAGATCTCGTCCATTCGGCTCATATGCTAGCCAAGACCCAACCCTGACAATTTGCGCCTGCTCATAAAACGAGCCAAAAAGCGGCTGTCAGATACCCCTTTAGCTGTAACACGAACTTGCCAGGCAGCAAGTCGCGACCAGCCATAGATGAAAGCCCTTTCAACCCGTGCAAGCCGGGTGAAGTATGAGCAAACTCAAGATCCCCTGGCCATGAGTGACTCATAATCGCAGCGTTTTGGTTGTAAACTCCTTCGATGGCAGACAATTGGTAAAGCTCTGTTACATGGGCCGCGCAATGGGCCCGGTATAATGCTCGAATAATAAGGTTTGGCGGGAGCCTTGCCTGCAAGGTTCATACACAACTTGGAAGACTGATAATCCTATGAAAAACATCAATCCAACCCAGACCCAGGCCTGGCAGGCGCTGGAAGCCCACTTTGCAGCGAACAAAGAGACCCGGCTGAAAGATCTGTTCGCCCAGGATCCCCAGCGTTTCGACAAGTTCTCCCTCACCTATCAAGGCGACATCCTGGTCGACTACTCCAAGAACCTGATCACCGAGGAGACCCTCAAGTTGCTGGTTGATCTGGCCAAAGAGACCGATCTTCGCAGCGCGATCGATGCCATGTTCAATGGCGAGAAGATCAACATGACCGAAGGGCGCTCCGTACTGCATGTGGCCCTGCGCAACCGCTCCGACCGCCCCATCGAAAGCGATGGCAAGGATGTGATGCCGGAAGTGAAGGCCGTACTGGCCAAGATGAAAGGCTTCTGCGAGAAGATCATCTCAGGCGAGTGGAAAGGCTACACCGGCAAGGCGATCCAGCACGTGGTCAACATCGGTATCGGTGGCTCCGATCTCGGCCCTGTGATGATCACCGAGGCGCTGCGCCCCTACAAAAATCACCTGCAGATGCACTTCGTCTCCAACGTCGATGGCACCCACATCGCCGAGACTCTCAAGAAGATCGATCCGGAAACCACCCTGTTCCTGGTGGCCTCCAAGACCTTCACCACTCAGGAGACCATGACCAACGCCCTGACCGCCCGCGACTGGTTCATCAACATCGCCGGTGACAAGGCCCACGTCGCCAAGCACTTCGCCGCGCTCTCCACCAACGGCAAGGCCGTGGCCGAGTTCGGTATCGACACCAACAACATGTTCGAGTTCTGGGACTGGGTTGGCGGCCGCTACTCCTCCTGGTCTGCCATCGGCATGCCTATCGCCCTGTCTGTCGGCTTTGAAAATTTCGAAGCCCTGCTGCAAGGTGCCTTCGAGATGGACATGCACTTCGCTACTGCCTCCTATGAGCAGAACGTGCCGGTGCTGCTGGCGCTGATTGGCCTCTGGTACAACAACTTCTACGGTGCCGAGTCCGAAGCCATTCTGCCGTACGATCAGTACATGCACCGCTTCCCTGCCTACTTCCAGCAGGGCAACATGGAATCCAACGGCAAGTACGTGGATCGCAATGGCAAGCCGGTTGACTACCAAACTGGCCCCATCATCTGGGGTGAGCCGGGCACCAACGGCCAGCACGCCTTCTACCAGCTGATCCACCAGGGCACCAAGCTGATCCCCTGTGACTTCCTGGCACCGGCCATCAGCCACAATCCGATCGGCGATCACCACCCGAAACTGCTGGCCAACTTCTTCGCTCAGACCGAGGCGCTGGCCTTCGGCAAGAGCAAAGAAGAGGTCGAAGCCGAGTTTCTGGCGGCTGGCAAGACGCTGGAGCAGGTCAAGGATCTGGTGCCGTTCAAGGTGTTCGAAGGCAACCGCCCGACCAACAGCATACTGTTCAAGAGCCTGACCCCGAAAACCTTGGGTGCCCTGATCGCTATGTACGAGCACAAGATCTTCGTACAGGGTGCAATCTGGAACATCTTCAGCTTCGATCAGTGGGGCGTGGAGCTGGGCAAGCAGCTGGCCAACAAGATCCTGCCGGAGCTGGGCAATAACGAGGCTGTCACCAGCCACGACTGCTCCACCAACGGTCTGATCAATACCTGGAAATCCTGGAAGGCCTGATTTTTCAGTTCTTTATGAATGCGAAAGCCCCGCTCATTGAGCGGGGCTTTTTATTGCCGGGAGCCGGCGTTGCCATCCTGTAGAGATCTGGCCAGGTGTCTAAGCCAGCCAGAAGACGGGGATCGTCACCCCCGCCCTTCCATCGCCGGCATTAACCGCCGACGGCGATGCGCTTCATGTCTTTCATATAGCCACGCAGGGTCTGGCCGATCTTCTCGATGGGGTGATTGCGGGTCGCTTCATTCGCGGCCAGCAGAGCCTGGTTGTCCACCGCCTTCTGCTCCGCACGGGCACTGCCCAGATCACCGGCCTGCAGGGTCGGCATGAAGTGCTCGCGCAGCAGCGGCACGGCGGCGTTGGCGAACAGGTAGTTGCCGTACTCCGCGGTATCTGAGATGACCACGTTCATCTCGTACAGACGCTTGCGAGCGACTGTGTTGGCGATCAGCGGCAGCTCGTGCAGGGATTCGTAGTAAGCGGACTCTTCATAGATGCCGGAGGCCACCATGGTTTCGAACGCCAGCTCGACACCCGCCTTGACCATGGCCACCATGACCACGCCATTGTCGAAGTACTCCTGCTCGGCGATCTTGCCCGAATAGGCAGGAGCATTCTCGAAGGCGGACTTGCCGGTCTCTTCGCGCCAGCCGAACAGCTTGGCGTCGTCTTCGGCCCAGTCGGCCATCATGCCGCGGGAGAACTCGCCGGCGATGATGTCATCCATGTGCTTCTCGAACAGCGGACGCATCAGGGTGCGCAGCTGCTCGGAGAGCTCGAAGGCGCGCAGCTTGGCCGGGTTGGAGAGGCGGTCCATCATCAGGCTGATGCCGCCCTGCTTCAGGGCCTCGGTGATGGTTTCCCAGCCGAACTGGATCAGCTTGCCGGCGTAGGCCGGGTCGGTACCTTCGGCGACCAGCTTGTCGTAGCAGAGCAGAGAACCGGCCTGCAGCATGCCGCAGAGGATGGTCTGCTCGCCCATCAGGTCGGATTTCACTTCCGCCACGAAGGAGGATTCCAGCACGCCGGCACGGTCGCCGCCGGTGGCGGAGGCCCAGGCCTTGGCGATGGCCATGCCTTCACCCTGGGGATCGTTCTCCGGGTGAACGGCGATCAGGGTCGGCACGCCGAAGCCGCGCTTGTACTCTTCACGTACCTCGGTACCCGGGCACTTAGGCGCCACCATGACGACGGTGATGTCGGCACGGATCTGCTGACCCTCTTCCACCACGTTGAAACCGTGGGAATAACCCAGGGCGGCCCCCTGCTTCATCAGCGGCATGACTGTCTTCACCACGTCGGAGTGCTGTTTGTCCGGGGTCAGGTTCAGGACCAGATCGGCGGCCGGGATCAGCTCCTCATAGGTACCAACTACGAAGCCGTTGTCGGTGGCTTTCTGCCAGGAGGCGCGCTTCTCGGTGATGGCGGCCTTGCGCAGGGCATAGGAGATATCCAGCCCGGAGTCGCGCATGTTCAGGCCCTGGTTCAGACCCTGGGCGCCACAGCCCACAATCACCACCTTCTTGCCCTTGAGCGCCGCACAACCGTCAGCGAACTCCTCGCGCTGCATGAAACGACACTTGCCCAGCTGGGCCAACTGCTGACGCAGGTTCAAGGTGTTGAAATAGTTAGCCATGGTGATTGCTCCGTTCGATTGATTCCATGCCGGGTAGCGGCGTTGTCCAAACCACTATAGCGCGGGACACTTATTGCCTGAACTGATATATTCGAAACAGTACGTTGCAGAAATTGAAATGTGACTCTTGGCATTCTCAGGCCGTTTTCCCACCTGGTGCATCTCGGGGGCTTGCGGCCTGACGGTATATAGGCGGCACAAGCGCCGCTGCAGGAATTCAAAGATGGACCTTCGCAATCTCGAACTGTTTCTCCACCTCGCCGACTCCCTCCACTTCGGCAAGAGCGCCGACGCCATGGCGGTCAGCCCCTCCACCCTGAGCCGCGCCATCCAGCGGCTGGAGCAGGAGACCGGCTGCGTGCTGTTCGAGCGGGACAACCGCAGCGTACGGCTCACCCCGGCGGGAGAGAAGCTGAGGGAGTTCGGTGGCAGCCTGCTGCAGGAGTGGCGGCGGCTCAAGCAGGAGCTCAGGCGCAGCGACGAGCCGCTACAGGGTCGGCTGCGGGTCTTCTGCTCGGTCACCGCCAGCTACTTCCTGCTGCCCGAGGTGCTGGAGCGCTTTCGTCGCCGCTATCCCCAGCTCGAGATCAAGCTGGAGACAGGCGACCCCGCCCTGGCGGTAGACAAGATCCTGGCCGACGAGGCCGATCTGGCCATTGCCGCCCGCCCGGATGCCCTCTCCTCCAAGCTGGAGTTTGCCAGCCTGCAGCAGGTGCCGCTGGTGTTTATCGCTCCCCGGGCCGCTCCGCAGTCGAGCCAGTGGTTCTCGCAGGGAGAACCCGACTGGGAGCGGCTGCCGCTCATCCTCTCGGAGCAGGGATTGGCTCGCAAACGCTGTGACCAGTGGTTCCGCAACAAGGGGATCGCCCCCAACATCTATGCCGAGGTAGCTGGCAACGAGGGGATTGTCGCCATGGTGGCGCTCGGCTTCGGAGTGGGGCTGGTGCCTGCCGCCGTGATCGACCACAGCCCCATGGGGGACAAGGTACGCATCGTCGAACCCAAGCCCGCCCTCAAGCCGTTCGACGTGGGGATCGCCGTGCTCAAGAAGCGGCTGGAGGAGCCGCTGATCCGCGCCTTCTGGGACACAGCACGCGGTCAGGGAGGGTTGCGCTGACCCAGAGGCTGACCCCACATCAGTGTCAAATGTGTCAGTATGAAAGCCCTGGAGAAGAGGGGACACTGGCCGGCAAACCCATCCACCACAAAGGGCCATGCCGTGAGCCAGCATCTTGTCGAAATCCAGAGCGCCATCCTGTTTGCAGAGTATCTGCAGAGCCTCGGAGTCCAGCACACCCCGCTCGATCGGGAGCAGGAGGTCTATGTGCAGGACAGGCACCTGGCCACTGTGCGGCGCATCCAGGGTGAGCTGAGATTTTATCTCCGTGCCAATGCCCTGACCCGATCGTGATCCGCAATGGGTCACAGAACGAACACCGAAAGCGTATTAGACTGGCACCATCCGTCACCCTCACCACCGGGGGTCGTCACGAGGAGTGCCCATGAAACCAAGCGGCCTGGATCGGCTCTTCAAACCCCAATCGATTGCCGTCATCGGTGCCTCCAGTGACCCGCAGAAAGCTGGCCATGTGGTCATCCGGCATCTGCTCGCTGGCCAGTTCAAGGGCCCCATACTGCCGGTCAGCCCCCACAGCCGGGCCATCGCCGGCGTGCTCGCTTATCCCGATATCGCCAGCCTGCCCCTCTCCCCGGATCTTGCCATCGTCTGCACCCGGCACGAACGGGTACTACCGCTCATCGAGGAGCTAGGCAAGAAAGGAACCGGAGCGGCCATCATACTGGCTGCTCAGTTCTCTGGCGACGAGCGCCAGCGGCTCAGGCAGCTCTGCCAGCAATACGGCATCCGCCTGCTCGGCCCCAACAGCATGGGTATGTTGTTGCCTGGGCAGGGTATTAACGCAAGCTTCTCCCCCATTGCCGCCACCCCGGGACAGGTTGCCTTCCTGTCGCAATCCGCGGCAGTCAGTACCACCATCCTCGACTGGGCCAAACAGCGTGAACTCGGCTTTTCAGCCTTCGTTTCGCTTGGTGATCACTGCGACATCGACTTCGGCCAGCTGCTGGATCAGCTCTCCCGCGACGGGACAACCCGCGCCATCCTGATCTACATGGACAAACTGCACGATGCCCGCCACTTTCTCTCCGCCGCCCGTGCCGCCTCTCGCAACAAGCCCATCCTGGTGCTCAAGAGCGGCCGCCACGATCCGGCCAACGGCCTCGACAACGTCTATGACGCCGCTATCCGCCGGGCCGGCATGCTGCGGGTTCGAGACACCCATGAGCTGTTTGCCACCGTCGAAACCCTGAGCCACTCTCTTACCCTCAAGGGGGAGCGGCTCGCCATCCTCTCCAACGGGCGTGGCCTGGCCAACATGGCTGCAGACGTGCTGCTGGCGCGCGGCGGCAAGATGGCCATGCTTCCTCTGGATATAGGCAGCGATGCCGATGTGGAGGCCTACAAAACCGCGCTGGACGAGTTGCTGCAAGGAGACAAAGCTGATGCCATCCTGCTGATCCATGCCCCCTCCCTCACCGCTCGCGGTGCAACCCTGGCCAGCAGTCTGATCGATTTCCTCAAGCAGCACCCCAGAGCCAGGCGCTTCAACATCCTGACCAACTGGGCGGGAGAATACTCGGCCCAAGAAGGACGTCGTCTGTTCAATGAGGCCGGGATCCCGACTTACCGTACTCCGGAGAGTGCCGTCACCGCCTTCATGCACATGGTGGAATACCGCCGCAACCAGAAGCAGTTGATGGAGACCCCCGCCTCCCTGCAAGGGGACAGGCTCGATGCCGAGCGCTGTCAGCAGTTGCTCCACCAGGCACTGGATCGCAAACAACGGGTACTGGATACCCACCTGGCGCAACCCATCATGCAGGCGGCAGGCCTTTCCACCCTATCGACCTGGATCGTTTCCGATGCCATCGAAGCGGCGCTGACCGCGGAACAGATAGGCTACCCGGTGGCGGTTAAGCTGCGCTCACCGGATATAGCCCACAAATCCGAGGTACACGGCGTCATGCTGAACTTGCGCACCTCGGCGGAAGTGGCCCAGGCGGCGGATGCCATCCTGGACCGGGTCCGTCAGCACGACCCTGGGGCCCGAATAGAGGGGCTGCTGGTGCAGCGCATGGCGCGCCGCAGCGGGGGTCTGGAGCTGAGGATCCGCTTGCAGCAGGATCCTGTGTTCGGCCCCGTCATCCTGCTCGGGGAGTCAGGTGCCGAACCCCACGAGATGGTCGCGGCCCTGCCACCGCTCAACCAGGCGCTCGCTCGCTACCAGATCATCGGTGCCCTCAAGAATGGCAAGATCCGCGAACAGGCCAGCCCGGTACGACTCGATATCGATGCCCTCGGCCAGGTTTTGTGCCAGCTATCCGAACTGCTGCTGGCCTTCCCCGAAATCCAGGAGCTGGATCTGCACCCGCTGCAGGCCTGTGGCGAAGAGATGGTGATCCTGGATGCCAGGCTGGTGCTGATGGAAGAAGGGCACCAGATGCTGCCACTGGCCATTCGCCCCTATCCCACCGAACTGGAGGAGGGGGCCTGGCTCAAGGATCAGAGTCATGTCCTGCTGCGCCCGATCCGACCGGAGGACGAACCGGCCCACAAGCAGTTCGTGCTCAAGGTCTCCGATGAAGACAGATACAAGCGCTTCTTCGCCGACGTGGGGGAGCTGGGCCATGAAGAACTGGCACGCATGACCCAGATCGATTACGACCGGGAGATGGCCTTCGTCGCCGTGGGGCAGGATGGGCCCTACAACCAGCAGATCCTGGGAGTGGTGCGCGCCATCTCCAATCCGGACCAGTCCGATGCGGAATTTGCCATCCTGGTGCGATCCGACCTAAAGGGGTTGGGGCTTGGCAAGTTGATGATGGAAAAGATAGTGCGTTACGCCAGAGAGCGTGGCATCGGCCAGCTGTCGGGGATGACCATGCCCAGCAATCGCGGCATGATCAATCTGGCCAAGCGGCTGGGTTTCCAGATCGACATCCAGTTGGAAGACGGCATAGTCAATATGGTGCTGCCCTGCGCAGATCAGGGCCGATGAAGATAGGATACAGTTGTAAATCAGTCAGATATTGATGGCTGCCGTGAATGTCAGACAATAAAAAACCCCGCTCAGTGAGCGGGGTTTCTTGTATTGGGTGCCTGGCAGTGTCCTACTCTCGCATGGCGAATGCCACACTACCATCGGCGCTACCGCGTTTCACTTCTGAGTTCGGCATGGGATCAGGTGGTTCCACGGCGCTATGGCCGCCAGGCAAATTCTTAATCTAGAAAGCTGACGTGAGTAACGACACGGCTGGTTTGCCTTGTCATTATCACTGAATTTGTAAGTAGTCTCGCACTTGCTACAAGGCCCAGAACACTTCTTGGGTGTTGTATGGTTAAGCCTCACGGGTAATTAGTATGGGTTAGCTCAACACGTCGCCGCGCTTACACACCCCACCTATCAACGTTGTGGTCTCCAACGGCCCTTTAGGACCCTCAAGGGGTCAGGGATGACTCATCTCAGGGCTCGCTTCCCGCTTAGATGCTTTCAGCGGTTATCGATTCCGAACTTAGCTACCGGGCAGTGCCACTGGCGTGACAACCCGAACACCAGAGGTTCGTTCACTCCGGTCCTCTCGTACTAGGAGCAACTCCCTTCAATCATCCAACGCCCACGGCAGATAGGGACCGAACTGTCTCACGACGTTCTGAACCCAGCTCGCGTACCACTTTAAATGGCGAACAGCCATACCCTTGGGACCGACTTCAGCCCCAGGATGTGATGAGCCGACATCGAGGTGCCAAACACCGCCGTCGATATGAACTCTTGGGCGGTATCAGCCTGTTATCCCCGGAGTACCTTTTATCCGTTGAGCGATGGCCCTTCCATTCAGAACCACCGGATCACTATGACCTACTTTCGTACCTGCTCGACCTGTCCGTCTCGCAGTTAAGCTGGCTTATGCCATTGCACTAACCTCCTGATGTCCGACCAGGATTAGCCAACCTTCGTGCTCCTCCGTTACTCTTTGGGAGGAGACCGCCCCAGTCAAACTACCCACCAGGCACTGTCCGCGAGCCCGATTCAGGGCCCTGCGTTAGAACATCAAACATACAAGGGTGGTATTTCAAGGACGGCTCCAGCGCAACTGGCGTCACGCCTTCAAAGCCTCCCACCTATCCTACACATGTAGGTTCAATGTTCAGTGCCAAGCTGTAGTAAAGGTTCACGGGGTCTTTCCGTCTAGCCGCGGGTACACCGCATCTTCACGGCGAATTCGATTTCACTGAGTCTCGGGTGGAGACAGCATGGCCATGGTTACACCATTCGTGCAGGTCGGAACTTACCCGACAAGGAATTTCGCTACCTTAGGACCGTTATAGTTACGGCC
>NZ_CP075564.1:4392500-4467500 GCF_020423125.1 Aeromonas media
AATCGGCCAAACAGCATAGCGACCACCAGGATCCACTGTGCCGTCGCCGAGATGTTGCCAAAGTTGCTGGATACCTCACCTAACCCGGGTCCCACGTTGGTGAAGGCGGCCGCTACTGCCGTGAACGCGGTCACCTCGTTCAGCCCTGTCATCAGCAACAACAGCATGAAGATGAAGAACAGAATGATATAGGTGGCGAAGTAGCCCCACACCGCCTCGACGATCCGCTCGGGTACCGCACGCCGCCCCAGCTTCAGGGTATAGATGGCCCGCGGGTGCACCAGTCGCTTGAGCTCGCGCATCCCCTGTAGGAACAGGATCATGAATCGCATCACCTTGATGCCGCCCCCCGTGCTACCGGCACAGCAGCCGATAAAGGCCGAGAACATCAGTAACATGGGCAGAAAGGAGGGCCAGTCGGCGTAGCTGGTCGTGCTGTAGCCCGTGGTCGTGCCAAGGGAGACCGCCTGGAACAGGCCGTGGTTGAGCGCCTCCTGCCAGGTGGCGTAGTGGCCGTGGAACAGCAGGGATACGAAGCAGATCAGCACCAGCACGCCCTGGATGGCCAGGAACACCTTCAATTCGGAGTCCCGCAGATAGCTGCTCAATCGCACTGGCTTGTGGGCGAACACCATGAAATGCAGGGCGAAGTTGACGCTGGCCAGCAGCAGGAACAGCACAGTGATCAGGTTGATGGCCGGGCTGTTGAAGAAACCTATGCTGGCATCGTGAGTCGAGAAGCCGCCCACCGACAAGGTGGAGAAGGAGTGGCAGATGGCATCGAACAGCGTCATCCCCGCCATCCAGTAGGCCAGGGCACAGAGGGTGGTCAGCAACAGGTAGATGAACCAGAGCGCCTTGGCCGTCTCGGCGATGCGCGGGGTCACCTTGTTGTCCTTGACCGGCCCCGGGATCTCGGCGCGATAGAGCTGCATGCCCCCGATGCCGAGCAAGGGCAAAACGGCCACCGCCAGCACGATAATCCCCATGCCTCCCAGCCATTGCAGCAGCTGGCGATAGAAGAGGAAGGCCTTCGGCAGGCTGTCCAGCCCGGTCAGCACTGTTGCCCCCGTGGTCGTCAGGCCGGAGAATGATTCGAAGAAGGCTTCGGAAACCGACATGTTCGGCACGTCGCTGATGATAAAGGGGACGGCCCCCACGCTGCCCAGCACCACCCAGAACAGCACCACTATGAGGAAGCCTTCCTTGGATCTGAGGTCTTTCTTCTGATGGCGATTGGGGAACCAGAGCAGGGCACCGAGCAGGAGGGCGATGAAGAAGGAGTTCACAAACTCGGCACCGCCACCATCGCGATACCCAAAAGCAACCATCGCTGGCAGCAACATGGTCGAGCTGAACAGCGCGACCAAGAGACCAACGATACGAATGATGCTCAGAATTTGCATTCTGGCTCCCCCTTCAGGCTAAAAGAGCGATGGATTCTAGCCATCTAAGGGGCGAAGAGATACCCGGCCATGGGTTCGGTCTGTCATTTTCTGATCCACCTGACTCCAGATGGCAGCATCCCAGGCCACCTGCAAACAAACCTGCTGACCATAATCGGCGGCCAGCAACTGACCCTGATGGGCCGAGATCAGGGCTTCCACCACCCCCATGTCGCCATAGTCGCAGCAGATAAGGGAAGGAGTTTGCTGACGCTTGATGCGGGTCTCGAGCCGCTTGAGCGCCGCCCCCACACCGCCGCCATAGGCCTTGACCAGGCCGCCGGTTCCGAGCAGAACACCACCGTAGTAACGCACCACCACGGCCGCGACCTCGCCGATGCCAGCCCCCATCAGCTGGGCCAGCATGGGCTTGCCCGCTGTGCCCGAGGGTTCGCCGTCATCGCTGAAGCCATAGACCTGGCTGTCTTGAGGCGCCCCGGCGACGAAGGCCCAGCAATGGTGCCGGGCCGTCGGGTGCTGCCGCTTCACCTCGCCGATCCAGGCCTTGGCGGCCTCGACCGTCGGCGCATGGGCAATCAGGGTGATGAAGCGACTCTTCTTGCTCTCCTCGCAAAGCTCCAGCGGCGCGGCTGGTATGGCGTAGTCTGCGACCATCAGAGCCCTGCTTGCCGGGTGAGGTTCTCCACCCCGTCCCCATGCAGGACCACGTTGTCCTCGATCCGGATGCCACCAAAGGGACGCAGCGCCTCGACCTTGTTCCAGTTAACCCGCTTGCCCTGCTCGCCGCGGCGTAGCGGCTCCAGCAGGCTGTCGATGAAGTAGAGGCCGGGTTCTATGGTGAACACCTGACCCACCTCCATCACCCGGGTGCAGCGCAGATAGGGGAACTGCTCGGGCGCCGCCAGGTGGGTGCCACGCTCATCCTGCATGAAGCCACCGGCATCGTGCACCAGCAGGCCGAGGAAATGGCCGAGCCCATGGGGGAAGAACACATTGGTGACGCCGGTGTGGATCATCTCGTCCACCGACATGTCCACCAGCTCGGTGGCCTGCAGCAAGCGCGCCAGTCTGTGGTGCATCTGCAGATGCAGCTCGCTGTAACGGCGGCCCGGTTTGATCTCCGCGATGATCTCCTGCTGCTGCACATCCAGCGCCGCGATCAGATCGGCAAACTCGCCCCGACGCCAGGCCCAGGTGCGGGTGATGTCGGAGGCATAGCCGTGATAATCCACCCCGGCATCGATCAGGAAGGAGTGGCGCTCCGCATCCGGTACCCGTTGGGTCGACAGATGAGTGTAATGGAGGATGGCCGCGTTCCGGTTGATGGCGACTATGTTGCCGTAGGGCGCCTCATTGGCCCCCTGCCCGACCGCCTTCATGTAGGCGAGGTTGATCTCGAACTCGCTCGCCCCCGCCATGAAGGAGTCCTTGGCAGCGATGTGACCGCGCACCCCGAGCCGGTTCGCATCGCGCAGACACTCCAGCTCATAGGGTGTCTTGTAGGCACGGTGATAGTGCAGGTAGTTGAGCACCGCCTCCGGGTTGGGCTGCCCCAGTCCCACCAGCTGGGCCACCTCGAGATGACCACCCAGATAGGCCCACTCCTGCTTGTCGGCAGGCAGGTGATCCGCCACCTGTTCAGGCCGGGTCAGGATGCGGATGTCGAAGAAGTCGACCCAGAAGGCATTGGGCAGGTCCGCCACCTTGTGCCAGAAATCCACCGGCCGGTAGAACAGCAGCACCGGCTTGCTCACCCCGTCCACCAGCAACCAGCAGTGAGGGTTGTCCAGCACCGGCAACCAGGCCTTGAACTGGGGGTTCACCTTGAAAGGGTAATCCTGATCGTCGAGGAAGATGCGGTGGGTCTGGCCGGAATGGATAGCCAGTCCGCTGAGCCCCTGCTGTTGCAGTATGTCGCGGGTGCGCCGCTGAAGGGTATCGAGATGCTGGGCAAAAAGTTGGCTGTAAGTGCTCATGGCGTCCTGCTCCGGGCGAATGTGACTTCAGCATAACATCAAGCGAATCAAGGCTCGAGCCGCCAGGCTTTCGCTTCGTGAGGTAACGCATAGGTCAGGGGGTTTTTGTTATGAAACGAAAACCAACAATTAACAAATAAAGAACAATTCAATACACTGCCCACAGACAGTAGATATCAGCAGTCAGGAACGATTCATGCAAAACCTTTGTCTGTGGAAACCGGATCAAGACAGGATGCAGCACTCCAACCTCCAGCAGTTCATGGCCGAGGTCAACCACTTCCACGGCCTGCAACTACGCAGCTACGCCGACCTCTATCAATGGTCGGTGGAGAAGACCACCCGTTTCTGGCCGTTGGTGTGGCAGCACTGCGGTGTCAAGGGAGAGCTCGGCAACATAGTGGCGGAGAACCGCCAGGAGATGCAGCGCGCCCGCTGGTTCCCCGACAGTCGGCTCAACTTCGCCGAGAACCTGCTGCGCCGCCAGGACGAGAGCCCAGCCATCATCTCCCGCCTCGAAGGGGATACGAGCCAGACCCTGAGCTGGGCCGAGCTGGCAGATCAGGTCGCCAGGCTGGCTCAGTGGCTGCGCAGCCAGGGCATTAGTCGGGGTGATGTGGTGGCCGCCTACCTGCCCAACATCCCGCAAACCGTGGTCGCCATGCTGGCCACCACCAGCCTCGGCGCTATCTGGACCTCCACCAGCCCCGATTTCGGTGAGGCCAGCGTGGTGGAGCGCTTCGGCCAGACCCGCCCCCGGGTGCTGTTCGCGGTGGATGGCTATCGCTATGGGGGCAAGGCCATCGACATTCAGGCCAAGGTCGCCAGCGTAGTGAGCCAAATCGACAGCATAGAGCAGACGGTGATGATCCCCCTGCTGGGCAATCCCCTGCAGCTCGGCCACGACTGGCTGCAGCTGCTGGCAAGCCAGCACGGTGCCCAGCTCACCTTCGAGCCCATGGCCTTCAACGATCCGCTCTATATCCTCTACTCCTCAGGCACCACCGGCAAACCCAAGTGCATCGTCCACGGCATCGGCGGCACCCTGCTGCAGCACCTGAAAGAGCACCAGCTGCACTGCGACATCAAGCCGGGGGAGCGCGTCTTCTACTTCACCACCTGTGGCTGGATGATGTGGAACTGGCTGGTGAGCGCCCTCGCCTCTGGCGCCACCCTGGTGCTCTACGACGGATCCCCCTTCTACCCGGACGGCAACGTGTTGTGGGATCTCGCCCGCGATGAAGGAGTTTCCCTGTTTGGCACCTCCGCCAAGTATCTCGATGCCCTGCACAAGCAGGGTTATGCCCCCATCAACACCCACGACTTGCCGCACTTGCGACTTATATGCAGCACGGGTTCTGTGCTGTCGCCGGAGGGATTTGACTATGTCTATCAGGGGATCAAGCAGGATGTGCAGCTCAGCTCCATCTCAGGTGGCACCGACATTTGCTCCTGCTTCGTCATCGGCAATCCCTTGAGTCCCGTCTATCGCGGTGAGAGTCAGGGACGCGGCCTCGGCCTAGCGGTGCAGGTATTCAACGAGGCCGGCCAGCCGGTGCAAGGGGAGAAGGGCGAGCTGGTCTGTACCAAACCCTTCCCGGCCCAGCCTATCTACTTCTGGGGCGACGAAAACGGCGAAAAGTACCACGCCGCCTACTTCGAGCGGTTCGACAACGTCTGGTGCCACGGCGACTGGATCGAGCTGACCCAGACCGGCGGCATCTTGTTCTACGGCCGCTCCGACGCCACTCTCAACCCGGGTGGCGTGCGCATCGGCACCAGCGAGATCTACCGCTATGTGGAGCAGCTCGACGAGGTAGAGGAGAGCATCGTCATCGGCCAGCAGTGGCAGCAGGACGAGCGGGTGGTGTTGTTCGTCAAGCTCAAGGCGGGCTGCAAGCTGGACGAGCCCCTGCGCGAGCGCATCTGCCAGCAAATAAGGCAGCACTGCACCGCCCGTCACGTGCCGGCCCGCATTCTGCAGGTGGATGCCATCCCCCGTACCAAGTCCGGCAAGATAGTGGAGCTGGCGGTGCGGGAAGTAGTGCACAACAGGCCCGTCAACAACACCCATGCCCTCGCCGACCCCGAGGTGCTGAACCAGTATCGTGATCGCCCCGAGCTGGCCAGTTGACAAACAACTCATCTGAAGAGCAGGCGCCGCAAGGCGCCTCTCTTTTGCCCGTTCCGTGATGAAGAGCTTTTACTCGATAACTGTTAAACAAATGTTTTAAATAGGTGTTGAAAATGTCTCCTTTTGGATCAATAGTGAGCCTCGCCCCCTGCTGGGGAGAAAGGAGCAAAGCCCCCCACCGCGTGGGAACAAGGAGACACTCTCATGATCTACCAAGGCGAAACCCTGTCGGTCAGCTACCTCGAACACGGCATTGCCGAGCTGAGGTTTGATGCCCCGGGTTCAGTCAACAAGCTGGATCGCGCTACCCTGCTCTCGCTGAGCGAAGCGATCGCCGCATTAAAACAAGAACGTGAACTAAAAGGTCTGATCCTCACCTCCGGCAAAGACGCCTTCATCGTCGGCGCCGACATTACCGAATTCCTGGAACTGTTCGATCTGCCGCAAGAAGATCTGCTCGGCTGGCTGAAAAAGGCCAACGACATCTTCAGCGCCATCGAAGATCTGCCGGTGCCGACCCTCTCTGCCATCAAGGGCCACGCCCTGGGCGGCGGCTGCGAGACCATACTCTCCACCGATTTCCGTCTGGCTGACACCACCGCCAAAATTGGCCTGCCCGAGACCAAGCTCGGCATCATGCCGGGCTTTGGCGGCACCGTCCGTCTGCCGCGGGTGATCGGTGCCGACAACGCCCTGGAGTGGATCACCACCGGCAAGGATGTCCGTGCCGATGACGCCCTCAAGGTGGGGGCCATCGACGCCGTGGTCGCCCCCGCAGTATTGCAGAGCGCCGCCGTGCAGATGATGAGAGACGCCATCGCGGGCAAGCTGGACTGGCAGAGCCGCCGCGCCGCCAAGAAGGCCCCGCTGCGCCTCTCCAAGCTGGAAGCCATGATGAGCTTCAGCACCGCCGCCGGCATGGTTGCCGCCGTGGCGGGCAAACACTATCCGGCGCCGATGACGGCGGTGAAAACCGTCGAAGCCGCCGCCGGCATGAGCCGTGACGAGGCGCTCAACGTCGAGGCACAGGGTTTTATCAAGCTGGCCAAGACCGACGTGGCCAAGGCGCTGGTCGGTATCTTCCTCAACGATCAGCACATCAAGGCGCTGGCCAAGAAGGCGGCCAAGCAGGCTGCCAAGGCCACAAGCCACGCCGCCGTACTGGGTGCCGGCATCATGGGGGGCGGTATTGCCTACCAGTCTGCCAGCAAGGGCATCCCGGCGGTGATGAAGGACATCAACGAGAAGGCGCTGGCACTCGGTATGGGCGAAGCCACCAAGCTGCTCAACGGCCAGCTCGAGAAGGGCCGCATCGACGGCATCAAAATGGGCCAGGTGCTCTCTGCCATCACCCCGACCCTCAGCTATGACAACGTCAAGCATGTGGATGTGGTGGTTGAAGCCGTGGTCGAGAATCCCAAGGTGAAGGCCGCCGTACTGGGCGAAGTGGAAGGGATCATTGGCGAAGACGCCGTGCTCGCCAGCAACACCTCCACCATCCCCATCTCCCTGCTGGCCAAGGGGCTGAAGCGCCCCGAGAACTTCTGCGGCATGCACTTCTTCAACCCGGTGCACCGCATGCCCCTGGTGGAGATCATCCGCGGCGAGCAGACGTCGGACGACACCATCAACCGCGTGGTGGCCTACGCCGCCGCCATGGGCAAGTCCCCTGTGGTGGTCAACGACTGCCCGGGCTTCTTCGTCAACCGGGTGCTCTTCCCCTACTTCTTCGGCTTCAACAAGCTGGTCGCCGATGGCGCCGACTTTGCGACCGTCGACAAGGTGATGGAGAAGGAGTTCGGCTGGCCGATGGGCCCCGCCTACCTGCTGGACGTGGTCGGCATAGATACAGGTCACCATGCCGGTGACGTGATGGCGCAAGGTTTCCCGGCACGTATGAGCAAGGAAGGCCGCACCGCCATCGACGTGATGTACGAAGTGAGCCGCTTCGGTCAGAAGAATGGCAAGGGCTTCTACGCCTACGAGCAGGACAAGAAGGGCAAGCCGAAGAAGGTGGCCGACGCAGCTAGCTACGAGCTGCTGGCCCCCATTGCCAAGCCGAAGCAGGAGTTCGACAAGGACGCCATCATAGCCCGCATGATGATCCCCATGATCAACGAGGTGGTGCTCTGTCTGGAAGAGGGCATTGTCGCCACGCCAGCCGAAGCCGACATCGCACTGGTCTACGGTCTGGGCTTCCCTCCCTTCCGTGGTGGCGTGTTCCGCTATCTGGACACTATCGGTCTGGATCGTTACGTGGCCATGGCCGACCAGTATGCCGACTTGGGCCCGCTCTACCGCGTCAGCGACAAGCTGCGTGAGATGGCCGCCCAGGGCAAAACCTTCTACTGATTGCGGAAAGGAGATCCATTCATGAAAGACGTAGTCATTGTCGACTGTATCCGGACCCCCATGGGCCGGTCCAAGGGCGGCGCCTTCCGCAACGTGCGTGCAGAAGATCTGTCCGCGCACCTGATGAGCTCCATCCTGCTGCGCAACCCCAACCTCGACCCGAACGAGATCGAGGACATTTACTGGGGCTGCGTGCAGCAGACCCTGGAACAGGGCTTCAACATCGCCCGCAACGCCGCCCTGCTGGCCGGTATTCCGAAGCAGGTGGGGGCGGTCACCGTCAACCGGCTGTGCGGATCCAGCATGCAGGCGCTGCACGATGCCTCCCGCGCCATTCAGGTGGGTGATGGGGATATCTTCATCATCGGCGGCGTCGAGCACATGGGCCATGTGCCGATGAGCCATGGCGTCGACTTCCACCCCGGCATGGCGAAATCCGTGGCGAAAGCATCCGGCATGATGGGGCTGACCGCCGAAATGCTCGGCAAGCTGCACGGCATCAGCCGAGCGCAGCAGGACGAGTTTGCCGCCCGCTCCCACCGCCGCGCCTATGCCGCGACCGTGGAAGGGCGCTTCGCCAGAGAGATCGTCGGGCTGGAAGGCCATGACGCCAGTGGCGCCCGCTTCTTCTACGACTACGACGAGGTGATCCGCCCGGAGACCACGGTCGACACCCTGAGCCAGCTGCGCCCGGTGTTTGACCCGGTCAACGGCACCGTCACCGCCGGCACCTCCTCGGCCCTGTCCGACGGCGCCGCCGCCATGCTGGTGATGAGCGCGGACAGAGCCAAGGCGCTGGGGCTGACTCCCCGCGCCAAGGTACGGGCCATGGCCGTGGCCGGTTGCGACGCCGCCATCATGGGGTACGGCCCGGTGCCAGCGACCCAGAAGGCGCTCAAGCGTGCCGGTCTGACCGTCGGTGATATCGACCTGTTCGAGCTGAACGAGGCGTTTGCCGCCCAGTCACTGCCCTGCGTCAAGGATCTCGGTCTGCAGGAACTGGTAGACGAGAAGGTAAACCTCAACGGTGGCGCCATCGCGTTGGGCCACCCGCTGGGCTGCTCCGGTGCCCGCATCTCCACCACCCTGATCAATCTGATGGAGGAGAAGGACGCCACCCTGGGGGTCGCCACCATGTGCATCGGCCTGGGTCAGGGTATCGCCACCGTGTTCGAGCGGGTGTGATCTAAACGGCTCACGCGAACGTGAGCCAGCATTCTCTTGTTGGGGTCGGCCGGTCCGGCCCGTTGTCGAGTCTGTGGAGCACGCCACACGGGGTGTGATCCTGCCGTCGGAATCTGCGTGTTGGCCGGCCCGTTTGGGTCGGCCTTTTTTATTCTGTTCTACCGATCAGCGCCAATTCAGGGGCTATATTGCCCATAACTTCACATTAGAGGGGGGCCTTGCTTGCTTTTTGCTCCCCCGACAGGTTCAATCTGCACAAAAAAATGGGTGGATGCACATACATATGTCAACGAGCAAACAACTGCTTATCGTCGACGACGATCAGGAGATCCGCGAGCTGCTCAACGAATACCTGACCCGGGCGGGTTTCCAGGTATTGACGGCAGCCGAGGGCAACGAGATGCGCCAGCAACTCGCCCAGCACAGCCCGGACCTCATCATTCTGGACATCATGATGCCCGGCGACGACGGCTTTACCCTGTGTCAGCAGATCCGCCGCGACTCCCAGGTCCCCATCATCATGCTGACCGCGGCCTCCGATGAGGCGGATCGGGTGATCGGCCTGGAACTCGGCGCCGACGACTACATCGCTAAGCCGTTCAGCCCGCGCGAACTGCAGGCCCGCATCAAGGCGCTGCTGCGCCGCGCCGAATTCCGCCAGCCGGAGAAAGAGAAGGAGCCGAGCCGCCGCCTGCGCTTCGCCGACTGGACCCTGGACACCCTGAGCCACCAGCTGACCCACGACGACGGCAGCCTGCTGGATCTCTCCGGCAGCGACGCTCTGCTGCTCGGCATGTTCCTGCAACAACCGGGCGTGGTGCTGGACAGAGACACCATCTCCGATGCCACCCGGGGCCGCGAGAGCCTGCCGATGGAGCGCGGCATCGACGTGCAGATAAGCCGTCTGCGCCAGAAGCTGGGTGACAACGGCAAGAGCCCGCGCATCATCAAGACCATACGCGGCAGCGGCTACATGCTGATCGCGGAAGTCCACGAGATCCCGTGAAAGGGGAGAGGCAAGCGGCACGGTGTCGCCTTGGCGGCTACATGCTGACTGACAAGAGGCACCCAATCCCATGAGAAGTCGGCGATTCTGGCAAGCACTGGTACCCCGCTCCCTGCTGTCACGGATGCTGCTGCTGTTGCTGCTCGCCATCCTGCTCTCCCAGACCATACTCACCGGCATCTGGATGCAGCAGATCCAGAAGCGGGAGCTGGAGGGCATGCTCAGCACCACCCGCAACCTGGCGCTCTCCGCTGCCTCCACCGTCAGCTTCTTCAAGTCCCTGCCACTGCAGTACCGCCACATCGCGCTGGACCAGCTGCGCAACATGGGGGGCAGCCGCTTCTTCGTGTCGCTGAACGAGGAGGAGATCCACATCAGCGCCATCCCCGACAGCGAGCGCAAGACGCTGGTGCTGAAGGAGGTGCAGGAGGTGCTGACCCGCAAGCTATCCGACGCCATGGCGATCAAGGTGGACTTCTCGCGACCCGAGGAGCTGCACGTCTTCAACAACGACACCCTGCTGGCGGATCTGCCCTCCTCCTGGGCCCGCTACACCCTGTCCCTCGAGCCCATCAATCCGCCGGTGCTGGTCACCCAGATAGAGATCGAACCGGGGGAGTGGCTCTATCTGGCGGCCCTGCTGCCCGCCCCCTACATGACGCTGGATGACACCGTCATGCCGAGCAACCAGGTGCGCTTCATCGCCCTGATGACGGTCTTCCTCTGCTTCTTCACCTTCATGCTGGTGCGCTGGCAGACCCGGCCCCTGCGTCGGCTGGCCAAGGCGGCGGTCAACCTCGGCAAGGACATCGATCAGCCGTCACTCAAAGAGGAAGGGGCGTCGGAAATAGTGGCGGCGACCCGTGCCTTCAACATCATGCAGCAGCGCATCCGCCGCTTCATAGACGACAGGGAGCGGCTGTTCAGCTCAATCTCCCACGATCTCAAGACCCCCATCACCCGGCTGCGGCTGCGGGTCGAGCTGCTCGACGACGAAGCCCAGATAGCCAAGTTCAACAAGGATCTGGACGAGCTGGAGCTGATGGTGAAGGGGGCGCTGCAGACGGTGAAAGAGACCGACATTCACGAGAACCTCGAGCTCATCGACATCAATGCCCTGCTGGAGCAGATGGCGGAAGCCATGAACCTGCACGAGGATCTGCTCACCATAGAGGGGCACTGCAAGTGGCCCTATCGCGGCAAGCTGCTGGCCCTCAAGCGCTGCATCGGCAACCTGGTGGACAACGGCATCAAGTACGGCCATCGCGTGCGCGTCATCCTCATGGATGACGAGGAGATGCTGATCCTCTTCATCATGGACGAGGGCCCCGGTCTGCCGGAAGATCAGTTCGAGCGCATCTTCGAGCCTTACTACCGCCTCAGCACGGATTCCGCCGGAACCGGACTGGGTCTTGGCATCGCCCGCAACATAGCCCACGCCCACGGCGGCGATCTGGTGCTGGAAAATCGCCCCCAGGGCGGCCTGCAGGCCACCCTCTCCCTACCAAGGCAGTAAAGCTTATGAAGTGGTTGTCGTTTCCTGTCATCGCCCTGTTGTCCCTGCCCGTCGGCGCCTCCCAAGTCGAGGTGTTGCACTGGTGGACCTCCGGCGGCGAGGCCAAGGCGGTGGAGGTACTCAAGTCGGAATGGGCCGAGCAGGGCAACCAGTGGAACGACTTCGCGGTGCAGGGCGGCGGCGGCAAGAGCGCCATGACGGTGCTGAAAAGCCGTGCACTGGCGGCCAACCCGCCGGAGGCGGCGCACCTCAAGGGCTATGAGCTGCACGAGTGGGCCAGCCTGGGTTTCCTGCGCGACCTCAGCCCCATGGCCGAACACCTCGGCTGGTACCCGCAACTCTCCCCCATGGTCCGTGACACCCTCAGCCAGAACGGTGCCCTGATGGCGGTGCCCACCGGCATCCACCGCGTCAACTGGCTGTGGCTCAACCGCAAGCTGTTCGAGCGGCTGGGGCTGACGCCCCCCACCGACTGGCACCAGTTCATGACGGTGGCGGAGCAGCTCAAGGCACAGGGCGTCACGCCGCTGGCCATCGGCAATGAGCCCTGGCAGCTGGCGGTGCTGTTCGAGACGGTGGCGCTCGGCGAAGGCGGCAAGACCTTCTATCGCAAGGCGTTCCTGGAGCAAGACAGCGCCACCCTGACCGGCCCCGACATGGTGCGGGTGCTGACTCGCTTCCAGCAGTTGCGCGCCTATGTACCGGAAAAATACGCCGGCCTGAAGTGGCACCAGGCCACCAACCTGCTGGAGAGCGGTGGCGCCGCCATGCAGATCATGGGGGACTGGGTGAAGGGGGAGCTGAGCGCCGGCAACTACCGACCCGGGGAGGACATCGACTGCCTGCCAAGCCCGGGCAGCCAGGGATTGTTCAGCTACAACCTCGATTCCATCGCCATGTTCAAGCAGCGGGATCCCGCCCAGCTGCAAGCCCAGGGCGAGCTGGCCAGGTTGCTGATGACCCCCAGATTCCAGGAGGAGTTCAACCGGGTGAAAGGCTCCATCCCGGCGCTCACCCAGCCTGACATGAGCAAGTTCGATCGCTGCGCCATCCGCTCCTACCATGATTTCCAGCGGGCGGAGCGGGACGGCAATCTGCTGCCCAGCATGGCGGAGGGCATGGCGGTTCCGACCAACATGCGCCAGGGGATCATGGATGTGCTGAGCAGCTTCTTCAACGACGCCAGGGCCAATCCCGAACAGACGGCGCTGCAACTGGAACGTGCCATGCGCTCGACCCGCTCAGGCGTGGAGCAGAAATGACAAAGGCGGAATAGCTCCGCCTTTGTGGGTGAATCGTCATCCGATTCAGGATTTATCGTTTTCGTCCTCATCCTCGTCGTAGTAGTCGCTGAGCTCTATCCAGAGCCCCAGCCCTATCATCACCATGGATCCGAACCAGGTACCGGTGTTTCCGATCGGGCTGCCCAGCACTATCATGGCGAACGACAGGAACCCCATGCCTGCGTAGGCTTGCAATCTGCCGTAGGAGACCTGCATATTCACACCTCCTTGTTGAATATGGTTCAATTTTTATATTACTCATCGGGCAAGGTCTGGATAGAGCCGGATCACACTTTGGTTACATATGCTGGCAGAGCACCCTGATATTTGATTATTTTTTCGCCTTGAGTATCATTGGCAGCTGAATTGGTTGAAGGTTGATTATTTATGAGTGCTTTATTCTGCAATGCGACTCATGAGTTGGACGCAATCGGGCTTCGTTGCCCTGAACCCATGACGATAGCGCGCAAGAAAGTGCGGCTGAAGGTTGATTATTGATGAGTACTTTATTCTGCGATGCGACTCATGAGTTGAACGCAATCGGGCTTCGTTGCCCTGAACCCGTGATGATGGTCCGCAAGAAAGTGCGGCTGATGGCGGATGGCGAGACCCTGCTGGTCAGTGCCGACGACCCCTCAACCACCCGCGACATCCCCAGTTTCTGCCGCTTCATGGATCACACCCTGATCGCCAGCGAGACAGAGCAGGCCCCCTATCGCTATCTGATCCGCAAGGGTCAATAAGCCCCTGTACCGGAGCAATCCATGACGATTACCCGAATCGGCACCACGGCCCGCTGGTCTGATGTTGTCATCCACAACGGCACCCTCTATGTGGTGGAAGTCCCCGCCACCGACGAGGCCGACATCCACCAGCAGACCCGCGAAGTACTGACCAGCCTGCAGCGCCTGCTGGAAGCCAACGGTTCCGGAGTCGACAAGATCCTGATGGCCAACATCTATCTCAAGGACATTGGCGACATCGCCGCCTTCAACGCCCAGTGGGACGCCTGGATCCCGGCCGGTACCGCACCGGTCCGCGCCTGCGTGCAGGCCCGCTTGGCTCACGAAGGCTACAAGGTAGAAGTGCAGCTGACCGCTGCAGTCTGAGACACGGTTCGCCCCCTCATCCCCGGCCCTTCTCCCGAGAGGGGAGAAGGGCGACAAGAGCGCCGATACCATCGGACCACGGCACCCATAGCAAAAGGCCCCACCATCACTGGCGGGGCCTTTTCGTTACAAAAACCTGAACGACTTAGGCGGTCGGGGTCAGGGTAATGGTCACCCGACGGTTCTGGGCCTTGCCGGCGGCAGTGCTGTTGGTGGCAACCGGCTGATCCGGGCCAACACCGCTGGTGGAGATGCGGCTGCCGGTCACGCCCTGACCGATCAGCTGGGCGGCGACGGCGTCGGCGCGCTGGGCGGAGAGCTTCATGTTCAGCTCGCGGGAGCCGGTGCTGTCGGTGTGACCGACCACGTTCAAGCGGGTCTTGTCGAACTCGGCCACCACCATGGCCACGCCGGACAGGGTGTTGGCACCGGCGGCTTTGAGCTGGGCGCTGGAGCTGTCGAAGGTGACGTTGTTCGGCATGTTGAGGATCAGCTGATCGCCGTTGCGGGTCACGCTGACACCGGTGCCCTGCAGCTTCTCGCGCAGCTTGGCTTCCTGCACGTCCATGTAGTAACCGATACCGCCGCCCAGGGCGGCGCCGGCGGCCACGCCGGTCAGTATGCCCTTCTTGCGATCACCCTTGCTGGAGGAGAGCGCGCCCACGGCAGCGCCGGTCGCGGCCCCCGCCAACGCACCCCAGGCGCCCTTGGAGGTCTGGGATTCACCGGTATAGGGGTTGGTGGTGCAGCCAGTGATGGCGATGGTCAGGGCAAGTGCAGGAACCAGTTTCTTGAAATGCATGAAAAAACCTCTGAAAAAGAACGACTCTAGCCGATGGCCGCGCATTCTAACCCAGAGAGGCGCCAGAGTGTGACGCGCGCATTGCGGATATGAACAAGGGGGCCAAAGCCCCCTGTGTCATGCCGTGAACGGCATGAGTACTGCCTGCCCGGGCAGGCCGGACATCAATATTTGATGTCGCGCGCCTCGTCACGCCCTTCCTGCTTGTTGTCGCGGTGCTCCTGACGGCAATCGGCATTGCCCACCAGGCCTTCGCGGCACTCCTGCTTGGCGTCGCGGGATTCCTGACGGGTATCCTGACGCACATCGCGCGCCTCGCGACGCTCCTGGGCCTGTTTGGTTGCCTGTGCAGGCAGGGCAGCCAACAAGGCGGTGGCTGCAAGCAGCGCGAATACGGTCTTCTTCATGGTGGCTCCTTGGCTAAACGAAATACACCGGCTTGGGATGTCTGAATTATACACTGGGGTCAAGATCACCGCGGGACGGGCCCGGCATGGCGACCCGACAGGGAGGCGGCTTGTCGGGATCAATATTTGACGTCGCGAGCCTCGTCGCGGTTCTCTTGCTTGTTGTCGCGGTTGTCCTGACGGCAATCGGCATTGCCGACCAGGCCCTCACGGCACTCCTGCTTGGCGTCACGGGATTCCTGACGACCGTCCTGGCGGATGTCGCGGGCGTCCTGGCGCTGCTCACCCTGATTGGTGGCTTGAGCCGGCACGGCGGCGAACAGGGTGCAGGCGGTCAGCAGGGCGGCGCTCAGGCGGGATACGGAAATAGTCATAAGGACTCCAATGTAAGTTAATGCGGCAACCTGGTTCGGCTGCCGTCATGGAAGATGGGGTCGGCGAGCCCCTGCTCTCGAATCAATATTTGATATCGCGAGCCGCGTCGCGCGCCTCTTGCTTGTTGTGGCGATGCTCCTGGCGGCAGTCGGCGTTACCCAGGAACTCCTCCTGGCGGCAATCCCGTTTCTGTTCGCGAGACTCCTGACGGACGTCCTGGCGCAGATCCCGAGCCTGGCGGCGCTGCTGGGCTTGTTCGGTTGCCTGGGCCGGCAGGGCCACCGACAGGGTACAGCCGACCAGCAAGGCTGACAGCAAGGCGCTGCGAGCCGGGTGAGGAATTGAAATGTTCATGACGAGGCTCCCTGGTTGATCGGGCTGAGGTCTGTGGTGCTGGATCAGTATTTGACGTCGCGGGACTTCTCGCGCACGTCCTGTTTCACTTCACGCTTGTCCTGACGGCACTCGTAGTTGTCCTTATTGTTGGCCTCACGACAATCGATCTTGGCCTCACGGATCTCGGGACGGACTTCCTGACGCACGTCGCGGGCATCCTGGCGATCGGCCGCCTGGGCGGGCAGGGTCGCCAGCAGGGAGCAACCCGCCAGGATCAGGGTGCCGAGGGTGCGGTGGCGAAATGAATTCAGTGACATGGGACTGCCTCGTTGATGGGGACTTAGATTTGGATACAGCAATCTTGAACAGGAATGACTGTATCCCGGCTGTACCGGGCGCCGAAAAGGGGGCCTGTCGGGGCGGGCTTCGAGATGATCGTTCACCAGGACCAGGGCCCGCATGGCGGCGCGGCAGAGGAGGCTGCCGCCCGAGGTAAAATCGAGCCGCGTGAACGCCCTCACCCTGGCGTCAGATCCTGGCGAGATGTCCGTTGGCCTCGAGGCCAGAAAGGAAGAAGGGAGGCTGCTGGCCTCCCTTCTTCCTTTCTCGTTCCACCCTAACCTTGCTGGCAGGCGGCGTGACAGGGGCAGGTCACCAGATGATCGTTCACCATGCCCACCGCCTGCATAAAGGCGTAGCAGATGGTGCTGCCGACGAAGGTGAAGCCGAGCTTCTTGAGGGCCTTGGCCATGGCATCCGACTCGGGCGAGGTCGCCGGTATGTCGCCGTTACCCTGCCGCTGGTTGACCATGGGGACGCCGCCGACAAAGGCCCACAGATAGTCCGCGAAGTCGATGCCCTGGGCCTCCAGCGCCAGATAGGCGCGAGCGTTTTTGATGATCGACTGCACCTTGAGGCGGTTGCGGATGATGCCTTTGTCCTGCATCAGCCGCTCCACATCCTGCTCGTCGAACCGGACGATAAGCCTGGGATCGAAGTCGGCATAGGCGCGGTAATAGCTGTCGGTGCGCTTCAAGATAGTGATCCAGGAGAGCCCCGCCTGCTGACCATCGAGGCAGAGCTTGGCAAACAGCTCGCGGGAGTCGCGCACCGGCCGCCCCCACTGCTTGTCATGGTATTCGATATATTCCGGGTCCCTGGTCACCCAGGCGCAGCGCAGTTCCATTCCTCGTCTCCTGTTATTTTTCTCTGTCCGACTCTCTGTCCGACAAGGGGATTTCATCGGCGATATGACGGGGCTTCCATCCCGGGCCAACCAGGCCCGGCGCAGCCCCGCCCCATGAATCCCCTACAATTTCGCCTATTATCCGACCATGCCAGACGGTATACTCCTTCGGTTCACATTCAGCAAATCTTGCTCTGATTTCACTTCGCGCGAAAAACACTATGCAAAAATTCGATGTCAAAACCTTTCAGGGCCTGATCCTGCAGCTGCAGGACTATTGGTCCCGCCAGGGCTGTACCATCATTCAGCCGCTGGATATGGAAGTGGGTGCCGGTACCTCCCACCCCATGACCTGCCTGCGCGCCCTGGGCCCGGAGCCCATCGCCTGCGCCTACGTGCAACCGTCCCGCCGTCCCACCGACGGCCGCTACGGTGAGAACCCGAACCGCCTGCAGCACTATTACCAGTTCCAGGTGATCATCAAGCCTTCCCCCGACAACATCCAGGAACTCTACCTCGGCTCTTTGAAAGAGCTGGGCATGGATCCCGAGATCCACGACATCCGCTTCGTGGAAGACAACTGGGAAAACCCGACGCTGGGTGCCTGGGGTCTGGGCTGGGAAGTCTGGCTCAACGGCATGGAAGTGACCCAGTTCACCTACTTCCAGCAGGTTGGCGGCCTCGAGTGCAAGCCGGTCACCGGCGAGATCACCTATGGTCTCGAGCGTCTGGCCATGTACATCCAGGGCGTGGACAGCGTCTATGACCTGGTGTGGTCCGACGGCCCCCTGGGCAAGACCACCTACGGCGACGTCTTCCACCAGAACGAGGTGGAGCAATCTACCTACAACTTCGAGCACGCCGACGTGGACTTCCTGTTCCACTGCTTCGAGCAGTACGAGAAGGAAGCCCAGCACCTGCTGGCACTGGAAAAACCGCTGCCCCTGCCCGCCTACGAGCGCATCCTCAAGGCCGCGCATTCCTTCAACCTGCTGGATGCCCGCAAGGCCATCTCGGTCACCGAGCGTCAGCGCTACATCCTGCGCATTCGCACCCTGACCAAGGCCGTGGCCGAGGCTTACTACGCCTCCCGCGAGGCGCTGGGCTTCCCCATGTGTCAGCGCACTGAGAACAAGCAAGGTTAAGGAACGGACATGGCACAACATACATTTCTGGTAGAGATCGGCACCGCCGAGCTGCCCCCCAAGGCGCTGCGCTCCCTGGCCGAAGCCTTTGCTGATAACTTCAAAGCCGAGCTGACCAAGGCCGATCTGGCCTGCGGCGACGTCGAATGGTTCGCCTCACCGCGCCGTCTGGCGCTGAAGGTGAGCAACCTGGCCAGCGAGCAGCCGAGCAAGAGCGTCGAGAAGCGCGGCCCGGCCGTCTCCCAGGCGTTCGATGCCGATGGCAAGCCGACCAAGGCCGCCGAAGGCTGGGCCCGTGGCAACGGCATCACGGTCGAACAGGCCGAGCGTCTGGTCACCGACAAGGGTGAGTGGCTGGTCCACACCGCCAAGGTCGAAGGTCGTCCGGCGCGCGAGCTGCTGGGTGAACTGGTCGCCTCCGCACTGGCCAAGCTGCCCATCCCCAAGATGATGCGCTGGGGCGACAAGAGCATCCAGTTCGTGCGTCCGGTGTTCACCGTGACCCTGCTGCTGGATGGCGAGCTGGTGCCCGCCACCATCCTGGGTATCGACTCCGCCCGCACCATCCGCGGTCACCGCTTTATGGGCGAGCCGGAATTCACCATCGACAACGCCAGCCAGTACCCGCAGATCCTGCTGGAACGCGGCATGGTGATGGCCGACTTCATGGCCCGCAAGGCCAAGATCAAGGCTGACGTCGAAGCGGCGGCCGCCGCCTTCGGTGGCGTCGCCGATCTGGACGACGCCCTGCTGGAAGAAGTCACCGCACTGGTCGAATGGCCGGTGGTGCTGACCGCCAACTTCGAAGAGAAGTTCCTGGCCGTCCCCGCCGAGGCGCTGGTGCACACCATGAAGGGTGACCAGAAGTACTTCCCGGTCTACGACAAGAGCGGCAAGCTGCTGCCGAAGTTCATCTTCGTCACCAACATCGAGTCCAAGGACCCGAGCCAGATCATCAGCGGCAACGAGAAGGTGGTTCGCCCCCGTCTCTCTGACGCCGAGTTCTTCTTCAAGACCGATCTGAAGCAGAGCCTGGCTTCGCGCCTGCCGCGCCTCGAAACCGTGCTGTTCCAGCAACAGCTCGGTACCGTCAAGGCCAAGGTCGAGCGCATCGAGACCGTCGCCGGCTTCATCGCCGAGCGGATCGGTGCCAACGTGGCTCAGGCCAAGCGCGCCGGTCTGCTCTCCAAGTGCGATCTCATGACCAACATGGTCGGCGAGTTCGCCAGCACCCAGGGTGTCATGGGGATGCACTACGCCCGTCACGACGGCGAAGACGAGGTGGTGGCCGTGGCCCTGAACGAGCAGTACATGCCGCGCTTCGCCGGTGATGCCCTGCCGTCCGCTCTGGAAGCCTGTGCCGTGGCGCTGGCCGACAAGCTCGACACCCTGGCCGGTATCTTCGGCATCGGCATGCTGCCCAAAGGTGACAAAGATCCGTTCGCCCTGCGCCGCGCCGCCATCGGTGCCCTGCGCATCATGACCGAGAAGCAGCTGGATCTGGATCTGGTTGAACTGGTTGAAGAAGCGGTACGCGTCTACGGCGACAAGCTGACCAACAAAACCGTCGTCACCGACGTGGTCGATTTCATGCTGGGGCGCTTTCGCGCCGCCTATCAAGACGAAGGCATCGGTGCCGATGTGGTGCTGGCCGTACTGGCCCGCCGCCCGACCCGTCCGCTGGACTTCGATCGCCGCGTCAAGGCCGTCAGCCACTTCCGCAGTCTGGATGCCGCACTGGCCCTGGCTGCTGCCAACAAGCGCGTCAGCAACATTCTGGCCAAGGTTGAAGGCGAATTGCCGACTGCCGTCAAACCGGAACTGCTGGTCGATGCCGCCGAGAAGGCGCTGGCCACTCAGGTTGCTGCCCTGCAAGCCGAACTGGCGCCGCTGTTCGCTGCCGGTGACTATCAGGCTGCCCTCACCCGTCTGGCCGCCCTGCGCGAGCCGGTCGACACCTTCTTCAACGAGGTGATGGTGATGGCCGACGACGAAGCCCTCAAGGCCAACCGTCTGGCGCTACTGAACAACCTGCGCAACCTGTTCCTGCAAGTGGCGGATATCTCCCTGCTGCAGTGATTTTGGTTGGTTGAGTGGTATTAAAAACGGCGCCGTAAGGCGCCGTTTCAATTTACAAAAGTATCAATGTGAAAAAACCTAAAAAATGTACGTACTCATGACTATATGCAACTAAGCACTGTAACCATGAATTGAAAAATTGATTAACAACACATTTATCCTTGTATATTTTAATCATCAAAAATATAGTGTTTGTCACGTGTAAGTTTTGTTTTTATTTATACAAGAGATATATATGCGCCCCATTTTCATTAGGGAAGGTGCGAATAAGCGGGGAAATTCTTCTCGGCTGACTCAGTCATTTCATTTCTTCATGTTTGAGCCGATTTTTTCTCCCGTAAATGCCTTGAATCAGCCTATTTAGACCGTTTCTTCGCCATTTAAGGCGTTATTCCCAGTTTTTAGTGAGATCTCTCCCACTGACGTATCATTTGGTCCGCCCGAAACAGGTTGGCCAGCGTGAATAACATCGCCAGTTGGTTATCGTTTTTCAGCAACCCCTTGTATCTGGCTTTCACGAAGCCGAACTGTCGCTTGATGATGCGAAATGGGTGCTCCACCTTGGCCCGGATGCTGGCTTTCATGTATTCGATGTTGATGGCCGTTTTGTTCTTGCGTGGATGCTGTTTCAAGGTTCTTACCTTGCCGGGGCGCTCGGCGATCAGCCAGTCCACATCCACCTCAGCCAGCTCCTCGCGCTGTGGCGCCCCTTGGTAGCCGGCATCGGCTGAGACAAATTGCTCCTCTCCATGCAGCAGATTACCCAGCTGATTGAGGTCATGCTCGTTGGCAGCGGTGGTGACTAGGCTGTGGGTCAGGCCACTCTTGGCATCGACACCAATGTGGGCCTTCATGCCAAAGTGCCACTGATTGCCTTTCTTGGTCTGATGCATCTGCGGATCGCGTTGCTGCTCTTTGTTCTTGGTCGAGCTGGGTGCCTCAATGATGGTGGCATCGACCAAGGTGCCTTGAGTCATCATGACGCCTGCTTCGGCCAGCCAGCGATTGATGGTCTTGAACAATTGGCGGGCCAGTTGATGCTGCTCCAGCAGGTGGCGGAAATTCATGATGGTGGTGCGGTCCGGCAAGGCGCTATCCAGGGATAACCGGGCAAACAGACGCATGGAGGCGATTTCGTACAGAGCATCTTCCATCGCGCCATCGCTCAGGTTGTACCAATGCTGCATGCAGTGAATGCGTAGCATGGTTTCCAGCGGATAAGGTCGCCGGCCATTACCAGCCTTGGGATAAAACGGCTCGATGACTTCCACCATGTTTTGCCATGGCAGAATCTGCTCCATGCGGGACAAGAAAATCTCTTTTCTGGTCTGACGGCGCTTACTGCTGAATTCACTGTCGGCGAAGGTAAGTTGATGACTCATGATGAACCCTGTTCCATGGCTCCAGATGACAAACAGGATCTCATATCAGGGACTTGTTCGCACCTTCCCTAAGTTGCCCGTAGGGCATAAAAAGTTGTGAAGAAAAAGCTAGAAAAAAGCTAGGACACCAAAAAAAAAGCTAGGACACCCACCAAATCCCAGCTTTGACAACTCACTCCCCCTCCACTTTCCTTAAACCGAAAGACAAGAAAAGCTGGGACACCCACCTAGCCCCAGCTTTGACAACTCACTCTCCCTCCACTTTCCTTAAACCGAGAGACCAAAGGGGAGAGCCATCATGACCATCGCCCGTTCGCGCCAGATCAGCCTCGCCGATACGCCTTACTATCATGTGGTCAGCCGCTGTGTCCGGCAATAAAAGCTAGGACACCCACCTCTTTGACAACTCACTCCCCCTCCACTTTCCTTAAACCGAGAGACCAAAGGGGAGAGCCGCTATGACCATCGCCCGTTCGCGCCAGATCAGCCTCGCCGATACGCCTTACTATCACGTGGTCAGCCGCTGTGTCCGGCGCGCCTTTCTCTGTGGCCAGGATGATCACTCTGGCCAAAGCTACGAGCACAGGCGCCAATGGGTTGCCGACAAGCTGGGCCAGCTGTCGCAGGTCTTTGCCATCGGCATCTGCGCCTATGCCGTGATGAGCAATCACTATCATCTGGTACTCAAGGTGCAGGCCAACATTGCCCATGAATGGAGTGAACGGGAGGTGGCTGAACGCTGGTCCCGCCTGTTTCAGTGGCCCTTGCTGGTACGACGCTGGTATCAGGGGGAGAAACTGATAGCCCCCGAGCTGGAAGTTGTGCACCAGCTGATCGCCCAGTGGCGGGAGCGCCTCCATTCCATCAGTTGGCTGGTGCGCTTGCTGAACGAGTCGCTGGCCCGCCAGGCCAATCAGGAAGATGGCTGCAAGGGCCACTTCTGGGAGGGGCGCTTCAAAAGCCAGGCCCTGCTCACCGAGTCGGCACTGCTGGCCTGCATGACCTATGTCGACCTCAATCCCATTCGAGCTGGCATCGCAACCACACCGGAGGAGAGCGACTTCACCAGCATCCAGCAACGTATCGAGCAGACCGCTGATTTAGCCACACAGCTCCCCTCGCTGTTGTCTTTTGCAAGAGAAGGGAAGCCAGAGGCACTTCCCTGCCATTTTGCCGATTATCTGGCACTGGTGGATTGGACAGGGCGGGCCATTCGCCTCGATAAGCATGGCCATATCCCGCACCATCTCGCACCAGTGCTCCAGCGCTTGGGCATAGAAGAGGGGCAATGGTTGGGGCAAGTCACCCTGTTTCGGCGCCACGGTATCAGAGCGATAGGTGACAAGCTTTGCTGCCAGCGCTACGCCGCCCATTGTGGCCAGACGCGATGTTATCAGCCCAGTCCTTGATACCTGCAAGCCTCGCGAGTTCACCACCAATAGATAGATGACAGCAGCCCTCGTTGACGCCGCACGGGCACTGATTGCCAACTCGCAGCCACTGACGCTCGCTAAAGCTCATGGATCGCACTACCACCACAGTTTCATGCCTTCGAATCAGTCTGCACACGAATGGGTCTTTCAGATTGCCCACCATTTCCCATCAGGTGGGTGTCCCAATTAAGAGACCCCATAGTTTCATGCCTTCGAATCAGTCTGCACACGAATGGGTCTTTCAGATTACCTACCATTTCCCATCAGGTGGGTGTCCCAATTAAGAGACCCCCAATTAAGAGACCAATTCAGGGAGGAGAGATGCCGATCTGCAGGTGTCTTTCGATGGGTTATGTCTTGGAAGGGATGGATTGGACGGCAAGGCAATAATGCTTTCTGTACCTTCATTCAGCCCCGGTTAATATCTGAAAGCCAGGGGTCTATATAATGGCGAAATATCTGTCATTGGATTGACCGGAATAGCTGCCAGGCCAAGTGATAGAACAACATATTGGCAGCATACTCAATATGCATCACTGCAGAGGGCATTTTCATGAAACGTCACCTTATCCTCCTTGGCACCATTATGGTACTGAGTGCTTGCACCTCCACTCCCAGCAGTGAATATACGAAAGCGGGTGCCTCTGAAGCCCAGAGAACAGATGCCTTATCCGAGTGCCAATATCAGGTCAAACTCAACAAGATAGAGGACGAAGAGCAGGCCGAGCTGATCAACCTGTGCATGCAAGGCAAAGGCTTCCGTCTGACCCCGGTGGAATAACTCTCTATGACCGCCTGAAACAGTATCTGCCCAAAATCAAAAGCCCCATATGATGACCATGTTTGGGGCTTTTTGTCCTTAGGCCGCAATGAAGAGGCTGTGATCAATCAAGCTGCGGCCGAGATCCCGACTCTCACCTCCCTGTTGCCACCATACCCCCGGCAAGACCATGGCGCCTCAAAGCACGATGCCGAGCTGCCGTTGCAACTGCCGCTGCCCCTTGGGGGTCAGGGTCAGTTCACGGCTCTCCGGCACGCGCATCAGCCACCCCTTGTCCAGCATATGATCGAGCAGGCGGGCACCCAGCTGGCCGCCAAGATGCATGCGTCGCTCGCTCCAGTCGAGACAGTGGCAGGCAAAGGGGCGCTTGCCAGTCGCCATGCAGTCGATGCCAAGCTGACCGAGATGCTGCTCCCCCTGCGGGGTCAGCCCATAGCCCTCAGCCTCCAGCCAGCCTTGGCTCATCAGGCCGTCATGAAGCCTCACCCCCAGCTCGCCCGCCAGGTGGTCATAACAGCTACGGGCAAAGCGCAGCCGCTCCGGGGTCTTGCTCCTGAGCGCCCCCGTGCCCATGTCCACCAGCCCCATCAATTGCTCCACCACCAGCGCCACCTCATGGCTCGCGATGCGGTAGTAGCGATGCTTGCCCTGCCGGACGCAGGCCATGAGCCCCTGCTGCTGAAGCCGGGCCAGGTGGCTGCTGGCGGTTGACGCCGACACCTCGGCCATCAGGCTCAGCTCGGTCGCCGTCCAGGCACGCCCATCCATCAGGGCGCACAACATGCGGGCGCGGCTGCCATCGGCGATGGCGGCCGCCACCTGCGCCAGGCCTTGTTCCAGGCTCTCCTGTTTGCTCATCTCGCTACTCTCTGCTTGCCCCTGTCATTGCCACTCTGCCGTGACCCTGCTGGCCTTGTCGATGTCGTCGGTAACCAGGATCAGCTGGTTGGCATGGTCGCTGTACAGGGTGATGATGTTGACCGAGGCTTCCCCCAGGGCGCTGCAGATGGCCCCCAGCTGCCCCGGCACCTCCTGCTTGAGGCGGCGTACCAGCACCTCGCGCACCGCTACTACCTTCAGCCCCCCTTGCTCGGCGGCCCGGGCCGCAGCGGCGCCATCTTCCACCAGAAAGTGGGCATGGCCTGCTCCCCCCAGGGTGAACATGCCACCTCCCTCCAGGCTGACACCGGCCCGCCCCATCAAGATCCCGAACTGCCCCAGTGTGCCCGGGTTATCGGGCAGCATCACGTGAATATCGTACATCCCTGCTTCTCCTTGGTGACTCGAGTCCGCAGAGTAATGCCATGACAGGGGCAACGCTTCGATGACGGGCGAAGTGTCCACCCCTTCTGCCCGTGACGACCCAAGCAAAACGGCGCCCGAAGGCGCCGCTTTTTCTGCATCGGACCGCAAGGGATGCCGATCAGCCGGTATAGGCAGGCAGCAGCCCAGCCATGTTGAGCAGGTGGAAGGCGGCGGTCAGCACCCCGAACAGGATCACCAGCCCTATCATCAGGATACCGCCGGGAGCGCGGAAGCCCGTGCTGCCATCAGACGCCGCCTTGCGCACCTTCCAGGCCAGCAGCGGCGGTATGATACAGGTCCACAGGGTGGCCACGGCGCCCGCATAGCCGATAGCCATCAGGAAGCCGAACGGGAACAGCAGGGAGAGCACCAGAGGCGGCAGGAAGGTGACGCCCCAGGATTTGGCGCGGCCGCCCCGGCTGTTGTCGAACTTGAACAGATCCGCCAGATAGTCGAACACCCCCAGGCCCACTCCGATGAAGGAGGAGAGAATGGCCGCCATGGAGAAGGCGTTGAGGGCATTGGCCACCGCCTTGGATTCGATCACCGAGCCCAGGGCCTTGAGCAGGGCATCCACGTTGCCCCCCTGCTCGATCACCGGGCCGAACTCGCTGCGGGGCAGGTTGCCGAACACGCTCACCAGCCAGATGAGGTAGAAGGTCAGCGCGATGACGGTCCCTCCCAGGATGGCACGGCTGGCGCGGCGCTCCTCGCCGTAGTAGGCCCGCATGGACGACACAGAGTGGTGATAGCCGAAGGAGGTGAGCGCCACCGGCAGCATCACCAGGGCATAGGGGGCGTAGTGGGTCTCACTGCCGACTCTGTCGAGCAGCAGGTCCAGGCGGATGTTCATCGACAGACCAGAGATGCCAAAGGCAAAGCTCAGCCCCATCAGGATCACCAGCAGCACGGAGATGCGATCCACCGCCCGGGTGGAGTGCCACACCAGCACCGAGAAAACCAGGGTGAACAGCACGGAAGCCCAGTGGCTGCCCATCCCCGTCATGCCATCTATGATGAGACCGGCCGAGGTGATGTAGGCGTAGAGCAGTATGCCGCCGACGAAATAGACGCTGAGGTTGTTGAGGGCATTGACCTTGTTCCCCAGCAGATCCCGGGTCACGGTATCGAAGGAGACGCGCAGCGGATAGCCCTTGTAGGATTCGAGCAGCATCCAGCCAGAGACCGTCATCACCACCATGGTCAGCGCCACCGCGAGCATGGACCAGAGGCTCCAGGCACCCGCGCCCGCACTCGGCAGTCCCAGCATACCGGCTCCCACACAGACGCCGGCAATGATGCATGCCCCGCCCACCAACGATGGTTTCTGTTCCATTACTCCCCCAAACGGATTGTTGACTGGTCACGGCGCGCCGCCGTGCTTCTCCTGCGTTCGCCAATGCTGGCGCGGGGGGACTTTACCCTTCATGCCTTCGGGTATCAAATCCGGGGGCGAATTGATGGGAAATGGGGGCTATTTCGGGCCATTGCTCCCCTGTTCGGGGTGGTTCAGGCACCCGACACCACAGGGGGCGCCCGCAGACGCCCCCTGTCGGCTTGCCGGAGGGCTGAGGTCAACCGGTATAGATGGGCAACATGCCTGCCATGGCCATCAGGTGGAAGATGGCCGTCAGCACCCCGAACAGGATGACGGCCACCACCATGGGCTGACCGCCGGGGGCCTTGAAGCCGCCCCCTTGTGGCGCCAGCTCCCGGGATTTTTTCGCCAGCAGGGCGGGGATGATGCAGGCCCAGACGGTCGCCGCCGCCCCTGCATAGCCGATGGCCACCACGAAGCCGAAGGGGAACAGCAGGGAGAGCACCAGAGGAGGCAGGAAGGTGACGCCCCAGGACTTGGCGCGACCGGCGCGGCTGTTGTCGAACTTGAACAGATCCGCCAGATAGTCGAACACCCCCAGGCCCACCCCGATGAAGGAGGAGAGGATGGCCGCCATGGAGAAGAGGTTGATGGCGTTGGATACCCGCTTGGACTCGATCACCGAGGCCAGCGCCCCGAGCAGCATATCGACGTCGCCCCCCTTGGCGATGATGGGGCCGAAGGCATTGCGAGGCAGGTTGCCGAAGATGCTCAGCAGCCACAGCAGGTAGAGCGCCAGCGCGATCAGGGTGCCCCCCAGGATCGCCTGCTTGGCCTTCTGCTCCTCGCCGTAATAGGCCCGCATCGACGCCACCGAGTGGTGGTAGCCGAAGGAGGTGAGCGCCACCGGCAGCATGGCCAGGGCATAGGGCGCCTGGCCCAGCTCCTCGGTGAGGGAGTGGAACAGCATGGTCGCGTCTATGTTGACGGCAAGGCCCGACACCCCGAACACGAAGCTCAGCACCATAAAGGCGATCAAGACGACCGAAATCCGATCCACCGCCCGGGTCGAATGCCAGACGAAGCAGGAGAACACCAGCACGAACAGCACCGAGGCCAGCTGGCTATTGATGCCGAGCAGGCCGCTCAGGATCAGACCCGAGGAAGTGATATAGGCATACAGCAGAATGCCGCCGACGAAATAGACGGTCAGATTGTTGAAGATATTTATCTTGTGACCGAGCAGATCCTTGGTCACCGAATTGAAGGAGGCGGTCAATTCATAGGGTTTGAAGGCTTCCAGCAGCATCCAGCCGGAGACCGTCATGATGATCATGGTGAGAATAATGGCCAGCGAGGACCAGCTGGTCCAGGCGCCCGCCCCCGCACTCGGCAACCCCAGCATGCCGGCGCCGACACAAACGCTGGCAATAATGCAGGCCCCTCCCGTCACGGATGGTTTCGATGTCATGTGTTGTCACTCCCGAAATTTCACAGAGCTGTGAAAAAAAAGGGGCACCTGATTAAGTGCCCCTGACTCGTTATGCTTCTATTAATTTTTCACTCTTCTTGCTGACCGCCTGACCCTGAGGCTCGACCTCCTTCAATCTGGCGGTGAAGTGGCGCAGCACCGCCGGCTCATAGATAAAGTCGAGCCCCTTCACGTTCCTGGCGTTCTTCTTCACCTCGCCGAAGGCTTCGATGACAAAGTCCATGTGGGTCTGGGTATAGGTGGCGCGCGGTATGGTGAGGCGCAGCAGCTCCGCCGGGCAGGGGTGCTGCTTGCCGGTGGCGGGATCCCGTCCCAGCAGCAATGAGCCTATCTCCACCGCCCGGATACCGGCCACCTTGTAGAGCTCGCACGCCAGGGCGTGGGCCGGGAACTGATCCGCCGGGATGTGGGGCAGCAGCTTGCCCGCATCCACGAAGGCCGCGTGGCCCCCCGCCTGCTGGCACACCACGCCGATGGCCTCGAGGCCGTCCACCAGGTACTGCACCTGGCCGATGCGGTAGGCCAGCCAGTCCTGGCGCATGCCGTCCCGCAGCCCGACCGCGAGCCGCTCCATGGCGCCCCCCTCCAGGCCCCCGTAGGTCGGGAAGCCCTCCTGCACCACGCAGAGGGTGCGGCACTCTGTGTAGACATCCAGCATGCTGTCGTCCTTGAAGCAGAGCAGGCCCCCCATCTGCACCATGGCATCCTTCTTCGCCGACATGGCGAGGCCGTCCGCGTACTTGTAGGACTCCATGGTGATGGCCTCTATGCTCCAGTCGGCATAGCCGGGCTCGCGCTGCTGGATGAAGTAGGCGTTCTCGGCGAAGCGGGCCGAATCCATGATGACGGGGATGTCGTATTTCCGGGCTATCTCGTAGACCGCCTTGAGGTTGGCAATCGACACCGGCTGGCCCCCGGCGGAGTTGCAGGTGATGGTGCTGACGATGTAGGGCACGTTGGCCGGGCCCGCCTCCAGGATGGCCTCCTCCAGCTTGACCAGATCGAAGTTGCCCTTGAAGTCGGCGGTGACAGAGGTGTCGAACGCCTCCTTGGTGTAGACGTTCTTGGCCACGCAGCAGTTGATCTGGGTGTGGCCCTGGGTGGTGTCGAAGAAGTAGTTGGAGAGCGCCACCATCTTCTTGCGATCCAGTCCCTTCTCCTGCTCCCGCTTCTTGATGAGCACGGGGATGTAGATCTGCTCTGCGCCGCGCCCCTGGTGGGTGGGGATGGTGAGGGAATAACCGAAGATCTCCTGCACCGCCTGCTGCAGGGCGTAGTAGCTGCGGCTGCCGCTGTAGGCCTCGTCGCCACGCAGCATGGCGGCCTGCATGTCCTGGGTGATGGCGCCGGTGCCGCTGTCGGTCAGCAGGTCGATGAAGACGTCTTCGCTATCCAGCAGGAAGGGGTTCATGCCCGCCCTTATGATGGCCTCCTCCCGGTAGGCACGGGTGGTGCGCTTGACTGGCTCGATGACACGAATGCGGAACGGTTCGGGAAGATGCTTGAAGTTTTCCATGGATAGACACCCTTTTTTAAATATTCAGGATGAGTCTCATCACCCGCCATCAATAATGGTTGGCAGCTGGCAAATAATGAGATCGGGTGCACGACATCGCCTCGCCAATAAATAAGGCGAGCGAAAGTGCAGACTATTTCAGATCAGGAATTCAGACGGACTCGTTGCATCCAGATAAATGCACAAGCGCCGCGGGGGATATTACAGCGGGAAGAAGAACGCGATTTTATGATCCAGGGTAAACCACTTGGGTGAGGTGATCATGCTATTCATGTTGTTGCTCATCTGGTTGAAATTAACAACGACCAATAACGCAATCCATTATGGGGGGCCCCGCCCCAGGATCAATTGCGACATGAGCAATTTGGGATGGCGCTAACAGTTTGGCGGGGGATTTTTATACACCCCCGCCGACGGCTCAATGATTCAACCAGGGCAGCCGTTGCAGCAACTCGTAGCGGTCGGCGAGCGGCGTCTGGCTGACCCAGAACTCCAGTAGGCCGTAAGCGAGCAGCGGCAACACCAGCAGCAACAGGCAGAGCAGACCCAGCAGACACTGGGGCTCCAGCCTGCGTGCCTTGCTGCCCAGGTGCAGCGCATCGGCGCTTTTGGGGCAGGCGGCGACGCAGCTCAGGCAGCTGCTGCACTCGAGGCTCTGCACCGCGATCAGCTGGTGTACCTGGATGCGGGAAGGACAGGCCCGGCTGCACTTGTCGCAGTCGTGGCCAGCACTTCGCAGGCAGCGGGCCGGATCCCGGCGAATACGCAGCGGTGTCAGCAGGCCGAGCAAAGAGAGCCAGGCGCCGTAGGGGCAGAGGTAGCGACAGAATCCCTGTCGGAAGGTGACGGTGAGCAGCAGCACCCAGCCAAGGCAGAGGCCGGAGATGAGGGTCAGGTTGAAGAAGAAGGCCCCCATCTTCATGTCCGCCGCCTGATGGTAGGGGCTGGCGAGGTAGCCGGGCAGGGCGGCGCCTGGCACCGCGAGCAGCACGATAAACAGCAGGAAACCGAGCACCAGAAACTTCTGGGAACGCAGCACGACATCGAGCCAGCGCGGTGGCGTCCACTCCCCCGCCAGCCATCGACTGCGCAGGCCGTGCAGCCACTCCCCCACCAGCCCGAGGGGGCAGAACCAGGCGCAGAAGGCCCGCCCCAGCAGCAGGGCCGACAGGCAGAGCACCAGCACAGTGATGGTGGCCGCCGGATGGTGCGGATCCACCAGCCCCTGTCCGAGCCAGGCCCGCAGCCCCAGCCCGCCGGCGATGGGCAGGAAGCCGTCCACCACATCCGGACGCACCAGCCAGGGGGGTATCCCCTGCTCCAGCTGCCAGATATGCAGGCCGTACTGCACAGTCACCAGCCCCCAGCAGAGCAGCAGCAGCTGGCGAGTCCAGGCCCGCAGCGACTGGCTGTTGATCCCGCCGAGTGCCGGCAGCGGTCGGTATCTGTGCCACAGGGCGAGGGGGACGACCACCAGCCCCAGCGCGAACCAGAGCAGGCTGTCCGCCACCACCAGCCAGATCAGGCCCAGCAGGCCGAGGGCAAGACGCCACTGCCAGCCCGATCGCGCCTGCCACGCCAGCAGCACCAGATAGGCCAGGCCAGCCACCATGGTCATCGCTTCAATCAGGCTCATGCATCTCCCTCATAGCACTCATTCGGATAAGGGGGCAGGATAACGAACATCTGAGTTGATTATTTTGATCTGCATGGGCAGAGGGGCCATTCATCAGGATGGCTCCCACCGGCGCTCACCCTTTGCGGCTGCTGACCAGCGGCTGATCGGATTCTGCCTGCTCGGCCCAGAAGTGGATGTTGAAGCGGGCATCCTCCGACAGCTCGACCCTGTGCCAGTACTGGGGCGGGCTGGTGGCAAACTGGCCTGCATGGATCACCAGGCTTATCTCAGGCTGTTCGGCCTGCTCGTCGGCAAAGCCGTGGTAGGTGACGGTGCCCTCCATCACGCAGAGCTGACCGAACACCCCGGCCGCGGTGTTGTGGTGGCTGAGCAGGGCCTGGGGCACGTTGTCACGAGTGAAGAAGGGGGTGGAACGACGCACCACCCAGTGGGCGGGAATAAGGTGCAGTGACATAGACATTCTCCTCAGATGGCCGGGTCAACCCGGCCTGGCGTTATCGATGGATCAACGGGGCAGCTGGCGCAGCAGCGGGAAGGCGGCGCTCATCTGATCGCCCCCCACCACGAAGCCGCACAGCTCGCCAGCTTCGTCGCGCGCCTCGGCCACCATGCCGTGGCTGTTCCAGCGGCACTGCCAGGCGAGATCCTCGCCCTTGGTGCGGCCCGCCAGCTGCAGCGGGTAGCGCGGCGTCTTCACCTTCACCAGCATGGGGGGCAGGGTCAGCGGGGTCGGGGTGCCGAGCAGAGTGCGCGCCAGCGCATTGGCCCCCAGCACTATTGGTTGCAGGAAGGGGAGCAGCTGACCCCGCCACTGCACGCAATCACCCAGTGCGAAGATATGGGGATCGCTGGTCTGCAAGTTGTCGTCGACCAGGATGCCGCGCCCCACCTCCAGCCCGGCCCCCCGGGCCAGGGCCATATTGGGCGTAAGGCCGATGGCGGCGATCACCAGATCCTGCTCGCTGGTGCGGCCATCGGTCAGGGTGACGCGCCAGCCGTCACCGGGCTGGGCGTCCACGCTGGCGAGACCCGTCCCGAATTGCAGGCTGACGCCCTGGCAGCGCAGCGCCTGTTGCAGCGGCTGGGTCAGGGTGGCGGGCAGCAGGGCGCTCAGCGGGCTGCCCGCCAGATCCAGCAGGGTCACCTCGCGGCCGTCGCTCGCCATGTCCATCGCCAGCTCGCAGCCAATCAGCCCGGCCCCCAATATCATGATGCGCCTGGCCTGCTGGATCAGCCCCTCGGCGGCGGCGTACTCCTGCTGGCTGTTGAGGGTCACCAGATGCTCGCTGCCCGGTATCTCGGGGCGCGCCGCGCTGGCGCCGGTAGCCAGCACCAGCTGGCCATAGGGGAAGCTGCCCTGCGAGGTCAACAGGGTGCGCCGGGCGGGATCTATACCCAGCACAGAGCAGTGGGGCAGCAGCGCGATGCGCTGCTGCTCGGCAAAGTCGCTGCCGCTCTGGCGGGTCATGGCCGCGGCGGCGCAGCCCCGGCTCACCACGTGGCTCAAGTCCGGCTTGTTGTACTCGTCACCGCTGTCGGCGGTGATGAGGCGGATGGGCTGCTCCCCATCCAGCTTGCGCAAACTCTTGACCAGCTGCTGGGCGGCAAAGCCGCTGCCGATCACCACTATCTCCCGGCTGGCACCGGCGTCACTCAGGGTTGCTGCATTCATACACAGGCCTCCGCCCCACAGGGTTCAAATACCTCCTTGCCGATGCCGCAGCCCGGGCAGAGGAAGCTGTCAGGTACCTGGGCCCAGGGGGTGCCAGGTGCCACCAACTGATCCGGCTCGCCGAGAGCCGGGTCATAGACCCACTGGCAGACGGTGCAGAGCATGGGCTGGTCGTCGTCCCATTCACCGGCGGCCGGTGCGGCTTGCGGCGCCTTGGCGATCACCGGGGCAGGCGTCACCGCCGTCTGGGTTGTGGTGATCGGGCGGGATGCCTCAAGCGGATGCAGTGCCCACTGACGGGCGAGCTGGCGACCGTGCTCGCGACACTCGGCCAGCGCCGAACCATCCGGGCGCCACTTGGCCTTGAGGGAGAGGCTGATGTCAAAGCCCGCGTCCATCAGCCGGGTCTGGATGCGATCCACCGCGCCGCCGGTCCAGCCGTAGCTGCCGAAAGCGGCGGCGCGCTTGTTGCGAAAACGCAGGCCGGTAATCTCCTCCAGCATGCCAGCCACCTTGGGCATCATGACGTTGTTCATGGTGGAGGAGCCCACCAGTATCCCCTTGGAGCGGAACACCTGGGTCAGGATCTCGTTCTTGTCGTGGCGTGCCACGTTGAAGATCTTCACCGCCACGCCCGGATCCACCTCGTGGATGCCCTGGGCGATGGCGTCGGCCATCATGCGGGTATTGTTGGACATGGAGTCGTAGAACAGGGTGATGCGATCCTCCTGATAGTGATCGGCCCACTCCAGGTATTTGAGGATGATCTGGGTGGGATCCTCGCGCCAGACGATGCCGTGGGAGGTGGCCACCATGCTCACCGGCAGGTTGAAGCCGAGCACTTCCTTGATCTTGGCGGTCACCAGCGGGCTGAAGGGGGTGAGGATGTTGGCGTAGTAACGCTGGCACTGCTCCATCAACTCGGTCTGATCCACCTCGTCGTTGAACAGGTGTTCGTCGCAGTAGTGCTGGCCGAAGGCGTCGTTGGAGAACAGCACCGCATCCTCGGTCATATAGGTCATCATGCTGTCGGGCCAGTGCAGCATGGGGGTCTCGATGAATACCAGCTGCTTGCCGTTGCCGATATCCAGGCTGTCGCCGGTCTTGACCGGCTGGAAGTTCCACTCCGGATGGTGGTGGTGGCCGGTGATGGAGTCGATGGCGTTGTGGGTGCAGTAGATGGGGGTGCCGGGGATGCGGGCCATCAGCTCGGTCAGGGCGCCGGCGTGATCCTCCTCGGCGTGGTTGATCACCACATAGTCGATGGAGGCGAGATCGATCTCTGCCGCCAGGTTCTGCACGAACTCGCGGCTGAACTTGTGATCGACGGTGTCGATCAGCACGTTCTTCCCTTCGCGGATGAGGTAGCTGTTGTAGCTGGTGCCCTTGTGGGTCTTGTACTCGGTACCGTGGAAGTCGCGTACCTCCCAGTCCCGTTGGCCGACCCAGTGGATGTTGTTTTTGACGTGAATGCTCATCAGGCAGTTCCTCAGCAGGCAATAGTGAATGTGTAACTGAATTCCCTATTGCAGCGGACGTGCCAACTCGTAACCCATTGTTTTTAATTGGAACAAAAAACCAAAATTGTCATTTGGACAACCACTCTATATAGTCATATTCACAAACAAACTGTCATTTGGACAATCATCGTGATCTCGACCGACCGCCTGGCGCGCATCGCCCTCGACCTGCAACTCGGCATCTCCCATCAGGACAGATTCCACCGCCTGATCCAGAGCGTGCGCAGCCTGCTGCACTCGGACGCCTCGGCCCTGCTGCGCTACGAGGGGGGCCAGTTCATTCCACTGGCCATCGACGGCCTGATGCAGGACGTGCTGGGTCGCCGCTTCGCCTTGCGGGATCACCCGCGCATGGAGGCCATCGCCCGCGCCGGCGACGTGGTGCGCTTCCCCGCCGACAGCAGCCTGCCCGACCCCTATGACGGCCTGCTGCCGGATCACGACGACTTCAAGGTGCACGCCTGCGTCGGCCTGCCGCTCTTCTCGGATCAGACGCTGATCGGCGCCCTGACCATAGACGGCATGAATCCGGCCCAGTTCGACGGCATCAGCGACGAGGAGCTGCGGCTGGTGGGCGCCCTGGCCGCCGCCGCCCTCAGCAACGCCCTGCTGCTGGAGCGGCTCGCCCGCCAGAGCAGCGAGCCGCTCGCCTCGACCCCCCATGCCGAGGGCCAGCCGGAGATGATAGGCCGCTCCCCCGCCATGGCACGGCTGCGCCACGAGATAGATGTGGTGGCGAGCTCGGAGCTGAACGTGCTGATTTTGGGGGAGACCGGGGTCGGCAAGGAGCTGATCGCCAAGGCGGTGCATCAGGGTTCACCCCGAGCCAAGGCGCCCCTTGTCTATCTCAACTGCGCCGCCCTGCCGGAATCGGTGGCGGAGAGCGAGCTGTTCGGCCACGTGAAGGGGGCCTTCACCGGCGCCATTCACCACAGGGCGGGCAAGTTCGAGCTGGCGGACAAGGGCACCCTGTTTCTCGACGAGATCGGCGAGCTCTCTCTGCCGCTGCAGGCCAAGCTGCTGCGGGTGCTGCAATACGGCGATCTGCAACGCATCGGTGACGACACCCCCCTCAAGGTCAACGTGCGCATCCTGGCCGCCACCAACCGGGATCTGAAGCAGGCGGTGGTGGAGGGGCAGTTCAGGGCCGATCTCTACCACCGGTTGAGCGTGTTCCCGATCCAGGCCCCGGCGCTGCGCGAGCGCCCCGGCGACATCCCCTTGCTGGCCGGCTATTTTTGCGAACGCTGCCGGGTCAGCCTGGGGCTGGAGCGGCTGCGCATCCAGCCCGGTGTACTGCAACTGCTCGAACGCCACGACTGGCCGGGCAACGTGCGCGAGCTGGAGCACGCCATCCACCGCGCCGCCGTGCTGGCCCGGGCCGAACAGGGCAGCCAGGCCCCGACCCTTGCCAGCCATCACTTCAACCTGGCGGCCGGTCCTCTGCCCCCCTCCACCAGCCCCGCCATCGCGCCAGTTGCCCCCTTGCCCGGCGGCCCTGGCCTGCGGGCCGCCACCGACGCCTTCCAGCTCGCGCTGATCGAGCAGACCCTGGCGGCCCACCAGGGCAACTGGGCCGCCACCGCCCGGGCACTGGAGCTGGACGGCGGCAACCTGCACCGGCTCGCCAAACGGCTCGGCCTCAAGCCCTGAGGCACTGAGGTACTGAGCCGAGCCCCATAAACAAAAACCCCCTCGCGATGGAGGGGGTTTGGGGGCAACCGCAGTGGCGATCAGCGCAGGGACTTGACCGAGCGGCGAACGATCAGCTCGGGCTGGACCGTCATGGACTCGACTTCCAGCGCCTTGTTGCGGATCCGGCTCACCAGTTGCTGCACCGCCAGCAGGCCGAGCTCGGCCTTGGGGTGGCGAATGGTGGTGAGCGGCGGGCTGGAGAAGCGCGCCATCTCTACGTCGTCGTAGCCGATCATGGAGATGTCGTCAGGCACCTTGACTCCGGCTTCCCAGGCGGCGCAGATGGCACCGATGGCCATGGGATCGTCAAAGGCAAACACCGCCGTCGGGCGAGGCGTGAGGGCCAGGATCCGCTGCATGGCATCGTAGCCGCTCTGGCTCTCGTAATCCCCTTCGAAGATCTGCTCATCCTTCAGGGTCAGCCCCTGCTCGCCCAGGGCGTCACGCACCCCGTCCAGCCGCTGCTGGGTGGTCGGCTTGTCGATCTGGCCCGTGATGCAGACGATGCTGGTGTGACCCTGCTCCAGCAGATGGCGCACGGCCAGGCGCGCACCTATGCGGGCGTTGTCGTTGATGACGTTGGCAAAATCACACTCGGTTCCCCAGTCCAGCACCACTTGAGGCACGTTCTTGTGGATGCGCAGCATGTCGCGCAGCGGGGTGTCGATGTCGGTCCCCAGCACCAGCAAGCCGTCGACCCGCTTCTCCATCAACATGCGCAGATAATGCTGCTGACGGGGGGGCTGGTTCTCGGTGTTGCACAGGATCAGGCTGTAACCCTGCTCGAAGCAGTAGGCTTCCACCCCTTGCACCACTTCCGCGAAGAAGGGGTTGGCACTGGTGGTGACCAGCATGCCGATGGTCTTGGTTGAATTGATCTTGAGGCTGCGCGCTACCGAATTGGGCGCGTAGTTGAGTTCTGCCACCGCCTCAAGCACTTTCTGGGTTGCATCTTCGCTGACCCGACGGGTGTGATTGAGTACATGTGAGACGGTGGAGATGGATACGCCTGCCCTGGAGGCGACATCCTTGATAGTGGCCATCTCTGTCTCCTGAATAACAAAGGCGGAACAGTAGCAGATTTCCCGAATAAAGGCTTGGTTTTAACGAGAGCTGCCAGTGAATTGTCAATCTTGGCTAATCTAGGCGGTCATTTCTTTTTGCGCAAACGGAATTTGGTCAAAATGAGAGCGGACGCAGAATGAAATATCGTCAGTTTTTTACTCTGATTTTTTCCGCACACACCTCTTGTTGTGAAGATGTTAACCGACAAAAACAAAATTAAACTCTACCAATAGTGAAACGGCAGGGCATTTGTTTCATAAAATGGCTTGCCACCCCCGCATGGTTAGTATCTTTAACATCTTGTTATTGCACGGCGAGGAATGATAGAACCTTATCTATTGCCGGGCTGGCGGGACACAGGCTCGGAATGACACACGGAAAATGAAACAATCCACTGATTAAGGGACGAATCAATGAATAACTTGAGCAAAATGGCAGTCAGGGCAGCGGTTTCTTTGGCTCTGTTTGGATCAGTCTCCATGGCCAATGCGGCCGATACCATCAAGATCGGCATCGCCGGCCCTCTGACCGGCCCGGTCGCCCAGTACGGTGACATGCAGTTCACCGGTGGCAAGATGGCGGTCGAGCAGATCAACAAGGCGGGCGGCATCAAGGGCAAGCAGATCGAAGCCGTCATCTATGACGACGCCTGCGATCCCAAGCAGGCCGTGGCCATCGCCAACAAGGTGATCAACGACGGCGTCAAGTTCGTGGTCGGCCACCTCTGCTCAGACAACACCCTGCCCGCCTCCGACATCTATGAAGATGAAGGCGTGCTGATGGTGACCCCGGCGTCCACCAACCCCAAGATCACCGAGCGTGGCTACCAGCTGACCATGCGCACCATCGGTCTGGACAGCGACCAGGGCCCGACCGCCGCCAAGTACATCATCGAGCAGGTCAAACCCCAGCGCGTGGCCGTCATCCACGACAAGAAGCAGTACGGTGAAGGCATCGCCTCCAGCGTCAAGGCGGCGCTGGACAAGGCGGGCGTCAAGGTAGTGGCCTTTGAAGGCATCACCGCCGGGGACAAGGACTTCTCCGCCCTGATCGCCAAGCTGCAGAAAGAGAACGTCGATTTCGTCTACTACGGCGGCTACCACCCGGAACTGGGGCTGATCCTGCGCCAGGCCGGCGAGAAGGGTCTGAAGGCCAAGTTCATGGGTCCGGAAGGGGTGGGTAACAAGGACATCTCCGCCATCGGCGGCCCGGCGTCCGAAGGCCTGCTGGTCACCCTGCCGAACAAGTACGATCTGCTGCCTGCCAACGCCTCCATCGTGGAAGCGTTCAAGGCCAAGGGTCAGGACTCTTCAGGTCCCTTCGTCTGGACCACCTATGCAGCGGTACAGACCCTGGCGGCCGGCATCGCCAAGGCGGGCGAGGATGATCCGGCTGCCGTGGCTGCCGCCATCAAGGCCGCACCGGTCGACACCGTCATGGGCCCCCTGAGCTGGGCACCGAACGGTGACCTCAAGGGCTTCGAATTCGGTGTCTTCCAGTGGCACGCCGACGGTACCTCCACTCAAGTCAAATAATCTGCCGGTCGGGGTGACATGAGTCACCCCTCCTTTCTTTGCGGGCAAGTACAGGGAACGCGGTATGTCCGAACACCTTCTTTATCTGGTTCAGCAGTTGCTGAACGGATTGACCATAGGCAGCACCTATGCGTTGATCGCCATCGGCTACACCATGGTCTACGGCATCATCGGCATGATCAACTTCGCCCACGGCGAGGTCTACATGATCGGTTCCTATGTCGCCTTCATGGTGATGGCGGGGCTCACGATGATGGGCATCGACAGCACTGTGCTGCTGCTGGGCGGCGCCTTCCTGGTGAGCATCATCATCACCGGCAGCTATGGCTGGTCCATAGAGCGGGTGGCCTATCGTCCACTGCGGGGCGGCAACCGCCTCATCCCCCTCATCTCCGCCATCGGCATGTCGATCTTCCTGCAGAACATGATGCGGATGGCACAGGGCTCGCGCGATATCGCCATGCCCACCCTGATCTCCGGGGGCTGGACCCTGGGTGGTGAGGACGGCTTCCAGGCCAGTCTCTCCTACATGCAGCTCATCATCTTCGTGGTGACCTTCATCACCATGCTGGCGCTGACCCAGTTCATCAACCGATCCCGCATGGGCCGCGCCTGCCGCGCCTGTTCGGAAGACATCAAGATGGCCAATCTGCTGGGCATAGATACCCATGTGGTCATCTCCATCACCTTCGTGCTCGGGGCGGCCCTGGCCGCCGTCGCGGGCGTGCTGCTCGGCATGTATTACGGCGTCATCAACCCCTACCTCGGCTTCATGGCCGGCCTGAAGGCCTTTACCGCGGCCGTATTGGGTGGCATCGGCAGCATTCCTGGCGCCGTGATCGGCGGCCTGCTGCTCGGCGTCGTCGAGGCGCTCACCGCCGGTTACCTCAGCACCGAATACAAGGATGTGATGGCCTTCGCCCTGCTCATCTTTGTGCTCCTCTTTATGCCCACCGGCATCCTGGGTCGTCCGGAGGTCGAGAAGGTATGAAAAAACAATTTATCCATGCCTGTATCGCCAGCCTGATGCTGCTGGTGCTCTCCTTCTGGCTGCTCGGCTTCAAGCTGGAGACCGATGGCTCCCGCCTGCTGGTGGTAAGCCGGCTCGATGTCTCCCTGGCCTGGCTGCTGGGGGGCGCCGCCCTGGTGTTCTGGTTCCAGCTGATGCGCGGCCAGATCAGTCGCCTGTTCCAGGCCTCCATCAGCGGCTTCTCCGTCGGCTTCACCAAGCTGGTGCTGCCGAGCCCGGAGGAGGCGCCCAAGCTCTATAACATCACCGCCATCCTGGTGCTGCTGTTTGCGGTCAGCTGGCCCTTCATGGCCTCGCGCGGTGCCATCGATCTGGCCACCCTGGCCCTCATCTACATCATGCTGGGCCTGGGCCTGAACGTGGTGGTGGGCCTCGCCGGCCTGCTGGATCTCGGTTACGTCGGCTTCTACGCGGTCGGCGCCTACAGCTACGCCCTGCTCAATACCTACTTCGGCCTGAGCTTCTGGGAGTGCCTGCCCATCGCCGGCCTGATGGCGGCCACCTTCGGCTTCCTGCTCGGCTTCCCGGTGTTGCGGCTGAGGGGAGACTATCTGGCCATCGTTACCCTGGGCTTTGGCGAGATCATCCGCATCCTGCTCAACAACATGACCACGCTGACCGGCGGCCCGAACGGAATCTCCGGCATTCCCAAGCCGACCCTGGGCGGCCTGGAGTTCAACCGTACCGTCAAGGACGGGGGCTTCGAGACCTTCCACGAGTTCTTCGGCATCGCCTACAACGCGAACCACAAGGTGATCTTCCTCTACCTGATGGCGCTGGTGCTGGTGGTGGCGACCCTGTTCGTCATCAACCGCCTGCTGCGCATGCCGCTGGGCCGTGCCTGGGAGGCGCTGCGGGAAGACGAGATCGCCTGCAAGTCACTGGGGCTCAACCCCACCATCATCAAGCTGACCGCCTTCACCATAGGCGCCTGCTTCGCGGGCTTCGCCGGCAGCTTCTTCGCCTCGCGCCAGGGCTTCATCAGTCCGGAGTCCTTCGTCTTCATCGAGTCGGCCATCGTCCTTGCGATTGTGGTGCTGGGCGGCATGGGCTCCCAGATCGGGGTGGTACTGGCAGCCATCGTCATGACGGTGCTGCCTGAGCTGGCCCGTGAGTTCAACGAGTACCGCATGCTGATGTTTGGCCTCTTGATGGTGTTCATGATGATTTGGCGGCCGCAGGGACTGCTGCCCATGAGCCGACCCCATATGGAGCTGCGCAAATGAGCAAGCTGAACAATACCAACAACAAATTGCTCGATGTCTCCGATCTGTCGATGCGCTTCGGCGGCTTGCTGGCGGTCAACGGCGTCAAGCTGGATGTGGACAAAGGCGAGGTGATCTCCATCATCGGCCCCAACGGGGCGGGCAAGACCACCATCTTCAACTGCCTGACCGGTTTCTATCGCCCGACCGGCGGCACCATCCGCTACCGTGGCGAGGAGATCCAGGGATTGCCCGGCCATCTCATCGCCCGCAAGGGCATAGTGCGCACCTTCCAGCATGTGCGCCTGTTCAAGGAGATGACGGCGGTGGAGAACCTGCTGGTGGCCCAGCACAGGCATCTCAATACCGGCTTCATCGCCGGCCTGTTCAAGACCCCGGCCTTCCGCCGTGCCGAGCGGGAGGGGCTGGAGCAGTCCGCCTTCTGGCTGGAGAAGGTGGGCCTCAAGGATCTCGCGAACCGCGCCGCCGGCAACCTGGCCTACGGTCAGCAGCGCCGTCTCGAGATCGCCCGCTGCATGGCGACCCGGCCCGAGCTGCTGATGCTGGATGAGCCGGCCGCCGGTCTCAACCCGCACGAGACCGACGAGCTCAACGAACTCATCTCCAACCTGAGGGACGAGTTTGGCGTCTCCGTGTTGCTCATCGAGCACGACATGAAGCTGGTGATGGAGATCTCCAACCGCATCTTCGTGGTGAACCAGGGCACCCCGCTGGCCCACGGCAAGCCGGATGAAATCCGCAACAATCCGGCCGTGATCAAGGCCTATCTGGGCGAGTCGTAAGGACAAAAAGATGTTAGAACTTCGCAACGTATCGACCCACTACGGCAAGATCCAGGCGCTGCACGATGTCAGCGTCGAAGTAAAAGAGGGGGAAATCGTCACCCTGATCGGCGCCAACGGCGCCGGCAAGACCACCTTGCTGATGACACTGTGCGGCGAACCCAAGCCCAGCAGCGGCAGCATCTGGTTCGAGGGGGAACAGATCAACACCCTCAGCACGGCCCGCATCATGCGCAAGGACATCGCCGTGGTGCCGGAGGGGCGCCGCATCTTCGCCCGCCTGACGGTGCAGGAGAACCTGCTGATGGGTGCCTTCTTCGTCGACAAGGCCGAGCAACACGGCCTGCTGGATCAGGTATTCACCCTGTTCCCGCGCCTGCACGAGCGGCTGGAGCAGCGCGCTGGCACCATGTCCGGCGGCGAGCAGCAGATGCTGGCCATAGGCCGCGCCCTGATGAGCAAGCCGCGCCTGCTGCTGCTGGACGAGCCCTCCCTGGGGCTGGCCCCCATCATCATCCAGCAGATCTTCGACACCATAGAGCAGCTGCGCCAGAAGGGGATGACCATCTTCCTGGTGGAGCAGAACGCGAACCAGGCGCTCAAACTGGCGGATCGCGGCTATGTGCTGGAAAACGGCCGGGTGGTGCTGCAGGACACCGGGGCGGCCCTGCTCGCCAACCCGGCAGTGCGCCAGGCCTATCTCGGCGGCTGATCATGAGCAGGGCAGAGAAAGCGCCGGACAGACACCGCTTCTGGCACGACCCTGCCCTGCCTTTCATCGAGGCGCGGGCGGTGCAGGATGGCCGCTACGTCTGCTACGACAAGCACAGCCACCCCCACTTCTCCATCGGCGCCATCACCGGCGGCCACAGTCACTACCTCAACCAGCGCAGCCTTCAGGAGGTCGGCCCGGGCTCCCTGGTGCTGATGAACCCGGAAGAGGTGCACGCCTGCAATCCCATCGCGGATCAGCCCTGGTCCTATCTGATGTTCTACCTCGATACCGACTGGCTGCGCAGCCAGCAGGAGGAAGCGGGACTTGGCAGCGAGTTCAGGCCCTTCGACATGACGGCGAGCCGGGATCCCCTGCTCTACCAGGGTTTGCAGCACCTCCATCACCAGCTGGTGCAAGGGCCGGATCCCCTGGCCCGCGAGGTGGCCTGCCATCTGTTCAGTCGCCAGTTGCTGGCGAGGCTCACCCCGGCCAGCTGGGACGATCGCCCGCCCCAGCACCTGCAACGGGCTGCCGAGCTGATGCAGGACGACAGCGCCAGCCCCCTCAGCCTTGCCGAACTGAGCGCGGTGGCCGGGCTCACTCCCTCCCACTTCGTGCGCGCCTTCAGCCAGCATTACGGCATGACCCCTCACGCCTATCTGCTGGATAGACGCATCCGCCACGCCCGCACCCTGCTCAGGCAGGGGCAGCCCCTGGTCGAGGTCGCCCTGGCCAGCGGCTTCGCGGATCAGGCCCACTTCCAACGCCAGTTCAAACGCCGGGTCGCCACCACCCCGGGCCAGTACAGGACCCAGCTCACCCGTCAGGCTGAACGTACCAGATAGGCGGCGCTGAGCAGCAACAAGAGCGCCATGGCCCGGTTGAACCAGCGCAGTCGGCGAGGCACGAGCAGCAGCCCCTGCATGCAACTGCCGGCATAGGCCCAGCAGGCGATGGAGCCGAGGCAGATCACCAGATAGATAGAAGTAAACAGGGCTACCTGCCCCACCCCGCCCGCAACCCCATAGGCTCCCATTCCCATGCTGGCCGCCAGCCAGGCCTTGGGATTGAGCCACTGCATCAGGGCCCCGTACCAGAAGGCAGGCGGCGCCCCCTCGACCCGCTCCAGTTGCCCCCTGTCCACCAGCAGTTGCCAGGCCATGTAACAGAGAAAGAGCACGCCGCCCCAGTGGATGGCGTCCGCCGCTACCGGCCACTGGGACAGGGCACCGCCGAGGCCCAACCCCATCAGCAGGAGCAGGAAAATGAAGCCGAGGGTCGCCCCCACCACGTGACGCAGGCTGGCCGGGAAGCCGTAACGGGCGCCGGTGCCGAGGGCGACCAGGTTGACCGGGCCGGGGGAGATGGACATGGCCAGGGCAAACCCGGACATGGACAACAACAGACTGATTTCCATGGATGATGCTCACGCAAAGGATTGAGCCACCAGCCTATCCGGCCCACCCAGGCCGATATTGAAGGAAATTGCGATCCCGCGGCACATGGCAAGGCACATTGCGGACTTAGCGCAAGCCACGGCTTGCGGTAAACTGGCCCTCAATCATCTATTTGCAGGACATCTCAATGGACCAGTTTGCCCATATCAGCGCCCAGGATGCCCACCAGAAGCTGGAGGCCGGTGAGGCCCGTCTCGTGGACATTCGCGATCCCCAATCCTTCGAGACGGCCCACGCGGTCGGCGCCTTCCACCTCACCAACGGCACCCTGGTTCGCTTCATGAACGAGGTGGACTTCGACACCCCGGTGATCGTGATGTGCTATCACGGCAACAGCAGCCAGGGGGCGGCCCAATACCTGCTGCAACAGGGCTATGACGCCGTCTACAGCCTGGACGGTGGCTTCGAGGCCTGGCGCAGGGAGTTCCCGATCCAGGCAGGCGACGCATGACAGGGGGGGGCCACTCCTCCCCAGCCGGCATGATCCAGCTGCTGGTGCTGGGGGACGCCCGCATGGCCCAGGCGCTGGTGGACTACCTCGCGACCCTGGGCATCCCGTGCGAGCTGACCCAGTCCGAGCTCGGCGTCTCGGTCTGGCTGGCGGACGAGCGGCGCCTCGCCCAGGCCCAGCAGGAGGTGAAGCGCTTCCTCGCCGAGCCCAATCACCCCCGCTACATGGAGGCCTCCTGGCAGTCCGGCCGGGCGGATGCCCGCATCGACTACAGCAAGGGGATGACGGATCCGGTCACCGATTTTCTGCATCAGGCGGGCCCCCTGACCCTGGTGGTCATCATCGCCTGCCTGGCCATCTATGCCCTCGACGCCATAGGCCTGCCCATCTTCGATGAGCTGGCGTTCCACCCGACCCTGGCCCAGTTCACCGACTGGCAGGCCTGGCGCTACGTCACCCCGGCCTTCATCCACTTCTCGGTGCTGCACCTGGTGTTCAACCTGCTGTGGTGGTGGTATCTCGGCGGCCAAATCGAGCAGCGGCTCGGCAGCGGCAAGCTGTTCATCCTGCTCATCGTCGGAGCTGCATTGCCCAATATCGCCGAGTTTTTCGTGAGTGGCCCGCGCTTTGGCGGCCTCTCCGGGGTGGTCTATGCCCTGCTCGGCTACAGCTGGCTGCGTGCCAGACTGCAGCCCGCCTGCGGCCTCACCATGCCGCCGGCCCTGATGGGCTTCATGCTGGTCTGGCTGGTGCTCGGCTTCTTCGACCTGCTCGGCACCCCCACCGCCAATATGGCCCATCTGGTGGGTTTGCTGGTCGGCCTGCTGCAAGGCTGGCTGGACAGGCACCACAGACCCACCTGAGTTGTTGTAGTCATCGAGGCGGCTGCAATCTGCTCGGCAGCCAGAGCGACCGCCAACATGGCCCATCTGGTGGGTCTGCTGGTCGGCCTGCTGCAAGGCTGGCTGGACAGGCATCACAGGCCCGCCTGACGATCCCTGTACCCATTGCCAGAAACGAAAACGCCGCCCCGAGGGGCGGCGTTGTTATTGGCCGACAGGCTTACTGCTTGAGCAGGCTGGCGTCGGACACCTTGACCATGGCACCATCGCTCGCGAAGAAGCTGCCGAACTGGGTCTGCATCTCGGTGGTGACGGCGCCGGTCGGATCGAAGTTCTCGTCCGGTGCCAGCAGCGAGCTGTGTCCCCCCGCCACGAAGCGGGTGGCGTGGTGGTTGGCCGCACCGGTCGCGCTCAGGGGTTGCAGGGCCAGTACCTTGAACAGCGGCTCGGTGCCACCCAGGGGCGCGGTGGCGATGCTGTTCGGGATCACCCGATCCGACAGGCTCAGGGCGCCATCGCCGACGACTTCCGTGGCAAACAGCGGGAAGTCCGCCGCTATGCCGCGACCGAGGTTGATCGGATCCGCCGAATCCAGCACCGACTGAGCTGCAAAGCTGTAGCTCTGCAGGGTACCGGCCGCGCTCGCCTGAGTGGTTGCATCCAAGCTTGGCAGGAACTCGTTGACGAAGCAGGTCGGCACCGCGGTCTTGCAGTTCGGCGCATAGGCGGTGAAGGCCGTCTTCAGGGCGGCACTGCTACCGGTGAGCACGCTCATCTGGATCGTCGGGCCAAAGGTCGGCGAGTTCAGCAGCAGCGGGGCGATGCCACCCCCCGGCATGGCCAGGCCGCCGGTGTCGAACTTGAACAGGGCATCGGCCTGGGGATTGCCGATGGACTGGTTGGCCACCGCCAGCAGGTTGGCGCCCGCGATGGCACCCAGGGAGTGACCCAGGAAGTGCACCTTGAGGCTGCCTGTGGTGCCGATGGCACCCTTGGCATTGGCCAGCCCCACCGCCAGACGCAGGCCCAACAGATCCGCCACGCTCTGTTTCAGGTTGTCGCGCGCCACCGTCAGGTAGCTCAGGTTCAGGTAGGGGGTCGGGTTGTCGGAGGTAGTCACCGAGTCCATGCTGCCGGTCAGGGCGAAGCCGCGCTCACCGTGCAGCGGATGATCGATCACCACCACGGCCACGTTCTTGCTCGCCTGAACGCCGGCGCCGATCTGGCCCAATGCCAGCGCGTAGGCATTCTCCTTCACCGAGGTGACGCCGTGCTGATAGATGATCACGTCGGTGATGTTCGCCAGCGGCGCGGCGGCGAAGATCCGCATCGGCACGGACTGCACCTCTTCCAGTGCCGGCAGCGGGTTGAAGCGGCCCACGTTCATCTCGGGATCCAGCGGCTTGCCACCGGAGGTGAGGGTCACTCCGATCAGCTTGCTCGCCTCCGCCAGCAGCTCGGCCTGACGGCTCGGATCGGCGATGAGCTCGCCCAGCAGGGCCGGATCCACACCGGCGCCCACCAGGCCGCCGATCACCTCGGCATCCTGCGCTTTCAGGGCATTGGCGATGGCATAGAGGCTGGGGATGGCACCGTGCCAGGACTGGGTCCTGGCCTTGTCCCAGGAGCCGGCGGTGGCCGGGGAGGAGAGGAAGTACGGCAGCTTGACGGTGCCGCTGTAGACGGTGGTCATCTGGGCCAGGCCGTTGAGCGGGGTGCCGGTACCAAAGGCGGCGGCCAACGCATCCTTCTGCTCTTGCGGCAGGAAGGGCTCGGCGTCCAGCTGGGTCAGGAAGGGGTTGCCGCCGCTCACCGCCAAGGTGTAGGTACCCGGCAGGCTGGTGTTGCCCAGGGCATCCTGCTTCCACAGGGCGGCAGCGTCCAGGGTCGGGCTCTTCAGCACGGAGGCGGCCGCACCCTTCACCGCCACCAGCACGTCGGCGCCGGACTGGGTACCGAACCAGTCGGAGAAGATCACGTGGTCGCTGGTGATGCCGGTAGCCGCCTTGAACAGCCCTTCCTGCAGCGCGATCAGGCCGCTGATGGTCTGCTCCTGGGCATTGCTGCCGGTAGTGCTCTTGTAGTTGCTATAGTCGCTGCCCGCCCGCAGGGGGTTGCCGCTGCTGTCCTTGAGCGAATCGGTCGCCACTATCATGTAGTAGGAAGAGGGATTGAGCGGCTTGAGCGGCACCAGGTTCAGCTTGCCCGCCGACTCGGCGACCACGAAGTCTACCCCGTAGGCCAGCACCTTCTTCACGCCACTCGGGCGCAGGGCGGCGCTGTCGAATTCCAGCTCCAGCAGGTAGAGCGGGGCCACGGAAGCACCGAATTCGCCGGCGGCTGGCGCCTTGACGGTGATGCCCGAGGCTGTCACGGGCACTATCTGGATCGCCTGGGTTGTGGACCAGCCATCCAGGGTGGAGAGGGCGGAGACGGGATTGGAGAGATCGGCCGTTTCGGTCGAGAACTTCAGGGTGCCGTCACTGGCACGGGCAGCCAGGGCGCTGGGGCGCGCCGCATTGGTGCCGCTCAGCAGATAATCGAGATAGCTTGAGGTATCGCCTTTGTTGTCGTCACTGCCACCACAACCGCTCAGCAGCGCACTGACGACGGCCGCATAAATTAGCTTTTTTTTCATATCCTTATCTCTTTTATGTTGTTATCCATGATGAGCCTGACGGGGTAGGGTCCAAACCCGACCGAATCATATTAACAGCAACGCAACAATTAATAAGCCTCTGGTCGGTCATCTGATCTGATTTTTTTGTGTACAACATCAAGGAACTGGAATTGAACCCCGACGAGAAAGGGTAGCAGCCTTACTGTTATCGCCAGACCCGACCAGAGCCTTTCAGGGCCAGTGGCGCAAAAAGCCGCCCCGATCTCGGCAAAGAGAGGGATTTGTCGGTAGAATGGCGCCATTGCTCAAGGAGAACCCCATGATCGACCCGAAAAAACTGGAAGAGATCGCCAAACAGATACACAACGCCCTGCCGCCCGGCATTCGCAGCATGGGTGAAGAGGTGGAGAAGAAGACCCGTCAGGTGCTGCAGGCCCAGCTGGGCAAGCTGGATCTGGTCAGCCGCGAGGAGTTCGACGTGCAGACCAAGGTGCTGCTGCGCACCCGGGAGAAGCTGGCCGCCCTCGAGGCCAAGCTGGCCCAGCTCGAGCAGCAGCTCGGCGCCAAGGGCGAGTAATCCGGCCCGACGTCCCGTCGGCACATAAGACAAACCCCAGCCTGGCTGGGGTTTGTTGTTTCTGGCTCACCGAAGAGACTGGTGAATCGCCCTCGGCTAGCGCTCAGATAAATTCGTAGGCGTCGCCGAAGATGCGCTCGGGCTCGGCACCCAGCACCTTGAACTCCTCACGAGCGGCACCCGCCATCTCGAAGCGACCGGCCACATAGATGTCGTAGTCATGCAGACTGACGAAGTCATCCATGATGGCCTTGTGCACCAGGCCGGTCTTGCCGGTCCAGTCCGCCTCAGGCTCCTGTACCACGGGGATGAAGGTCAGCGGCGCATAATCGCGTTCCCACTGCTGCATCTGCCCCTGCTCATAGAGCCAGTGCGCCTGGCGCACGCCCCAGTAGAGGAACACAGGGCGCTTGCTGCCGGTATCGATCAGATACTCCAGGATGGCACGGGCGTAGGAGAAGCCGGTGCCGCCTGCCATCAGGATCAGGGGGCGTGGCGATTCGTCACGCAGGAACGCCTTGCCCGCCGCCAGTTCGATCTCGATTTCTCCCTGCTCGCGCATGCGGGCCAGCACCTGACCGGCGTAGGCATTTTCCGGGGTGGCACCGATCTGCAGCTCCAGCACACCGGAGCGGGTCGGCGAGTTGGCGATGGAGAAGGGGCGCTTGTCCGAATCGCTCATCACCACCAGCAGATACTGGCCAGGCTTGAAGCTCACCGCTTGCTGCGGCGTCAGGGCCACGTGCCAGATGGTGTCGACATATTCGCGCAGTTCCTCTACGCGGCACTTGATACGTTGCATTCTTGTCCTTGTGAGGGGCCTGCCCGGCCCGCTTCGCTCATGGTTTCACTGTTTTTATGGCGACCAGTTGGTGGTCAAGTCTGTCGAGCATACCCAATTCGGCACGGCAATACCGCACTTTTGCGTCGGTATGGCCGCCAGCCCGGGTGGGTCGCTCAGTCGAGGATCTTCAACTCGTCCCAGATCCCGTCGATCTTCTGCTTCACCGCCTCGTCCTGGACTATGGGCTGACCCCATTCCCGGTTGCTCTCTCCCGGCCACTTGTTGGTGGCATCCAGCCCCATCTTGGAGCCGAGCCCCGAGACCGGCGAGGCGAAGTCGAGGTAGTCGATGGGGGTGTGTTCGATCAAGGTGGTGTCCCGTGCCGGGTCCATCCGGGTGGTGATGGCCCAGATCACGTCCTTCCAGTCCCGGGCATTGATGTCGTCGTCGCAGACGATCACGAACTTGGTGTACATGAACTGGCGCAGGAAGGACCAGACCCCCAGCATCACCCGCTTGGCATGGCCGGGGTAACGCTTCTTGATGGTCACCACCGCCATCCGGTAGGAGCAGCCTTCCGGCGGCAGGTAGAAGTCCACGATTTCGGGGAACTGCTTCTGCAGCAGCGGCACGAACACCTCGTTCAATGCCACTCCGAGCACGGCCGGCTCATCGGGTGGACGGCCGGTGTAGGTGCTGTGATAGATGGCGTCGCGACGCATGGTCATGTGGGTGATGGTGAACACCGGGAACTCGTCCACCTCGTTGTAGTAGCCGGTGTGATCCCCATAGGGGCCCTCGGGCGCCATCTCGCCGGGCTCCAGATAGCCCTCCAGCACGATTTCGGCGCTGGCGGGCACCTCAAGCTCGCAGCTCAGGGCCTTCACTACCTCGGTGCGGCTGCCGCGCAGCAGGCCGGCAAACGCATATTCGGAGAGGGAATCAGGCACCGGCGTCACCGCGCCGAGTATGGTCGCAGGGTCGGCGCCGAGGGCCACCGCCACCGGGAAACGCTCCCCTGGGTGGGCCTCCTGCCACTCGCGAAAATCGATGGCCCCCCCACGATGATCCAGCCAGCGCATGATCAGCTTGTTCTTGCCGATCTTCTGCTGCCGGTAGATACCGAGGTTCTGGCGCTTCTTGTAGGGACCGCGGGTGATGGTCAGGCCCCAGGTCACCAGGGGGGCCACGTCACCTGGCCAGCAGTGCTGGATCGGGATCTGGTCCAGATCCACCGCGTCTCCCTCCAGCACCACCTGCTGACAGGGGGCGGAGGAGAGCCGCTTGGTCGGCATGTTGAGCACCTGCTTGAAGATGGGCAGCTTCTCCATCAGCTCCTTGAGGCCGCGGGGCGGCTCTGGCTCTTTCAGGTAGGAGAGCCAGACCCCGACCTGGCGCAGGGCACCGACATTGGGCTGGCCCATGCCCATGGCGACCCGATCCGGGGTGCCAAACAGGTTGGTCAGCACCGGCATGGAGTAGCCTTTGGGATTCTCGAACAACAGGGCCGGGCCGCCCGCACGCAGGGTGCGGTCGCTGATTTCGGTCATTTCCAGATAGGGGTCTATCTCGCGGCTGATGCGCTTGAGCTGTCCGGTTTGTTCCAGCTGCGCGATGAAATCACGCAAGTCCTTGTATTTCATGCAGGTACCCTAGCGGGATCAGGAGGTTCCGCATTATAACCCTGGCCGCGCATCCGGTGTACCCGTATCGGGCAGCATCACGGACGAGGTGTGACGTCGCTCCTGCCGGGTAAGCCTGTCTGCCAGCTGGCCCAGCAACCTGGGCTCGTCCATCTGCAACAAGAGACCGGCCACCAGGCCGCCATATTGATGCTTGCCGAGCTCCGCCAGCAGATATTGCTGGGCACCGTCCGGCAGCGGTGAAAGCCGGCTGAGCTGCTGCAAGGCGGGGATCATCAGCCGCCCGTTGCGGCTGGCGGCGATCAGCAGATCGCTCGCCTCCTGGCCGGTATGGAAGCGGGGAATGGAGTGCAGGGCAGCCAGGCTGTCGTGATCTACGGGCTGGCGCCACAGCTTCAGATACAGTGCGGTGTCGCCCGTCCGCTCGATGAGGTGCAGCAGCAACTGGTTGTCAGGCAGGAAGAGATTGAGGGAGGCGAGCCGGTCGGCCTCGCGTCGCAGCACTGGAACGGGCTGGTCATCGAGCACGGCCAGCAGCGCCTGTTGCTGCCGGGCCAGCTCAGGGTTGCGGCTGTAGTAGAGCTGCTTGTAGTCGAAGCTGTTCCGCTCCAGCAGTTGGCGGTAGTTGTCCTGCCAGGCCAGTTGCTGCCAGTGGCTGAGCACCAGCCTGGCCTCGGCGGCAAAATCATAGGCGGGCAGCTGGACCAGGAAACCGTCCACCTCCCCCTCCACCAGCCATTGCGGCGCCTTGGCGGCCTGCGCCCGCACCCAGGCCAGCAGGGCGGGGCTGGGTGCATCCGATGACTTGAGCCCGCTCAGCAGCTGATGCAGCAAGTACTCCCGCTGCCCCACCGACAGGGTCTCGAGCAGCGAGTCCATGGCATCAAACTGCCCCAATGCCATGCGGCTATCCAGGTACGCCCGGTGCCCCTCCAACCCCTCGTCCGCCACCAGAGGTGCCTGCAGCTGCGGCAGGGTATCAGCATGCACAGGGGCAGCCAGCATCCAGCAGAGTCCGATGAGAAATACCAGCTTCATGACGTCCCTTTCCTTGTGACATCGAGGCTACATACTACTAAGCCAGCCGTGAAATAGATAAACAAAAACCGCGACCTGGGCCGCGGTTCTGTCATTCCAAGATGCAGTTATTTCTGCTGACGCTTCATGGAGTCGAAGAACTCGTCATTGGTCTTGGTGGCTGCCAGCTTGTCGATGAGGAACTCGATGCTGTCGATCTCGCCCATGGGGTGAATGATCTTGCGCAGTATCCACATCTTCTGCAGCTCGTCCGGCGCGGTCAGCAGCTCTTCCTTGCGGGTGCCGGAGCGGGTGATGTCGATGGCCGGGTAGACGCGCTTCTCGGCAATCTTGCGCGAGAGGTGCAGTTCCATGTTGCCAGTACCCTTGAACTCTTCGTAGATGACTTCATCCATCTTGGAGCCGGTATCGATCAGCGCGGTGGCGATGATGGTCAGGCTGCCGCCTTCCTCGACGTTACGGGCCGCACCGAAGAAGCGCTTCGGACGATGCAGGGCGTTGGCGTCCACACCACCGGTCAGCACCTTGCCCGATGACGGGATGACGGTGTTGTAGGCGCGCGCCAGACGGGTGATGGAGTCCAGCAGGATCACCACGTCCTTCTTGTGCTCGACCAGGCGCTTGGCCTTCTCAATCACCATCTCGGCAACCTGGACGTGACGGGAGGCAGGCTCGTCGAAGGTGGAGGCGATCACTTCACCCTTCACCATGCGCTGCATCTCGGTCACTTCTTCCGGACGCTCGTCGATCAGCAGGACGATAAGTTCGCAGTCCGGGTGGTTGTAAGCGATGCTCTGGGCGATGTTCTGCAGCAGCATGGTCTTACCGGCCTTGGGCGGTGCGACGATGAGGCCACGCTGACCTTTACCAATCGGGGAAGCCAGATCCAGCACGCGGGCGGTGATGTCTTCGGTGGAACCGTTGCCACGCTCCATGCGCAGACGCTCGTTGGCGTGCAGGGGGGTCAGGTTTTCGAACAGGATCTTGTTGCGGGAGTTTTCCGGACGGTCGTAGTTGACGTCGTTGACCTTGAGCAGCGCGAAGTAGCGCTCACCCTCTTTCGGCGGCCGGATCTTGCCGGAGATGGTATCACCGGTACGCAGGTTGAAGCGGCGGATCTGGCTCGGGGAGACATAGATGTCATCCGGGCCTGCCAGATAGGAGCCGTCTGCGCTGCGCAGGAAGCCAAAGCCGTCGGTCAGGATTTCCAGCACACCGTCGCCAAAGATATCCTCGCCACCCTTGGCGTGCGCCTTGAGGATCGCGAAGATGATGTCTTTCTTGTGCGCCCGAGCCAGATTTTCCAACCCCATGGATTCGCCAAGCTGTACCAGCTCGGACACAGGAGTGTTCTTTAATTCAGTCAGATTCATAGTGGTGAAAGTCTGTAAGCAAGGATTGAAATGAGGAGACAGTCTGCTGGATTGATGCTGATCGGATTTGACTTGCCAGGCTGCTGTTAAGCAAGGAGTCAGGCAAAAAGGTTAGCAAACGAGCGATAAACTAGCACCAATCGGGATGAGCGTCTAGGTGATAAAACACAAGGAGCGCATTATTGCAATGCGCTCCTTCTTGATTATTACAGGTTACCGTCCAGGAACTCTTTCAGCTGAGTCTTGGACAGGGCGCCGACCTTGGTCGCTGCCACTTCGCCATTCTTGAACAGCAAGAGGGTCGGGATACCGCGAATGCCATACTTGGGCGGAGTGTCGGCGTTATGATCGATGTTCAATTTCGCCACGGTCACGCGACCGGCATATTCTTGGGCGACTTCGTTCAGGATCGGGGCAATCATCTTGCACGGACCGCACCATTCAGCCCAGAAATCGACCAGAACGGGGCTGTCGGCTTTGATTACATCGGCCTCGAAGCTGGCATCGCTCAGCTGAACAATCTTGTCACTCATCTCCAACTCCAGTCAGTAATTAAGGCTTTATTGATGGTTCAACAAAGGCAATAGTTGCCCTATTTGAAATGATCCTGTTTATTATTGCAAGCCTAACCTGATAACCTACCGCCATGAGCAAAACACACTTAACGACCGAAAAATTCGCCCAAATGGGCCTCGAACCCGAAGTTCTGGCTGGTCTGGAATCAAAGGGATTTCACTATTGTACGCCCATCCAGGCACTGTCTCTGCCGCTGCTGGTAGAAGGCCATGACCTCGCCGGTCAGGCCCAGACGGGGACCGGCAAAACCCTTGCCTTCCTGGCCGCGACCTTCAACTATCTATTGACCCATCCGCTGACCAGGCCGCGCCTCGTCAACCAGCCCCGCGCCATCATCATGGCCCCGACCCGGGAGCTGGCGGTCCAGATTTACAACGATGCAGAAGGCATGTCCGCCTCCACCGGGCTCAAGCTCGGCCTCGCCTATGGTGGCGAAGGCTATGACAAGCAGCTGGCCGTGCTGGAACAGGGTGTCGACATCCTGATCGGCACCACGGGCCGCATCATCGACTACTTCAAGTCCAATGTGATCGATCTGGGCAACATTCAGGTCGTGGTGCTGGATGAAGCGGATCGCATGTTCGATCTCGGCTTCATCAAGGACATCCGCTTCCTGTTCCGCCGCATGCCTGCCCCGACCGAACGTCTGAGCATGCTGTTCTCCGCCACCCTCTCCCTGCGGGTGCAGGAGCTGGCCTACGAGCACATGAACCACCCGGAACACGTGCAGATCGAGCCGGAGCAGATGACGGGCGTGCGGATCAAGGAGGAGCTGTTCTACCCCTCCAACGAAGACAAGATGCTGCTGTTGCTCTCCCTGATGGAAGAGGAGTGGCCGGAAAAAGCCATCGTCTTCGCCAACACCAAGCATGTCTGCGAAGACGTGCATGCGTGGCTGGAGAACGACGGCCACCGCGTCGGCCTGCTGACTGGTGACGTGCCGCAGAAGAAGCGGATGAAGATCCTGGAAGACTTCACCAAGGGGACGCTGGACATACTGGTCGCCACCGACGTGGCCGCCCGTGGTCTGCACATCCCCGACGTGACCCATGTCTTCAACTACGACCTGCCCGACGACGCCGAAGACTATGTACACCGCATCGGTCGTACCGGTCGTGCCGGCAAGAGCGGTCACTCCATCAGCCTGGCCTGTGAAGACTATGCCTTCAACCTGCCGGCCATCGAGGAGTACATCCACCACCCCATCCCGGTCAGCAAGTACGATCGTGAATCCCTGCTGGATGACGTAACCGCCCCGAAACGGGTGTTCCGCAACCGCCAGCCGGTGAACCGCAACATGCGGGATCGCCAGGGTGGTGGCAACAGCAACAACCGCCGCCGTCCGCCACGCAAGAACTGAGGGACAGGCCCAGTTGCACAACTCGCCTCTCTATGCCGCCATCGACCTCGGCTCCAACAGCTTTCACATGCTGGTGGTGCGCGAGGTCGCCGGTGCCCTGCGCACCGTCACCAAGGTCAAGCGCAAGGTTCGCCTCGCCGCCGGTCTCGATCCGGAATTTCGTCTCAGCCGTGCCGCCATGGAGCGGGGCTGGGACTGTCTGCGCCTGTTCTCCGAGCAGTTGCAGGACATTCCGTCCGACAACATCCGGGTGGTGGGTACCGCCACCTTGCGCCTCGCCACCAATGTCGATGAGTTCCTCAGCGAAGCGGAACGGGTACTCAACCACAGCATCGAGATCATCTCGGGCGAGGAAGAGGCCAAGACCATCTATGAAGGGGTCTCCTGGACCTCTGCCGGGGAAGGCAACCGGCTGGTGATCGACATCGGCGGCGCCAGTACCGAACTGGTGATCGGCGAGCACAGCGAAGCAAAACTGCTCAACAGCCTGCACATGGGCTGCGTCACCTGGCTCAACAATCATTTCGGTGACGGTGAGCTCTCCGAGGCCCGTTTCCAGCAGGCCATTGCCGCCGCCAAGGCGGTGCTGGAGAAGGTGGCGGAAGATTACCGCGCCCTCGGCTGGCGCACCTGCGTCGGCGCCTCAGGCACGGTGCAAGCGCTGCAGGAGATCATGCTGGCGCAAGGGAAGAGCGAGCGGGTCACCCTGCCGAAGTTGCAGGAGCTGATGGGTCAGGCCATCGCCTGTGGCAAGCTGGATCAACTTCAGCTGGAAGGGCTGGCGGCCGAGCGACTGACCGTGTTCCCCTCCGGCCTCGCCATCCTGATCGCCATCTTCGAGACCTTGGGAATAGAGAGCATGACCCTGGCGGGCGGCGCCCTGCGGGAAGGCCTGATCTACGGTCTGCTCGGCAACAATCACGACTGTGATGCCCGGGACAGAACCGCCGACAGCCTGATCAGCCGCTATCAGCTGGATAAAGAGCACGCCGAGCGGGTACGCGATACCGCCGTCCTGGCTTTCACCCAGTTACAGCCGGCCTGGCGTCTCTCCAAGCGTTACGGACGCCCGATCCTGCGTTATGCGGCTCTGCTGCACGAGATCGGCCTCTGCATCGAGTACAAGAAGGCGCCGCAACACGCTGCCTACATCATCGACAACATCGACATGCCGGGCTTCACCCCCGCGCAGAAGAAGCTGCTGTCGGCCCTGCTGTTCAACCAGCGGGACGACTTCAAGCTGGATACCCTGGAAAAACAGGGCGCAGTCACCGGTCGCCAGGCGATCCGGCTGGCCCGCATCCTGCGCATCGCGCTGATCCTCTGCATGCGCCGCACCCAGGGCACTGTGCCCAGCTTCACCCTGCAGGCCGAGGAGGAGTCACTGACTCTGACTCTGCCCAAGGGATGGATGGACGAACATTACCTGCGCGCCAGCGAACTGCGACTCGAAATGGAACGCCAGCAGAAGATGGGCTGGCCCACCCGCGTGCAGGAAGCCTGATTGGGCGCCACGCGCCCACTCTGCTCCTTTTCCCATCTGTTCCGACAATCTCTTTCGCAGCCAGGTTCGGCACCATTCAAGGCCTTTCCTTTGATTTTATTTAATTTTTAACCAAACCCCGGATCTCCGTTCCCTCCAGCCATCTAGCCTCTATCGCCAGCTCGGCTAGAGTTGGATTGTCTCTCCCATAGGAACGGAAACCATGAAACATTTGACCCTGATCGGCCTGACCGCCCTGCTGACCGCCTGTGGTGGCGGCAGCGACAGCAACGACAACCCACAGAACGCCCAGATGTCCCTGGCCTTCTCCGACGCCCCGGTGGATTCGGTCAGCAAGGTCTGCATCGCCGTTTCCAACATCAGCATCCATCCCGTCTCAGGCACAGAGCAGGCATGGAGCACCGCCAGCTTCCTGACCTCGGCCCAGGACGATGGCTGCACGCCGGCAGGGGAACTCATCCCCCTCGACAGCTCGGGACACCCGTTGTTTACCTACATCGACCTGCTGAAATACCCGGGCTCCGCCAGCCGCCCCCTGCTGGCCAGCCAGAGCGTGGTTCCCGGCGAATACAGCCAGATGCGGCTGCGGGTCCTGGATGGCCGGGATGCGGGCAACCAGTTTCTGGATGGCACCCCCTACTCCTACGTCAGGCAGGATGATGGTGTGATCAAGCCGCTGGAAGTCCCCAGCAATGAACTGAAGCTGGATGCCTTCACCATTGCCGCCAACGGTCTCAGCGCCTTCACCACCGAGTTCGACCTGCGTCACTCCATGGTATTGCCGGGACATGAAGAGTATTACAAGCTCAAACCCAGAGGCGTGCGTCTGGTGAACAATACCGAGGTGGCGACCGTCAGTGGCACTGTGGCCGAGGGGCTCTGCGGTGGTCTGCTGACCGACAAGGCCTTCGTCTACTTCTACGACGAGTCGCGACCAGTAGGGGATGATGCCTATCCCGACATGGCCGACCTCGACAACGGCTTCTATGCCAGCGCCCCCGTACTGCCCCTGGCTGGTGGTGGCTACGGCTACGAGCTGGGCTTCGTGAACCTCGGCAATTACGACATGACGCTGGTCTGCAACGGCGACGAGGATGATCCTGAACTGGCCGGCGACCCGCTGCAACTGGAGCAGGTGTTGAAGGCTCAGACGGTGGCGGCTCCCACCACCAGCATCAACTTCCAGTAAGGGGCCAGGGGATCAGGGGCGAGAAGCATCATGGCTGACTATCAACCCATCAGCTGTGACCTCTACGACTGGCTCGAGGTCGCCGCCAGTTGGCACTTGCCGGTGACCCTCGCCAGCCGCGACGGTCGCAGGTGGGATGACAGGGTTCGCACCATAGAAGCCCGTGACGGCGTCGAGTATCTGCTGCTGGAGAGCGGTGAGCGCCTCAGCCTCGCCGACCTGACGACCCTGGATCTCGTCTGGCAGGGGGAAGCGCGGCATATCCGCTTCGCCCCCGCCAGCTGACCTCAAGGTAAAAAGGAGGGCCAACATAGGTTGGCCCTCCTTTTTTGTATCTCGACCCCGGCTGGCCTTAACCCGCCAGCGCCGCCATCACATAGACGTCGAAGCGGTTGCTCTTGGTCTCGATGGCCATGCTGGGTTTGTGCTCGTTGAGCCAGCCCGCGTAGTCCGGCCGCTTCACCACCACCCGCTTGTCCGCCATCTGCAGTGCCGCCGGCAGCAGGGCATCCGCATCAAGATCCGGCCCCACCAGGGACTGGAACACCCGCATCTCCTTCTTCACAAGGGCCGACTTCTGCTTGTGGGGGAACATGGGGTCCAGGTAGATGACCTCGGGCCGCTCCGGCAATGCCAGCAGGTTGTCTACCGCAGGCCCCTGCAGGAGATGCATGCGCTCGCTGACCCAGGAGCCTATCTCGGGATCCTGCGCCGCCCGTGCCAGCCCGTCCTGCAACAGAGCCGCCACCACGGGGCTGCGCTCTATCAGGGTCACCTTGCAGCCGAGAGAGGCCAGCACGAAGGCATCGCGGCCGAGCCCGGCGGTGGCATCCACCACGGTCGGCATGGCCCCGGACTTCAACCCCACCGCCTTGGCGATGGACTGGCCGCGGCCGCCACCGAACTTGCGCCTGTGGGCCACGGCCCCTTCCACGAAGTCCACATAGACGGCGCCGAGCTTGGGTTCGTCCAGCTTGCGCAGCTCCAGCCGCGTGTCAGTCAGCACCAGCGCAAAAGGGGCGGGAAACTCCACCTCGGCCAGACGCAGTCGCAGGGCGTCCAGCTCGCCATCGCGGGCGGGCACTTCACTGAAAACCTGGATATGGGGCATAACGAAGACTCATGGCGGCACGGAAGCGGGCATGATAGCAGAAGCAGGGGATCAGCTCACCGTGGTCAGGTTGGCCAGGTTCATCCCCTGGCGGTTGAGGGTCAGGTATTCCACCAGATCGTCATAGGGCAGCGGGCGGCTGAGCAGATAGCCCTGGGTGAAGGCACAGCCCTTCTGACACAGGAAGTTGAGCTGCTCCCGGGTCTCCACCCCCTCGATCACCACCTGCATGCCGAGGTTGTGCACTATGTTGATGATGCCGTCCAGCAGCAACCTGTCCTGCTCGTTGAAGGGGATGTGACGCACGAAGGAGCGATCGATCTTGACCAGATCCACCGGGAAGGTGCGCAGGTAGTTGAGCGCCGAGTAGCCGGTGCCGAAGTCGTCGATGGCCAGCTTGCAGCCCGCCTCGCGCAGGGCATCGATCCGCACCCTGTGCTGATCGCTGCTCTCCATCAGCAGGGACTCGGTGATCTCTATGATGATGTCCGCCGGGTCCAAGTCGAAGTGGCGGATCACCCTGAGCCACTCGTTCGCCTCGGGATCGATTGTCTGGAACTCCAGGGTGGAGCGGTTGATGGACATCTGCAGATCAGGGAAGCCGGACTTCTGCAGCCGGGCCAGATCCCGGCACGACTGCCAGAGCACCAGCGCCCCCAATCCCTGGATGAGCCCAGCCTCCTCCGCCAGCGGAATGAAGTCCGCCGGTGAGACCTGCCCCCAGTGAGGGTGATACCAGCGCACCAGGGCCTCCAGCTTGGCGACCCGACCACTGCGATTGTCCCAGATGGGCTGATAGGCCATGGTCAGCTGCGCCAGCTTGATGGCCTCCGCCAGATCCTGCTGCATCTGGTGGCGCTGGCTCACCTCTTCGCGCATGGAGGCGCTGTAGGTACCGAGGGAGCGTCCCTGCCGCTTGGCAACGAACAGCGCCTGCTCGGCGTTGCGCAGCAGCTCGTCACCGTCACCGCCGTCATAGGGACAGAGGGTGATGCCCATGGTCGCCGTCACATAGAGATGCTGGTTCGCCAGCATGAAGGGCCGGGCAAAGCCGCCGATCACCTGCTTGGCGAACACCTCGGCCTGGCGCCGGTTGACTATGCCTGGCACCAGAAAGGCAAACTCGTCGCCGCCGATGCGGGCCACCAGATCCTCGGTGCGCACCCGGCTCACCAGCCGATCCGACACCTCGCGCAGCAGGGCGTCGCCCACATGGTGATCCATGCTGTTGTTGACCGCCTTGAAGTTGTTGAGATCCAGCACCATCAGGGCGAAGCGCTCCCCCCGCTCGCAGAAGCGGGTGAGGCAGCGACCAAACAACCAGCGGTTCGGCAGCCCGGTGAGGTTGTCGTAGTTCGCCTGGGCGGCGATCTTCTGCTCCGCCAGCTTGGTCTGGGAGAGATCGCTGAAGATGGCGATGTACTGGCTGATCCGTCCCCCCTCGCGCAAGGCGCTGATCATCAGCTGCTGAGGATAGAGTTTGCCGTTCTTGCGCTTGTTCCACACCTCGCCGCGCCAGATCCCCACCCGCTCCAGGGCGTGATACATGTCGGCGTAGAAGGTCTGATCGTGCAGCCCGGACTTGAGCATGCTGGGGCGCTGGCCGCAGGCCTCCTCCTCGCTGTAGCCGGTGATCTTCTCGAACGCCGGGTTCACCGAGATGATGCGGCTGTCGGCGTCGCACACCAGGATCGCCTCGGAGAGGTTGTCATAGACCCGGTGGGAGAGCTTGAGCTGTTCAGCATGGCGCTTGATGGGGTCGATATTCTCCAGCACCACCATGAGGTAGTCGGGATGCATCTGCTCGTTGCGGATCAGGGTCACCGTCACCCGGCCCCACAGCACGGAACTATCCCGGTGCAGGTAGCGCTTCTCCTGGGTAAAGGCGGGGCGCTCTCCCCGCTTGAGCCCATCGTAGAGAGGGATGCTGGTCAGCCAGTCGTCGGGGTGGTTGAGCTCGGCGACGGTGAGCTGCTGCAGCTCCTGCTGGCTGTAACCCAGCATCTTTTCGATGGCCGGATTGACCCAGAGGATCCTGCCGTTCAGGTCGAGTTTGCCGATGCCGACCGGCGCATGGGACATCATGGTGTCCAGGAAGTGGGAATATTCCGGCTGAGCTGGTGACGGCGCCAGCAACTGCTGCTGATACATCAGGGCCAGTTCACGGCCGGCGAGCGGCGCCAACAGGCGCAGCAACCCCATGATCTTGTCCATTCTGGGGGTGGCCCGCTTGAACATGACGCTGCACAATCCCAGCGTCTCGCCCTCGGCGCTCTTCAGTGCAACGCCGGCATAACTCCTGACCTGGCAGCGCTCCAACACGGCTGCATGGGGGAACAGCTCCCGGGTGCGATCGCTGAACCAGGCTTCCCCCTGTTGCATGACGATCTCACCCGGGGTATCCGCGAGAGGGAAACTGTAGGAGTTGATGTCGAGGGAGGCGGGATAGGCGGCATGCACGGTAAAGAAGAGCCCGGCCTGATCCTTGCCTGAAATCAGGACGAAGTCAGCCCCGACCGCGTTGGCGATTTCACTCACAAAGGTATCGAAATATCCCTGACCACTCGAATGAGACAGGCTTGAGATGATTTGATAGACAGACTCGAGTGCTCGCCTCATGGCAAGGTTCTTTCTCTCCCAGGAAGGTAGAACCCGACTCTACTGAAGAGGCGGGGACAGTGCAAACATGCACTCCGCAAGATATTAAAAAGCCTTGAAAAAAGGGACCAAAAGGTCCCTTTTTCTCTCAAAAATCACGTTTCGATCCCACTATGCCGCAAATGTGTACCTGCTTGAAGCTCTCGCCATCGAACGGTAAAGCATCCAGTTGGGGCTCTCGCCCGCAGCATAGATGGCGCCTCATGCGGCGATCCCGCTGTGGCGCAGCAAGGCATCCACCTTGGGCTCGCGACCGCGGAAGGCACGGAACAGCTCCATCGGCTCTTTCGAGCCACCCTTCTCGAGAATGTTTTTCAGGAAGGATTGGCCGGTGGCCGGATTGAAGATCCCCTCCTCCTCGAAGCGGGAGAAGGCATCTGCGGAGAGCACCTCGGCCCACTTGTAGCTGTAGTAGCCCGCCGCATACCCCCCGGCGAAAATGTGGGAGAAGCTGTGCTGGAAGCGGTTGAACGCCGGCGGCGTCATCACCGCCACCTGGCTGCGCACTTCGCTCAGCAAGGCCGGGATCTGCTCCAGATTGGCCGGGTCAAACTCCCGATGCAGGCGGAAGTCGAACAGGGCGAACTCCAGCTGGCGCAGCATCTGCATCGCCGCCTGGAAGTTGCGGGCAGTCAGCATCTTCTCCAGCAGATCGGCAGGCAGCGGCTCGCCGGTCTCGTGATGGCCTGAGATGAAGGCCAGCGCCTCGGACTCCCAGCACCAGTTCTCCAGGAACTGGCTCGGCAGTTCCACTGCGTCCCAGGCCACACCGTTGATGCCGGCGACACCGGCCACGTCGATGCGGGTCAGCATGTGGTGAATGCCATGGCCGAACTCGTGGAACAGGGTGACCACCTCGTTGTGGGTGAACAGGGCGGGTTTGCCGTCCACCGGGCCGTTGAAGTTGCAGGTCAGGTAGGCCACCGGCTTTTGCAGGGAGCCATCCTGACGGTAGCGACGGCCGAGGCAGACATCCATCCAGGCGCCGCCCTGCTTGTGTTCGCGAGCATAGAGGTCGAGGTAGAAGCTGCCGCGCAGCTCGTCCTCGGCATCGAAGATGTCGTAGAAGCGCACGTCCGGGTGCCAGGTGTCGATGCCGAGGCGCTCGCGCACCTTGATGCCGAATACCCGTCTCACCACCTCGAACAGCCCCTTCACCACCTTGCTGGCGGGGAAGTAGGGGCGCAACTGCTCGTCGGAGATGGAGAACTTGTGCTGCTTGAGCTTCTCGGCGTAGTAAGCGAGATCCCAGGCCGCCAGCTCGCTCTGACCGTGTTGCTCGGCGGCGAAGGCGCGGATCTCTTCGAGCTCGGCCTTGCCCTGCGGCAGGGACTTGGCCGCCAGATCAGTGAGGAAGTTCACCACCTGCTCGGGCTTGTCCGCCATCTTGGTGGCCAAGGAGAGCTCGGCGTAGTTGGCAAAGCCGAGCAGTTGGGCCAGCTCGCGACGCAGGGTGAGCAGCTCGCTCATGATGGCGGAGTTGTCCCACTTGCCGGCATTGGGGCCCTGATCCGAGGCGCGGGTAGTGAAGGCCTCATACAGTTCGGCGCGCAATGCACGGTTGTCGGCATACATCATCACCGGCAGGTAGGAGGGAATATCCAGGGTGAACAGCCAGCCCTGCTGACCCTTCTGCTCCGCCAGCTGGCGGGCGGCGGCCTGCGCACTCTGCGGCAGACCGGCCAGCTCGGCCTCGTCGGTCACCAGCTTGCTCCAGCCCTGGGTCGCGTCCAGCACGTTGTTGCTGAAGCGGGAGGCCAGTTCGGAGAGGCGGGCCTGGATCTCGCCGTAGCGCTGCTGCGCCTCGGTGGGCAGACCGATACCGGAGAGGCGGAAGTCGCGCAGGGTATTCAGAATCTCCTTGCGCTGGGCACCGCTCAACAAGGGGAAATCGTCGCTCTCGGAGAGCGTCAGGTAGGCCTGATAGAGGCCTTCATGCTGACCGACATAGGTCTGGAATTCGGACAGCAGCGGCAGGCAGGCGTCATGGGCGGCGCGCAGCGCCTCGCTGTTGAGCACGGCGTTGAGGTGGCTGACCGGCGACCAGACTCGGGACAGGCGGTCGTTGACCTCTTCCAGCGGGGCGATCAGGCTGTCCCAGGTGTGGGGATCCCGCTGAGCCAGCACATCTTCAATCTTCTGTTTGCAATCGGCGATAGCCTGCGTCACGGCAGCTTGCACCTGATCGGGCTGGATCTGGCTGAAAGGGGGCAGCGAGTCCATTGTCAGCAAAGGGTTAGTCATCTGCGGTACCTCTAAATGCTCTGCAGCCCCTGCCGTCCAGAAGCCTGCTTGGACCATCTAAGATGTAGGCAGAAACCCCATTTATCAAGCCTTTGCCGCCCAGAGCCGGGTCTGCTGCCCACATTTCGCAAAAACTTGCTCATTAATGCAGCAATTCCGCGTCCGGAGACGACAATGCCGGCACTTTGGCCGGCATTGTGGGGGCATGGACGCTACCCGCCTCAGCGTTGGGCGTCCTCTTTCAACCACTGGGCGACCCGCTTGGCGAAGTAGGTGAGGATGCCGTCGGCACCGGCCCGCTTGAAGCAGAGCAGGGACTCCAGCACGCACTCCTTCTCCTTGAGCCAGCCATTCTGGATCGCCGCCATGTGCATGGCGTACTCACCGCTCACCTGGTAGGCGAAGGTCGGCACCCCGAACTGATCCTTCACCTGACGGATCACGTCCAGGTAGGGCATGCCCGGCTTGACCATGACGCTGTCGGCCCCCTCGGCGATGTCCAGCGCCACCTCGTGCAGCGCCTCGTTGCCGTTGGCCGGATCCATCTGGTAGGTCGCCTTGTTGCTCTTGCCGAGGTTGGCGGCGGAGCCTACCGCATCGCGGAACGGGCCGTAGTAGCTGGAGGCGTACTTGGCGGAGTAGGCCATGATCTGGACGTTGACAAAGCCGTTCTCTTCCAGTGCGGCACGGATCACCCCGATGCGGCCATCCATCATGTCGGACGGCGCCACTATGTCGGCCCCGGCGGCGGCGTGGGAGAGCGCCTGCTTCACCAGGATCCCGGTGGTGATGTCGTTTTGCACATAGCCTTCGTCATCGATGATGCCGTCCTGACCATGGGTGGTGAAGGGATCCAGCGCCACGTCGGTGATGACACCCAGCTCGGGGAAGCGGGCCTTGAGGGCACGGGTCGCCCGCTGGGCCAGCCCATCCGGATTGTAGGCCTCTTCCGCCAGCAGACTCTTCTGCTCCAGCGGGGTCACCGGGAACAGGGCGATGGCGGGTACACCGAGGGCCACCAGCTCTTCGGCTTCCGCCAGCAGCAGATCGATGGATAGCCTGTCCACCCCCGGCATAGAAGCGACGGCCTCACGCTGACCCTCCCCCTCCAGCACGAACACCGGATAGATGAGATCGTTGACGGTCAGCTGGTTCTCGCGCACCAGACGACGGCTGAAATCATGTTTGCGCACCCGGCGCAGGCGGCGACCCGGAAAGGCGCCCGGAAGAGTTATGGCCATGAATCACTCCAAAAAAGGAAGTTGGAAAAATGCGGCGGAGGTGGCCCGGGTATGGGCCAGCAAGGCCTCGGGCGCTTCACCACGGCAGGCCGCCACCACCTGGGCGATGTGCGGCAAAAAAGCGGGTTCGTTGCGTTTCGGTCTGGGTTTCAGATCCCGTGGCACCAGATAGGGAGCATCGGTCTCGATCATCAGCCGACCGGCGGGAATGCGCGCCACCTGCTCGCGCAGCAACTGGCCGCGGCGCTCGTCGCACAGCCAGCCGGTCACCCCGATATGCAGTCCCAGCGCCAGACACTCGTCCAGCTCCTCATCCGACCCAGTGAAGCAGTGCAGCACAGCTCCCGACAGCCTGGGCAACCAGGGACGGAGGATCTCGATGAAACGGGCATGGGCATCACGGCAGTGGAGAAACACCGGCATCCCGAGCTCGGCCGCCAGCGCCAGCTGGGCGTCGAATACCGCATCCTGCACCGGACGGGGGGAGAAGTCGCGGTTGTAGTCGAGACCGCACTCACCGATGGCCACCACCTGCGGCAGCGCCGCCAGCGCGCGCAAGGCGGGCAGGGTCTGTTCATCCACGCTCTTGGCATCGTGAGGATGAACCCCGGCGGTGGAGAAACAGTAACCGGGCCATTCGGCTGCCTGCTCCGCGCTCTCGCGGCTGCCGGCCAGATCGGTGCCGGTCAGGATCAGCGCCTCCACCCCGGCGGCGCGCGCGCGGGCCACCAGGTCGGCCTGTTCGCCTGCAAACTGGCTGCTGGTCAGGTTTACACCGATGTCGATCATGAAGTTAGCGGGTCCGAATAAAAGGAAGACATATCAGGTATTTGAAAACCATCTACTCAATGGGGCCTTACCATACGCCTCGAACGGATGCATGAAAAGAGGAAGGGAGCCTCAGCTCCCCTCTTCCGGTTGTTCCTGCTCCTCCTCGTCCTCTTTCTTCACATAGAAGCGGGCGAAGAACAGACCTATCTCCCACAGGGCCCACATGGGGATCGCGAGCAGGGTCTGGGAGAAGACATCGGGCGGGGTCAGCAGCATGCCGACCACGAACACCCCGACGATGACGTAGGGGCGCTTCTCCTTCAGGCTCTTGGGGGTGGTGACCCCGGTCCAGCAGAGCAAGATGGTGGCCACAGGGATCTCGAACGCCACCCCGAACGCGAAGAACAGGGTCAGCACGAAGTCCAGATAGCTGGCAATGTCGGTCGCCACCGTCACCCCGGCGGGGGCCGTGCTGGTGAAGAAGCCGAACACCAGGGGGAACACCACGTAATAGGCGAACGCCATGCCGGCATAGAAGAGCACGGCACTGGAAGCCACCAGCGGCATGACGAGACGCCGTTCGTGCTGATACAGGCCAGGGGCGATGAAGGCCCAGGCCTGATAGAGCAGATAGGGGATGGCCAGGAAGAAGGAGACCACCAGGGTCAGCTTGATGGGCGTGATGAAGGGGGTCGCCACATCCGTCGCTATCATGCTGGTCCCTTCAGGCAACTGGCTGAGCAGCGGCCGGGCCACGAAATCGTAGATGTCGTTGGAGAAATAGATGAGCGCGACGAACGCCAGCAGGATAGCCACCAGGGCTCGCATCAGCCTGGTTCTCAACTCGATCAGATGACTGATCAGGGGTTGCTCGGCCTGACTCATGGCTTCACCTCCCCTTTGCCAGCCGACTCGCTGACTGGCTCGCTCTCGCGCTGGCTGTTGACCGGCGGCACCGCGGTCAGCTGCACCGCAGGCGCCACCGGGGCGACGGGTTCAGCCTGGGCGACCGGCTCGGGGCGTGGCGGGCGGATCTCGTTCTGCGCTTCCTGCTGTGGCTGATAAGGACGGTTCACCGACTGGGCAGCAGCCTTCAACTGCTCGATGGACTCCTGCAGCTCAGGGCTCAGGTTGTTCATCTGCAACTGCTCGGCCTTCTTGAGATCATTGTGCAGCTCTTGCAACTTGAGCTCCTGCTCCAGCTCGGTCTTGACCGAGTTGGCGGTACTGCGGATCAGCCTGATCCAGTGGCTGGCGGTGCGGATGGCGACCGGCAGTCGCTCTGGCCCCAGCACCACCAGGGCGACGACACCGATGACGACCAGCTCCCAAAAACCGATGTCGAACATGGCTTAGGCCTGATCTTTGTCTTTCTGCTTGGCGGTCTCGGCACTGCTGGCCGTCTCGTTCAGCTGCTTGGCCGGAAACTCCGCATCCTTCTGCTCAGGCTTGGCATCGGCCGGATCATCGGACAACGCCTTCTTGAACCCCTTCACCGCCGCCCCCAGATCGCCACCGATACCGCGCAGCTTCTTGGTACCGAACAGCAGCACGACAATGACTGCGATGATCAACAATTGCCAAATACTGATACCACCCATGACTTTCTCTCCAGGATAGGCGCCTGATGGCGCAGTTTAATTAATGAATGCGGGTCTTCAACCAGCCCAGCAGCCAGCATAACCCGGCGCCGGCGAGACTGATTTGTCCCCACTCAATATGTTGTTTCTGGGTCAGCAAGAATACACCCACCAACAGTAGGCTGGCTCCCACCCCTAAGAGGTAGCGGGCCTGCCCCTGACGGCGGCTGTGCAGGCGAAAATCGGCGAACATCTGCTCGAAGTGGTGCTGCTGATGCCGCGCCTGGCGCAGGGTCTCGTAGACCAGCTCCGGCAGCTCCGGCAGCTTCTCCGCCCAGAAGGGGGCCTTCTCCTTGATCGCATTGAGCACCGCCTTGGGGCCCACCTGCTGGTGCATCCAGCTTTCCAGGTAGGGCTTGGCGGTCTGCCACAGGTCCAGCTGGGGATAGAGCTGACGCCCCAGCCCTTCCACATAGAGTAGGGTCTTCTGCAGCAACACCAGCTGGGGCTGTACCTGCATGTTGAAGCGACGGGCGGTGTTGAACAGGTTGAGCAGCACGTGACCGAACGAAATTTCGGAGAGCGGCTTCTCGAAGATGGGCTCCAGCACGGTGCGGATGGCAAACTCGAACTCGTCCACCTTGGTATCGGGAGGTACCCAGCCGGACTCCACGTGCAGCTGCGCCACCCGCTGATAGTCGCGGTTGAAGAAGGCGAGGAAGTTCTCCGCCAGATAGCGCTTGTCCTCCCGGTTCAGGGTGCCGACTATGCCGCAGTCGATGCCGATCCAGAGTGGATTCTCCGGGTGCTCATAGGAGACGAAGATGTTGCCGGGGTGCATGTCCGCATGGAAGAAGCTGTCACGGAACACCTGGGTGAAAAACACCTCCACCCCGCGCTCAGCCAGCAGCTTCATGTTGGTGCCGTTGGCCTCCAGCGCAGCGATGTCGGAGACCGGAATGCCGTAGATTCGCTCCATCACCAGCACCTGCTCGCGGCAGTGATCCGTGTACACCTCGGGCACATAGAGTGCCTCCGAACCGGTGAAGTTGCGCCTCAGCTGGATGGCGTTGGCGGCTTCGCGCATCAGGTTCAGCTCGTCGAGTATGGTTTTGCGGTACTCCTCTACCACCTCGACGGGGCGCAGCCGTGCGCTCTGGGGCACGAAACGGGCCACCAGACGGGCCAGCGCCTGCATCAGGCGCAGGTCGGCCTCGATGATGGGCTCGATGTCGGGACGGATCACCTTGATCACGATCTCCCGGCCATTCTCCTTCAGGCGGGCGGTATGCACCTGGGCAATGGAAGCAGACGCCAGCGGCGTCTCGTCGAAGTCGTCAAACAGGGTTTCGATGGAGCAGCCCAGGCTCGCCTCGATCTGGCGTCTGGCCTCCTGTCCGCAGAAGGGGGGCACCCTGTCCTGCAGCAGGGCCAGCTCCTCGGCGATGTCCGGCGGCAGCAGATCCCGGCGGGTCGACAGCATCTGGCCGAACTTGATGAAGATGGGGCCCAGTGCCTCGAAGGCGAGGCGAATGCGGGCGCCCCGGCACAACTCAGGTTGCTTGTTCTTGAGCCAGAACAGGCTGCGGCGCACCAGGCGTCCTGGCCAGGGCTGATAACGGGCGGGCACCAGCTCGTCGATGCCCTGCTCCAACAGGATGCTGACGATGCGATAGAGGCGCTTGAACTCCTTCGGGGTCATCAGCTCACCTGCTGTTCGAGGCGGGCCAGCCGTAACTCGACCGCCTTCATCTGCTGTGCCAGCACCTCGACGTCATCATTGAAGCTGGCCACTTCCAGCGGGCCGGGGGCGAGACGGGCCTCCTCGGTGAGGAATTCGGCCAGCTGACGCTGGGAGCGGCACAGCTCGCGGCCTATCACGCGACGGGCCTGACGGGCGCCGCCACACAGGGTATGAGCCAGCACGTCGCCGGTATAGCGCGACAGCTCCTCTTCCCAGTCGATGTCCAGCTCCCCCAGCAGGGCGCTGAAGGCTTGCACCAGTTGGGGGTCGCCGCTCAAGTCCAGCTTCTCCTCGCGGATGTAGCGGGTCAGGGCGGAAGGGTCTTTCAGCAGGCCGATCGCCGTCAGCGAGAGGCTCAGCACGGCGTCGGGTTCCCCCTCATAGCGGGCCAGCACGTCCAGTCGACGTTCGGAGAAGACAAACCAGAGCGGCTTGAGTTCACGCAGTTCCAGCTTGAGCACCTTGCCCACGAGCTTGCGCAGCCGCGCCGGGCTCTGCTTGTCGAGGCTCAGCAACTGGTTGAGGCTGGTTTCGATCACCGCGGTGACCATGGCATCCATCGGCATAGGTGACCTTAAAACTTGTAACCACGGTGCAGGGCGACCACACCCTGAGTCAGGTTGTAGAACTCCACCTGCTCGAAGCCGACCTGCTCCATCATGCCCGCCAGGGTCTGCTGATCCGGATGCATGCGAATGGATTCCGCCAGGTACTTGTAGCTTTCTCCGTCGTTCGCGACGATTTCGCCCATTTTCGGCAGCAGTTTGAAGGAGTAGAGATCGTAGAGCTTGGCGATCACTTCGGTCGAAGGCTTGGAGAACTCCAGCACCAGCAGGCGACCACCCGGCTTGAGCACCCGGAACATGGAGGCCAGCGCCTTGTCCTTGTCGGTCACGTTGCGCAGGCCGAAGCCGATGGTGATGACGTCGAAGTGATTGTCCGGAAAGGGCAGTGCCTCGGCATTGGCCTGCACGTAGGAGACGTTGTTGGCGACCCCCAAGTTGCGCAGCTTGTCGCGGCCCACCTTGAGCATGGAGTCGTTGATGTCCGCCAGCACCACCTGACCGGACTCGCCGACGATGCGGGAAAACTTGGCGGTCAGATCCCCGGTGCCACCGGCCAGATCCAGCACCTTCTGACCCTTGCGCACACCGGAGCAGTCGATGGTGAAGCGCTTCCACAGGCGGTGAATGCCGAATGACATCAGATCGTTCATCAGATCATACTTGGCCGCCACCGAATGAAAGACGCCAGCCACCAGAGTTTCCTTCTCGGTCGCCGCCACGGTTTTATAGCCAAAATGCGTAGTATTAGTCTGTTCCGACATCCCTAAAACACCCATAGAGCAAAGAATGGCCGCCAGTTTACCAGAGCCGGTGACCCGCGGACACCTTAAACCCGGCTGGCAACCAACTGCATCCCCAGCATCACCATGGCCAGACAGAGGAACAGATTGAGACCGATATTGAGCAGTGCCTTCAGATAGGCTCCGTGTTGAGCCAGCACCACGGTATCGAGGGCAAAAGAAGAAAATGTGGTCAGGGCACCGAGGATACCCACCATCAGCAGTGGTTTCATGGGGTGTTCCACCACGTGGCCCTGACTGATGAGCGCAAAAGCAATGCCCATGATGAAAGACCCCACCACGTTGACCACCAGAGTCCCGTAAGGAAAGTGGCGTCCCAGCAGCAGTGCCATCAACTCGGCGATACCAAAACGAAGGCAGGCGCCGATGGCGCCGCCTGCCGCGACAAATAACCAGGTTTGCATGGGGCATGCTCCATAAGTGTCAGGACGACATTATGCAAAATGCCGGCAAGCGGGGATAGCGGGGCAATTAATCTGCGCGGGGGGACCACCTCATCGGCGAAAATCTACCGGCTCGATCTGCTCCAGATGAAGAGAGGTCTGGGCGGGGCGGGTCTGCGCAATCACGCGGCCGTGGCGGATGGAGTAGCGCACCGGCACCTGACGACGTACCGCATCGAAGCCGTTGTCGGCGGGCAGGATCAGCAGGTTGGCCGGTTTGCCCACCTCGATGCCGTAGCAATCCTGCACGTTCAGGGTGCGGGCACTGTGGCTGCTGATGAGCTTCAGGCCGTCGTTGATCTGCTCGTAACCCATGATCTGGCAGACATGGAGCCCCATGTGCAGCACCTGCAACATGTTGGCCGTGCCCATGGGATACCAGGGATCGAACACATCGTCGTGGCCGAAGCAGACGTTGATGTTTGCCTCCAGCATCTCCTTCACCCGGGTGATGCCGCGACGCTTGGGGTAGGTATCGAAACGCCCCTGCAGGTGAATGTTCACCAGCGGATTGGCGACGAAGTTGATGTCCGCCATCTTGAGCAGCCGGAACAGGCGGGAAGCATAGGCTCCGTTGTAGGAGTGCATGGCGGTGGTGTGGCTGGCGGTGACTCTATGGCCGATACCGCGCTCGTAAGCCAGGGTCGCCAGGGTCTCGATGAAGCGAGACTGCTCGTCATCGATTTCGTCGCAGTGCACATCAACCAGAACCTGATACTTCTCGGCAAGATCGAAGACGTAATGCAGACTTTCTATCCCATACTCCCGAGTAAACTCGAAATGGGGGATCGCGCCGATCACGTCGGCCCCCAGCTTGAGTGCCTCTTCCAGCAAGGCCTTCCCATTGGGATAGGAGAGGATCCCCTCCTGCGGGAAGGCGACGATCTGCAGTTCGACCCACGCCTTCATCTCCTCCTTCACCTCCAACATGGCTTTCAGGGCCACCAGATTGGGGTCGGAGACATCGACGTGGGTGCGGACGAACTGGATGCCGTTGGCGATCTGCCATTTCAGCGTCTGGATGGCGCGCCGCTTCACATCTTCGTGGGTCAGCAGCGCCTTGCGCTCGGCCCAGCGCTCGATCCCCTCGAACAGAGTACCGGAGAGGTTCCAGCTCGGCTCGCCCGCCGTCTGGGTGGTATCGAGGTGAATATGGGGCTCGATAAAGGGCGCGATAGCCAATCCCCCCTCCCCATCCAGCACACGACCGGCGACTGCATGTTCGTCATGGGGTTCAATGGCGGTGATGACCCCATCCTGACAGCGGATCTGCCACAACCCTTCCCGATCGGCAAAACGAATATGTTGAATCAGCATTTGCTAGCTCCCTGTACCAGAACCGGTCGCTGGGTGAGGCGAACCAGAATGAAATAGATGAAGGCGGCGCCCAATACCGCGTTGAGTGGCACTATGCCTGGCAGCCATTTAGCAACAACCACCCCGACTGCCGTGGCGACCAGTGCCTGCCAACGTACCGCCTCGAACTGTTGATCGGCAAACTGGCGATAACGTTCACGATTGAGCAGGAAATCCATGATGATAATGCCACCGATCGGCGGGATTGCCGTACTCAAAAAGGCCAGCCAGCCGACAAAGTTGTTGTAGAGCCAGAGGGCACATGCGGTACCAATCAACCCGTTGATCACGCTGAGTGGCTTGCTCTTGAGGCCGGTAATATTGGCAAAACCGAGGCCAGAGGCGTAGAGGGCGTTGTCGTTGGTGGTCCAGATATTGAGACCCAGCACCAGAATGGCGGGGATCAGCAGCCCTTGCATCAGCATCACTTCCGATATATCAGCCTGCCCGGTCACCGCCGCACCAGCCGCACCGAAGACGAACATCAGAGTGTTGCCCAAAAAAAACGCCACCATGGTAATCATGACGGCGCCCCAGGGTTTACGACCAAATCGAACAAAGTCGGCGGTCAAGGTTCCTGCACTGATAAAGGAACCGACCACCATGGTCAGCGCCGTGGTGAACTCGATGGGATTGCTTGGTTGCACCTGCTGCAGCGCCGCCATGCCGCCGGTCGAAGTCACCGCCAGCCAGACAGAGTAACCACCGAGCAGCGCAATGGCTGGTACGGCGACAAAGCTCAGAACCATCAGAGCGGAGATCCCGAAGTAAACGGTTACCGTCATTAAAACACCCGAAATGGCGATCAGCCAGTTCACATCGATGCCGGTCGCCTTCTGCACCGGCAGCGCAAACATCGCCACGCCAACACCGAACCAGCCGACCTGAGTGCCACCCAGGAGTAAAGAAGGTAGCCAGGAACCTTTCACCCCAAAGGAGTAACGGGCCAGTAGGTGGGTAGAGAGACCGGTTGAAGCACCGATATAACCGAGACAGGCGGTATAGATCCCCAGCAACAAGTTGCCGATCAGTACCGCCTTGATGAAGTCATCGAACGCCAGCCCGGTACCCAGCGCCCCGCCAGTCCACATGCTGGCAGAGAAGAACGTCAAGCCTAGCATCACCAACATCAGCGACAACACACCTTTGCGCCCTTTGGCGGGAACCGCCCCCAAACAATATTCGTTATCCTGCGCCATGCTCTCTCTCCACGTAATAGGCAAAACGCGCCGGATTTTACATGTAAAACGTTTTACGTCAATCAAGTACGGCCAAATATCTGGATAAAAATATCAATAGCAGTCAAGCGAGTAACATCAGCTTAAAAACGCTGATTGCAAGCATAGGGAGCATGGGACAAGGAATATCACAAGAAATGAAGAAACTGACAGAAACAAAAAAGCCTCACTTTTCAGGGAGGCTTTCGTTTTCATGGTGCTGATACCCAGAGTCGAACTGGGGACCTCATCCTTACCAAGGATGCGCTCTACCAACTGAGCCATATCAGCACACTAACCGGTAAAGACCGCACTGTGTGCGCTATCTAAATCTCTTGTCCAACACAACCTGACGTTGTATCGCGACCAACCACATCGCTGTGATTGCTTAATTGAAGCCTGGCAGTGTCCTACTCTCGCATGGCGAATGCCACACTACCATCGGCGCTACCGCGTTTCACTTCTGAGTTCGGCATGGGATCAGGTGGTTCCACGGCGCTATGGCCGCCAGGCAAAAAACTTCATCTGGAAAGCTGACGTGAATAACAACTCGGCTAGTTTGCCTTGTCATTATCACTGAATTAGTTAGTAGTTCTTGGGGTCTGTTACAAGTCTCAGAACACTTCTTGGGTGTTGTATGGTTAAGCCTCACGGGTAATTAGTATGGGTTAGCTCAACACGTCGCCGCGCTTACACACCCCACCTATCAACGTTGTGGTCTCCAACGGCCCTTTAGGACCCTCAAGGGGTCAGGGATGACTCATCTCAGGGCTCGCTTCCCGCTTAGATGCTTTCAGCGGTTATCGATTCCGAACTTAGCTACCGGGCAGTGCCACTGGCGTGACAACCCGAACACCAGAGGTTCGTTCACTCCGGTCCTCTCGTACTAGGAGCAACTCCCTTCAATCATCCAACGCCCACGGCAGATAGGGACCGAACTGTCTCACGACGTTCTGAACCCAGCTCGCGTACCACTTTAAATGGCGAACAGCCATACCCTTGGGACCGACTTCAGCCCCAGGATGTGATGAGCCGACATCGAGGTGCCAAACACCGCCGTCGATATGAACTCTTGGGCGGTATCAGCCTGTTATCCCCGGAGTACCTTTTATCCGTTGAGCGATGGCCCTTCCATTCAGAACCACCGGATCACTATGACCTACTTTCGTACCTGCTCGACCTGTCCGTCTCGCAGTTAAGCTGGCTTATGCCATTGCACTAACCTCCTGATGTCCGACCAGGATTAGCCAACCTTCGTGCTCCTCCGTTACTCTTTGGGAGGAGACCGCCCCAGTCAAACTACCCACCAGGCACTGTCCGCGAGCCCGATTCAGGGCCCTGCGTTAGAACATCAAACATACAAGGGTGGTATTTCAAGGACGGCTCCAGCGCAACTGGCGTCACGCCTTCAAAGCCTCCCACCTATCCTACACATGTAGGTTCAATGTTCAG
>NZ_CP075564.1:4472500-4521851 GCF_020423125.1 Aeromonas media
AGCCCCTGCCAGGCATAGAGCCGGATCAGCTGGTTGCGGGCGGCGGCATCATCCATCAGTTGACGGTCGATGGCGGTCTGCAACAGCGCCAGCGCCTGGTCTCCGCGCTTGGCGGAGAGGTTGAGCGATACAGCCTGTTGCCACCACTTGCTCTCTTTTGGTTCGTGGCGGATCAGCTCTTCTGCCTGCTCTGCCGCTGCGCCATAACGTTGCAGGGCGGTGAGGGCGGAGAGGCGAATGATCGCCGTCTGCTTGTGCCAACCTTTCTTCAGCAACTGCTCGCTCTGGCTGACCGCCTCGCCATATTGCTTGTTGTGGTAATAGAGGCCGGCCAGACGCAGACGCAAGGCATCGTCGGACTTGAGTGCCAGTGCCGCCTTGTAACTGGCGATGGCGCCTGACCAGTTGGATTGCTGGGCCTGGATATCCCCACGCAGACGCAGCAACTGGAGCTGCTGCTGCTCGGGCCACTCTTTATAGGCCAGCGCCTGCTCCACGTAGCGACTCGCCTGTGCGGTCTGCTGCAAGTTGGCCGCCAGTGAAGCCTGCAACTGGGCCAGCCAGGCACGCTCGGCATCGGAGCCAGGCTTGAGCCCGGTCGCCTTGTTCTGGGCCTGTTGCCACTGACCCGACTGATAGAGCTTCATCACGGGCTCCAGCTGACGGGAGAAATGAGGGCTCACTTCCATGGCCAGACAGGCTTGGCTGACCAGGGCCAGCAGGCAGATCCAGATCCGCAACATGGTTATGACTCCAATTTGAATTTGAGATTGATGGTTTGCACCAGCTTGTCGGTGGCACCCGGTCTTGGCTGGTAGCGCCACTTGCTGACGGCCTGAATCGCCGCCCGCTCGAACTGCCGCTTGGGTTTGGCGTCGATCACTTCCACATCCTGTACCCGCCCCTCGGCATCGACGCTAAAGCGCAGGGTCACCGAGCCTTCTATGCCGGCCTGCTGGGCCCGATAGGGATAGACGGGTTCGACCCGCTGCAAAGGGGTCAGCATGTCGCCGACCCCTATGCCCGCGCCCTGTGACTGACCATGGAAGCTGCCGCTCGCCACCGGGGTAGGGCTGGTTGCGACCCCGGGGGCAGATACCTGCACCGCGCTCAGGCTGGATACCAGATCCAGGCTGGGCTGCACCGAGGGCAGCGGCGCTGCCGCCGGCATGGGCATGGGCGTGGACGCCAGAGCGGCGGGAGGCTCCGGCAAGGGTTCCGGCTCCTGGGGTACCGGACGCTCGCGCACCTGCACCTCGTTCACCTCGGTCTGCATGTTGATGACAATGGATTTCTGCTCGGCGCTCGCCTTCTCCCCTCTGGGCGGCTCCACCAGCGTGGCCATAAACAGCAGGATCCCCAGGCTGAGAGCAATCCCCAGCCCCAGGCTCATCAGCTTGAACTTCATTTCGGCGCCACCGCCACGGCGATATTGGCGATGCCTGCCGCCTTGGCCTCATCCATCACCCGCACCACCTTGCCATGGGGCACCCGCTCATCGGCCTGGATCACCAGGCTGGCTTCGGGCTGCTCCGACAGCAGGCGGGCCAGACTGGCCTGCACCCGCTCCACATCCACCTGTTTGCGGTCGAGGAAGATCTGCCCTTGGGCGCCGATCGCCAGCATGATGCTGGAGGACTTCTGCGCCTTGGCCTGGCTCGCCTGGGGCCTGTGCACCTCTAGCCCGGCTTCCCGTACGAAGGAGGTGGTCACGATGAAGAAGATCAGCATGATGAACACGATATCCAGCATGGGGGTCATGTCGATCTGCACTTCATCACGCTGGCGTTTGGATTGCCGTCTCATTGCATTACCTTCTCTTCTCGCAGGCCGTCCCGGGTCTTGGCCAGCGCACGCTTGGCCTGGCTCTCGAGACGACTGAGTAACAACACGCCGGAGAGCGCCACCACCATGCCTGCCATGGTGGGGATGGTGGCGCGGGAGATCCCGCCCGCCATGCTCTCCGGGTTAAAGCGGTTGGCAGCGGCCAACGCATCGAATACGCCTATCATGCCGGTCACAGTGCCGAGCAGGCCCAGCATGGGGCAGAGCACCACCAGGGTGCGGATGAAGATGAGATGGCGGTTGAGCTCGAGCTCGGCCTCGGCCAGCCAGCGGCTGCGGATTGCCTTGGCATGCCAGCTGTGGCGCTCGCTGCGTCCCTGCCAGCGGCCGAACAGCTGCCGTTGCAGCGGGCCGAAGCCCAGGTTGAGGTAGAGCAACCGCTCGATCATCAGAATCCACATCAGCACCAGCAAGGCCAGAATGACCCAGAGCACGGGGCCGCCACGGCCCATGAAGCTCTGCAACTGTTGCCAGATGTCGACCATCATGCCACCCGCTCCATCCCGTCCCCGTTATTCTCGGCCCGTTCGGCCAGAATGCCGGCGACCTGCTGCTCCAGCACATTGGAGAGCTCGGTGAAACGGGATTGCAGCAGGCTGTGGGCCAGGATCAGCGGAATGGCGGCCACCAGCCCCTGAACCGTGGTGATCAGCGCCATGGAGATGCCGCCCGCCATGATCTTGGGATCGCCGGTACCGAACTGGGTGATGGCCTGGAAGGTGCCTATCATGCCGGTCACGGTGCCGAGCAGCCCCAGCATGGGGGCAATGGCCGCGATCACCTTGACCATGCCGATGCCACGCTCCATGCGAGGGGTCTCCTGCAGGATCGCCTCATCAAGACGCAGTTCGAGGGTCTCCATGCTCAGCTCCGGGTGTTTGTCCGCCACCGTCAGCACCCGACCGAGGGCGTTGTCGGCGTGGTATTCGCCGCTCTTGAGCTGGCGACGCACCAGGGTCAGTTCGCGGGAGAGGGTCCAGAGCCGTACGGCGGCAATGCCGAGGCCGATGGCGGCCAGCAGCACTATGATGGCGCCTACTTGGCCCCCTTGCTGGACTTGCTGCCAGAAGGTCGGTGCCTGGGCCTGCATCTCGAGCAGGACGCCGTGGGAGGGATCCAGCGGCAACGCCTCGCCTTCCTTGCCCTTATAGGCGGTCAGTTCGGACAGCAAGCCGCCGGGCAGTCCCAGTACTGGGATCAGCCCTTCGCCGCTCGGTTGCAGGAAGCCTTCGCTGCCAAACAGCGCGAAGCTGCCGACCCGGGTCAGCGCCTGCTCACTGGCCGTGCCCTGGGCATTGAGCACCTTGCCATCGAACTGGACAACCCGACCCGACTCGCGGATCTCCTGCAACAGGGTGGCGGGCAGCAGGGCGAGGGCGGCGCGATCCGGCACCTGCTTGTCCTGGGCCATGGCCTTCAAGGCTGTCAGGCGATCCGGATACTGGCCCTGCACCGAGGAGTCATCCAGCAGCTTGACCGCATCGCTGGCGCCCTGACGGGTCACCGCGAAGATCTCGTTCATGTCGCCGGAGGCCTGCTCCCAGCGGGTGTTGAGCTCGACCAGCTGCTTTTCATTGCTGGCAAACTGGCCGGCCAGCTCCTTGCTCAGGCGCTGAGCCTCGGCCAACCTGGCGCGGGCACTGTGCAATTCGGTGGAGACAGATGCGAGATCCTGCTGTGCCTGTTGCTCGCGGGCTTGTTCCTGCTGTTGCCACTCTTCATTGGCAACAGCCAGATGGGAGCAGAGGGAAAGGGTGATCAGAAGGGGGAACCATTTCATGACTGAGCCTCCTGGCTACGCGCGACAGACAGGGGCAGATGCAACAGTTGCGGGACTTTCTTGTCGGCCGCCATGTCCAGCGCATCGGCAAGGGGGGTGAGCCACTCGCTATCCAGCGGCAACCAGGTCTTGCTCTCGGCGGACCAGCGCCAGCCCTGGGTGCGATCGGCTGTCATGGCCAGCAGGGAGACGCGACCAAGCGCCAGCACATCGACCCGGCGCTCGGCACCATCCAGGGCCAGCTGGGCGGGATAGGCATCCATCCGGCTGCCGTATTCGGCCTCGATCTGGTAGGCCTGCAGCAACTGGTGGAACTTCTCCGCCTCGCTCACATCCGCCCTGGCCAGGGTCACCTTCAGCTGCTCGACCCGCGCCAGACGGTCCTCCTTGCGCAGGGGAATGTCATCCTGCACCAGCTGTTCCAGATCCGCCTGCATCTGTAATATCAGCGGGATCAGGCCCTGACGGGTCTCCTGCACCGCTTCCAGCTGTTGAGTCAGCTTGCCCAGCTCATTCTGCTGATCGGCCACCAGAGACTGCATGTAGCGGTTGTAGGCTTCCAGATCCCGCAGTTGCAACTGGGCATTTTGCAGCTCCAGCCGGGCGGCAACGGCGGCATCGGCCGCCTTTTCTACGCGCTGTTGGGAGGCTTTCCCATCCGCGATGCTGTTTTTCAGTGCGGGCGCGACCAGATCGTCTGCCGAGGCGACGAAATGAACGGCCAATGGCAACAAGGCCAGACCCCAGATCTTTTTCATGGTACACAATCTTAACAATGATAACTATTCTCATTGTCTCAAAGAGTCGTGCCACTGGCAATCAGATGATTTTCTTGGCCTGTGGCTGAAAAAACAGGATACTTTTTAGACAAGCACGGGAACAACTGGCGTTGGTAGTCACAACACCATTTTAAATAACTAAAAAATGTCTTTTCGATCAGGATGATAAGTGGTCGAAGAAGGAGACTTACATGTTTAACGATGCGATCTGGGAACACATAGATCGGTTCACCAAGGCCAAGAAGACCAGCGATATCCAGCAACAACTGGAGCGCTTCAGCCATCAGATGGGCTTTGATTACTTTCGGTTGCTGATCATTTTTCCCATCAGCATGCAGAAATCACACGTGGCCTTGTTCAACAACTGCCCGACCAGCTGGTTTGATGCCTACACGGAGCGGCACTACCTGACCCAGGATCCTGTGGTATTCCTGGGCCTGAAGCAGACCCAGCCCATCTTCTGGAACAAGCTCGACTGCGACTCCCCCTGGCTGCCCAGCGCCAGCCGGGAAGTGATGAACCTCGCCGCCGACTTTGGCGTGAGAAACGGTGTCTCCTTCCCGCTGCACACCCCTCAGGGGGAACACGGCATCCTCTCCTTCATCAGCAAGGAAAGGTCCAACTCTGACCTGATGTTTGAAAACGTTCCCATGCTGTCATTTTGTGCCAGCTACATCTTCAACGCGGCGCTGCAGCTGATAAAGAGCAGGCCAGACCTGATGAAGCATCTGGCCGAGCTGTCGGACCGGGAGAAGGAGTGCCTGTTCTGGGCCAGCGAGGGCAAGACCTCCTGGGAGATAGCCACCATACTCGGCATCAGCGAACGCACAGTGAACTTCCACCTCAATCAGGTCACCAACAAGACGGATTCGAAGAACCGCAACCAGGCGATCGCCAAGAGCATCTCCAGCGGCATCATAGTGCCCTCGCTGGACGACGTGACCATCACCAACCTGCGGCTGTCGTAACGGCAACCCCGCCAGCCAAACAAAAAGAGCCGCAACAGCGGCTCTTTTGTGGGATGCAAATAAAGTCTCATCCTAGATAGCAGAAAAACTGCCGCTTTTGGCCGTATTTTCGATCAAAACAGAAGCTAAAGTATCATCCTAAATCCGTGCCATAAAACTGCATGGGGCTAGATGCATGAAAATAAAGTTTCATCCTTATCTCGTAAGATCATGTGACTTTCTCACAAACCAAACTCATGGTTTGACGATGATCCTCTTCGAAGAGGGTCATCTTCCCTCGACGCGGCTCCTAGATAAATATATATCTCAAAGCCCCGTCATAACGCCCTGTCTAGGAGAATTGCCTGAACCAGCTTCCTCGATGCGATAGCCCATTGCGGCATAACCCTTAGCCCGTCGGCCAAACATTTTCTCCAGCATAGGATGGCCAATATCGATGTAGTCATACACTTGAACCTCGGCTTTACCATCACTCACTCTATGGATCCGTCCGACGTATTGCGCCAGGGTTCCTTTCCAAGAGATAGGCAGCACTAAAAACAGTGTGTCCAAGCGTGGTAAGTCAAATCCCTCACCGACATACTTGCCGGTAGCAATCACCACATCGACCTGTTCTAAACGCGCTTTCTCTTCCCGCATCTGGGATGCCTTCATACCGCCTTTTAATGTTGAGGTCTGGTAACCTAATGCCTCAAGACGCTTGCTCAGATCTTCTGCATGGCTACGGCGCTCTGTCAGCACGATAGGGCTTCGTCCCAGCTGAATGCTGCGTGTAATATCCGACACGATCCGTTCCGTCCTCGTCTCTTCCTCAATAAGCCATTTGAAGACGGCCGAAATATGAGGCTTGTGCTCCTTGTCCATCAATGCCGCCGGCGGCGTGGTGTTGACTATGCAGCGGTACAGCGTCTTCGCAAAATCTGCCTGTTCCTTCGCTCTCGCGTGGAAACGGATTGGGCCAGCCTGCATGAAGATGATTGGTTGGTGCCCATCCTGGCGCTGAGGTGTTGCCGTCACTCCCATGACATAACGAGGGCTGAGCTCACTCAGTAGATGTCCGTACCGGGGAGCCGACAAGTGATGGCACTCATCGACAATGACTTGACCATATTCGAACGCAAACGGCTTGATGATGTTGTCAGTGCGAGACAGCAAGCTTTGATACGTTGCCACATCGATTTGGCCGGTTGGCTTTGCCCGTCCCCCGAACACGACACCGATCTCCACATCAGCCAGAAATGACTGAAGCCGCTCCTGCCACTGCAACACCAGCTCCTTACTGTGCACTAACACCAAGGTATTGACCCGACGCTTGGCGATCATTCCTATCGCTGTGATGGTTTTCCCAAATGCCGTCGGCGCATGGAGGATCCCAACGTCCTGCTCTGCCAGCGTATTCACAGCCGATAACTGCTCTTTACGCAACGAACCTAGGAAACGGATCCCTTTCAATGGCGTGCCTTCGGTACGTTCATCACGCAGAACAGTGGTAATGTCTTGTCCTGCCAGCAACTCGAGCACCGCATCCTGCGTTCCTCGCGGTAAACTCAGGTAGTTTCCCTCCATCCTCGCACAGCAGATGTGGCGAGGGATCCCTGCGGTTGAAAACCGCAGGGCCTGTGTTTTAAAGAACTGAGGATTGGAAAATGTCGCCAGCCGCTTTAACCGCGCAATAAGCTGCGAAGGTAATGAGGCTATTGGCATATGGATCATGTTGGCCAAAACCAACTCGACTTGGCTAGGGAAGGTGCGAACAAGTCCCTGATATGAGATCATGTTTGTCATCTGGAGCCATGGAACAGGGTTCATCATGAGTCATCAACTTACCTTCGCCGACAGTGAATTCAGCAGTAAGCGCCGTCAGACCAGAAAAGAGATTTTCTTGTCCCGCATGGAGCAGATTCTGCCATGGCAAAACATGGTGGAAGTCATCGAGCCGTTTTATCCCAAAGCCGGTAATGGTCGTCGGCCCTATCCGCTGGAAACCATGCTGCGCATTCACTGCATGCAGCATTGGTACAACCTGAGCGATGGCGCGATGGAAGATGCTCTGTACGAAATCGCCTCCATGCGTCTGTTTGCGCGGTTATCCCTGGATAGCGCCTTGCCGGACCGCACCACCATCATGAATTTCCGCCACCTGCTGGAGCAGCATCAACTGGCCCGCCAATTGTTCAAGACCATCAATCGCTGGCTGGCCGAAGCAGGCGTCATGATGACTCAAGGCACCTTGGTCGATGCCACCATCATTGAGGCACCCAGCTCGACCAAGAACAAAGAGCAGCAACGCGATCCGCAGATGCATCAGACCAAGAAAGGCAATCAGTGGCACTTTGGCATGAAGGCCCACATTGGTGTCGATGCCAAGAGTGGCCTGACCCACAGCCTAGTCACCACCGCGGCCAACGAGCATGACCTCAATCAGCTGGGTAATCTGCTGCATGGAGAGGAGCAATTTGTCTCAGCCGATGCCGGCTACCAAGGGGCGCCACAGCGCGAGGAGCTGGCTGAGGTGGATGTGGACTGGCTGATCGCCGAGCGCCCCGGCAAGGTAAGAACCTTGAAACAGCATCCACGCAAGAACAAAACGGCCATCAACATCGAATACATGAAAGCCAGCATCCGGGCCAAGGTGGAGCACCCATTTCGCATCATCAAGCGACAGTTCGGCTTCGTGAAAGCCAGATACAAGGGGTTGCTGAAAAACGATAACCAACTGGCGATGTTATTCACGCTGGCCAACCTGTTTCGGGCGGACCAAATGATACGTCAGTGGGAGAGATCTCACTAAAAACTGGGAATAACGCCTTAAATGGCGAAGAAACGGTCTAAATAGGCTGATTCAAGGCATTTACGGGAGAAAAGATCGGCTCAAACTGAAAAAATGAAATGACTGAGTCAGCCGAGAAGAATTTCCCCGCTTATTCGCACCTTCCCTAGCCTATCCGCTCCTTCCCCGCCGGTTTGAGCAGTGGTGTTATGCGACAGGAATAAGGAAGAGGCTGCATGGAATTCGTGCCTCTGTGCTCGCCTGAACAGGATAGGTGAATCAACAAGCACACAACCGTGGACTGGGCAGATGTCCACGCCCTGAACCTGCCAGCTTCGCCGCCAATACGGCTCCCCAAATTTTGCCACCATATCCTCGATACAAAGCGGGCAGTACCGCAACCAATCGGGCCATTTGACCCGTGCAGTCGAGGCACCAGCTAGGCCTATAACTACGGGCATGTCTGGAGCCAGCATGGCCTGGATAAGTCTTTGTCGGCGCTCCTGCGGGATAAAAGGCGAATAAAGCGGAAATAGGGTGTGGTTGACTACCAGATCACCTGCATTCAAGCCCGTGTTGCTCGCTAGGCTTTCCAAATGGCTGGGCAGGTCGGTAATTGCTGCTACTTTGGTATCACCGAACAGCTCCCTCAATAGGCTCTTATGGCAGTCAACCCCCAAATGAACCCGGCAGCGGGCGATGGCGCTATAGAGGAGCTCATCTGGATAAAGTCTGGGGAAATACATGTCAGCTCGCCTTGCCCAACAACGCCTGCAGGTCGAACACCAGACCAACCTCTTTGATCTTGCCATAAACCTCGCCTTCAGGTCCGCAGGTAAAGCATCGCCGCAAGTCGTCGTGAGGTAACTGACCCCATTCAGTCCGCTTCACTCTGGAGAATCCAGAAGTTTTGGGTTTGTCTTGAACTTGGTAGGAGGTCGCCTTGTGGATCAATACTGCCAAAGGAATATCGGGATTCTCGGCCAGCAGCTCATCAGCCATGGGGATGGCAATATCCTTGGGGATCTCAAGTCCCTCGAGCAAGGCCGCCAGCTTTTTTGCCCTGTCGTCGGCTGATGGTGCCAATGGTTTGGATTCTGTAATTCTGTCCAATGACTGTGTAAGGGAGATCAGCTTGCCTTCTATTTCTGGCATCAGAAGGTCATCGTACTTGGCGATAAGTTCCGGCCTGTTGCTCCGCAATGCTGCCAGCATGGGATGAACCGGCTTGAACTCATCCTCGTAGACTTTGCGCAGCAACATTGGCTTGATACATTCAGCACCCGTCACGATGGCCCGGATCTGCGCCAGTGCAAACAACTTGATGACGATATCCATGACCCCCTGAGTGAGCTCATACATGGTCGCCTCAAGCTCATCGTCCAAGGGGTAGGTATTTCGCACCCACTGATACTTCCAAAGCCGTTTCAAGAGCCGTTTCCATTGATCGTCTCTTGGCAGCCTATCCCAGCGGACGCTGCCCAAGCCGGTGATACGTCGAGCAGCCCTGAACGTGCGCTGGAAGAACTTGCTGGCCCTGTGTGTGCCCACCTGAATGATGGGCACTCCTATGGTGTTGACCAAAGATACGAAGAAATTGTGCATCTTCTCAGCCCCGCCAGACCTAGCCTCGTTGAGGTTCTGAACCTCATCGATGATCAATACTCCAAGAGCATGAAGATTGGCGATCTGGCACATGCTGGCCAGCAGGCGCTTGGTTCCCAGTTTCTTACGACCATGACTTCGGCTGTAATGAGTACCCAACACCCTATCTACTTGGTTGAAAAAGCTCAGGCAAAGCTCGTCTAGATCGCCATCAATGGGGCAGTCTACTTTCAGGTAGGTCAGCTGGGTGATGTTGTAGTCGAGATGATGGAGGGCTTGGGGGTACATTCCCAAAATCCGCTCTAGGGTACGGGTCTTGCCGCAACCAGAGCAGCCGAACAGAGACAGACTGCTTGCCGTCGAAGATACACTCTGGTAGACAGCAGCATCTAAATCCTCTTCCTCCACACGACGGTAACCATTTTGGAGGTGAGAATACCAAGCACCATTGGCAGGGTTCCGACCAATGTAACCTTGACGGATCATCAGGCTGATCTTGGCTTCCAGCTCAAGGTGGTGGGTCAGAGGCTGAAAGAAACCATGCAGCAGGCGGGCGATGGCATGGGCCCTGAGCCTCCCATCAAGGAATGCCTCCTGAGGATCGAAGCTAGGCACAGCCTGGAGTTGGGTAACCACCTCTTGCAGATCAGGTATGGGTGGCAAGGCGCTGATAAGCGGGTTGTCCTGATATTCCGGCAGTTGCTGCTCAAGGTATTGGGCCAAGGGGATGGTACCGCTGCGGATCTCGTCAGTCATGGTCCCCCTCCCCAAAGATTAGGACGCCAAGATCTGGATAAGCATAGTCGTCTGGTTTCTCCCCCCTCAGCGGGATCACATCGGCTGGCTTACCTGACTGTACTCTCGCTGGCCTAAAGGCCCCTTGGCGACGCTCATGGCGCTTTTCATTCTGCTTGTTCTCGCGGATCTGGGTTCCCAGGTCCTTCTTGGTCATGCCGGTTTTGATGGGACTGGCATCTTCCGCAAAAGCAGCGATGGCCTCGATCTTCTCGAGTAGCCTGCCCCTTTCCTTCATCCCCTCCATAGCAGCGTTAGCATCACTTCTGCGCTCCTCCTTGGATAGCAGCCAGACATCCCAGAAGGTCATCCCCCGGAAGCGCCTACTGCGATCGGCTAGATCACAAATCCAGTACTCTTTGAGGCTGTTGGAGGGGCGAATGTAGATGTGGTCTGCGCTGCGCGGATCGTAGGCAACCAGCACCTTTTCGGGTCTATGACCTTGCCCCCGGTGGAACCAGCCAGATTTCAGAGCCTCATGGCTGGTGTAGAAGCAACCAAATAGCCTTATGCCTAACTCTGAGACTGTGGCTTGTTCATGGGGCAGCAAGTTGATGCGAACCAGATCCTGAGGTGCGACCCGTAACCGGCCCGTCAGGTTACTCAGCCCCCAATGCCACAACCTAGCTGGTATAGCGGGCAGATCGCCGGGCATACCGGCAGTCCTGTCGTATTTACTTAAGACGTGGAAGTTGTTGTGCCAAAGGACACCAGCGATGATGCTCCTAGTGAATTCTGACAGTGTCAGGCTAGCGTCGAGTCTGTAGTCATGGCCACCGCGCTTGCGGCTGATTTGGCCCTCGACCACACCGCTGATGTAGGGCTTAAAACGTTCCTGCACCGTCCTGAACTGGCGCTCTACAATACCCTTGGCATCCCCACGCCTGGCTGGTGCATTCTCAACGCGAACTCCGAAGGATTCGGCGAACACCTCAACTTTGGTTCCGTTCAGTTCGCCTTTGTCCGCCAGCACCACATCAGGCAAGCCCTGCACAGGCCAATCTCCAGCTTCAATATCCACGCCATACTGGCGGCAATATTCCACCTTGTCGGCAGTGGTATTAGCTAGGGCCACCATGGCACTAATCCAAGATGGCCCCTCAAACCCGATGTACATGCCCGTCACCATCCGGCTAAACACATCGATTACCATGTAAACAACAGGTCTGCCGACGATCAGACTGCGATCGTGTTCCGATATCAGGTAGATGTCAGCAATGGTGGCGTCTATCTGGTAGCGGTAACCAGGTCCCAGAGCCTCTGTCGTCGATGTCCCCCTGATCGGCTTGATGTCCTTGGCGAAATCTACCGCAGATGTCTGGCGCTCCAAGGTCTCGGTGAAGTGGTACTCACGTTTGTAGAAGTAACGGAATTGCTCCAGTGTCGGCAGATCATGTGTCGGTAAGCCGGGAAACATGACACCGAGCGGGTTCAGGCTGGCTGCGTAGACGTCTGGAATCGAAGGATGTTTTTCCTTAAGCAGTCGCTCCTCTATGACGCGCCTGAAAATACGCTCTATCTCGGGAGTCACATTACTTCCCTGTCCATCCCTGACTGCCCTAGGCCGCCCCAGCTTGGCCTGGTCAGGTTTGCGTCTCTTGCCACGGCCTCCCGAATTGGAGTAATCCGGTAGTAAGGCATTCTTGCACATGCCCCGTTGCCAGTAGCGCCGCAGAAGCCGGTACACCGTCTGCTTGGTGATACCGTGGCGCTCCATTATGCCCTTGACGATTTCCCCTCTGGGTTGGCGCTCAAACAGGCCTGTGTCACAAACTGCCTCTGCCAGCATCTCCCAGGCAGAATCGCGCTTTTGCTGGTCACTTGACCCTTCCTCGACCTCCCGAAGGATGACATCCAAAAAAGGATCATCGATACGTCTCAGCTCCCCGGCTATAAGCAGCCTCTCCAGCTCTGCAACTGAAACCGTTTCTGGAAATGCCAAGCTCGACTCAATATCTATCCAGATGGCCTGCTCTGCGTTACACCAGAGCAAACGTCTGCGTACCTCGCCCATCTGGATCACCAAGTTAACCGGGAACATGGCGTATCTCCTGCTGTTCTTGATGGGGATTGACGAATAAATCACCCGGCTTGAGCTCCCTGTAAAGTTTGCTTATATCGAAGAGAAAATAGTGGCGAGCGAGCAACTGACGCAACCAATAGAGTGCCAGTCCTGGTTCAAGCTTGTAAGCCACATCTAGGCTCTGAGCAATGCTCGTTAGAGTCTTATCTGGATGGCGTTGGAACTCGCACAGGAACAAGTTGTAATAGCGTTCGAGGTCGTTGAGGACAATATCTTCCTCGGTCTGGGCGGGATAGAGCCACTGGATGTTGGCAAATGCCGTCCGGGAGATCTCCCTCTCGGTGACAATGGCCCAGGAGATCTCTTTCTCTTCCCAGTAACGCCTTTCGAGCTCTAGGCGCTCGATGACTTCAGGTTTCTTGAGGTCTGCGCTGTATTTTGCTTGGAGCGCCATAGCCGGGCGCGTGGGATCATCGAAGTCCACCAGAAAGTCGGAACTAAGCACCTGCGGGATCCCCTGAAACTTGCCGTGTGGAAGCCCATAAGTTTCAGCAAGGCGGACGGTGTCCTCGACCCGAAGGGGAAATTGCTCCCGGATATCGATGACCTTGGGAGACCAATCCAGAGTGAGGAAGACGGCGAGTTCTAAGTCGGAAAGGAGGTGGTGCATACGTCGGCATTTATTGCCGAACAGGCGGTGGGAACGCCCCAGAGAAGATACATCCCTAGTGTAGATGAACGGCTTGTAGTCAGATCCTCGGCCTTGACCGCGCCCCTCCTTCAGCCTTCTATCGATCTGAGCCTGAGTCAGGCCCTTGAATGTTCCAGCCATAAAAAAGCCAACGTCCTAGTTGATACCATCAACATAGCGCACGCTGGCTTAGGATGAAACTCTATTTTCAAGGATGAAACTTTATTTTCATGGATGATACTTTATTTTCATCCCACATCTTTTTTCATGTCTGACAACGGCTTATTCCACGGTGACGGATTTCGCCAGGTTGCGCGGCTGATCCACGTCGGTGCCCTTGATGAGGGCGACGTGGTAGGAGAGCAGTTGCAACGGCACCGTATAGACGATGGGGGCAATCATCTCTTCCACGTGATTCAGGCTCATCACCCGCATGGTCTCGTCGCTCTTGAAGCCAGCGTCCGCATCGGCGAACACATAGAGGATACCGCCACGGGCGCGCACCTCTTCCACGTTGGACTTGAGCTTCTCCAGCAGATCGTTGTTCGGCGCCACGACGATGATGGGCATCTCGGCATCGATCAGGGCCAGCGGGCCGTGCTTGAGCTCACCTGCGGCATAGGCCTCGGCGTGGATGTAGGAGATCTCCTTGAGTTTGAGCGCCCCCTCCATGGCGATGGGGTACTGGCTGCCACGGCCGAGGAACAGGCTGTGGTGCTTGTCGGCAAACTCTTCGGCCAGGGCTTCAATATCCTTGGCCAGCGCCAGGCTCTCCTTGATGCGTAGCGGCAGGGCTTGCAGCGCCTTGACCAGCTCGGCCTCGGCGGCGGCGCTCAGGTTGCCGCGACAGTGACCGACGGAGGCCACCAGCATCAGCAGGCCGGCCAGCTGGGTGGTGAAGGCCTTGGTGGAGGCGACGCCAATCTCGGCACCGGCCCGGGTCATGAAGGCCAGGTCGGATTCGCGCACCAGGGAGGAGCCCGGCACGTTGCAGATGGCCAGGGAGCTCATGTAGCCGGACTCCTTGGCCAGGCGCAGGGCCGCCAGGGTGTCTGCGGTCTCGCCGCTCTGGGACAGGGTCACCAGCAGGCTGTTGGGGCGCACCACGGACTTGCGATAGCGGAACTCGGAGGCAATCTCCACGTCGCAGGAGACGCCGGCTATCTCTTCAAACCAGTAGCGGGCAACCATGCCGGAGTTGTAGGAAGTACCGCAAGCCACGATCTGGACGTGCTCCACCTTGTCGAAGATGGCGCGGGCGCCGTTGCCGAACGACTCGACCACCACGTGATCGTTGCCCAGACGGCCTTCCAATGTGTTGGTGATGGCCTTGGGCTGCTCGTAGATCTCTTTGAGCATGTAGTGGCGGTACTCGCCCTTGTCACCTGCGTCGTGGGAGAGCTCGGACTCCAGTTCCTCGCGTACCACGGCGTTGCCATTGGTATCGAAGACGTGCACGTCGCGACGGGTCACCTCGGCCACGTCTCCCTCTTCAAGGAAGATGAAGCGGCGGGTCACCGGCAGCAGGGCCATCTGGTCGGAGGCGATGAAGTTCTCGCCGATGCCGCGGCCAATCACCAGGGGGGAGCCGGAACGGGCTACCACCACGCGGCTGTCGTCACGGCTGTCCATCACCACTGTGCCATAGGCACCGCGCAACTGCTTCACCGTGACTTGCATGGCCGCCAGCAGGCTGGGGGCGGATTTCAGCTCGTGGTGAACCAGGTGGGCGATCACCTCGGTGTCGGTGTCGGAACTGAACTCGTAGCCCATGCCTTGCAGCTGGCTGCGTAGCTCTTCGTGGTTCTCTATGATGCCGTTGTGCACTACGACTATGTGCTCGGAGACGTGGGGGTGCGCATTGCGCTCGGAGGGCTCGCCGTGGGTCGCCCAGCGGGTGTGGGCAATGCCGGTGCCGCCATGGACGGACTGCTCTTCCAGCGCCTTGGCCAGCTCGGCCACCTTGCCCAGACGGCGCACTCGCTGCAGCGGCCGATCGGCGCTGAACACCGCCACACCGGCGGAGTCATAGCCGCGGTATTCCAGACGGCGCAGGCCTTCTACCAGGATTTCAGCCACATCACGTTGGGCGACGGCCCCGACGATGCCACACATAGACTTCTCCTCAAGAGGTAAAAACGGAAATTCGTTTGGATAGTTGGATGTTTGGGTTAAACCGCCACGGGAGCACAAATCAGCGCGATCCCCCTGGCCTGGATCTGTGCTCTGGCCTCGCTGGCCAGCCCCTCGTCGGTCACCAGGGTATGGATGCTCGACCAGGGCAGTTCGAGATTGGGGATCTTGCGGCCAATCTTCTCCGACTCGACCATGACGATGACCTCGCGGGACACCTCGGCCATCACCCTGGAGAGGCCCACCAGCTCGTTGAAGGTGGTGGTACCCCGCTCCGGGTCTATGCCGTCGGCGCCGATGAACAGCTGGTCGAAGTCATAGGAGCGCAGCACCTGCTCCGCCACCTGCCCCTGGAAGGATTCGGAGTGGGGATCCCAGGTGCCGCCGGTCATCAACAAGGTAGGCTCGTTTTCCAGCTCGCGCAGGGCGCCGGCCACGTTGAGGGAGTTGGTCATCACGATGAGCCCGCGCTTGCTGCCCAGCATGGGGATCATGGCGCTGGTGGTGCTGCCGCTGTCGATGATGACGCGGTTGTGATCGCGGATGCGCTCGGCGGCGGCACGGGCGATGGCCAGCTTTCGTTTCGAAACTTGATCCGGATTGCTGTCCACCACCATCTCGCTCGGCAGGGGCACGGCACCACCGTAACGACGCAGCAGCAGACCGCCAGTCTCTAGCACGGCCAGATCCTTGCGGATGGTCACTTCCGAGGTGGAGAAGTGCTTGGCCAGGGCATCGACACTGACTTCGCCCTGTTCCTGCACCAGGGTCACTATGGTGTGACGGCGCTGTTGAGTGTTGCGTTTGGTCATCTTAAAGTTTCGATTCGAAAGAGTGGCGAAATATTAATACCTTTTTGGGAAAAATCAAACGGCAAATAGGATCCGATTTGGTTCGATGCCAGAATGGTCAGGCCGATTTGTGACGAGGACGCCATGCAAAAACGAGTCATCTGGCTGGTGGAAGATGAGGCCAGCATCGCCGACACCCTGATCTATGCCCTGCAGACCGATGGTTTCGAGGTGGAGTGGTTTCCCCTCGGGCAGCCGTTGCTGGCGCGACTGGAACGGTCGCGCCCGGATTTTCTGATCCTGGATGTGGGGTTGCCGGACATCAGCGGCTTCGAGCTGTGCAAGCAGGTGCGGGCCCTGACCGACACTCCCCTGATGTTTCTCACCGCCCGCAGCGAGGAGATAGACAGGTTGATCGGGCTGGAGATAGGGGCCGACGACTACGTGGCCAAGCCGTTCTCGCCGCGGGAAGTGTGCGCCAGGGTGAGGGTGATACTGCGCCGCAGCCAGCCGAGCGCCCCCCAGCCCAGCGCTCTGCTGGCACTGGACGAGGAGCGGGCCCGCATCTGCTTCCACGGTCAGCCTCTCACCCTCACCCGCTACGAATACCTGCTGCTCAAGACTCTCATGCAGGCGCCGGGCCGGGTCTACTCCCGCCAGCAGCTGATGGATCTGGTGTGGAGCGGGGCCGAAGAGAGCCTGGATCGCACCGTCGACACCCACATCAAGACCCTGCGCGCCAAGCTGCGGGAGCGGGACTCCGAGGCCAATCTGATCCTGACCCACCGCGGGCTGGGCTACAGCCTGGAATTGGCATGAACTCAGGGTTGCCGGGCACCGGCCGGGGGATGAGATGAGAATCGGATTGCAACTGCTGTGCGGCCTGGTGCTCATCTTCGCCCTGGCCGCCTGGTTCGTGCTGGAGATCTTCGTCGAGGAGATCAAACCCGGGGTGCGCAGCGCCACCGAGGATACCCTGGTGGACATGGCCCAGTTGCTGGCCCCCCTGGCCCTGGACGATCTGCAGGAGGGGAAGATGGCGGATGGCCGGCTGGCCAGCGCCTTCTCCCGCCTCAACCAGAGCCCCATCAACGCCCTGATCGACGGACACCTCAAACAGCAGGCGGAGTACCGCATCTATGTGGTCGACGCCAAGGGCAAGGTGGTCTATGACTCGGACGGGGTGGATCTGGGCAAGGACTATTCCCGCTGGAACGACGTCTACCGCACCTTGCGCGGCGAATACGGCGCCCGCAGCACCCGCAGCGATCCGGACGATCCCGCCAGCTCGGTGATGCACGTTGCCGCCCCCCTGCGCGAGGGGGAGGAGATCCTGGGCTCTCTCACGGTTGCCAAGCCCAACCGCACCCTGCTGCCCATGATAGAGCGCAGCGAGCACCAGCTATTGCAGGGGGCCGCCCTGCTGCTGTTCATCTCATTGCTCATCGGCACCCTGCTGGTGTGGTGGCTCAACCGCGCCATCGGCAAGCTGGTGCACTACGCCGATGCGGTCAGCCAGGGCCAGCCCGCCAGTCTGCCAAGGCTCCACAGCCCCGAGCTGGACCGGCTCGGTCGATCCCTCGAGACCATGCGCCGCCAGCTGGATGGCAAGGCCTATATCGAAGCCTATGTGCACAGCCTGACCCACGAGCTCAAAAGCCCGCTGGCCGCCATCCGCGGGGCAGGGGAGATCCTCGCCGAGGCACCGCCACCCGAGGTGGCGCGGCGCTTTATTGGCAACATCAATCTGGAGACGGCCCGCATGCAGCAGCTGATCGAGCGTATGCTGCAGCTCGCGCGCCTCGAATCGGGGCCGGGGCTGGACAGACAGGCCACAGCCCCTGCCACGCTGGGCAGGCGGGCGCTCGATGCCCGCCAGATAGTCGCTGTCCGTCGTCAGGTGGCCCTGGGGGCAGAGCTAGCCGACGCCCCCAGGCAGAAGTGGGATCCCCTGCTGGTGGAGCAGGCGCTGGGCAACCTGCTGGACAACGCTCTCGACTTCTCACCCGCCGGGGGTCACATCCGGCTGAGCGGCGCCATGGAGGAGGGGGGGTACTGCTTCCGGGTACGGGATCAGGGGCCAGGTATTCCGGACTACGCGCTGCCACGCATCTTCGAGCGCTTCTACTCCCTGCCCAGGCCCGACAAGGGCAAGAGCAGCGGCCTGGGGCTCAGCTTTGCCGCCGAGGTGGCCCGCCAGCACGGCGGTCGGTTGACCCTGGGCAACCAGCCGGAAGGCGGCGTGCTGGCCGAGCTCTGGCTGCCTGCCGGCCAGAAGACTTCACACTGAACACACAGAGCCGGGCTAAGCTGCGCCTCCTCGGATAGGGTCCTGCCCGGACCCGTCTACCCGCGTTCTGATGAATCAAGGAGATGTTCATGTCCCGCATTCTGTTATCCAGCCTGCTTGCCGCCGGTCTCTTCTGCTCCCTGCCCGCCAGCGCCGCCACCGGCTGCCTGCTGTTCGCCGATGGCAGCGGCAAGCCCTTCAGTGCCCAGGGTGACTGCGCCAGCCAGCTGCCTCCCGCCTCCACCTTCAAGATCCCGCTGGCGCTGATGGGCTATGACAGCGGCTTCCTGGTGGATGAGCAACTGCCAGCTCTGCCATTCAAAGCCGGTGACCCTGACTTCCTGCCGGAATGGAAGCAGACCACCACCCCGAGCCGTTGGATGACCTATTCGGTGATCTGGTACTCCCAACGCCTCACCGAGTGGCTGGGGGCGGCGCGCTTCCAGCAATACGTGGACCGCTTCGACTACGGCAACCGGGATCTCTCGGGCAACCCTGGCAAACATGACGGCCTGACCCAGGCCTGGCTCAGTTCCAGCCTTGCCATCAGCCCCCAGGAGCAGGCACGCTTTCTCGGCAAGCTGGTGAGCGGCAAGCTGCCGGTCTCCGCCCAGACACTGCAGCACACGGCCAATATCCTGCGTCAGCCCGACATCGATGGCTGGCAGATCCATGGCAAGACCGGCATGGGCTACCCCAAACTGCTGGATGGCAGCCTCGACCGGGATCAGCAGATCGGCTGGTTCGTCGGCTGGGCCAGCAAGCAGGATCAGAAGCTCATCTTCGTCCACACCGTCATCCAGAAGCCTGGCAAGCAGTTTGCCTCCCTCAGGGCCAGGGAAGAGGTGTTTGCCGCACTGCCAGAACAGCTGAAGAAGCTGTGATGCCAAGACCGGCGCAAGGCGCCGGTTTTTTTATCCCCTTCACCCCCACTTCACAGGGCCCCATCCCCGCTTCACCCGACCAGGGCACACTCCCGTTCACCAACAAGGAGATGCGCCATGGTCAAACAGATAATCACCCACAAGATCGCCCTGCTGCTGTTGCTCTGCCTGCTGCTGATGATCCCGGTTCACGCCATCATGGATCTGAACCGGGTGCGCCAGGCTTACCGCAGCCAGGCCATCCACAGCATCATGGCCAGCAGCAGCGGGCCACAGCGCTTGCTGGGGCCTGTGCTGGTGCAACCCTATACCAGGGCCGTCACCGTCGAGCAGGATGGCAAGCGCTTCGTGCGCGAGGAGCGGGTCTATCGCTACCTGTTGCCGGACAGGCTGGATGTGCGGGCCAGCATGGAGGTCACCCCGCGCAAGCTCGGCATCTATCAGGCCCAGGTCTATCAAGGCCGGCTCTCCCTCTCTGGCCACTTGCCGGCCAGCCTGGCCGACAAGGCACTGGTTGCCGGCAACCCGGACCTGAGCTTCGACGCCGCGGATCCTGCCCTGATCCCTGGCAAGCCCTACCTCAGCCTGGTGCTGTCCGATGCCCGCGGCATCAGCAGCGTGCCCGAGCTGCAACTGGGGGAGCGGCGCATTCAGTTCACCCCCGGCGCCCTGCTGGGAGACGGTCTGGCCGGCATCCATGCTCCGCTCGACAGCCTGCCCGGGGAAGATGGCCGCTTTCACATCGAGCTGAACCTGCAGGGCATGAACGCACTCGAGGTGGTGCCGATCGGCCAGGACAGCAGGTTCAACCTGAGTGGCAACTGGCCTCATCCCAACTTCATCGGCGATTTTCTGCCCGGCAACCGCACCCTGAACGATCATGGGTTCGACGCCAGCTGGCAGACCAGCTGGTTTGCCACCGACATGGAACGGCGCTTCACCCGCATGATGAAGGGAGCCGGGAGCGAGTTGCCGACCTTCAGCGTCAGCCTGGTGCAGCCGGTGGATCACTATCAGCTGAACGAGCGGGCCGCCAAGTACGCCCTGCTGTTCATCGGCCTCACCTTCCTCAGCTTCTTCATGTTCGAGCTGCTCAGGGGGCTGCGGGTGCATCCGATCCAGTACGCCCTGGTGGGCATGGGTCTGGCCATCTTCTATCTGGTGTTGCTGGCGCTGACCGAGCACCTCGGCTTTGGCTGGGCTTATCTGGTCGCCAGCCTCGCCAGCGTGTCGCTCAACGGCTTCTACCTCAGCCATGTGCTGGGGGGGCCGCGTCAGGGCCTCGGCTTCGCGGCCCTGCTCGGGCTGGTCTACGCCATCCTGTTCGGGCTGCTGCAAGCCGAGGAGATAGCCCTGCTGCTCGGCGCCCTGCTGCTGTTCACCATATTGGCACTGATCATGATGCTGACCCGCAAGCTGGACTGGTATGGGGTGATGGGTAACCCGCCCCCTTCCCCAACCCCGAATCAGGAGAGCTGAAAACAAAACCGGCGCCCTCAGGGCGCCGGTTTTATTTCATTGATCGGGCATCACTTCTTCTTGACCGGGCGAGCCCAGTTCTTGATGTGGCGCTGGGGCACCCGGGTAATCACCAGCTCGTGCTCGGCCACATCCTTGGTGATGGTTGAACCCGCCCCCAGAGTCGCACCCTTGCCGATGCGCACCGGCGCCACCAGCTGGGTATCGGAGCCGACGAAGACGTCATCCTCGATGATGGTCTGGAACTTGTTCACCCCATCGTAGTTGCAGGTGATGGTACCGGCGCCGATATTCACCTTGGCGCCGATGTCCGCATCCCCCAGGTAGGTCAGATGACCACACTTGGAGCCAACCCCCAGACGGGATTTCTTCATCTCGACGAAGTTGCCGACGTGGGCATCCTGCTCCAGCACAGCACCCGGGCGCAGACGGGCGAAGGGGCCGACCGAACATTGATCGGCCACCAGGGCACCCTCGATAACGGAGTAGGGTTTCACCTCGCTGTGATCGCCAATCTCGCAATCCTTCAGCACAGCGCCAGCACCTATGCGCACATGGTTGCCGAGCTTGACCTTGCCCTCGATGATGACGTTGACGTCGATCACCACCTCCTCACCGATCTCCAGGGTGCCGCGCAGATCGAAGCGGGCCGGATCGATCAGGGTGACCCCGGCGATCATCAGCTTCTCGGCCTGCATCTGCTGATAGCTGCGCTCGAGGGCCGCCAGCTGGACCCGGTTGTTGGCCCCTTCCACCTCCATGGCGCTGTCCGGGTGGACGGCGGCAATGGGGCAGCCATCCCCATGGGCCATGGCGATCACGTCGGTGAGATAGAACTCCCCCTGGGCGTTCTTGTTGTCCAGACGGGACAGCCAGCCGCTCAGCTGGGCGCCATTGGCCACCAGCACGCCGGTATTCACCTCGCGGATGGCGAGCTGTTCGGCGTTGGCATCCTTCTGCTCGACGATGCCGACCACCTGGCCGTTTTCCCGCACGATGCGGCCGTAGCCGGTGGGGTTGTCCAGCACCACGGTCAGCAGCGCCATGCCGTCGTCGGCCTTGGCGGCCAGCAGCCGTTGCAGGGTCTCGGGCTGGATCAGCGGGGTATCGCCGTAGAGCACCAGCACATCATCCTCATCCTGCCAGAACGGGATCGCCTGGGCGACGGCATGGCCGGTGCCCAGTTGCTGCGCCTGCAGTACCCAGTTGAGATCCGGGGCGGCGATCCGCTCCTTGAGCAGCTCGGCACCGTGGCCATAGACCAGGTGCAGTTGCTCGGCACCTATCTGGCGGGCGGTGTCGATCACATGGGACACCATGGGTTTGTTGGCGACGGGGTGCAGCACCTTGGGCAGAACGGAACGCATGCGAGTACCTTTACCCGCAGCCAGGATCACGACGTTGAGAGACATAGCCAGCCTTTGAAACATGAGGAAATACCCGGCGGAGTCTATCCAACGGGCAAAAAAAAAGCGACCCGAAGGTCGCTTTTTACATCACCGTGATTAGCGGTAATTCTTTTTGACGATATCGATAACCCGCAGCTGGGCCATTGCTTTGGCCAGCTCGGCAGATGCCTGAGCATAGTCGATATCACCATGGGAGCTGCTGATCCGCTCTTCGGCACGACGCTTGGCTTCCTGGGCTTTCGCCTCATCCAGGTCATCGGCACGAATGGCGGTATCGGCCAGCACGGTCACGGCTTCGGGTTGTACTTCCAGCATGCCGCCGGAGATGTACAGCACCTCTTCGCTACCATTTTGCTTGATCAAGCGGACCAGGCCCGGCTTGATGGCAGTCAGCAACGGAGCATGACCGTGGCGGAGACCCAGCTCACCCTCGGAGCCTGTTACCTGGGCAGATTGCACACGACCGGAAAACAGTTTCCCTTCGGCGCTCACTACATCCAGGTGAAATGAGATCATCTCAGCCATGGGCCCTCCTATCGAGGCTTACAGTTTCTTGGCTTTCTCGACGACTTCGTCGATACCGCCAACCATGTAGAACGCCTGCTCGGGCAGATCGTCATACTCGCCTTTCAGGATGCCCTGGAAACCGCGAATGGTCTCTTTCAGCGGCACGTACTTACCTGAAGAACCGGTAAATACTTCGGCCACGAAGAACGGCTGGGACAGGAAACGCTCGATCTTACGGGCACGGGATACGGTCAGTTTGTCTTCTTCTGACAGTTCATCCATACCCAGGATGGCGATGATGTCCTTCAGCTCCTTGTAGCGCTGCAGCACGATCTGCACACCACGAGCGGTCTCGTAGTGATCCTTGCCTACCACCAGCGGATCCAGCTGACGGGAGGTGGAGTCCAGCGGGTCAACGGCCGGGTAGATACCCAGTGCCGCGATCTGACGGGACAGAACGATGGTCGCATCCAGGTGGGCGAAGGTGGTCGCCGGAGACGGGTCGGTCAAGTCATCCGCAGGCACGTAAACGGCCTGGACTGAGGTGATGGAACCGGTCTTGGTGGAGGTGATACGTTCTTGCAGAACACCCATCTCCTCGGCCAGGGTCGGCTGGTAACCTACTGCAGAAGGCATACGGCCCAGCAGTGCGGATACTTCGGTACCGGCCAGGGTGTAACGGTAGATGTTGTCCACGAAGAACAGCACGTCACGACCCTCGTCACGGAACTTCTCTGCCATGGTCAGACCGGTCAGCGCGACGCGCAGACGGTTTCCGGGCGGCTCGTTCATCTGACCGTAAACCAGAGATACTTTGTCCAGTACGTTGGACTCCATCATCTCGTGGTAGAAGTCGTTACCCTCACGGGTACGCTCACCCACACCGGCGAATACAGAGTAACCACTGTGTTCGATCGCGATGTTACGGATCAGCTCCATCATGTTGACGGTCTTGCCTACACCGGCACCACCGAACAGACCGACCTTACCACCCTTGGCGAACGGGCAAACCAGGTCGATAACCTTGATGCCGGTCTCCAGCAGCTCGGCGCTGTTGGACTGATCTTCGTAGCTGGGAGCTTCGCGGTGGATGGACCAACGCTCTTCTTCGCCGATCGGACCCTTCTCGTCGATGGGCTCGCCCAGTACGTTCATGATACGACCCAGGGTCGAGGTACCAACCGGTACCTGGATGGCCTTGCCGCTGTTAACTACTTCCAACCCACGACGCAGACCGTCGGAGGAGCCCATGGTGATGCAACGAACGACGCCGCCGCCGATCTGTTGCTGAACTTCCAGTACCAGACCCTGGCCTTGGCCTTCGCTGATGACTTTCAGTGCATCGTACACCTGGGGCACGGCATTCTGCGGGAACTCGATGTCCACTACAGCGCCGATGATTTGGACGATGAAACCGTTACTCATGTCAAATCCTCTAAACCTTTGATAACCCTTGCCTTACACCGCAGCAGCACCGGATACGATCTCTGTCAGTTCCTGGGTAATACTGGCCTGACGGGCCTTGTTGTACACCAGTTGCAGATCGTTAATCAGGTTGCCGGCGTTGTCAGTCGCGGCTTGCATGGCAACCATTCGGGCTGCCTGTTCACTTGCCAAGTTTTCTACCACACCCTGGTACACCTGGGATTCGACGTAGCGAATCAACAGGGTATCCAGCAGCTGCTTGGGATCAGGCTCATAGAGGTAATCCCAGTGGTGTTTCTTGGCGAGCTTGCTGTCTTCTGTTACGGGCAAAGGCAGCAGTTGATCGACTTTTGGTTGCTGAACCATGGTGTTGACGAACTTGTTGTACACCAGGTACAGCCTGTCAATCTCACCGTTGTCGTAAGCCTTCAGCATGACCTTGACTGAACCAATCAGGTCATTGACGCTCGGGTTATCACCCAGTCCGGAGACGTGGGCTTTCACCTTGGCGCCGTGCCGTTCAAAGAAGTTGGAGGCCTTGCTACCGATCAGTGCCAGGTCAACCTTGGCACCTTTCGCGCTCCATTGCTTCATATCGTTGAGGGCAGCTTTGAACAGGTTGATGTTCAGGCCGCCACACAGGCCACGGTCGGTGGAGACGACGATGTAACCCACTCGCTTGACCTCACGTTCGATGAGGTAGGGGTGCTTGTATTCCAAGTTCCCCTGAGCGATATGGCCGATCACCTTGCGCATGGTTTCAGCGTACGGACGGCTGGCAGACATGCGTTCCTGCGCACGGCGCATCTTGCTGGCTGCCACCATTTCCATAGCGCTGGTGATCTTCTGAGTGTTCTTCACACTCCCGATCTTGTTACGTATCTCTTTTGCGCCGGCCATCTCTTCTCTCCATCAGGTGGCAGCTTGCGCTGCCACACACGCTTACCAGGTCTGGGTTGCCTTGAAGCTATCCAGCAACGCAGTCAGCTTGCCAACGATCGCGTCGTTGTAGTCGGCCTTGGCATTGATTTCAGCCATCAGCTCAGCATGCTGGGTATTGGCGTAAGAGAGCAGAGCGGCTTCGAAGTCGACGATCTTGCTCAGTTCGACATCGGCGAGGTAGCCCTTCTCGGCGGCGAACAGCACCAGAGACTGGTGAGCCACGCTCATCGGAGAGTACTGCTTCTGCTTCATCAGCTCGGTCACTTTCTGACCATGATCCAGCTGCTTGCGAGTCGCATCGTCCAGATCGGAAGAGAACTGGGCGAAGGCCGCCAGTTCACGATACTGGGCCAGCGCGGTACGGATACCACCGGACAGCTTCTTGACGATCTTGGTCTGAGCGGCACCGCCCACACGGGATACGGAGATACCCGGGTCAACCGCCGGACGAATACCGGAGTTGAACAGCTGAGTGGTCAGGAAGATCTGGCCATCGGTGATGGAGATCACGTTGGTCGGAACGAACGCAGACACGTCGCCGGCCTGGGTTTCGATGATCGGCAGCGCGGTCAGAGAACCGGTCTGTCCAGTCACGGCACCCTTGGTGAACTTCTCGACGTACTCGACGTTGACGCGGGAAGCACGCTCCAGCAGACGGGAGTGCAGATAGAAGACATCGCCCGGGTAAGCTTCACGTCCTGGCGGACGGCGCAGCAGCAGGGAGATCTGGCGATAAGCTACGGCCTGCTTGGACAGGTCATCATAGATGATCAGCGCGTCTTCACCGCGGTCACGGAAGTACTCACCCATGGAGCAACCGGCATAAGGAGCCAGGTACTGCAGGGCAGCTGCTTCGGAGGCGGAGGCGACGACCACTATGGTGTTGGCCAGGGCGCCGTGCTCTTCCAGCTTGCGCACCACGTTGGCGATGGTAGAGGCCTTCTGGCCAATCGCAACGTAGACGCACTTAATGCCGGAGTCTTTCTGGTTGATGATGGTGTCGATCGCGATGGCGGTCTTACCAACCTGACGGTCACCGATGATCAGCTCACGCTGGCCACGACCGATAGGGATCATGGCATCGATGGCTTTCAGACCGGTCTGGACTGGCTGGTCAACAGACTTACGCTCGATAACGCCCGGGGCAATGACTTCGATCGGCGAGTAGCCGTCGTTGTCTACCGGACCCTTACCGTCGATCGGCTGACCCAGGGTGTTGACCACCCGGCCCAACAGACCACGACCGACCGGCACTTCCAGAATACGGCCGGTACCTTTTACTTTCATCCCTTCAGCCAGGTTGGCATAGGGACCCATGACAACGGCACCAACGGAGTCACGCTCCAGGTTCAATGCCAGAGCAAAGCGGTTACCCGGCAGCTCGATCATTTCACCCTGCATGGCATCGGCCAGACCGTGGATACGAATGATACCGTCGCTCACAGAGACGATGGTACCTTCGTTACGCGCTTCGCTTTTGACATCAAACTGCGCAATGCGCTGCTTGATCAGCTCGGCGATTTCAGTGGAATTCAGTTGCATGCTCTAATACCCCAATCAAGATTGCAGCGCGTCGGCCATGCGATCCAGCTTACCGCGGACCGTGCCGTCGATAACCAGATCACCGGCCTTGATGAGCACCCCGGCCATCAAGGACGCATCTGTGCTGCAATTCAGCTTCACTTTGCGCGCGAGACGTTGTTCCAGAGAAGCCTGAATAGCGGCCTTCTGCTGGTCGGTCAGTTCGATCGCCGAAATCACGTCAGCCTGAACTTCTTTGTCCAGTTCAGCCTTGAGCGCGACATATTCAGCAACGACAGCCGGCAGCACACCCAAGCGACCATTCTCAGCCATCACCCGGATCAGGTTCTGACCATGCTCGTTGAGCTGCTCACCGCAGACACCGACAAACAGGTTTGCCAGTTCTTCGGCGGCCACGGAGCCGTTTACCAGGTTATGGATGGTCTCGTTCTCGGCCACTTGTGCGGCGAAACCGAGCATCTCCAGCCATTGGTCAACCGCCTTGTGCTCAACGGCAAACTCGAAAGCAGCCTTGGCGTAGGGGCGAGCGATTGTAGTCAGTTCAGACATAGCCCCGTTCCCGTTACAGTTCTGCTACCAGTTTGTCGACGATGTCGCTGTTGGCAGCCTGGTCGATTTGGCGTGCCAGGATCTTCTCTGCACCCGCGATGGCAAGAGCAGCAACCTGCTTGCGCAGTTCTTCTTTGGCACGATGACGTTCAGCTTCGATCTCTGCACGGCCCTGAGCCAGGATTTTTTCCCGCTCTGCTTGAGCTCCGACAGCGGCTTCATCAATGATCTGGGCCTTGCGTTTGTTGGCTTGATCGATGATTTCGGCAGCCTGGTGCTTGGCTTCTTTCAGCTGATCGGTGGCGTTGGCCTTGGCCAAATCCAGATCTTTCTTGGCACGCTCGGCAGAAGAGAGACCATCAGCAATTTCTTTCTGACGGGCTTCGATGGCAGCGATCAACGGCGGCCATACGTACTTCATGCAAAACACTACGAAGAAGAAAAAAGCAATTGCTTGGCCGAGGAGGGTGGCGTTGATATTCACAGCCTATGTCCTCTTAAGTTAGTTAATGGGTTATGCCTGGGGAGTCGTAGAGACTTAGCCAGCAACCGCAAACATCACATACAGACCCAGACCAACGGCGATCATCGGGATCGCATCCACCAGACCCATGACGATGAAGAACTGGGTACGCAGAACAGGGATCAGGTCCGGTTGACGAGCAGCACCTTCCAGGAACTTGCCACCCAGGATACCGATACCGATGGAGGCGCCGATAGCCGCCAGACCCATCATCATTGCAGCAGCGATGTACAGCAGGTCCATGTTCAAGTTTTCCATGAGGATCTCCATTTATTTAGATGTAATTGATTGTATAAAAAGGATTATTTGAGTTGCATCAACCATGGTCTTCTTGCGCCATCGACAGATAGACGATGGTCAGAACCATGAAGATAAACGCCTGCAAAGTGATGATCAGGATGTGGAAAATTGCCCAAGGCACGGACAGGATCCACTGTGACCACCAGGGTAACAAACCCGCAATCAGGATAAAGATCAGTTCGCCAGCATACATGTTGCCGAACAGTCGCAGACCCAATGAAACAGGCTTGGAAATCAACGTGACGGTTTCAAGGATGAAGTTAACCGGGATGGCAGCGGGATGGTTGAAAGGCTGAAGCGTCAGCTCCTTCACAAATCCGCTGATACCCTTGACCTTGATGCTGTAGTACAGGATCAAGAAGAACACGCCCAAAGCCATGGACATGGTGATGTTAACGTCAGCAGAGGGAACCACACGCAGATAGGGAACACCCATCAACTGTGCAGCGTGAGGGATAAAGTCAACGGGGATCAAATCCATGAAGTTCATCAGGAAGATCCAGACAAACACTGTCAGTCCCAGCGGTGCGATGACCGGGTTCCGACCATGGAAGATGTCTTTGACGTTACCATTCACAAACTCGACCAGCATCTCCACAAAGCACTGCAGCTTACCGGGCACACCGCTGGTGGCCTTGACGGCTACGCGGCGGAACGACCAGATAAACAGGGCGCCTAGCAAGACGGAAAATATCATGGAATCGATATTCACCGTCCAGAACCCGGACCCGACTTGCAGGTGGGTCAGGTGGTGGGAGATATATCCCTGAGGAGTCAGGACTTCTCCGGTTGCAGACATGAGTTTTCCTAATAGTGGTTGTTAAGCGTGAATGAAACTATCCACTGTACAACGAGGGCGAGGATATAAGTGGCGAAGAACGAGACGGTGTCGACCTCGATCCCGGAGCCAAACATCAGGGCGAAAAGTCCTGTTGTAGTAATGAGCTTAATCCCTGCCCCACCATAAAAGTCCCGCAAGACCAGGCCCACGCTCTCTTTCGTCACCTTGCGGCGCAGAACCCAGAGTGTGAACAGGGCTTGAGGAACCCAGTACATTCCTCCCCCAAAGAGGGAAGAACGTCCGGCAAACGCCCCGGTCTGATAAAACCAGACGGAACTGATCGCCAGGATCAGGACGAGCTGACAAACGAGCATAGCCAAGGCCAGCGTCAAACCTTCCAAGGCTACTTTCTGTTTCACCAACCTACCCCTGAACATTACAGAACTGTAAAAAATCGGGATCCGAAGACCCCAGGTTCACAGCTCGAAAAGCCGGTCAAATTATACCCGTGAAGACGGCTATTGCAACATGGCAAAAATCCTTAATTTTTGCGGCTTTCCGCGCGAAATTAAGGTTATGTTCATATCGAAAGGAATGGATGTTTTATTACTACAAAAAGCGTAAAAATCACGATTCTGACAGACCAAAATAGCCCAATACCCGGTCCAAATCTGCCAAGTTATCGTAACTTATTACTAACTTGCCGCTATCCTTCTTGCCCGGCTGAAGCTGTACCTGATTGCCAATTTTTTCTGAAATCTGGCGCTCGAGGTAACCAAACTGGGGATCACGGACGGGTTCGACCTTGGTTTTTGCCGGTTCCAGCGTTTTCTGCACCAGTTTCTCGGTATCTCGCACCGTCAGCCCCTTCTGGGCAACCAGCTTGGCCAGTTCGGACTGGGCCGGGCCGCTCAGGGCCAGCAGGGCCCGGGCGTGACCCATGTCGAGATCCCCGTGCTCGACGAAGCGCTTCACGTCCTCGTTGAGTTGATTGAGGCGCAGCAGGTTGGTCACCGTGGTGCGGGACTTGCCCACCGCTTCGGCCACCTGCTGGTGGGTCAGCTCGAACTCGGTCAGCAGTCGCTGCAGGGCCACCGCCTCTTCAATGGCGTTGAGATCCTCGCGCTGGATATTCTCAATCAGCGCGATGGCCACCGCAGCCTCGTCGGGCACGTCCTTGACCAGGCAGGGCACCACCTCGAGCCGGGCCAGCTGGGACGCGCGCCAGCGCCGTTCACCGGCGATGATTTCGAAGCGATTCTCGCCGATGGAGCGTACCACTATTGGCTGAATCACGCCTTGCGCCCGTATCGAGTTGGCCAGGTCTTCCAGCGCATCCTGGGACATGTCCTTGCGTGGCTGATATTTGCCGGACTGCAGCCACTCCAGCGGCAGCTTGCGCAGCTCGCCCTGGTTGGTGGGCGCCATGGCCTGCTCGGTACGCTGGTCGCTCATCACCTGTTTCTGGCGGGCGGCCGTGCTGGTGCTGAGCAGGGCGTCCAACCCCTTGCCCAGCCCACGTTTCTTCGGCGTCATATGCTCTCTCGGTCTGCGGTGATCGGCTGAGACTCCTGCTCCTGACGACGCAGGATCTCGCCAGCCAAGGCCAGATAGGCCTTGGCCCCCACCGATGATTTGTCATAGTGCATGGCCGGGGCACCGAAGCTCGGCGCCTCCGCCAGTCTAACGTTGCGGGGGATGATGGTGCGATAGACCTTGTCCCCGAAATGCTGTTTCAGCTGATCGGACACATCATTGGCCAGCCGGTTGCGATGATCGAACATGGTGCGCAGCACCCCCTCGATCTTCAGCTCCGGGTTGACGACGGCCGCCAGCTTGCTGATGGTGTCTACCAGGGCGGTGAGCCCCTCCAGCGCGTAATACTCACACTGCATGGGCACCAGCACGGAATCGGCAGCGGCCATGGCGTTGACGGTCAGCATGTTGAGAGAAGGCGGGCAGTCGATGAAGACGTAGTCGTATTTGTCCCGTACCGAGGCAAGGGCGTTGCGCAGGCGGATCTCGCGGGCGAAGAATTCCATCAGCCGAATTTCGGCCGCGGTCACGTCGGCGTTGGCGGCGATGAGGTGATAGCCACCCGAGGTTTCGGGGATGATCACCTCGTTGATGGGTGCATCGTCGATTAGCAGTTCATAGGCGGTGCGTTCAACTTCGTACTTGTCGACGCCGCTGCCCATGGTGGCATTGCCCTGCGGATCCAGATCGATCACCAGCACCTTGCGCCGGGTAGCGGCCAGGGAGGCGGCCAGATTCACACAGGTGGTGGTTTTACCCACTCCACCCTTCTGGTTGGCTATGGCAATGACTTTTCCCACACTGTCCCCTAAATGAAACTGCGACCCTATTCGGGCTGGATATGTTTGAATTCCAGCAGATGACGCTCACCTTCCAGCTCCGGCACCACCAATTGATGGGCGGCAACCAGGCGAATGCTGGCAGGCAACTGTGCCAGTTCCTGCTCGGGGTATTGTCCCTTGAGCGCAAGGAAGCTCCCTTCGGGTGACGGCAGATGGTGACACCAGCTCAGCATGTCCTCCAGCGAGGCGAAGGCCCGGCTGAGTACACCATCGAAGCCCACTTCGGGTTGATACTCTTCCACCCGGGATTTGACGGGTGTCACGTTGGTCAACCCCAGCTCCTGGATCACCTGGCGGATGAAGTTGATCCGCTTGCCCAGGCTGTCCAGCAACACGAACTGCTTGTCCGGATTGATGATCGCCAATGGCAGGCCGGGCAGGCCGGGGCCTGTGCCCACATCGATGAAACGCTCACCGTGCAGGTGAGGGCTCACCACCAGGCTGTCGAGGATGTGCTTGACCAGCATGGCGTCCGGATCTCGCACCGAGGTGAGATTGTAAGCCTTGTTCCACTTGTGCAGCAACTCAACCAACTGCACCAACTGGGTCTTTTGGATATCGGTGATAACAATACCGGCCTGCATGAGCAGGCCGTTCAATCTTTCCAGCATGTTTTCCAACGGGGAATTCCTCAGGCGGTTTTACGCAGCAGGCCGTGTTTCTTCAGGTGAACCAGCAGGATGGAGATGGCCGCCGGGGTGATGCCGGAGATGCGGGAGGCCTGACCTATGGTCTGCGGCTTGGCATCGTTCAGCTTGGCGATCACCTCGTTGGAGAGACCGTTCACGTCGCGGTAGTTCATGTCCAGCGGCAACAGGGTATTCTCGTTGCGCAGTTGCTTCTCCACCTCGTCGTGCTGGCGCTCGATGTAGCCGGCGTACTTGATCTGGATCTCGACCTGATCCGCCGCGGCCGCGTCTTCCAGCGCCGGGCCGACCCCTTCAATGGCCATCAGGGCATCGTAGGTCACCTCGGGGCGACGCAGCAGCTCTTCCAGACTCTGCTCCCGGGTCAGGGGCGTGTTCACCAGAGCGTTGACTGCCTCCAGCGACGGGTGCTGCGGGTGGATCCAGGTTGAACGCATGCGCTGACGCTCCTGCTCCACCTGCTCCATCTTGGTGTTGAACAGGCTCCAGCGATGGTCATCCACCAGGCCGAGCTCGCGACCTATGGCTGTCAGGCGCAGATCGGCGTTGTCTTCTCGCAGCAGCAGACGGTATTCGGCGCGGCTGGTGAACATGCGGTAGGGCTCGCGAGTACCCAGGGTGGAGAGATCGTCCATCATCACACCCATGTAGGCCTGATCCCGGCGGGGATGCCAGGCGTCCTTGCCCTGGGCTCGCAGACCGGCGTTCAGACCGGCCATCAGCCCCTGGGCGGCCGCCTCTTCATAGCCTGTAGTGCCGTTGATCTGGCCGGCGAAGAAGAGGTTTGGAATGCATTTGCTCTCCATGTTGGCCTTGAGATCTCGCGGATCGAAGAAGTCGTATTCGATGGCGTAGCCGGGGCGGGTGATGTGGGCATTCTCGAAGCCACGGATCGAACGGACGATCTGCACCTGTACGTCGAACGGCAGGCTGGTGGAGATCCCGTTCGGGTAGAGTTCGTGGGTGGTCAGGCCTTCCGGCTCGACGAAGATCTGGTGCGCCGTCTTGTCGGCGAAGCGGGTGATCTTGTCCTCGATCGACGGGCAGTAACGGGGGCCTATCCCCTCGATCACCCCGGCATACATGGGGCTGCGATCCAGGTTGTTGCGGATCACCTCGTGGGTCTTCTCGTTGGTGTGGGTAACGTAGCAGGGCACCTGACGCGGGTGCTGACTGGCGTTGCCGATGAACGAGAAGACGGGACGAGGATCGTCACCGTGCTGCTGCTGCATCACGGAGAGATCGACGGTACGGGCATCGATGCGTGGCGGTGTGCCAGTCTTGAGCCGATCGATGCGCAGCGGCAGCTCACGCAGACGCTGCGCCAGGGCGATCGAGGGAGGATCCCCGGCGCGGCCGCCCTTGTAGTTTTCCATCCCGATGTGGATCAGACCGTTCAGGAAGGTGCCGACTGTCAGCACCACCGTCTTGCCACTGATGCGGATCCCGCTCTGGGTGACCACGCCGGCGACGCGATCACCGTCCATGACGAGATCGTCACAGGCTTGCTGGAAGATCTTCAGATTCGGGTAATTCTCCAGGGTCTGGCGCACCACGGCCTTGTAGAGCAGGCGATCCGCCTGGGCACGGGTGGCTCGCACCGCGGGCCCTTTGGAGGAGTTGAGGGTACGGAACTGGATCCCGCCAAGATCGATGGCCTGCGCCATGATCCCGCCCAGGGCATCCACTTCCTTGACCAGGTGTCCCTTGCCGATCCCGCCGATCGCCGGATTACAGGACATGTGTCCCAGCGTATCGATGTTGTGGGTCAACAACAGAGTATTCAGACCCATACGGGCTGCCGCTGTTGCTGCTTCGGTTCCTGCATGACCGCCACCGACGACGATCACATCAAATTGTTCATGGTATTGCATTGGGGATCACCTTGATCTGCACGCCTGAAGATCTTTATTTGCCTGGGCTGAAGGGCGGATCATTCTATCCGTTTCGCCTCTTGAGGGGAACGTCTACTTCAGGATCAGTATGGATGCAGGATCCGTTAGTAGATCTTAAGGATCTTTAGATCGATCTTTTACTGGATCTTTTATTAGGATCCACGATTTCTGTTGATAAGCCCTTTTTGATCATAAAGATCATCCGTTTAAAGACGATCCCAGCTTGTGGAAAAGCTTGGATCCCAGGGCCGTGAACGGGGGGATAACCAGTGGTTTTATACACAGACCAGAACTGGATAAGATCTCATACATGGATAACTATAGGTTTTACAGAGCTTAACACTATAGTTATGCACATTACCCCTGGGCGTTGTGGGTAACCGTGTAGAACAACTCTCCCGGATCTATCTGTTAATAACCTGGTGGATAGGAATTTGGGGACAAGCGGGGAGATCAAGGTGTTTTTACCGGATCTCCCGGGCCCTGATCAGGCGATCATCTGCATCCAGTCATGGATCCAGGCTTCGGCGGCATCTTCCGGGATCTCATGCTGGGTCACGTCTATCTCCAGACGATCCCCGATCCGGCTGGCGCCACATTCGGCCAGCAGTCGATCCAGCGTCTTGCCGCCCTGGCAGAAGGTGTCATAACTGCGGTCACCAAGCCCGATCACCCCATATTTCAAGGCGTTGAGATCAGGATGCTGGTCGGCAAGATCCTTGGCGAAGGGCTGAAGATTGTCGGGCACGTCGCCGGCACCGTGGGTGGAAGTGATCACCAGCAGGATGGCATCCGGCTCCGCCAACACCTCGGCCAGGCTGGCCGGGTTGTGGATCCGGGTCTGGTGGCCCGCCTGTTCCAGCAGGCTGGCGACATGATCTGCGACATATTCGGCGGCGCCCAGCATGGAGCCGACGACAAGATTGAGTTTGGCCATGGAATGGATCCTGATGTCATCGAAAGAAATGGAGAGCCGGGATTCTACCGCCAAAGGATGTGGATAAATATGGATAAAGCTTGGGGATAAGGATCCTTCACGATTTTTATGGCAGAGGCCGCCCTCGCCATCTTTTTTTATCTTCCTCTGTGTTCCCTTCTTTTGATCACCCTCCTGAATGAGTCTTTCTGCCGGAAAAGTCGTCCATTGATACAGCAGGTAACAATAGAGATGCAAATGATTAGCAATTATTGAATCGATTCGATCATGGCTCCTGTAGTAGCATTGTGCCGCTTTATTCGCCTAAGGAGTCGGGCAGACCGGCCGCATTGGGCACCCATAATAAGAAACCAAAATATAACTCATTGATATTTGAGACACTTATATGATTGCGCAAAAAAATACCCAGAATGCAGTGATGCGAAAGAGGGGGGCCCAGCTGTTGCCGCTCTCCTGCCTGCTGGCGAGCCTGCCTGTGCTGGCTGCTGAACAAGCAGATAAAGAGCTGCCCAAGGCGGCTGAAACCATGGTGGTCACCGGCACCGCCATGAAGGTCGAGGTGCCCATGGCCGAGACCCCCCGCGCCGTCTCCGTGGTCAACCGCGAGGAGCTGGATCAGCACGCCGTGCAGCAGCTCGACGAGTCCGTGCGCTACCGCTCCGGCGTGCTCACCGGTTTCTATGGCTCCGACAACAACACCGACTGGTTCAAGGTGCGTGGCTTCGATGCCGCCCAGTACCTCGATGGCAACCGCCTGTTCGGCACCGGTTACTATGTCTGGACCCCGGAGCCATTCGGTCTGGAAAGTGTGGAGCTGCTCAAGGGCCCGGCCTCCATCCTCTACGGCGAGGCGCCTCCCGGCGGCGTGATCAACTCCATCAGCAAGCGCCCCACCGCGACCCCTCAAGGCCTGGTCAATCTGCAACTGGGGAACCGGGATCTGCGTCAGGTCGGGGTCGATTTCTCCGACGATCTGACCGACGACAGCCGTTATCGCATGGTTGCGCTCTATAAAGAGCGCGACGGCGTGCTGGATGGCACTTACAACGAACGCGCCTACCTGGCGCCGAGCGTGACCCTGGACATCTCGGATCGCACCAGTCTCACCCTGCTGGCCAGCTTCCTCCATGACGAAGGAGTGCCCACCAACGGCTTCTTCCCCGTCTATGGCACCCTCAATACCGAGGGCGGCCAGATCGATCCCGCCACCAACCTGAGTCAGCCGGATTATGATCGCAACCGCAACACCCAGATATCTACCGGTTACGAGCTGGCCCACCAGTTCAACCAGACCTGGGAGTTCAAGCAGAACGTCCGCTTCAACTACAACGATCTGCTGCTGCGCCAGACCTATATCTTCCCGACCTATGAAGGCACCACCGCCTACCGCGGCCTGGTCTACCGTGACGGCGACACCAAGAGTGCCACCATGGACAACCAGCTGGTGGGTTACTGGAACACGGACAGCACCGAGCAGACCCTGTTGATGGGGATAGATCTGCAGCGCCACGTGAACGAAGGGGTCGAGGCCGACAACTACGGCATGGGGTCCATCGACACCATGAACCCGGATTACAGCGGCTTCCCCGGCTTCGACGAGTCCACCGCCACCTATCAGAAGAACACCAAGGGTCAGAGCGGCCTCTACGCCCAGCATCAGATCCGCTGGGACGATCGCTGGTTGCTGACCGCAGGCGGCCGCTTCGACTATGTGGAGACCCACAACATCAGCGAAGCCACCAGCAAGAACGAGAAGCAGTATGACGACAACCTCTCGCTCTCCGGCAGCCTGATGTACCTGGCCGACAACGGCCTCTCCCCGTACTTCGCCTATGCGGAGTCGTTCGAAGTGCTGCCTGGCATAGACCCGAACACCAAGAACTCCTACAAACCGCTGGAAGGCAAGCTGTATGAGACCGGCATCAAGTACGCCCCCAGCTTCCTCGATGGCTACATCAACCTGGCGCTGTTCGATCTGGAACAGACCAACTCGCTCGTCTCTACAGGATCCGGCCAGCAGACCCAGGCTGGTGAAGTGACCTCCCAGGGGATCGAACTGGAAGGGAGCGTGCAGGCCACAGAGGCGCTGCGTCTGACCGCTGCTTATACCTACACCGATGCCAAGACCAACGACACCGGCAACGGTGATCGCCAGGCCAGCCTGATCCCGCGTCACCAGGCCTCCTTCTGGGGCAACTACAAGGTGCAGCAGGGTCCTGTCTCCGGGCTGGAAGTGGGCACCGGGGTGCGTTACATCGGCTCCAGCATCGGCATAGGTGCCGTGAATGCGGACTACACCCCCATCTACGGTTCGGCCCAGGTGCCGGCCCAGACGGTGTGGGATGCGATGATCGGGTATGACTTTGCCAAGAACTGGCGTGCCCAGGTCAACGTCAACAACCTGCTGAACGACACCTATGTAGCGAGCTGTGACTACTACTGCTACTACGGTGAGCCGCGCAGCATAGTCGGCTCAGTCAACTACCGCTGGTAAAATACAGGCCGGGCGGGAGCCTCAAGCTCCCGCCCTCCTTCTTTTTGTACACAGGCCTGTCATGGAACTCTTGTCACTGGTTTACCGCCAATACCGTTGGCCCTTCATCGCCATTACCCTGCTCAGCCTGCTCAGTGCTGTCAGCGGGATAGGTGTCATCGCCTTTATCAACCAATACCTTATCGAGTCAGTTGGCGATCCGTTGCCGATCCTGGGTCAGCTTGTCGGTCTTATCTTTTTGCTGCTGGTGATCACGCTCGGCTCTCAGCTGGCCCTGACCACCCTCGGTCATCATTTCGTCTACCGGTTGCGCGGCCGCCTGCTCAAGCAACTGCTGGACACCGACGTCGCCCGCATTCGTCAGATAGGGCAGGGGCCGCTGCTGGCCTCCCTCTCCAGCGATATAGGCCAGATCACCATCGCCTTCGTGCGCCTGCCGGAGCTGGTGCAGGGGCTGGTGCTCACTCTGGGTTCCATCATCTACCTCGGCTTGCTCTCTCCCGCCCTGCTCGGTGTTACCGCCCTCTGGGTCACCGTGACCATGGTGGTGGGCTGGCTGCTGGTGAACCGGGTCTATCGCCACCTGGCCCGGATGCGTCAGGCCGAAGACAGGCTCTACCAGAACTACCAGTCCATCATCGCGGGCAGCAAGGAGCTGGCGCTCAATCGCGAGCGTGCCCACTTCGTCTATCACCAGCTCTATGAGCAGAACGCCCGGGATTACCGCCGGGAGATCATCCGCGCCGATACCTATCACCTGAGCGCGGTGAACTGGTCGAACATCATGATGCTGGGGGCCATAGGCCTGGTCTTCTTCCTGGCCAATGGCCTCGGCTGGGCCAACACCAATGTGGCGGCCACCTTCGCCCTGACCCTGCTGTTCCTGCGTACCCCGCTGCTGCAGGGCATTGGCGCCCTGCCGACCCTGATCTCGGCCCAGGTGGCGTTCGACAAGATAGCGACCCTGAATCTGGCCGAGCCGGAGCCCGCGTTCCCGCTGCCGCCGGCCCCCAGTGCCTGGCAACGCATCGAGCTGGAGGAGGTGAGCTTTCACTATCAGGGGGAGGGCGGTTTCGCCGTGGGGCCCATCAATCTGACCATTGAGCGTGGGGAGCAGATCTTCATCATTGGCGGCAACGGCTCCGGCAAGTCGACCCTGGCCATGCTGCTGACCGGGCTCTATCAGCCGGTCTCTGGCCGGATCCTGCTGGATGGTGAACCCATTGCCGATCGCAACGCCTACCTGGCGCTCTTCTCCGCCATCTTCACCGACTATCACCTGTTCCAGCACCTGCTGGGGCCCGAGCCGAAAGAGGCCCTGGTGGCCGAGTGGCTGGAGCGGCTGCAGATGGGCAGCAAGCTTGCCATCGAGGAGGGCTTCATTGCCAACATCGATCTCTCCCAGGGGCAGCGCAAGCGAGTCGCCCTGCTGCTGGCACTGGCGGAGCAGCGCGAGGTGATGCTGTTTGACGAGTGGGCGGCGGATCAGGATCCCCAGTTCCGCCGCATCTTCTATCAGGTGCTGTTGCCACGCCTCAAGGAGATGGGAAAGACGGTGATCGCCATCAGCCATGACGATCTCTATTTCTCCCTGGCGGACCGCCTGCTGGAGATGCGTCAGGGCCAGCTCACCGAGCTGACCGGCGAGCGGCGCGAGCAGGTGAGCCGGGATGCGGTCGCCCATCTGGATAGCGAGGTGCCGGTCTGATACCGGCCGCAAGGGGGAGGCGAGCGCCAACCCCTTTCAGCACAGGAATGAATCATGTTTGAGAGGAAATCTGCCGGTTTTATGGTGAACGCTCGCCGAGCCATGGCGCTCACCGACCCGAGCGTCGAGCACAGAGCCGGCACAGGAGCAGATCATGTTTGAGATGAAAGCCGCCAGCTTCGCGGTCAACGACCGCACCCTGCTGCAACCCACCAGCCTGCGTTTCGAGCAGGGCCGGGTCTATGGCCTTATCGGCCACAACGGCTCGGGCAAATCCACCCTGCTCAAGCTGCTGGCACGCCAGCAACCCCTGAGTGATGGGGAGATACTGTTCGATGACAAGCCGCTGCAGGCGTGGGGCAACCGGGACTTCGCCCGTCAGGTGGCCTATCTGCCCCAGCACCTGCCGAGCGCCGAGAACCTGCTTGGCCGCGAGCTGGTGGAGATGGGGCGCTATCCCTGGCGCGGCCTGCTGGGCCGCATGGGGGCGGAAGATCACCGCCAGGTCGACAAGGCCATCGCGCTGACCCATACCGAGGGGTTTGCCGACCGGCTGGTGGATACCCTCTCCGGCGGCGAGCGGGGGCGGGTCTGGCTGGCCATGCTGCTGGCCCAGGAGAGCCGCTTCATCCTGCTGGACGAGCCGCTGGCCGCCCTGGACGTGGCTCATCAGGTGGAGGTGCTCACCCTCGTCAGGCAGCTCAGTCGCCAGCTCAACCTCGGGGTCGTCATCGTCATTCACGACATCAACATGGCGTCCCGCTTCTGCGATCGGCTGGTGGCACTGCACGGCGGTCGTCTGCTGACCCACGGTGAGCCCGAACAGATCATGACTGGCGAGACCCTGCACGCCATCTATGGCATCCCGATGGAGGTCATTCGCCATCCGGCCCATGACCATGCCATCGCCATCGTCTAGCCGGGGTCCTCTCTTGAATCGTCTACTTAAAATTGTCCCCTGCCTCGTCAGCCTGCTGCTGTCGCTGGCGACGCAGGCCGAGACGCAGCCCGTAGCCCCTGTTGCCGACGGTACGGTTCCGCGTATCGCCACCGTGGACTGGACCATAGCCGAAACCCTGCTGGCCCTCGGCGTGACACCGCTGGCCATGGGGGATGTGGAGTCCTATCGCGCCTGGGTCGGGGAGCCGACACTGCCGGTGGATGTAGTGGATATCGGCCTGCGGATGCAGCCTAACCGCGAGCTGCTGGCCGAGCTCAAGCCCGACCTCATCCTCATCTCCCCGCTGATGGCGTCGCTGGAGCCTACCCTGTCCCGCATCGCCCCGGTGCAATCCATCGCCCTCTATGAACCCGATGCGGATCTGTGGCAGCGGCTGCGCGAGGCGACCCTGACCATAGCCGCGCTGGTGAACAGAACCGCCGAGGCCGAGCGCCAGCTCACCGTACTGGACAGGGATCTGGCCCGGATGAAGACAAGCTTGCCGGCGGAGCTGCCACCCTTGTTGCTGGTGCAGTTTATCGACGAGCGCCACGTGCGGGTATTCGGTCGCCACAGCCTGTTCGAGGCAGTGATGGCGCGGCTCGGCCTGCACAACGCCTGGCAGGGGGAGACCAATGCCTGGGGGTTCTCTGTGGTCAGTCTGGAACAATTCCTTACCCTGCCTGAGGCCCGACTGGTGGTGGTGGATCCTGTCCCGGTCGGGGTGAGCGAGCGGCTGCAGGAGCCCGGGCTCTGGCAGCATCTACCGCTGGTGAAGCAGGGCAAGGTGCTCCATCTGCCCGCCGTCTGGAGTTTCGGCGGCATATTGGCCGCCCGCCGCTTCGCCGACCTGTTGAGTGAGGCCCTGCGAGAGGCGTCACCCTCCGATCCGGCAACCCATGTGAACACCAAGGGGGGCACCCGATGAATCACCTTCTTCCCGCCTCTCTGCTGCGCCCCGGCCTCTGCCTGCTGCTGCTTACCGGCGTGCTGGCCGGTTGGGATCTGGCCCATCAGTTGCCGGATGCGCCCTGGTGGCAGGCCATCTTCTCGCCCAATCTGGACGACGCCCGCCAGGCGGTCATTCACTTCAGCTGGCTGCCGCGGCTGGTGGTCTGCCTGCTGGCCGGTGCCGCCCTCGGGCTAGCCGGCACCCTGATGCAGCAGGTGCTGCGCAATCCCCTCGCGTCCCCCACCACGCTGGGGGTGGCCTCCGGCGCCCAGCTGGCGCTGATGATGGTGACCCTGTTCGCCCCCTCCTGGCTGCTGATCGGGCGCGAGTGGATCGCCATGGCGGGGGGGAGCCTTGCGATGGCACTAGTGTTTGCCCTGGCCTGGCGTCGCCAGCTCAACCCTGTGGTTATCGTATTCGCCGGCCTGGTGATCAACCTCTATCTGGCGGCCATCAGCATGGGGCTGCTGCTCTTCTTCCAGGAGGAGCTCAAGGGCCTGCTGGTGTGGGGCAGCGGTTCCCTGGCCCAGAACAGCTGGAGCGGCGTCCTCTACCTGCTGCCACGGTTGCTGGTGGCGGTTGTGCTGGCGGCGCTGCTGGTTCGCCCTCTGGCGGTGTTGGAGCTGGATGACGCCAGCGCTCGTAGCCTGGGGGTCTCCCTCAAGCAGCTGCGCTTCGCCGGCCTCGGCCTCGCGGTCTTCGTCACCGCCTGCGTGGTGAGCGTGGTGGGGTTGATCGGCTTCATCGGGCTGGCGGCCCCTGTGATGGTGCGGATGTTGGGGGTGAGGCAGCTCGGTTTACGCCTGCTGTGGGCCCCCGTGCTGGGCGCCCTGCTGCTGGCGGCCACCGATCTGCTGCTGCAATCCCTGACCCGCTTCTGGCCCGTGCTGATCCCGACCGGCGCCATGACGGCCCTGCTGGGGGCGCCACTGCTGTTGTGGCTGATCCCGCGCCTCAGCTTCAAGGCGACCCCCAGAGCGACTGTCGGGCTGGTGGTGGCGCGGCATCCGGCGCCGGCGCGTTTCATCGCTATTCTGGTAGCCGGGCTGGTGGTCGTCATGCTGGCCTCTCTGCTGTTTGGCCAGGGGATGAACGGCTGGGGCTGGCCGAGCTGGTTCAGGTGGCAGGCCCAGCTGGAGTGGCGCCTGCCGCGTACCCTGGCGGCCGGTGCCGCCGGCGTCTTGTTGGCCCTGGCTGGCACCCTGTTGCAGCGGGTCAGCAACAACCCCATGGCGAGCCCCGAGCTACTGGGGGTGAGCGGCGGTACCTTCATGGGGGTGATAGCGATGGCCTTGCTGCTGCCTGCCTTGCCGCTGCCCCTGATGTTGCTGGGGGGCGTGCTGGGAGCCTTCGTCTGCCTGCTGCTGCTGGTGCTGATCAACCGCAAAAACGGCTTCCAGCCGGAGCGGATCCTGCTCTCCGGCATCGCCATCACGGCGCTGTTCGAGCCGCTGCAGGCCATCGCCCTGGCCAACGGCGACCTGCGGGTGCAGCAGTTGCTCTCCTGGATGTCCGGCTCCACCTATTACGTCACCCCGCCGGTGGCCTATGGCCTGACTGGTCTGGCGCTGCTGATGCTAGCGGCCTGCCTGCTGGTGAGCCGCTGGCTCGATCTGATGCCCATGGGGCCGGCGGTGGCGACTGCGCTCGGCATTCGTCTCAACCGCGCCCAGCTCATCATACTGCTGCTGGTGGCCGTGCTCACCGCCAGTGCGACCATGGTGATAGGCCCGCTCTCCTTCGCCGGTTTGCTGGCCCCCCACATGGCCAAGCTGATGGGGTTGGTGCGTGCGCGCTGGCACCTGCTCGGAGCGGCGGGATGCGGGGCCCTGCTGATGGTGTTGGCGGACTGGGTCGGCCAGCAGATCCTGTTCCCGCAGGAGGTGCCGGTCGGGCTGGTCTCCACCTTGTTAGGGGGCGCTTACTTCATGTGGTGCCTGCGCCGCCTCTAGGTTTTCGGATAAAAAATGCACAAAAAAAGCCCGGGATGATCCCGGGCTTTTCATTGCCTGCCGTGCAGGTTTATTTGCCGATGCAGAAGCTGGAGAAGATGCGGCCCAGCAGATCGTCGGAGCTGAACTCGCCGGTGATCTCGGAGAGGGACTCCTGGGCCAGGCGCAGCTCCTCGGCCACCAGCTCGCCGGCCACGAAGACCTCGAGCTGCTCCCTGGCCATCAGCAGCCGCTCGGCGGCGCGCTCCAGAGCGTCCAGGTGGCGGCGGCGAGCCATAAAGCCCCCCTCGGTGTTGCCCTGGAAGCCCATGCAGGCTTTCAGGTGCTCGCGCAGGGTGGGCAGCCCCAGCTCTGTCTTGGCTGAGATGCGGTAGACGGCGTGGCCCAGTTCCTGGCTAGGTTCCAGATCCTCGCCAGTCAGGTCGGCCTTGTTGCGCACAACTGTGAGACCGATCTTTTTTGGCAACCGATCAACAAATTCCGGCCAGATCTCCCGCGGGTCGACCGCATCCGTGGTGGTGCCATCCACCATGAAGAGCACCCGGTCGGCCTGCTCTATTTCGGCCCAGGCACGCTCGATGCCGATCTGCTCCACCTTGTCCTGGGTATCGCGCAGGCCGGCGGTGTCGATGATGTGCAGCGGCATGCCATCCAGGTGGATGTGCTCGCGCAGCACGTCGCGGGTGGTGCCGGCGATTTCGGTGACGATGGCGGATTCGCGCCCTGCCAGGGCATTGAGCAGGCTGGATTTGCCGGCGTTGGGACGGCCGGCGATCACCACCTTCATCCCTTCCCGCAGCAGGGCGCCCTGCTTGGCTTCGCCGCGCACCGCATCCAGCTCTGCCATGATGGCGTAGAGATCTCCCGCCACCTTGCCGTCGGAGAGGAAGTCGATCTCCTCGTCCGGGAAGTCGATGGCGGCCTCCACATAGATACGCAACCGGGTGAGACTCTCCACCAGTTGCTGGATCTTGCCGGAGAACTGACCCTGCAGGGAGTGCATGGCGCTGCGGGCGGCCTGCTCGCTGGAGGCTTCGATAAGATCGGCAATGGCCTCGGCCTGGGCCAGATCCAGCTTGTCGTTGAGGAAGGCGCGCTCGCTGAACTCGCCGGGACGGGCAGGGCGGATGCCCTCGATTTGCAGAATGCGGCGGATCAGCATGTCCAGGATGACGGGGCCGCCGTGGCCCTGCAGCTCCAGTACATCCTCGCCGGTGAAGCTGTTGGGGGCCTTGAACCGCAGGGCTATGCCCTGATCCAGCGGCTGGCCCTGCTCGTCCCTGAACGGCAGATATTCGGCATAACGCACCCGGGGGAGCTTGCCGAGCACTATCTCGGCGACTCGTTCGGCGGCGGGGCCCGAGACGCGGACTATGCCGACGCCACCCCGGCCGGGGGCGGTGGCCTGGGCCACGATGGTATCTGTTGTCATCTTGCTTGGCTCATTTGTTCGCTGATGGTTCACAGCAGTGGGGTCATTGTAATAAAAAAGGCGGCCCGAAGGCCGCCTCTTTTGTCATCCATCTTGCCATTAAGAGAGATTAGCTGCGGGTGTGCAGGCCTTTCTTTTCCAGCTGACGATAGATGATGGTCTGCTGGGTAATGGAGATGACGTTGCTCACCAGCCAGTACAGGGTCAGACCTGCCGGGAACCAGAGGAACATGAAGGTGAAGATGATCGGCATGAACTGCATCACCTTCTGCTGCATCGGGTCCGTGATGGTGGTCGGGCTCATCTTCTGCAGATACCACATGGAGGCACCCATGAGGATTGGCAGCACGAAGAAGGGGTCCTTCACCGACAGGTCGGTGATCCACAGGGCGAACGGTGCGTGACGCAGCTCGACAGACTCCATCAGTGCCCAGTACAGGGCGATGAAGATGGGCATCTGCACCAGGATCGGCAGACAGCCACCGAGCGGGTTGACCTTCTCCTTCTTGTACAGCTCCATCATGCCCTGGGACATCTTCTGGCGATCGTCACCGAAGCGTTCCTTGAGCGCCGCCAGCTTGGGCTGCAGCATGCGCATCTTGGCCATGGAGGTGTACTGGGCCTTGGTCAGCGGGAACATGATGCCGCGAACCAGCAGGGTCAGCATGATGATGGCCACACCCCAGTTCTGGACGAAACCGTGGAACACGGTCAGCAACCAGTGCAGCGGTTGGGCGATGAACCAGAGCCAGCCGTAGTCGACGGTCAGGTCCAGGTGGTTTGCCACCTTGGCCATCTGATCCTGCAACTTGGGACCGACCCACAGCTTGCCGCTTACTTCGGCCTGCTGACCGGCAGCCACGTCAACCAGCGGCGCCTTGTAGCCGATGATGGCCTGGTCTTTACCCGGGATCACGCGGCTGTAGAAGCTGTTGGTGTCCTCGGCATTCGGTGCCCAGGCAGAGACGAAGTAGTGTTGCAGCATGGCGACCCAACCACCCTTGGTGGTCTTGTTCAGGTCGGCATCCTTCATCTCGTCGAAGGTGTACTTCTTGTAGCGGGTATCTTCGCTGGAGAAGGCACCACCACGGTAGGCGCTGGCCACCATGGCATGACCTTCCTGGTCCTTCGGCGTGGTCACGGTCTGCTTCAGCTGACCATAGAACTGCACCTGAACCGGCTCGGCAGACTTGTTGTCGATCTTGTAATCGACACCGATGGCGTAGTCACCGCGCTTGAGTACGAACTCCTTGGTGAAGACCACGCCCTTGCTGTCGGTCCAGGTCATCGGTACGACGACTTGATCCTGACCGTCGGCCAGCTGGTAGCTGGTCTGGGCGGCTTCATAGGTGGGACGACCCTGGGGCTGGCTGTCCGGGCCATCGCGACCCACCAGACCACTCTGGGCAACATAGAGGTGCGCAGGCTGGCTGGTCAGCAGGGTGAATGGCTGTTCCTTGCCTTCTTCCAGCTTGTGGGCCAGCAGTTCGGCAGAGACGATGTCACCGCCCTGGGTATCCAGGGTCAGCTTGAGCACGTCGGAGGAGACGGTGACCAGCTTGCGTGCGGTGGTGGCGTTGGCTTGCTCGGAAACCTGAGGAATATCACCGGTCTGACCGGCTTCAGGTACGAAATGTTCGGTTTGGGCCACGGTAGTCGGGGCCGGCTTCGGAGCCTTGTCGGACTCCCACTGTTGCCAGAGCAAGAAGCTCACGAACAGCAAACCGATCAGGAGTAAATTGCGTTGTGATTCCATAGTCTTCAGTTTCTTCGCTTTGGTTGCGGAACCGGGTCATAACCACCCTCGGATAAGGGATGGCATTTTAATAGACGTTTGCTGGCTAACCAAACGCCTTTTATGAAACCGTGAAGTCGGATTGCTTCTATCGCAAATTGGGAACAAGTCGGGGTGAAACGGCAGCGCGGCCCGAGCAGGGGACTAATGATTAGCTGATACAGGCGTATCAGTTTGATAGCTACCCATTGCAACGGCGTGACAGAGTGCGCCATAGCTTTTCCAGTAACTTGAACAGCTCTTCGTTGTCCATCTCCTTCACGCCACCCTTGGCTATGACGACGATGTCGATAGCGGGCAGATTGGCCTGATTGAGACGGAAGCTCTCCCGTACCACTCGTTTGACACGGTTACGCCAGACGGCACGCTTGAGTGCTTTTTTGGGCACAGCTAGGCCAAGACGGGGGTGTTCGAGGGAATTGAGGCAAGCAAGAAGCGTAATTTGCGGAGAAGCGGCCCGGACAGGCTCGGCGAAAACGCGTTTGAAGTGTTCGGGAGTTAACAGACGTAACTCCCGAGAGAAGGTGTGCTGGGTAGGCATTAGACTACCAGGCGGGCACGACCCTTGGCACGACGAGCGGCCAGAACTTTGCGGCCGTTGGCGGTAGCCATGCGAGCGCGGAAACCGTGAGAGCGCTTGCGCTTCAGGTTGGACGGTTGAAAAGTACGTTTCATGATTCGATTCCGTATTTCTGTACAGTTTTGATTGTCACACTTAGCCGACGCGCCAGCTATAGCGTGTGACGACTAGCAAAAGAGGCCGAATTCTAAACAGAGTTCGGCTTCTCGTCAATCCGCCGTTCCCTCTCATCTTCTTCTGGCTCAACAATAAGCAGGAGAAGCTGGCAGGATCCAGAGGATCAAGGGCCCCGAATTATACTGGCAACCCCGGGTTAAACAAGGATCCACCAAGAAAAAAGGCGGCCAGGCCGCCAAAGAGAGAGCTATTTCAGCACTTTTCGCAGGAACTCCCGGGTGCGGGGATCCTGCGGATCGACCAATATCTGATCCGGCGGGCCCTGTTCGACGATCCGGCCCCCCTCCATGAAGATCACCCGGTCTGCGACATCACGGGCAAACTCGATCTCGTGGGTCACTACCACCATGGTTTGATGCTGGCGGGCAAGCTCCTTCATCAGCCCCAGCACCTCGTCGACCCATTCGGGATCCAGGGCCGAGGTGGGCTCATCGAACAAGATGACCTTGGAGTGAGCCGCCATGGCGCGGCCTATGCCGACCCGCTGCTGCTGGCCGCCGGAGAGGGAGGCCGGGTAGGCGTCCTGCTTGTCGGCGAGGCCGATGTCCTTGAGGATGCCAAGGGCGGTGGCACGGGCCTCCGCCTTCGGCTGTTTCCAAACGGTGATCAGCCCCTCGGCTATGTTGTCCAGCGCCGTCTTGTTGGCAAACAGGGCATAGTTCTGGAACACGAAGGAGGCGCGCTTGCGCAGCTCAATGGCCTGCTGCTCGCTGGCATGGGCCAGATCCAGCTGCAGATCATCGATGGCAAGGGTGCCTGCATCCGGGGTCTCCAGCAGGTTGAGACAGCGCAGCAGGGTTGACTTGCCGGTGCCAGAGGGACCGATGATGACGACAATGTCACCCTTCTTCACCTCCAGATCGATGCCGTTCAATACCTGATTGCCGTCATAGGCCTTGGAAAGACCCGTTAACTTGATCATGACAGGTCTCCTTTAACAGGCGCGGCCGTTGAGAGGTACTTCCAGCCTGTGCCGCAAGTGGGTAATGGCTTGTTCATCATCGCTGGCATCCTCTTAGTAAGCACGATTGAGGCGTACTTCCAGCAGGTGCTGCAAGCGGGTGAAGAAGATGACCACCACCCAGTAGACCAGGGCCACCGCCATGAAGCTCTCGAAGAACTTGAAGGAGGAGGCCGCTTCCATCTGCGCCTTGCCCATTATCTCCGCCACTCCCAGGGTAAACGCCAGTGAGGTGCTCTTGATCATGTCGATGAAGTAGTTCATCAACGATGGTGTCGCGATGCGGGCAGCTTGCGGCAGTATGATCCGCTGCATCGCCTGCAGCCGGCTCATGCCGATGCTGAGAGCGGCTTCCATCTGGCTCTTGTGGATGCCGAGAATGGCGGCCCGGATCGACTCGGCCATGTAGGCGGCGAAGTGCAGGGTCAGACCTATGATGGCGGCGGTAAAGGCATCCATTCCCACGAAGATCGGAAACAGTTGCGGCAGCCCGTAGTAGAGCAGGAACAGCTGGACGAGCAGGGGGGTCCCCCGGAAGAACGAGATATACAGCATCGCCAGCCAGTGAATTGCGGGAACGCGAAACACTCGTACTATCGCCAGGATCAACGACAGTACGAGTGCCAATACGAATCCCCACAGGGCCATTTCCATCGTGGTGCCCAGGTATTTGAGCAGGATGGGAAACAGCCCTAGCGTGTACTCGAGATCAAATTCCATCATTTATTTGCTGGTGATGTCCGCTGCGAACCATTTTTCCGAGATCTTGGTCAGGGAGCCGTCTTTGCGCATGGCGGTCAGCGCCTCGTCGACCTTCTTCAGCACGGCCTGTTTTTCCGGGGTCTTCAGGAAGGGCAGGGCGTTCTCGATGGTCTCGAACGGTGCACCTGCCTGCTGCAGCGGCAGCTTGGATTCCTTGATCAGCTGGGCGGTGGAGACGCGGTCCATCACGAAGGCATCGATGCGACCCAGGGCGACGTCCTGCTCGAAGCTGGAGTCATAGGTGCGGATATCGATCTTCTTGTTCGGGTCGTTCTTGCGCAGCAGCTCTTCGAAGTTGGAGCCCAGGTTCACCGCGACTGTCTTGCCTTCCAGATCCTTGAGACCGTGGATGGTGCTGTTGCCCTTGCGCACTACTATCTGGGCGCCGTCATAGACGTAGGGCTGGGAGAAGGCGTACTTGGCCTTGCGCTCATCGGTGATGGTGATCTGGTTGGAGATGGTATCGACGCGACCGGTTTCCAGCATGCCGAACAGGCCGGAGAAGCTGGCGGTGACGAACTCGACCTTGTAACCGGTGCGCTCACCGATCTGGTTCCACATGTCCACCTCGAAGCCCTGCAGCTTGTCCTGCTTGACGAAGGTGAACGGGAAATACTTGCCGGACATGCCGACCTTGATGGTTTCCTGGGCGATGGCCTGGCCGGACAGGCTGGCCAGCAGAATGGCGGCGCCGGAAATCAGCTTGATGGTGGTTTTCATGGGGATTCCTCTCTCTGTAGTTCTGTATTTTTAGTTGTAATCACGGGTTGGCGCTGATGTTATTGGAATAAAATATAAAGAATAAATGATATTTGGTTATATAAAATAACCGCAGCAGCAGGCTCTCATTCTGTCCACATCACCGGTCGGTGGCTGTGGGTAACTTTGGGGATGAAATCAGATCCTGGGGCGTTGGATCCTTGAAAGTCA
>NZ_CP075565.1:0-9182 GCF_020423125.1 Aeromonas media
TAATCGCCTTCGTGATCCGGTTGCCAAGTTGTTCAAGCTCAGTGCGCAACTCGTCCAACTCGGCCCCGCCAATGCCCTTGCTGTTGAGCCATGTTCTGAAGCCGTGGCCTTCCTCCCACGACGTGATCCGCCTTGCCACGCTATCGCGTTCCCCCTCCAACTCGGTGACGTCACTTTTCGCCTTGCTAACCTCCCAGGAAGACGCCACCTGGGCATCAATGTCCGCTGGTTGGGTCTTCGAGATCACCTCTGTCAACTCCGCATCATCCATCGCGACATAGCGTAGATTCTCCGCCAGTTCGGCGGCGATCACGGCTTCCTGTGCATCCAGCTCGGCCAACTCCCCCCGCACCTCTGCATCCAACTCCTGCACACGCTCATCAACCGCCCTGACCGCCAACGCTTCGCGCTGGCGCTTCTCGCTGTCGATCCCCATACGCCGCTCGAAACCAACCACAGCAGGGCCTAGATGGCGGGTAGGCACCGCATCGAGGCCACGGGCCTTGTTGCTCCGGTGATCAACCTGAGCGGCCACGCCTGCACGAGCTAAATACAGGTTTTGGAGAAGAGCGAAACGCTCACGCCAGTGCTCAATAAGGGCTGGCCCGAACAGGTAGGAGTCGTCATCACGTTCATTGGATCGCGCATCAAACTCTCGGGTTTTTTCGGTGAACCCGTTCGGCCCCAGTCGGCGCGTACTGAGCAGGATATGAGCGTGATGATTTTGATTGTCGATCACCTTCCCAGTGCCGCCCTTCTGGAATTCCGGTGGGGCATGAATCGCCACATCGGCTGCAAAGCCATGTTTCTCGACCAGCTCACGAGCAAATTCGTGGGCCAGTCGTTCGCGGTCATTGGGGGAAAGTTCGTGGGGTAGAGCGATCTCAAATTCACGCGCCACCGTCGAGTTGATGCGGGTCTCTGCGCGCTCGGCTTCATTCCAAAGACGCGCCCTGTCGGAGGCCCATGCAGGGGCATGGCTTGGTAGGATTATGGTCGCTGAAATGACCCCACCTTTCCTCCTGTAGTCGTGCAGCTCACCGGTATTTTCATCAAGTAGTTTTTCGCCAGAGCGGTAGGCAGCCGCAGCAGTGGATGACTGACCATTGCGTCGGCTGAATGTTTTAACAGAGCAGTGATAGATAGCCACGCAGCGCCTCTTGTCTTGATGTTTTACCGCCGGAGGCCGCACGCAAACGGAGTTTGCCTAAGTGCGCCCTTACGGGTTAAAGATTAACACCTAGGCGGCATTTTTTGGCTAATTTATTGCTGGTAAGCTATGGGTAAACAAGAGGGGAGTAAACAGCATGACGGTCATTGAGCAACGAATTGAAAATCTCGAAAAAAAGCTGAAACAGGCGAAGGCAGAGAAGCAACGAAAAGAGGCAAGAATAAGGGCTCAAGAAAGGAAGCGGACTAGGGAGCAAGACACCAGAAGAAAGATCCTAGTTGGTGCCGTATATCTCGCGATAGCAGATAGCGATGATGCAGCACTTAAAGCGCTGACGGATAGAATGGATAAGGCTCTAACTCGGGATGATGACCGCGCCCTGTTCGACCTACCTCCCAGACCGGAACCGAAGGCAGAGGCAGAGGCAGAGGCAGAGGCAGAGGCACCAGAGCCTAGCGCGAACTGAGGTCGATCTCGATACGCCGGAACCCGATGCCATGGGCGGTGTTGGCAGCGGCATCAATGCTCTTGAACACCCGCCACCCTCCGCGCTGCCGTTCCAGCACCACGGTCTCGCTCTGGCGACCGAACTTCACCAGATGGAGGTGGTATCCGGCGCCCATGGGGGTGGGCACCACCAAGACCTTGGAGAACCCACCCTGATCGAACACCCACTTGGCCTGTAGCTCTTCCATCATTTACAGCCTTTTGATGAATCAAATCTCCAATTTGATTCTGCGCCTAACGGGGGGCATGGTCAAGAGCACCCCGCTCCGTGGATAACTGCTGCCGCCCACAGGGGGCAAGCCCCTGATGGACGGACGGGCGCAGTTACCCACCTCGCCAAGATCCTCTCTCTTGAATGATCCGCTAGAGACAAGAAACGCCCTTTCGGGCGCTGTTATCTGATAAGGCTTATTTGATCACTCACGATCACGGCGTAGGTAGTTGGACACGCTGCCCGCCGAAATTTGCAGATCCTCGGCAATATCGCGGTTACTGTAACCCTGCGCCTTGAGTTTTATCACCTCGGGCAACAAGTCCGCCCGAGCCTTGCCGTTCTTAGTTGGACGTTTGGATATTCGCCCGCCTTTAGCCCCTCGATGCGCCTGCACCTGGCTAAACCCAGCGGGGGTGAATCGGTTCCATACCCAACGGGAAATGCTCTTTGCCGTGGCCTTGATCTCCGACACGGGCAGCGGGCCGCCCTGCTCACGGCCAAACGCATTCGCGCTCTCACAAGCAGCTCTCACCGCATCGGCCCAAGCCTCATACCCGTTGGGCCGCCAATACGCTCTAACGGCGCTGTAGGCCCATTCACGCACGTTATCGAACACCGTGACGTTACGCCCCAGCCCGCCAACCTCTTTGCGACTGCGGCGGCTGTAGGCCGCCAAATCGGCGTCTGGGCAGAACTCGGCGAGGTAGTCGAGGCTGTAGGGCTCGATTTGGTGCCAGACAGTGAGCCAATCGCTATGGGTAGGGTTTTTGGTGATCAGCCCTGAATACCCCATGTCGGCCCCTAGCCGCTTCGCTAGAACGTGTTCTATAGCGGCCAGATAGCGCAACGGCTTTTGCCGTGCAGCGCAGGTACGGGCTACAGGGGCCGCCAGCATATACCCGATATGGGCATGGCCGTTCGTGCGGTTAACGCTGACCCAGTGCGGGGCTGGCAAGCCCGCATCCTTCCACGCGTGGTAACTGTCCGGCTTGTCCAAGTCGAACACCAAGGAGGATACATGCGGAGGCGGGTTGTACTGGATGTGGAGATAGCCCAGTGCGGTAGCCTGCGGACGAATGAGCAGCCCTGACGATTTATCATCAGTGCAGTAAGGGCGACGAGGGAGACGTTCGATGAATGCAGCAGCTAGAAGCGCTGGTTTTACCATCTGGCACCGCGCTTATTGGCGGCTCTGGGTTGTTTGATGTGATCCATGTGGTATTCTTGTTCCTGTGATTAAGTCACGGCCCCGAACTCTCTAAGCCATCCGCCAAGATTGCACTTAGAGATTCGGGGTTTGTCTTTTCTGGGCCATAAGTTACCGCAAACTTACAGCATCAAACAACTTATCCCGCACCGGTTAACACTCGCAAATACATGAGGCTTAAAGTTGCTCCAGCGATTGGAAATAGCAGATAACGTTCGCCGCACCATAGCACCACAAACTACACAGAAACATAAATCCGAGTTCGGTCAGTTCATGACCCCTTCGAGTGTGGCCCGTTTCATGGCATCCCTGTTCCCCCATAGCCCCCTTAAAACCTGCCACCTACTGGATGCTGGCGCAGGTGTTGGCGCATTATCCTGCGCCTTTCTCGACCGCTGGGTGACGGGCGGCTTTGGCTTTGAGTCTGTTGAGGCGACGGCCTACGAGATCGACGAGCAGCTTCGCGGCCACCTTGCGCAGCACTTGGCCGGATACAACCGCGTGACGCCCCGCATCCTCGCGGGCGATTACATCGAGCTGGCGACCGGAGAAGGTCTGCTGGATCGAGGCTATACCCATGTGATCCTCAATCCACCTTACAAGAAGATCAACAGCCAGTCAGCCCACCGGCTGGCTCTGCGCACTGTCGGTATCGAGACAGTGAATCTGTATTCCGCCTTTGTCGCGCTGGCCGTGGGCGAGACAGCACCGGGCGGGCAGATCGTGGCCATAATCCCGCGCAGCTTCTGCAACGGGCCGTATTACCGCCCGTTCCGTGACTTCATCCTTGAGCGGGCGGCGATCCGCCACATGCATTTGTTCGAGTCACGCAACAAGGCTTTCAGGGATGACGAGGTGCTGCAGGAAAACATCATCATCCGCTTGGAGCGTGGCGGCCAACAGGGGCCTGTCACGGTCACGACTTCGACAGATGACAGCTTTTCAGACCTGACCACCCACGAACACCCGTTCGACCGGATCGTGTTCCCGGATGACCAGGAACGGTTCATTCATGTGCCGACCACCACCGATAAAAGCGCCATCGAGCTATCGCCCGCCGTGCGCTGCTCGCTGGCCGACATTGGCGTGAAGGTATCGACCGGGCCGGTAGTCGATTTCCGGCTGAAAGCGCACCTGCGCGACATGCCAGAGCCGGGCACCGTGCCCCTGATCTACCCCGGCCACCTGAGCATGACCGGCACCGTCTGGCCCGTGGCGGGCTTGAAGAAGCCCAACGCGATCATGCGCAACGACGAGACGGAAAAGTGGCTTTACCCGAATGGGTTTTATTGCCTAGTGCGCCGATTTTCCTCAAAAGAGGAAAAGCGCCGCGTGGTGGCAAGCTTGGTTGAACCTACCGCCTTTGGCGATCATTCCGTGTTGGGTTTTGAGAACCACATGAACCTGTTTCACGAGGGCAAGCACGGCTTGCCAGAGGCGCTGGCACGTGGACTAGTCGTGTTCCTGAACACAACCGCAGTAGATGAACATTTCCGGCGATTCAACGGCCATACGCAGGTCAATGCAACCGACCTAAAGCAGATGAAGTACCCGAGCCGTGACACTCTGATAGATCTTGGCAAGTGGGCCATGCAGCAAGGAGTTCTCACGCAAGAAGAGATCGACGGCAAGCTAGGAACCCTGACCGCATGAACAACCAAAACGACTACATTGAGGCCGCACAGCAAATCATCATTTCTTTGGGCCTGCCCCGAGCGCAGCAGAACGAGCGTTCTGCCCTGTGCCTGCTGGCCCTCCTGAACCTCACGCCGGGCAAGGCATGGGCCGACGCGGAAAACCCGCTTGTGGGCATCACGCCCATCATGGATTGGGCACGGGAGCACTACGGCAAGGAGTACGCGCCCAACACCCGCGAGACATTCCGCCGTCAGTCCATGCACCAGTTCTGCGACGCTGGCGTAGCCCTCTACAACCCGGACAAGCCCGACCGCCCGGTGAATAGCCCCAAGGCGGTTTATCAGATCGAACCCGCCGCGCTGGCCCTGCTGCGTACCTTCGGCACCCCCGCATGGCATGACAGCCTCACCACCTATCTGGCCGAGCGTGAAACGCTGGTTGCCCGCTACGCCAAGGAGCGCGAGCAGAACCGCATTCCGGTTGAGATTGCACCGGGCCAGCAAATCACCCTCAGCCCCGGCGAGCATAGCGAACTAATCCGGGCCATCATCGAGGACTTCGCACCGCGCTTTGCGCCGGGTAGCGTGCTGGTCTATGCCGGCGACACGGGCGACAAATGGGGCTACTTCGACGCAGCCCTGCTGACCGGGCTGGGTGTCGATGTGGATTCACACGGCAAGATGCCTGACGTGGTGCTGCACTTCACCGCGAAAAACTGGCTGCTACTGGTGGAGTCCGTCACCAGTCACGGGCCGGTCGATGGAAAGCGGCACGCCGAGCTTGCCAAGCTGTTTGCCGGATCGACTGCCGGGCTTGTCTATGTGACCGCCTTCCCGAACCGGGCCATCATGGGCCGCTACCTCGGGGAAATCGCATGGGAAACCGAAGTATGGGTAGCCGATGCCCCCTCTCACCTGATCCACTTCAACGGGGTTCGGTTCCTTGGCCCCTACCCCACCGAATAAGCACAGGAGGCCAGACCATGATTACACCCACCACCGAGACAGCAAAAGAGGTGCTGCGCGGCTACGGACGCGCCAACGAGGCCGCGCTGGCGTCCCTGATGGACGTGCAAGACTGGCAGCGCATCGCCCGGCAGGAGCTTGAGCGCCGGGCTACCAGCATCGTGCAGGCTCTGGATGATGCGACCCTTAAGGCCATCGCAGCGGGAGAGCTAGACATGCGGGCTATGTGCCTACAGGTTACCAACGAGATCCATCAGACCGCCTAAGCCCAAAACTGGCGAATCGAAGGGTGTTCTGAGGTGCGCATAACGCCTTTTATGTTAAACCGCGAATTTTAGCGGCTAAAACGGGGCGCTGGCGGCAAACAGGCCGCCTGTATCGCGTTTTGGGGCGCTTCGACACACAAGACAGGGCATTTACTGCCTGAAAGTTTGCAACGCTTCTGAGGCGGTTTGAGGGCCAGATCCTGCGGGGTATGGTTTCGGCCTGTTTTTGCATCCTGCGGCCTGTTTCGATATCTTGCTCCGCCCGTCGAGGTGTGGGATGAAAATAAAGTGTCATCCCCGAAAATAGAGTTTCATCCTTGAAAATAAAGTCTCACCCTAACCATGGGGCGCAATGGGCGGCCGCAGTGTGGAGGCGTTCTTTATCTCCTGTGATGACCATTACCTGGCCAAGAACCTGAGTTCGATCCGGGATGAAGTAATGGCCGAGGGGGAGGCGCTGACCAACTATGTCAGGGGCCATATCATCCAGCGTCGAAAGTGGGGTGAGTTTGATAAAGAGCGGGCCCGCGAGTTGTGGGGTGATGCGGAGGGGATTGAGATCACCAATTCATATTGCAGTAATCCAGGGCTGATGACTGCTGTCGTAGGGGATGAGTGGTGGTACGACTTGCCGATGGTCGATAACCCTGATTACACCTACCTGTGCCGCATCATTCAGGCCGTCCGTGATGGTCTGCGCGAGTACACCAAGAGCACCCCGGCCGCAGCGGCCTGAGTTAGAGGAAAAACGGACTCATGAGTAACGAAAATCATCAGCTATTCACCACCGAGCAGATCCGCCAGCGCCTTGAGGAAGGGGGCGAATCTGCCCGCTGGTTGGCTCAGGCTGTTGTCTCCTACTACCGGCCTGCAGCACCAGCCCCTAGCCTGTTTTCCTTCTCTACGAAGCTGGACGAAGAGGCGCAGGGAATGTTTTTTCAAATGCTGTTGATCCGCAGCAAGCCGGATTGGTCTGATGACCAGCTGGCCGCCCTGGTGCGCGAGTGCGAGCAGTACCTCGCCAACTGATAGAGGAAAAAAGCCATGACTAAGGCAAAGCTTACAGAGTTGCAGAAAGGGGTTCTTTATGCTGCGGCTGTGGTGATCGAAGTGTGTGAGTAGAATAAAGTTTCGTTACTAAGTAATAAAGAATCATACTGAGTATTAAAGATTCATACTTAAATGGCAGCGATCAGAGTACACTGCCATTTCTAAAACGTTTATGCCCCATTCCTTCTTAGACCTTGTATCTACTTCAAATTGCAGGCTTCCGTTTAAGGTTACTTTACCTAATGGCGGACATCAGTAATCTATTGGGTTCCTTTTCTCTGTGGCTTTTTAAGCGGATAACTTTTTTCAATGGTGCCGCGTACTTTGAACGTTAACATAGAGGCTCAGGGCGCTATTTTACCCCCTTAAAATAGGCAAAATGAGGGTTTTTAAGATCTTGATTTTTAGTGTTTTTATTTTGGTGATGTGATGTGGCTTTGATGGTAGTGTTGCGTCCAGTTCATCATAGGAGTCAACATGGAAACCTACCGTCACACATATCGACACCACAGTTTTTCACATCAAGATCTAAGTGATATTACTTTCACTGCTTGCACCTTTATCCGATGCGATTTTCGACGTGCTAACTTGCGTGATGCGACATTTATTAACTGCAAGTTCATTGAACAGGGTGATATCGAAGGTTGCCATTTTGATGTCGCAGACCTTCGCGATGCAAGTTTCCAACAATGCCAGCTTGCGATGGCAAACTTTAGTAACGCCAATTGCTACGGTATTGAGTTACGTGAGTGTGATTTAAAAGGGGCCAACTTTTCCCGAGCAAACTTTGCCAATCAAGTGAGTAATCGTATGTACTTTTGCTCAGCCTTTATTACTGGATGTAACCTGTCTTATGCCAATATGGAGCGGGTCTGTTTAGAAAAATGTGAGCTGTTTGAAAATCGCTGGATAGGGACTCACCTCGCGGGCGCATCACTGAAAGAGTCAGACTTAAGTCGAGGTGTTTTTTCTGAAGATGTCTGGGGACAGTTTAGCCTACAGGGTGCTAATTTATGTCACGCCGAACTCGACGGTTTAGATCCTCGAAAAGTCGATACATCAGGTATCAAAATTGCCAGCTGGCAACAAGAACAGCTTCTCGAAGCGTTGGGTATTGTTGTTTTTCCTGACTAGATGCTTACGAATACCTGCTGATAAACTATACACAACATTAATACATTTTCTAATTCAAATCACCAGAGCTAGATCAATACTTCTAGCTCATTCTTGTCCAGAAACGTGTTTGAATGGGGCCAATCAATCTGTGGATGCTCAAGACAACCAGTATGATACTTTATTACTCAGTTGTAGCGTGACTCAGATTTTGTAGTAGGAATTAGTATGAATCTTTATTTCTGGGTGAGTATCATTTAGAACGGTACAAACAGGGTTACTTGACTGCTTAGTATGAAACTTTATTCCTCTCCTACACGAAGGTTGAGAGAGGATGAAACTCTATTTTCATCAGGATCTGGCCAGAGACCCCATCACCCCGACACAAGGATGATACTTTGCTCGTGAATGTGAACAAGATGCCGCCTAAAAGGCGGCATCTGTCCATCTATAGGGTGAAACTTTATTTTCATCCCACACGAGGTGCACCCGATCAGATAAGCCGCCTCGATGGCGGGAAAATGGGGCCACCGGCCCCAGTTTTTCACCCCCCTCCCCGCACCTCAAAATCAATTTGCGATTTTGACATTTCGAATTGGCGTTTTGATTTGGCCGCTCCTCATCTACTTGTAGCCTTTAGCTGTAACGGCTTACCCCAGTCTTGGGCCATGGTTGCGTTTCGGTGCAGGAGCAGGGTCTATGCCCCTCTTCTGCTGAGCCAGCCAATCGCGCACATCCCTGCTCCTGCCAATTTCCGCGCTCATGGTCTCCCTCTCCCCCCCAGACGTTGAAAGGTAGTCCTCTATGAGCCTCTGAAGCGGCTTAGGGCAGGCATTCCACTCCCTTCCCCCGTCCGCCCACCCGAACGCGCCCAAAGAGCGTTGCAGGGCGATAGTGGTGAAATCCAACGACTGCGCCTTCTGAACCTGAAGAATCTTGCGCTGCCGCTTCGCCTTACGCAGCTCGATCAGCTCGTCGAATAGGGTTATCCGCCTGTTGTATTCCGGCCAGAGGCGAGCAGACGCAGCTTCCGTCGCTTTCCTGACCCGTC